>CAZBWQ010000015.1:16930-51782 GCA_964495565.1 uncultured Sandaracinaceae bacterium | reverse complement strand
CCCAAGGGCATCATCGCCAATCCCAACTGCTCCACCATCCAGATGGTCGTCGCGCTCAAGCCGCTGCACGACGAGGCCCGGCTCAAGCGAGTCATCGTCTCGACCTACCAGGCGATCAGCGGCGCCGGGGCCCAGGCCGTGGCCGCGTTCGAGGCGCAAGAGCAGGCGATGGTCCGTGGGGCCAAGATCGACAAAGACAAGCTTTCCGGCCAGTTGAGCCGCAATCTTCTCATGCATTGGAAGCCGGACACCGACTCGGGCTACCAGGAAGAAGAGCTGAAGATGGTGGCGGAGACCCGCAAGATTTTCGGCGATCCTTCCATTCGGGTCTCGCCGACGGCGGTCCGCGTCCCGGTCATCACTGCCCACAGCGAGTCGATCACGGTCGAAACCCACCAGCCGCTCACCGCCGCCCGCGCCCGGGAGCTGCTGAGCCGCGCGGAGGGCGTCGAGGTCGTCGATGATTTTCCGCACGGCGTGTATCCGCAGCCCCTCGACGCCGCCGGCAAGGACCCCGTCTACGTCGGCCGGATCCGCGACGACATCGGAAATCCAGGCGGAATCCAGATGTGGGTGGTCTCGGACAATCTCCGGAAGGGCGCGGCTCTGAACGCCATTCAGATCGCCGAGCGCGTTCTATTAAAGTGACGAAATGTCATCGCTTGGCGTAGAAGAGGGGCGGATCATGCCACTTTGTCTGCCTGTCTCCCGAAAACACGAGGGTTTTCGGCCTGGGAATTTGGCCCGCGGATTGCAGTGTCGGTGTGATATGCGCGTTGCGTTCTTGATCGGCTGCGCGGTCGTGGCCGTCGGAGGTGCTTGGGTTCCGACCGCCTCGGCCCAGCTCAACGACCGCTTCAACCGCATCGATGGATTCGTGCTCGAAGCCGAGGAGACGGCCTACTTCAACATCGAGCAGTGCGAGGATCCGGCCGCCACCACCTATGAGCTTCGGCTGTCGACCCAGGCGGGCACCTCGGTCACACAGGTGTATCTCTGGGCGGGTCGAGAAAACGGAGAGTGCAATCTCAACTCGAACCGTACCGACATCACACCCAACTGCCGCGAGATTGCCGGCAATCCCCGTACTCTGGAACCCGATTCGTTGATCAGCGGGCTCACACTCCAAGAGCTGATCGACACCCAAGTCGTCACCTGCGACACCTCGGGCCTGCAGGGCACGCCCTACGAGATTTTCGTCTTTCGCGATTCGGACCCTGGCAGCACCGACGTCCCTGAAACCGACTACGGCATCGCTTCGTTCAGGGTCGATGTGACGCCGCCCGCCAAGTTGAACATCACCAACGATTCCGTCCTCGTGGGACAAAGCTTCGTGCTCTCCTGGACTCGTCCGACCGACTTGATCGAGCTCTATCGCTTCTACCGTAGCGACGACGGCGATCCCGCCAATGCGGCAGTGTTGGACGGCGTCACTGCGGATCAAAACGCCACCAGCCGAACGATCACCGCGCAGCAGCTCGGGCTCGGCGACGGGGAGACGACGTACCTTCACGTGGCCGCGGTCGACCAGGCTTTCCAGATCGAGTCCGGCGCCCGAGGTGGCAACGTCGGCGAGCTCTCGGACGGCACCCAGGTGAACGCGGTCGCCACGAGCGGATTCTGCGATGCCACGGGGGAGTGCACGGGCTGCTCGGTGTCGCCGATGGATCTCACCGATCCAAAGACCTTGCCGACCGCCGCGTTGTTCGGCCTCCTGCTCGGCACGGCGCTCGGCTGGAGGCGGCGCCGGTGAGGCACCTACCCTCCGCGCTGATGATCGCAGCCGTGGTGGGACTCGTTCCCAGCATGGCGCAGGCCCAACCGGTCGGCGACAGCACCCGTGAAGGCTGGAGCCCCGAAGGTTTCTTGTTGCAGTTTGGCGTCGGCGCCTATCGCCCCAACCCAGGCGATCCGAGCTTCGACGACGTCTATCCCGATGACAACGGTCCCATCTTGTTGGGCGAGTTCGACTTCTTTCTCTATCGGATTCCATACGTCGGCCCGATCGGAATCGGCGTCGCCGGGGGGTGGATGGCGTTCAAGGGCAACGCGTGCATCGGGGATCCATGCGTGCCGTCGACCGACAGCGCGAAGTTCACGATGTTCCCGATCAATGCGCTGTTCGTGCTTCGGGTCGACGGCCTCGCTCGCTACACCCCGGTGCCCCTCGTGTTCTCCGGAAAGGTCGGCTACAATAGCGTGTTCTTCAACGAGAGCATCAGCGGACAGAAATCGTCCGGCCGCAGCCACGGCTTCGGGTGGGCCGCCCAGATCGCCCTCGAGCTCAACTTCATCAACCGGCGCCGCGCCAATGCGCTCGACGAGGACTGGGGCATCAACAGCTCGTTTTTCTTTTTCGAGCTGGGTGGCTCGGACGTGAACAGTCGCGCCCCGGTGGGCGACAAGCTCTACTTCACCGGCGGCGTGGGCCTCACGTTCTAGCCCCTGCACGGCGGCTCGGCCTCGGTCGGCCGATCGAAGGCGTCGCCGGGCCCATCGAAACGCGCCAGCGCAATCTCGACCAGGGTGAGCCCGTGGGCGGGTGCGGTTTGGCCCGCGTCGGCACGCTCGGCCGCTTCCCCGAGCATCTTCGGTACGTCGTCCGCCAAGAGACGCCCTCGTCCGATGTCGACCAAGGTCCCCACCATGATGCGCACCATGTTCTTCATGAAGGAGTTGCCGACGACGTCGATCGCCAGGAGGTCCGGTCTCCCGAGCCATCCGGGATGGAGGCTCACTTCGAGCATCTCGCGGACGACGATTTCGCGCTGATCACCGGACTGCCGAAAGGCCCGAAAATCGTGCTCTCCGATGAAATGCGCAGCCCCGGCGCGCATCGCATCGAGGTCCAAGTAATCCTCGACTCGATCGCCGCGCTCGCGGACGTCTTTGCGCATGCCTGCGGGGCCGAGCTGCCAAGCCTGCCGACGGATCATCGGATCACGGCGGGGACCGCAGCGGATGAGGTAGCGATAGTGCTTGTGGGCCGCGTGGAAGCGAGGGTTGTAGCGGCGATGGCAAGCCCGGGCATCGTGGATGACGATGTCCTCGGGAAGGCGGGCATTGAGACCGCTGATCCACCCCTCGCGCGGCACCTCGGTGGCGGCGGCAAAGCTCGCGATTTGCCCGAGCGCATGGACGCCCGCATCGGTGCGGCTGCACCCACGCACCTGGCTGTGCTCGATGCCCATCTCGTCGATCGCCTCTTCGATCGAGCCCTGGACGGTCCGGAGCCCAGGTTGGGCTTGCCAGCCGTGAAAGTTCGTGCCGTCGTAGCCGAGGCAGAGGCACACGCCGTGCATCAGGGAAGGCTTTTCACCCATGAGCCCGCGGCACGCTAGCGCGAATGACCCGGGTTGCCTATCGTTCGGGATGCTTCGCTGCTTGGGAATCGCGGCGCTTCTGCTGGTGGCAGCCCCTGCCGCCGCCCAATCGCCCGCCGTGCCGACCGAGGCGGCGCCAGACACCGAAGCAGACGCAGCGACCGCTCTCGACACCCAACCGGCCGCGGCTCCCAAGATCGCCGTGGTCGTCGCCGGAGATCCCGACGACACCATTCGCAACACGGCGGCGTTCCTCGAAACCGAAGCCTCGCTGTCCGGTCTCCGGATTCCGAGCGACCCGGCTCTGAGCGCAGCCCTCCGGGGCGAGACCCCGGCCCAAGAGGACGGACTCGAAGGCCTGCGATCGATTCGCCGCGGTCTCGGCGTCGACCCGACCCGCGACCTCGCCTCGTACCGAAAGATCGGCGCGATTGCAGGGGCGGACGCCTTGGTGGTCTTGAGGCGTGAGGGAAGCATCGTGATCGAGGTGTTCGACGTGAGCGCCGTTCAGTTCTACGAAGGGGAGCTTCCGTTCGCGCAAAGCACGACTGCGCAGCGGACGAAGTTCATCGAGAGCCGCGCCGAGCAAGCACAGCTTCGCTGGACCCAGCCTTCGGCTCCGGCCCCTACCGTGACGGCGACGCCAGCGCCGGCAGCCGCGCCACCGGATGCACCTCGGGACGAACCCGAGGAGCCGCGCGCCAAGCGTCGGTGGAAAAAAGCCTGGCCTTACGTGGTGGCCGGAATGCTGCTGGCGGGGGGTGTAACCTACCTCATCATTGATCGACGTCGCACTGACGAGGTGGGTCTTCCGCTGCTAAGATTTAGACCCGGTGAGGAGTAGTCTCCAGTCAGCCCTTCTGTCGGCCGTCCTCGTGCTCTTCGTTCTGGCCGCGGGGCCGGCAGCGTCTGCAGGGCAAGAGCTCGGCGAGCTCGTGTTGTCCGAGCCGCCCGAGGGCTACGAGACCGAGCGCCTCGGCGCCGTCACCTGGACCTTCCCGACGTCCTTCGAAGAGCGCGTCCGCGTCTTGATCGACGACGTCGACGAGCACTGGGGCCGCGTCGTCGAGGACTTCGGCGTCCCGATCGAGGACGACCTCATCATCCGGGTGGCGCGCAATCCTCGAGAGATGCGTGCGCTCGCGCCGGTCGGCGCTCCGCCACCGGACTACGCCACCGGCGTCGCCTATCCGCAGTGGGGCGTGATCCTGCTTTCCATGTCCGCGCCCGAAACGTGGGAGCCTCCCGATCTCGAGGTCGTGCTGGTGCACGAGCTCTCCCACGTCGCTTTTCATCGCGCGGTGCTTGGCCACGAGGCCCCTCGTTGGTTTCGCGAGGGCATCGCCATTCATCAGTCCGAGGTTCGCTTGTTGCCTCGCATGCAGTCGCTGCTGCGCGCAGCGGCCCAACGCTCGATGCTGCGGCTCTCGGAGCTCGACCAACACTTTCCCACGCGACCCTACGAGGTGAACCTCGCCTATGCGCAAAGCGCGGACGTGGTCGGCTTCCTGAGACGAAGTCACAACGACGAGCGCCGCTTCCACCGGATGATACAGTCCCTTCGCCGAGGGGACACCTTCGACGTCGCCCTCGCGAACGCCTATGGATGGACCCGCGTGGGCCTCGAGCGGCAATGGCGGGAGAGCCTGCGAACCCGGTATCGAATCGTGCCGGCGCTGCTAACCGGCACCACCGTGTGGGTCGCGGCCGCCATCCTCGTCGTGGTCGCGTATCGTCGCCGGCGACGCTACCACCACCTCAAGCTCAAGCAGATGGAGCATCGCGAGCAGCTCGAGGCGGCGGCCCTCGAAGGCAGCCAGCCGCCCCCACCTCCACCGACGGAGCGGCTATCCGAAGCCGGCATTCCGGTGGTCGAGCACGACGGCGAATCGCACACGCTTCACTGAGTGAGCGGACGCGGCCCCACCCGAAAGGTGGGCTCAAGCCTCCGGCTGGCTCGACTTTTCGGGATGAATGGGAAACTTCGGAGTCGTTCCCTTTTTTTCGAGGGACTTCTTCCGGTCTTTGCCCTGAGCGGTCTTCTTTTGGCGTCGCCTGGCCTTGGTTTTGCTGGTGTCCGACATGAAACTCGTCCTGGCGGGTGCATCTAGTGCGGACGGGCCAGCCCGTCAAATCGGGCTGCGCGGCTCCGAGCCGGTCGCCGCACGGACCGCACGCAAATAGGCTGCTCGAAGCCGTTGCGTGATGGGACCTGGGGCTCCGCTGCCGATGGTGCGGCCGTCCGCCACGACGACCGGCATGATCTCACGGATGCTGCTCGTGATGAAGGCTTCGTCGGCGTCGTACAGCTCTTCGGGCCGCACCTCGGTCTCTTCGATGGAGATGCCTTCCGCAGCCGCCGCTCGCAGGACCGTCGCGCGTGTGATCCCGATGAGAATCCCCGGCTCGGGCTCCGGCGTGCGCACCTTGCCGTCCTTCACGACGAAGACGTTGCTCGAGGCCCCCTCGAGGAGCTGTCCGCGGCGGCCGAGCATCAGCGCTTCTTGCGCGCCTCGTTGCTTGGCCTCGTGCACGGCGAGCAGATTCGCGAGGTAGTTCGAGGCTTTGGCTCCCGAGGCGCGCTCGTCGTCGGTCGGCCTCGAGGCGCGAAGCAAGCAGACCGCGATGCCTCGTTCGTAGCTCACCGCCGGCGGGAGCACGAGAGGGGCGACGAGGATGACCCGGAGCGGCTTGGTGGCGGTCGAAGGATCGTAGGTGAGCGGGCCGGTCCCCCGGGTGATGACGACCCGCACGTACCAGTCGCCCTCCCCCGCGGCCCGAAGCACGTTCCGGATCTCCGCCGAGAGCACGTCGAGCGAGACCGGCATCGGGATCATCAGCAGCTCCGCCGAACGCGAGAGCCGCTCGAGATGCTCCCGCTCGGCAAAGGGGACACCCCCGTAGGTTCGAAAGACCTCGAACACGCTGTCCCCGTAGAGAAAGCCCCGGTCGAAGACCGACACGCGCGCGTCGGCGCTCTCGACGATCGTTCCGTCGATCGAGACCTTTCCTGGGAGCATGGTTCAACCTTTGAGCCGAGTCAGCAGCTCCGAAGCCTGCGCGTGCCCGCGGTCCTCGGCAAGCGCTCGCTCCAACATCGTAATCGCCTTGCGCGCATCGTCCTGTTTGGCGGCGATGTCACCCAGGTAGTAGTAGACGTCGGCTTTCTGAATTCCCGAGTCGGGCTCCAGCTTCTGGAGGAGCAGCGCGCGGAAGCTCTTTTGGGCGCGATCGAGATCCCCGGTGGCGTGCGTGAGCTTGCCCAAGTCCCGGAGGATGGCGACGTTGGTGAGATCGATCTTGAACGCCGCGTCGTAGGCTTCGAGCGCGCTCGTCGAATCTCCCGCGGCCGCCAGAGCCTGGCCCAGCCGATGGTAGTGCAAGGCGAGCTCCTTGCCGCGTTGCCTGCCGAAGCTTTCGATGATCCGTCGCAAGATCGGGATCGCGTCCTGCTGGCGACCCGCCTCCATGTACAGATCGCAAAGCGGGATCAACGCATCGCGGTCCTCACCGTCGAGGGCGACCGCTCGCTCGAGATAGCTCGCGGCCGTGGCGGAGTCGCCGAGTTGGTCGCGGTGCAGGTCGGAGAGAAGGCGCAAGAGCACGGCCTTCTCCTCGTCCGAGGTTGCCTTCTCGACCTCGCCGTCCAACACCTCGGCAAGCGTCCGATAGTCTCCTCGCGCTTCGAGGTACGCTTTGAGGCGTTTCGTGATCCGCGCATCCCCGGGGAAGCGCTCGTACGCCTGCCGTAGCGCCTCTTGGGCCTTGTCCATGTCATCGACGCGCTGCTCCCACACATCGGCGATGCGGTGGAGCATGTCGACGGCGTCGTCCCCGTCGAGGCGCCCCGCGAGCTCCTGCAGCACGTCGGCCGCCTCCGGCCAGCGCTGCTGCTTCTCGTAGAGCGCCGCCAGCGCCGCAAGCGAGCGCTGGTCAGGACCGAGCTCGGCGTGGATGCGCTCGTAGGTCTCGACGGCGGCTTGGGAATCGTTGCGCTTCGCCTGGTGCACCTCGCCCATCCGCTCCAGCAATTGCCGCTTCGTCTGCTCGGTCGCGCTGCTCGCCCGGGAATCGAGGAGCGCGATGAGGTCGTCCCAGGCGCCGGTCGCCTCGAAGAGCCTGTCCAGGTCCTCGCCCGCCTCCTCGTGGCCAGGCTCGGCATCGAGCACCTGCTGCAGCATCTCGATGGCCGCCTGCAGGTCTCGAAAGGAGTGCTCATAGAGCTGCGCGAGGCGAAGTCGAATCGTCGCGAGGTCCGGCCCCGACGCGCCCTCGGCTCGTCGTTCCAACAACGTCCGCAGCGCTTCGAGCCGGTCGTGGTCTCGATAGAGCGCCTCGAGGGCGTCCATCGCATCCACGTCGCGCTCGTCGAGGTCGAGGGCTCGCTCGTAGGCCGCGATCGCCGCTCTGGGATCGCGAAGGCGGTCCCGGTAGACCTCTCCCATCGCGCGCGCGATCGCGCCACGCTCTTCGTCGCCCGCAATCGCGATCTGCCGCTCGAGCAAACCGGACACCTCGTTCCAGCGCGCCTGCGTCGCCCGAATGTCACCGAGCGCACGCAACGCCGCGAGGTCGTTGCCATCCATCGCGACGAGCGCCTGGTAGCACTCCGCGGCGCACTCGGAATCGTTCATCTCCTGCCGTGCGAGCTCGGCGGCCTCTCGGAGAAGCGCGATTCGCTGGTCGATGCTCGGATCGACGTCCGCCCAGGCGCGGAGCGTGGCGACCCGATCGGCGACGCGTGATGGTCCGCACTGCAAGGCGGCCAATCGTTCGTAGGCCTCGACCGGCTCCGGGTCGAGCGGCACCGCATCGGCGAGGGCGCGCTCGGCTCGTTCCGGGTCGTCCATGCGGTCGCAGGCCCATCCCGCTTCGCGCAGACGAAGCTCGTAGAGCTCGCGCCGCTCGAGGTCACCGTGAACCGCGATGTCGTCGACCAAGCCATCGAGCTCCGTCCATGCTCCGGCGGTTTCCGCGAGCTGTTCGAGCTTGTCGATCAGCGCCGCGTCGCGAGGATCGGTGCGCACCGCCTCCTTGATCATCGCGAGGGCGCGGTCCGGACGTCCGAGATCGCGCTCCCAAATCGAGGCCGCCTCGGTGAGAAGCGCGACCCGGTCGGCGTCGGTCGACGCGATCGCAACGCGCTGATCATAGAGCTCGGCCACGTGCTCGAGGTTCCCGGCGCCACGATGGTACTCTTCGAGCAGATCGAGCGCGCTGCTGGCGACCTCGGGCTTCGCGGCCAAGGTCTGCACCGCTGCCAACGCCTCGCCACGGTCGGGGTCTTGCTCGATCGCCCGCTGAAACGCACCCAGCGCTCCCTCGAAGTCGCCGAGATGGCTCGCGCGCAAGCGACCCTGCCGCACCAGCAAGGTGGGACGGTCCGCCTCTTCGAGATCCAGGCGCCTCGAGATCACCTCGTGCAAGCGGTCCCACTGCTCGGTGGTTTGAAAGAGGCGGTCGAGCGCTTCCAGGGTGGCGGGCTCGTCGCCCAAGAGCGTTCGGGCACGCTCGTGCGCCTCGATGGCGCGGCTCGAGTCCTTCACTTCCTCTTCGCAGATCCGCGCGACCCGGCGATAGAGCGCGGCCCCGCGGTCGGGGTCCAAGCTCGCGTTTGCGGCTGCAAAGAGGCCGTCGATGAGGGCCGACCATCGCTGGAGGCTACGGGCCAAGGTTTCGGCCCGATCGAGGATCTCGTCGTTGTCGGGGCGCTCGCCGATCGACTGCAGGAGCGCATCGAGCGCGGCGTTGGGATCATGGCGTTGCTCCTCGTGAACGTCCGCCAGGGTGACGAGCTGCTCGGCGCGCTGGTGCGGATCGGTCATCGCGTCGGCACGCAATCGAAGCAGCTCGGCAAGGTCGTTCCATCGCCCTTGCTCGCGCAGGTGAGGCTCGACGACCACGGCCGCGTCCTCACGGTAATCGTCGAGCTTGGTGATTCGGAGCAAGGCGCGTACCGAGGGCTCGTGCGCCGGATCGAGCCGCAGCGCTTGCCCGTAGATCGCGATGGCGCTGAGCTCGTCGTCGAGCTCTCGTTCGACGACGTTGCCGAGCTGGTGCGTGAGGAGCACCCGCTCCGAATCGTGGATCGCCGCATCGGCTCGCTGTCGAAGGACATCGACGAGCTCGGGCCACTGCCCCTCGCGCTCGTAGAGGCGGCTCAGCCCCTCGAGCGCGCCACGATGCCCCGGCTCCGCCTCGATGACCGCGCGCAGCGCGTCGCACGCCGCGTCGGGCCGCCCGAGCTGCGCTTCGTAGAGCTCGGCGAGCCGCATCCCGAGCTCGACCACGACCTCGGGCTCGGTCTCGATCTCCATCCTCCGCTCGAGCACGCCCGAGAGCCGCTGCGAGTCGTTGATCGACCCAAAGAGCCGATCGAGCGCCGCGTATGCGGTCGCATCGTCCGGATGCTCGCCTGTCGCCTGCTCGTAGAAGGCGACGGCGCGCTCGAGGTCGGAGAGCTGCTCCTCGAAGAGAGCGCCGAGCTGGTTGAGCAGCCCCGCCCGAGCCTCCGGCTCGTGGGATCGCTCGAGCTTTCGCTCATAAACCCACGCAAGTCCTTGCCAATCGCCCACCATGACCTGCAGGCCCTCGAGCTCGTCGAGGATTCCCTCCGCCTCGGGATCCGCTTCGAACACGCGGCGTTGGGTTTCGATGGCGCCGCGGGGATCCCCCAGACGACGGTCCCGCGTCTGCGCGACGCTGCGAAGGATCGACCCGCGCAAAGCCGGCTCGTCGGCTGCCGCTGCCGCCTGCTCGCAGATCGCGATGAAATCCTCCCAAGCCCGCAGCGTGCCAGCCAGCCGTTCCACCTCTCCCCGCGTGTCGTCGTTCGCCGGCTCGGCAACCCATGCGCGGCCCCAGGCCTCGAACGCCCTTTCGGCGTCCCCGCCTCGAAGCTCGCGCAGCCGGCCCACCTCTCGCCAGATCTCGGCCCGCTCGAACGGATCGGCGACCTGGCCGGCTTTCGCTTCGAGGACCCGAACCAAGCCTTGCCAGCTCTCGCTCTGCCGGTGGATCGGCTCGAGGATTTCGACCGCGCGCGGGCCGTGCTCGGCCTCGTCGATCAGCCGCGACACCGACGCGAGCGCCGGGGCGTAATCCGGTCGGTCCGCGAGGATGTCCTCGAAGATGTCGAGCGCCCGCGTTTGGTCCTCGAGCTTGCTCTCGACCAGAGAGCCCAACCGCTGACGAAGCGCGAGCGCCGTGTCGGCTTCCGTGGTGTTGCTCACCTGAAATTCGACGTGCGCCGCCAAGTCTTCCCAACGCTCGGCCTCTTCGAGCAGCTGATCGAGCCTCGACACCGCTTCCTCGTCGGTCGGATCGACCTCGAGGATTCGGCGGTACGTGACGATGCCGTCTTCGGGAGCATCGAGTCGATCGACCTCGACCCGCGCGATTTCGTGCAGAATCTCGATCCGCTCGGCGTCGGCGTCGGCAAAGCTTTCGCGCTCGCGGTCGAGCTCGAGCAACGCCTCCCACCGCTCGCCCCGAACGTAGACCGACGCAAGGGCACGTCCCGCCTCCTTGTTGCTCGGGTCGTAGGTGAGCGCACGCTGGTAGAAATACCCGGCGCGGTCCAAGTCTCCGAGCCGTTCGTCGTAAAGCTTCGCGGTCGTGAGCGAGAGCGCGGCCGTGTCGGCGTCATCGACCTCGACGGCGCGCAGGGTCCGATCGAAAATCGCGGCGAGGCGGTCCCATCGGCCAAGCGCCCGCGCGAGCCGGGTCAGGGTTTCTTTGCTGTGCCGATCGTGGAGGTCCTCGCCGAACAGCCGCCCATAGGTGTCGAGCGCACCCTCGAGATCCTCGAGATGCGACTCCTGCACGTCGCCGAGTCGCCGCAGGAGCTCGAGACGTTGGGCGGGGTCGACCTCGCCCTCGAGCCGCGCCTCGAGAATCCCCGTCACCTTGCCCCAGTCCATCTGGCGCAAGTAAATCGGCTCGAGAAGCTCCGCCGCCGCACCTCGATATTCGGAGCGTTCGACCAAGCCCTCGAGCGCCCGCACCGTCGGCTCGTGCTCCGGATTTTGGCTGAGCGCCTCGCGGAACTGGTCCAAGGCCCGCCACGGTTGATCCAACCGTCGAAGGCACAGGTCCCCGAGCTCGTAGCGGACAGCCGCCGGATCCCCCACGCGTTGATCGATCTCGCGTTCGTAGAGATCGGCGAGAGCCTCCCACTGACGCGTGCGACGATAGAGCCGCTCGAGCCCCTCGTAGGCCAAAGGATGCTCGTTTTCGGCCAGCGCCTGGTCGAGCGCCTCGATGGCCGCGTCGGGATCGTCGAGCTCGCTCTGGTACAGGTGAGCTTGCCGGACCCACAGCTCCGCTCGCTCTTCCCGCTCCTCGCAAAGCTCGACTTTGCGGCGTAGGAGCTCGACCAGCTCCCGCGTGGCTCCGGTGGCTTCGACCAAACCGAGCAATGCATCGAGGGCCTCGCCGTGGTCCGGCTGCTCGTCGAGCACGCTCTGGTACTGCGCTCGGGCGAAGTCAGCGTCATCGAGATGCTCGAGAGCGGCCCGCGCTGCTTGCATGCGCACCTTGGTGCGCAGCTCGGCGTCGAGAAGCTCCGGTGCGATGCGGCCGAACGTCGCGATCAGCTCGGAGAACCGCCCGGTCGCGCTCGCGTAACGCTCGTAGTCGCCAAGAACGCGCTCGAGCTCGTCCAGATCGACCCCTTCCCGAAGCGCTCGGCCCGTGAAATCGAAGGCCCCCTGCAGGCTCTCGAGCCCCACCTCGCTGATCTCCGCGGCCCGAAGGAGGGCTCGGACGCGCTCGCTCGGCTCGTCCCCCGCGGCGATCACTTCGAGCATTCGGATCTGGTCTGGGTAGCGACCGTCGGCCTGGTACTGCTCGAGCAGCGAGGTGGCCGCCGACACACGAAGCTCCCCTTCCGGCCCCGCGGCCAATTCCTCGAGCGCGGCCAAGGTCGCGGGATGACCCGGGCTCGCCACCAGGATCTCCTCGTACAGCGCAAACGCGCGCTCGGGCTCGCCGGTCCGATTGCGCATGAGCTCCGCGGCGGCGAATCGATGCGCGGTACGGGTCTCCGGATCGACCGCACCGGCCGCTTGCATCTCGACGATTTCGAGCAGCTCGTCCCATCGCTCGTGCTGCTCGAAAAGTCGAGTGAGCGCAGAAATCGCGGTGTCATCTGCGCCAAACCTCGAAATCACTTCACGGTATGCGTCGACGGCTGGGTCGACCCGGCCGATCTTTTCTTCGTAGGTCCGGGCGACGCAGAGGCGAAGCGACCGCTCCTCGTCCTCCTCGGCGCAGAGCTCTGCCTGGCGCTCCAAGATGTCCACCCGCGACTCCCATCGTCCTTGCTGCTCGTAGAGCCGGGCCAGCGCCGTGAGGGCATCGGCGCAGGTGGGATCGATCTCGAGTCGCTCGCGGTGGATTTCGATCGCACCCTCCGGGTCGTCGAGCTGGAGCTCGAGAAGCTCCGCCAGGGTGGGAAGCAGCTCGTTTCGCCGGGTCTCGTCCTCCTCGAATTGCAGCTGGCGGCGGAGGTCCTTGGCGAGCTCGGCATCGTCTCCGGATGCACGGTGCAGGCGCTCGAGGGCGCGAGACGCCTTGAGCACGATCTCCGGGTTGTCGCGCTCCACGCCGATGAGCTGCTGATAGGCCTGCTCCGCTCGTGCCGGGTCGGGCGCAGAGACGTCCCACAGCTCGGCGAGCTCGAGCAAGATCTCGGTTCGTACGAAGTCGTCGCCGAGCGTGCTCAGCGCCGCCTCGAGAATTTCGGCGCGCTCGGGATGTCGCTCGAGCTTGGAGGCGAGCCTTGCCAGATCGGCCCGCGCCGCCCCGTCGGCCACGTCCTCCCGCACCGCCCGGGCATACGCTTCGAAGGCGCCCGGGTCGTCACGGAGCTTGGTTTCGCTCAGCTCTCCGATACGGCCCAGATGCGCGGCCCGGGAAGCCGGATCCGTGAGGTCTTCGAGCTGAACCTCGAGCACCTGGCGGAGCTCGCCCCAGGCGCCCTGACTCTCGAAGATCGGCTCCAGGATGGCTGCCGCGCGCTGGCGCTGCTCCCGTTGCTCCATGAGCCGCTGAAGCCCCTCTTGGGCGCGGAGGTGGGTCGGGCTCGACTCGAGCACGAGCTCGTAATGGTCCACTGCCTCGGTGAGTCGGCCGAGCCGCGACTCGAAGATCGTGCCGAGCTCGTACGCCAGATCGACCGCGTCCTGCCCTTCGGCCTCGTCGAGGTCGCGACGAAGCAGCTCCGCCAGCTCGGACCAGCGCCCGAGCCGCGCGTAGAGCCGCTGCAAGGCGCGACGTGACGGCGTGTGCGTCGGGTCGAGCTCGAGCGCGGCCTCGTAACTGGTGATCGCCTGCTTGGGCTCGTCGAGGATTTCCTCGAACAGAAAGCAGAGCTGCAAGAGCAGGTCCAGCTTGGTGCCCGCATCCGTGGTGGCTTCGATGCGCTGCTGGTAAAGCGCCCGCAGGTCGTCCCACTGCTCGTGCTTCGTGAAGAGCTGCTTGAGCGCCGTGAACGCCGTCGCATCATCCGGCTCGTGCTCCAACACGCGCCGATGGAACCTGGCCGCGTCCTCTGGCGCGCCCAGCACCACGTCGAACAGCTCGGCCGCCCGGCGACAAAGGCTCAGCTCGATGTCGCTTTGCGCAGCCTTCCCGTCGAGAGCGCGGACGAGCGTGCGCGCGAAGTCCTCGTGGAGACCGGCCGCCTCGGCCATCGTCCCGAGGCGCTCGAACAGCTCGAAGTCGGTGGGCGCGTCGAGAAAAGCCGACTCGAGCGCGCGGTACGCCCGCCGGGCGTCGCCGAGCTCGGACGCCGACAAATCCGCCAGCCGAAGCTGAAGCACGCGTCGCTCCTCGGCCTCGTCGGCATTGTCGAGCCGCTTCTGGAGCAGCCCGGCGAGCTTGTCGAAGTGCCCACGTTTGGCGTAGGCAGGCTCCAACAGGTCGATCGCCTCGACGCCGACGCCACCCCCCTCGACCGAAAGGGCTTCGAGGCCGCCGATGGCCACCTCGTTTCGGCCGTCCAGCTCCAGCGCATTGCGATAGCACTCGAGCGCGCCCGAGCCGTCTTCGAGGTGAATCCGACGAAGGTCGGCAAGCTGCAAGTACACGGCGAGCCGGTCCTCGTCACTGACCTTCGACTGCAGCCGCCGCTCCAACGCCGCATCCAAACGATCCCACTGCTTGAGCTGCTGCGAGAGCCGCTCCACGGCGAGAAGCGCGTCTACGTCGTGCGGGTTGCTCTCGAGGATCTTCCAATGACGCTCCGCCGCCGCAGGCAGGTCGCCGAGTTGCTCCTCTTCGACCTGGGCGACTTCGTTGAGAAGCACCCACTTTTCGGCGGGATCGGTCACCGTCACGAGACGTCGTTCGTAGAGGGTGCGCAGGTCCGCGAAGCGGCGCGTGGCACGATACATCCGGTCCAAGACCGCCATGGCCTCCGCGTCGTCTGGCTCGACCTCGAGAATCGCCTCGAGCTGTCGGATCGATTCGTCCGATTCTCCGAGACGCTCTCCGGCGATCGCCGCCACGCGGCGCTGCAGGTCGAGTCGCTCCGCTTCGCTGACCGAAGCGTGCGCCAAGCGGTCCCGAAACAACGCGACCAGATCGGCGTGCGCGCCCGCCGCCTCGGCCGATTCTTCGAGGCCCGCCACGACACTGGGCTCCGACGGGGCCAAGAGGTAGGCCCGGGTGGCCCAGCCGAGCGACGCCTCCGGATCGCGCAGGCGATGCAAACACACGCTCCGCAGCGAACCCAAGCGCGCCACGAGGACGGCGGGGTCTTCGTCGGCCTTTGGCTCGGAGACCACGATCTGCAGCATCCGCACGTAGTCGGCCCATTTGTGATCGCGCTCGTAGATCGGTGCGAGGCCGAGCGCCGCCTCGACGCGGTTTGGTTGTGCTTCGAGAGCTCGTTCGTAACACCGAGCCGCACGGCTCAGATCGTCGGCGCGATCCCGATACAGGTTTCCCGCGTCCAGGCTGAGCGCAGCCGCGAGCGCCGGCACTTCGACTTGCTCTGCAGCCTGCGCCAACACCTCGGCGAGACCGACCCAGTCCTCGTCTCGAGCATAGAACGCCTCGAGCGAATCCCAGGCACGCTCGCGGACGTAGGCGTCCTTCAGCATCCTGCGCACCCGAGTGTTGTCGGGCTCGAGCGCAAGCACGCGCTCCCAGATCTCGATCGCCGCGGCGGGCTGCGCGAGGCGTTCCATGAGGATGACCCCCATCCGTTGCAGCAGCTCGACCCGCGTCGCATCGCTCGAAGCGCGCTCCACCCGCCGTCCAAGCACGTCGACCAGCGTCTCCCAATCCTTTTCCCTCTCGGCGAGCCGCTCGATCGAATCGAGCGCGCGCTCGCTCTCGGGATCCTCGGCGAGCACGTCCTTCCAGAGCGCGATGGCGTGCGCGTGGTGATGGAGTCGCTCCGCACAAAGCTCGGCCATTTCGATTCGCTTTTCGAGTCGCGCCTCCGGGTCGCTTTCGAGCTCGGCCTCTCGGCCCAAGACGCCGATGAGCGCCTCCCACTTGCGCTTCCGCGTATAGATGTCCTTGAGGAGCCCGAGAGCCTCGGCGTGATCGGGCTGCAGCCGAACGATCCGTTCGAGTGGCTCGATCGCTTGATTGAGATTCGCAAACCGATCCAGCCACAGCTTGGCCACACGCATGTGCAAGGCCACCTCGTCTGCGGGGTCGGCCGCAAGCTCCGCCTGGCGCTCGAGGATCTGGATCAGCTCGTTCGATCGACCGGCCGTCTCGTAGAGGTCGGCCAAGGCGCCGAGCGCCTCCCCGTCGTTCGGACAGAGCGCCAAGATCTCGCCATAGACCTGGATCAGCATCGAATCGAGCTCGAGCGCATCGCGATAAATCGGAATCAGGTCGCGCAACAGGCGCAGCTTCTGCTCCTCGGCGTCGCTCGGCAGCGCGTCGATTTCCGCCCGAATCGACTCGGAAAGCGCGTTCCACTTGCCGCTACTTTGGTAGAGCTGTTGCAACGCGACGCGCGCATCCAGATCGCCAGGAGCCAAACGCTCCACCATCTTCCATGCCTCGAGCGCACGCTCGGGCCGGTCGGCTTGCTGCGCGCGCAGGCCGAGCTCTCGCGCGAGCACGAGCTGACGCTCCGGATCGGTCGTGGTGCGCAAGGCGTCGCCCAGGATCGTCATCAGCCGGCCGTCGGGGTCGTCCTCGCCGATCCAGGATCGGTAGAAGTCCAGCATTCCGGGGTGCGCGGCGTCGATCTTGCGGAGCCGCGCGAAAAACGGCTCGGCCGCCTCGGAGTCCTCTCGGAAACGCCAGTGGACCATCGCGAGCTGCAAGAGCATGCCTTTTTCGTCTTCGAGCCTCTGTCGTGAACGCAAGGCGCTTTCGTACATGGCCGCCAAGTCGTCCCAGGCTTCCAGGTCGGTGTACCGCTGGAGCAATGCCTCGAGAGCCTCCTCGTTGGTCGGGGTGAGCTCGAGAACCTGGCGGTACGCATCCGCGGCGCCCTGCACGTCGTCGAGCTTGCGGCGCAATACCCGCGCGGCCTGCAACCAAGCGCTGGCCTTTTCTTCCCGGGTCCTCGCGGCCTCGGCCGCCCGAAAGAACACCAGCGCCAGCTCCTCCCATCGCTCACGCGCCCGCAGCGTCAACGCAAACTGCCGCGCCGTGCGCACGTGCGACGGATCGGCGTCGAGAGCTTCTTCGAAGATGGCGTCGGCGTCGTCGGCGAGGGGAGCGCCGCCGTACTGCCACATCAGAGCGGCCGCCCGAGTGAGAAGCGAAGTCTTGAGACGAGGGTCGATCGCGTCGCGCGCTTCTTCGATGAACCGCCGAGAGACCTCGCTCCATTTTTCTTCGAGCTGGTGAATCTCGTCCACGGCTTGCACGACTTCGGGATCGTTCGACTCGATCCCCCCGAGCCTCTCGTAGGCTTCGAGCGCGCCGCGGTCGTCCATGAGCTCCTCGCGCCGGAGGCGTGCGATCTCTTTGATCAGCACGGCCTCGAACTCCGGATCGTCGGCGACCAACTCGGATTCGATCTCCATCAGCCACGAAGCCGCCAGAAACTCGCCTCGGCGCTCGTGACCGCCGCGCGCCGCTTCGATCAGACGAAGCGGGCTTTGCCCTTCATCGGCCGGTTGCGGGCTGCGCACGAGCTCCCGCAGGCCGTCGATGAGCTCCGCGTCGTATGGATCCTCGAGCAGCAGGCCGAGGTAGTTGGCTACCGTCAGCTCGGACATGGGCATCCCCGCCCGCCGGTTGGGAAGGATTTTTGCACCCTTCGGTGATCTCATGAAACCCCCAAAATCAAAAGGATCCTGCGACCTAAGCTCCCCCTCACGCAGGCACCTTAGATGTTAGCGGGGCGACGATTCCGAGGGCAAGTCCTGAATGATTGGAATTTCAGGACTTTGGTGAGATCGATCTCAGAACAGCATGATGATCCCGGAGCCGGTCAGGGCGCCGTAGGTCACGAGGCTGACCGCCAGGTGCGCGGTCGCGAGCCCGCGCAGGGCGTTGTAATCGTTGGCCCGATCGATCCCGAACCACTCCCCGTTGGCCGACACGATGCCAAGCCCGATCTGCGCGAGCATCCCGGCGAAAGTGACCCATCGCAGCGCCTTGTGGGCGCGCAGCTTCCTGGCAAACGGACTGTCACCCTCGCTGACCTTCAGCGGATCGGGCATGGCGAACCCCAACCCGAACGTCGTGAAGTACGCGGCCGACGTGGCCGTGACCAGCGTCAGGTGCGTGATGGGAACTCCGCTGCATGCTTTCTGCGAAAAGATCGCCGTTCCCTGCACGCACGGGTTGGTGGCCTGGCTTTGCCACCAGCCGTACTGGTTGTGGAACTGGATGAAGCCCGAGACGACCGAAAGCGTCATCAGGGACCAGGTGGCAAGACCGAAGCCCTTGTGGATTCTCTTGATCTTGTTTCGCTTGCGAACCAGGTCCGCGGTCGTGGGCTGCTTGGGCTCCTCTTCTTGCGCGGAGACGTCGACGGCGAGCGCCACCCTGGGATCGACGATCACGGCGGGGGCTTCGAGAAGCGAAGGATCGACCTGAAGAGACATGCCGAACAAGGGCGTGGCGAGCATGAGAGCGGTCAGCGTGGCCATGGCGGCGCAGTATCTACCATATCCGTCCGGGGGGCCAGGCAGTTGCCGAGGAGAGCCAGCCGTCCGAGAAGGCCCCGGCTTTTCACGAGGACCAACTCGCTGTAGATGGAATTCATGGTGTCTGCCCCGACCTTCCCTACCCGCGTCTCGGTCTACGAGATGGCGCCCCGAGACGGGCTTCAAAACGAAAGCGCCCAGGTGGCCACGCATGCGAAGGTCCGCCTGATCGAGGCGCTCGTCGATGCGGGAATCACCCGAATCGAAGTCGGGAGCTTCGTGTCCCCGAAGTGGGTGCCTCAAATGGGCGACGCCGACGAGGTGTGCCGCATGATCGAGCGGCGTCCGGGGGTGACCTACGCGGGGCTTTGTCCGAACGCCCGAGGCTTGGAGCGCGCGCTCGCCGCGAAGGTCGACGAGATCGCCGTCTTCGTGAGCGCGAGTGAGACGCACAACTTGAAGAACGTCAACAAGACCACCGCGCAAACCCTGAAAGCGTTCGAGCCGGTGATCGGGCCTGCCGTCGAGCGCGGGCTGCAGGTTCGGGCCTACGTCTCGACGATGTGGGGCTGCCCCTACGAAGGAGAGGTCGATCCCGAGCGCGGCCTCGAGCTGGCACGGCATCTGCTCGGCGAAGGCTGCTACCAGGTCTCCCTCGGCGATACGATCGGCGTGGGCACGCCCCTTCAAACCCAACGCATCCTCGAGTCGTTCCTGGCCGAGATTCCGGCGGAACGAATCGCGCTGCACCTGCACGACACGCGCGGCACCGCCCTCGCGAACGTGCTGATGGGCCTGCAAATGGGAATCACGACCTTCGACGCATCGGTCGCAGGGCTCGGCGGCTGCCCCTACGCACCGGGCGCGGCCGGCAACCTGGCGACCGAAGACCTGGTGTACACGCTGCATGGGATGGGCATCGAGACCGGCATCGACCTCCAGAAGCTCTGGCAAGCAGGCCAGGTGGCCGAGGCGATCGTGGGCCGCGAGCTCCCCGGCAAGGTCCATCGGGCTGGTGTCCGTTCGCTTGCGAGGTAAAGGAGCACCGTGCCGGTTCAAGATCTGATCGATTACATCAATGCATCGCCGACCCCGTTTCACGCGGTCGCCGAATCGGTTTCCCGGCTGGAGGCTGGTGGGTATCGCCGTCTCGACGAGGGCGACCCGTGGGACGTGGAGGCCGGCGACAAGATCTACCTCGTGCGCGGCGGCGGCTCACTCGCCGCGTTTCACGTCGGAGCGGCAGCGCCGCGGGATGCGGGATTTCGAATCATCGGCGCCCACACCGATTCACCCAACCTCCGGGTCAAGCCCAACCCGGAGCTGAAGCAAGCCGGCTATCGGCAGCTCGGTGTCGAGCCTTACGGCGGGGTCTTGCTCCACACCTGGCTCGACCGTGACCTTTCGCTCGCGGGAAGGGTCTGGCTCGACGATGGCAGCGCTCGTCTCATCGACTTCGCGCGCGCCCTGATGCGCATTCCGTCCCTCGCGATCCACATGAATCGGAAGGTCAACACCGATGGCCTCCAGCTCAACGCACAAAAGCACATGGCACCCATCTTGGCGCTCGACGGGCTGCAGGACCTCGATCTGCGCACCCTGCTCGCGCAGGAGCTCGGGGACGTGAGCGCAAAGGACGTCTTGGCCTGGGACTTGATGGCGTACGACGTCCAACCTGCGACCCGAAGCGGTGTCAGTCGCGAGCTCGTCCATGCGGGAAGGCTCGACAACCTCGCGAGCTGCCACGCGGCGGTGACGGCCCTGACCGCGAGTGACGCCGAAACCGACCGGACCCGAGGCATCGTGCTCTACGACCACGAGGAGGTGGGAAGCCGAAGCGCCCAGGGCGCGGCCTCCGATTTCCTTCGAAGCTGCTTGCAGCGCCTCTCGGGCGATTCCGCCGAGCACTACCATCGAGCCATCGCACGCTCCTTCCTGATCTCGGCAGACATGGCGCATGGCCTTCACCCGAACTACACGGACGTCCACGAGCCGCGGCACCAACCGCTGCTCGGGGCCGGACCGGTGATCAAGATCAACGTCAACCAGTCGTACGCGACCGACGGCGAGGGCTGGGCGAGCTTCGAGCGCTGGGCCCGCGCGGCCGACGTCGGGACGCAGCGCTTCGTCGTTCGTTCCGACCTCGGGTGCGGGAGCACGATCGGCCCGATCACCGCCGCCGAGCTCGGCATCCGAACGGTCGACGTCGGCAATCCCATGCTGTCCATGCACTCGTGCCGCGAAGTCGCTGCGGCCGCAGACGTGCCGAAGATGATCGAAGTGATGAAGCGCTTTCTCCATGCCTGAGCGTTCGAAGCCGCCCGGCCCTCCCAATCGCTTCGGCCTAGGCAACTTTCGCGCCATGATGCGCGATCAACTCGCGCACATGACCGCGGCCGCAGACTACGGCCCGCTGGTCGATCTTCGGATTCTCACCGAGCCGTACGTCCTGGTGCGAGACCCCGAGCTGATCCAGCGGAGCTTGACCCAAGGGCACACGGTGATGCGCAAAGACCGCTTCACCCACGAGCTCGAGCGCGTGATGGGCCTTGGGCTGGTGACCAGCGAAGGGGATCTGTGGCGTCGGCAGCGCAAGCTCGTGGCCCACGCGTTCACCCCGAAACGCATCCGCGGCTATGGGGACGCCATGGTCGCCGCGGCACAGCGCTCCCTCCAAGACTGGTCGGATGGGCGCGAGATCGTCATTCACGAGGCGATGGCCGAGCTCACCCTCGACGTGGTGGGACGGACCCTCTTCGACGCAGACGTGCGCGACACGGCGAGAGAAGTCGGCGATGCGCTCCACGTCATCAGCGCATTCTACACCGACGTCATCGAGAAACCGATTCAGCCGCCCGCGTGGTGGCCGTCGCGCCGCATGCGCGAGTTTCGGAGAGCCGTCCAAAACGTGGACCGCATCGTGATGGGCCTCATCGAGGAACGCCGCCGAAGCGGAGAGGACCGTGGGGATCTACTGAGCGCGCTGCTTCAAGCCCAAGACGAGAGCGGTGGCATGAGCGACCAGCAACTTCGCGACGAATGCATCACGTTGTTTCTCGCCGGGCACGAGACCACCTCGATCGCGCTCGCCAACACGTTCTACCTGCTGTCGCTGCATCCCGAGATCGAGAAGCGCGTCCACGACGAAGCCAGAGCGGTGCTGGACCAAGAGCTCGCCCCCGCCGAAGCGTACGACCGGCTCTCGTACACCGAGCGCGTGATCAAGGAATCGATGCGCCTCTACCCTCCCGTGTACACGATTGGCCGGGAGCTGCTCGAGGACTACGAGCTCGGGGGGTACGTGCTTCCGAAGGGAACGACCCTGCTCTTCGCCCAGTGGGTGACCCACCGCCGGCCGGAGTGCTTCCCCGAGCCGCTCCGCTTCGATCCGGACCGATGGCTTCCCGAGCGAGCCAAAGCGATTCACAAGTATGCCTACTTTCCGTTCGGAGGCGGGCCCCGCATCTGCATCGGCAACCACTTCGCCACGATGGAGGCCGTGCTGGTGTTGGCCACGCTCATTCGTGAGTATCGGTTCGAGCTACTCCCAGAGCAAACCCTGGAGCTTCAGCCTGCCGTGACACTCCGCGCGAAGAAGCCTCTACGCATGCGCCTGATGCGCCGAGCGGCGAACGTCCGCGACGCCGCCGCCGATCCTCACACCAGCTCGAAGTCTTTGCAGAACAACAGGTCGGCCGTCGGGTCGTCGTAGCGAGACTTCCGGTGGCGTTCGGTCGGAAAGCCGTGGGCGCAGCCGACACGACGATCGAAAAGCGCGCAATCCTCGCAATTCCACTTGAGCCGGTACCGCTCCCGCTGAGCACGGAAACGCGCGTCCTGCTCAATCTTCATCGGAGAGCTCGATCTTGCGGACGCGACGCTCATGGCGGCCGCCCTCGAACTGCTCGCCGAGGAAGGCCTCGAGGATCTGCGCTGCCAGCCCGACGCCAACCACACGACCGCCCACGCAGAGGACGTTGGCGTCGTTGTGCTGACGGCTCATCCTCGCGCTGTACACGTCGCTGCAGGCCGCCGCCCGCACACCGGGGTGACGATTGGCCGAGATCGACATCCCGATGCCAGTGCCGCACACCAGCAGCCCCAGGCCTTCTCCCGCGGCGACGGCATCGGCCACCGCGTGCGCATAGTCCGGATAGTCGGTCGAGTCGGTCGTGTGCGTGCCGACGTCTCTCACCTCGTAACCAAGATCCTCGGCCACGCTCACGAGCGCCCTCTTGAGCTCGAGCCCCGCGTGATCCGATCCGACGACGAGAACCTGTGCCATGTCAGGGGGCCCTTAGCACGAGAGTGCAGTTGGTTCCGCCGAAGCCGAACGAGTTGTTCATCACCGTCCGAATCGGCCGCTCCTGGGCTTCCTTCGGGACCAAATTCATGCCCTCCCCGGCGGGATCCGGATGGTCCAGGTTGATGGTCGGGGGGAGCAATCCGTGACGGAGCGCGAGCACGCAGAGCAGCGGCTCGAGCCCACCGGCGGCGCCGAGGAGGTGCCCGGTCATGCTCTTCGTGCTCGATACGGCCAGCCCCTCGGTGGCGTGCGCGCCGAAGACCTTTCGAATCGCCGTGAGCTCCCCCTCGTCGCCCATCGGCGTCGAGGTTCCGTGCGCGTTGATGTAGTCGAGATCGGCGGGGCTCATCTTGGCGTCTTGCAAGGCCAGCCTCATCGCACGCTGGGCGCCTTCGGCATCGGGTGCGGGCTGCACCATGTGGTACGCGTCGGAGGTGGCGGCGTAGCCCACGATCTCCGCCAAGACGTCGGCTCCACGCGCCAGCGCTGCCTCGCGCTCTTCGAGAATCAACACGGCCGCCCCCTCCGCGATCACGAAACCGTCTCGATCCCGGTCGAACGGACGGCTCGCGAGCTCCGGCTCGTCGTTCCTGCGCGAAAGCGCCCGCATCGACGCGAAGGCCGCCACTCCGATCGGAGTGACCGCGGCTTCCGATCCTCCGGCGACGGCCGCGTCGATTTCACCGCGCTGAATCCAGCGGAAGGCGTCTCCGATGGCGTGCGCCCCCGAGGCGCAAGCGCTGGTGTGGGTGTAGCTGGGGCCCTTGAAGCCCCATTCCAGAGTCACCTGGCCTGGCGCCAAGTTCGAAATCACGGACGGGACGAAATACGGAGAGACGCGGCGCGGACCTTTCTCGAACAAGGTCTTGCAGGTGTCTTCGAACACCTCGAGGCCGCAAAACCCGACGCCGATGAAGGTGCCGACCCTCTCCTTTTGCTCTTCCGAGGGCTCGAAGCCGGCATGCTCGATCGCCTGAGCGCTCGCCCCGAGGGCGAGCTGAATGAAGCGTGCGGCCTCACGCAGCTTGCGCTTGGGCATGTAGAGCAGGGGATCGAAGTCCGTGCACTCTCCCGCGATCTGAGACGTGAAATCGGATGGATCGAAGCCTCGAATCGTCGCGATGCCGCTCCGCCCGGCGGAGATGTTGCTCCACGTGGTGGCCACGTCGGCCCCGCAGGGGCTGACGGTGCCTACTCCCGTGATGACGACACGCCGCATCGGTTTCGCGCCCATCCAGCAACCGGCCGCGAGCTAGGACCCGGCGTGCGCTTTGATGTACTCGATGGCATCACGCACGGTCTTGATTTTTTCGGTGTCCTCGTCGGGGATCTCGATCTCGAACTGCTCCTCGAGCGCCAACACGACCTCGACAATCGCGAGCGAATCGGCCTTCAAATCTTCGACGAAGTCTTTGTCTTCTTGGATGTCGTCCCGATCGACGTCGAGCTTGTCTGAAACGATTTCTTTGACCTTCTCAGCGATGTCCATGTGTTCCCTCCGTACATGCACGCTTCACACGTACATGCCTCCGTTGATCCGGATGACTTGCCCGGTGATATAGCTCGCTTCTTCGCTTGCCAAAAAGACTACCGCAGGCGCGACCTCTTCGGGACGGCCAATTCGGCCGAGCGGCGTCCTGTCGATGATGCCCTGCTTGGCGGCCTCGGGCAGATCCGAGGTCATGTCGGTTTCGATGAAACCCGGCGCCACGGCGTTCACGGTGATACCCCGCGACGCATACTCCCGCGCCAGCGTCCGCGTCATCCCCAAAAGCGCCGCTTTGGACGCCGAATACGCCACTTGGCCCGGGTTTCCAGACTCGGCCACCACGCTCGAAACGTTGATGATTCGTCCCCATTTGTTGCGCATCATCGACCGAATGCAGGCTTTGGCACAATACACCGCCCCGTTGACGTTCGTGGCCCAGGTCATTTCCAGGTCCTTCGACGACACTCTCAACAAGAGTTGGTCGATCGAGATTCCCGCGTTGTTGACCAGGATGTCGATTCGCTCGTGGCGTCCGACGGCACCCTGAATTCCCTGTTCCACGGACGTCGCATCGGCGACGTCGAACGCGAGAAGCTCCCCGCGCCCCCCCGCTTCCTCGATCAGGCGAACCGTTTCGCGCGCGGCTTCGAGGTTCGATCGGTAGTTCACCAGAACGAAGGCTCCCGCTTGGGCGAGAGCCACGCTGGTTGCACGTCCGATACCTCGCGAGCCCCCGGTCACGACGGCGATTTTGCCCGCCAGATCGAACACGTCTTACTCGATCTCTTCGGCGTTGCCCTTCGCGACCTGGCGGCCTTTGTAGTACCCGCACGCCGGACAGGCGCGGTGCGGCAACATGACGTCGCCGCAATTCGGGCACGGAATGACGTTGGGCGCGGTCACCTTGTCGTGCTGGGCCCGGCGTTGATCGCGCTTCATCGGGCTCGTTCTTCGTTTCGGTACTGCCACGGAATTACTCCTCGTTCTTCGTAAGGGCTTCTTTGAGCTTGAGCAGCGGGGCGAAGCGGGCATCCGGCGCCGCCTTCCCGAACACCTCTTCCGGGGGCCGAAGGTGATCGGGTACTGCGATCCCCTGGCAGGCCTCCGAGCACAACGGCTTCATCGGAGCCTCCAAGAGCAAGTATTCGCGGACCATGGGATCGAGCACGATCTCTCGGCCCGCGTAGTAGTCGCGGTTCACCTCGTCCAGCCGAACGTCGATTTCGTCGCTGTCCTCGGGGCGCATGTGCTCCGGGCTGAGCAGCGCCATCAGCGGCAGATCCACGTCCAGCCGGACGTCGCCGAGGCACCTCGAACAGGTGGCCAAAAGCTCGGCCTCGATCCGTGCTTGGACCAGCACGTCCAGCCCGTTTTGCTGGGCATGCACCTGCAAACGCCCTTCCCGCTCTCCCGGCCTAAGCTCGGTATCGGCCAACGCGGACGCCAGCCAGTCCTTGCCAATGGCAAAGCTCCAATCTCTCCCGGACTCGTCGAGGTCCTGGATCTGTAGGACGAAGGCGGACATTGAATTCAGCTCGACAGGCGATGGCCAAGCGACCCTCCCAGGTCACGGTAGCGCGCAACTATTCGTCGTGCCGGGACCCCTGTCAAGGAGGGCGGCGGCAGGTTCCCTTTCCACTCAAGGCCTTGGAATGTCGACCATTTCGTGCCTTGGAACCACGCGTGCGCGTCGGTTCGAGCGCCTTCGTGGCTGCAGGGGTGCAGGCTCGGCCTGCCGACCGGCCTCTCGAGTCGCCATTCCCCCGGACCATGGTAGGTTTCGGCCCCATGGTTGATGATTTTCGACGCTTTTCGGGCACCCCCACCTACCTGACCAGCGAGGCTCTCGAGTCTGCGGTCAACTGCGCCGTGGTCCTCGAACGACCGCTCCTCGTCCGGGGCGAGCCTGGCACCGGCAAGACCCTTCTGGCCGAAGCGGTGGCCGAGGCCCTCGCGATGCCACTGCTGCGGTGGAACATCCGCAGCACTACCCGCGCCCAGGACGGTCTTTACGTCTACGACACCGTGCAGCGTCTCTACGACTCCCGCTTCGGGGACAAGGACGTCAACGACATTCGCCAATACATCAAGCTCGGCCCCATGGGTGAAGCTTTCGCCGCGACCGAACGCGTCGTCCTGCTGATCGACGAGATCGACAAGGCCGACGTGGAGTTCCCGAACGACTTGCTCAACGAGCTCGATCGCATGCGCTTTCACATCGACGAGACCCAAGAGGACGTCGTAGCCAAGCAGCGCCCCGTCGTGATCATCACCAGCAACGCCGAAAAAGAGCTGCCCGACGCCTTCCTGCGCCGCTGCGTGTTTCACTTCATCGATTTCCCGACGCCCGAGCTGATGAACGACATCGTTCGCGTTCACCATCCCAAAGTCCACGAGAGCCTCGTGGAGCAGGCACTCAAGACGTTCTACGAAATTCGAAGCATGAGGCGCTTGAGAAAGCGACCGAGCACGAGCGAGCTAGTCGACTGGATCGCCGTTTTGCAGCGAGCCGGCATCCAGAACGTCAAGCTCGAAGAGAACCTCCCGTTCCTCGGCGCCCTCTTGAAGAAGGAGCAAGACCTCGTCGCCTACGCCGACCAACTTTCGGGCGGCAGACAATGGAGAAGCTGAAATTCTAGTTCCGTTCATGTACGAGTTGCGTAGCCGCGGCGTTCCGGTGGGAACGCAGGAGCTGCTCCGGCTCGCGCGTGCGCTCGAAGCAGGGCTTCACGAGAGCTCCCTGGACGGCTTCTACAACGTGGCGCGCGCGGTGATGATTCACAGCGAGGCCCACCTGGACTCTTTCGACGAGGCCTTTCTTTCGTTCTTCAAGGGCATCGAAGTCGAATCGAAGAAGCTCAAGGACGAGCTCTGGGACTGGCTCGAGCAGGCCAAAGAGAACATGGCCGAGCTGACCGACGAGCAGCGCGAGTTCATCGAGAGCCTCGACCTCGACGAGCTGAGAAAGCTCTTCGAAGAGAGGCTCGCCGAGCAGGAGGAGGAGCACCACGGAGGCAACAAGTGGATCGGCACGGGCGGCACCTCGCCTTTCGGCCACAGCGGCCGCGCTCCCAAGGGCTTCCGCATCGGAGGATCGGGAGGCGGACGCAGCGCGGTGAAGGTAGCCGACGCCCGGCTGTATCGGCCCTATCGTCAAGACCTCACGCTCGACGTGCGGCAGATGCAGGTCGCGCTCCGAAAGCTTCGCGCTTTCGCACGAGAAGGAGGCGAGGAAGAGCTCGATCTCGAAGGCACGATCGACGCCACCGCGAAGAACGCGGGCGAGCTCGAGGTCGTGACCCATCCTCCCCGGCGCCACAACACGCGCATCATCTTGATGATGGACGTCGGCGGCTCGATGGACCCCTTCGCGCATCTGTGCTCGCGCCTTTTCTCGGCAGCGAAGAAGTCCTCCCACTTCAAGGAGTTGCGCACGTATTACTTCCACAACTGCGTGTACGGCCACGTGTACAAGACCGAGCGCTTCGATACGCCCGTGAGGGTGCGCGACCTGATCCACGAATGCGGCCCGCACTACAAGCTGATCATGGTCGGTGATGCGCTGATGGCTCCCTACGAGCTCTTGGCAGCCGGCGGGTCGCTCGACCTCGGGGATGACAGGGGCATCGAGGGGATCCAATGGCTCCTGATGCTGAGTCAGCACTTCCATCGGAGCATCTGGCTCAATCCCGAGCCCCAGCGATACTGGGCGGGCAACACCATCGAGTACGTACGGCAGGTCTTCGACATGTTTCCACTGACCCTCGAGGGACTTGGCGAGGGCGTGGCTCACCTGGTCAAGGGCGGCCGCGGCCACTGAACGCCGGAATCGCCCGGGCTGGAAGTGTGAAATTTGGGTCCCTGCCCGCCGGTCATTTACCCTGAAGGCGTGGGGAAGACAGTCACCGGCGTCATGCTCTCGATCGTGCTGAGCGCCTCGGCGGCAGCCGCGGGACAAGACGCTTCGTATGCCGGCGTCACGCCTGGCTCGACGACATCCGAAAATCTCCCGCCCAAAGCCGAGGAGATTCCCGAGGGCGCCCTCATGCTGACCTGGCCTGGGTTCATGATGCGCGAGGAGGGAGGGTCCCGGTTCTTCGTTCAGACCTCCCGCCCCGTCGAGATCGCGACCCGCAAGTCGGCAGATCGCTTCGAGCTCCTGCTTCGCGACACCAAGGTGCACCTCACGAACAATTTCCGACCTCTCGAAACCTCGTTCTTCGAGACACCCGTCACCCGAGCCTCCGTCCAACGACGTGGCCCGAAGAATTTGGTGATGGTCTTCGAGATGCGCGCAGACGCCACGCCGACCGTGACCCAAGAAAAGGGCAAGGACGGATTCAACTACGTCTTCGTCGACTTCGCACCCTGACCCGGAGCTTGCTCCGAGCTGGCGCATCGAGTAACCGGACGCCATGAGCTTGCGCGCCGTCAAAGGGATGAAGGACATCCTGCCGGACGAGATCTCGAAGTGGCATCGCCTCGAGGACGCGTTTCGTCGACGCGTGGAGCGCTACGGGTTCGACGAGGTGCGCTTTCCGATCGTCGAGCCGACGGCCCTTTTCGTTCGCTCGATCGGAGAGACGACGGACATCGTCGAAAAAGAGATGTACACGTTCACCGACCGCGGCGACAAATCGCTCACGCTGCGCCCCGAAGGGACTGCATCGGCCGTACGCGCGTACGTGCAGCACAGCATGCAGTCGAAGGAGCCGGTGACGAAGTGGTACTACATGGGCCCGATGTACCGTCGTGAGCGTCCCGCCAAGGGCCGTTACCGTCAGTTCTACCAAGCCGGCATCGAGGTGTTCGGCGATCCGGGTCCGTACGTCGATGCCGAGGTGATCGACATGGTGGTGGGTTTCATCTCGAGCCTGGGCATCACCGAGGTCGAGGTGCTGGTGAGCTCGATCGGAGGAGCCGAAACGCGAGAGATCTATCGCACGGCCCTGCTTGCCCATCTGGAGCCTCACCGAGCCGAGCTCTGCGGCGACTGCCAGCGCCGCATGGACGTCAATCCGCTTCGTGTCCTCGATTGCAAGGTGCCTCGTTGCGCCGAAATCGCCGCGGAGGCCCCCTCCATCCTGCGCTATTTGACCGACGAAGATCGCGCGCACTTCGACGGCCTTCAGCAAACGCTCACCGTGCTCGGCACACCCTACCGAGTCGAGGGCTCCTTGGTCCGCGGTCTCGACTACTACACCCGAACCCTGTTCGAGGTGCTCGGCAAGGGCGAAGGGCTCGGGGCGCAAAACGCGTTGCTCGGCGGCGGCCGCTACGACCAGATGGTGAAGAGCCTCGGCGGCCCGGACACCCCTGCCATCGGATTCGCGATGGGCCTCGAGCGACTGCTGATGGCCATGCCGGATGAAGCCGCGTCCTCTCGGGTCGACGTGTTCGTGGTGGCCGCACAGCCCGAGGCTCGTGAGCAGGTGGCTCTCTTGGGTCGCGAGCTCCGAGACGCGGGTCTCCGAGTGGAGAGCGACCTACGAGGCGGCTCGCTCAAGAGCCAGCTCCGCCGGGCCGACAAGATGAACGCGCGGCTCGCGATGATCCTGGGGCCGTCGGAGATCGAGGACGGCATGGTCCAGCTCAAGGATCTCGTACGCCAGTCCCAGCAGAGCATTCCGCGCGCCGACGCAGCCGAACGTGCGCACGCGTTGCTCGTCGACTGAGCCGCTCAACCCCGGTTGAAGAAGATCGGGCTCGACCAGGCCATTTCACCGTCCGTTTGGGTCACGCGACAGTACACGTACTCGGCGTCGACCTCCCCGACCAAGGACACCGAACGCGACTGGGGAAGGTCCTCGGCAGCGACCCCCGCCGGCGTGACCAGCTCGATGCGGGCGACGTCGGTCGTACCGAGCGCGCGAGCATGCACCTCGACCGGCCCGGTCATGTCCAGCTCGCTTCCCATCGGAAACCCCGCAACGTCGACCTCGAGCAAGATCTTGGCGCCGCTCGTCGCGTAGCACCTGCGCGCTCGAATCGCTTCCAAGATGGCGCCCCGGCTTCGATCCGAGCACAGGACGGCAGTGAGACCGGTGCGAAAGGGATCCCGCTTGCGGCACTCGCCATGGTGCCACAGCAGACCGTGGCTGTCGGAGTTGGCGATGAACCCGAATCGCAAGCCGCGGTCGAGCAGCGGCTTGGCGAATTGATCGTGAAGCTCTCCGCGGTGGCCGAGGGCGTGGCCCGGATGCTCGTAACAGCCGTGACAGGAGCAGATTTCCCAGACCGGCTGCCCCACGGGGTCGTGGCCTTCGACGTCGGCGCCCGTCCATCCGATGTGGTGCGGCCCCGTGAACGCACCTTGCGAGGTGATGCGCTCCACGATGTCGCGACCCTTCGGCACCTCGTCACGCGAAATGATCGGGAAGCCGGGACCGGGAAGGTAGATGCACTTGTGCCCGGGCCCCGGGTAGGCCTTGCCGGTCCATTCGTACGCGACGATGGTCGCGAACTCGCCCGGCTCGTCGTGGCGCTCGGCGACCGCCTGCAGGTACGCCCACTCTCCAGGTCCGATGCGCTTACCGAGAAACGACTCGTGATCGGTCAATGCCGCGAAGTCGTCGCCATATCGATGCCGCGCGCGCAAGTACGTTTCGTCCGCGCTGCCCACACCATCGGAGTGGGCACTGTGCTGTTGAATGTCGCCGAAGAGGATCTGCGGGCCCGACCACGCGGGCGCGCTTTCGATTCGCAGCGATGGTTGCGTCGGCTCGATTCGCGCCGGAGCCAGCTCGGGCACACCTCCCACGGGCGCGTCGAAGGCTCGCACCTCGATTCCCTTTCGGCCGCGACGAGCGGTCAAGACCGTTCCATCCGCGAGCTTCGCGACGCTCATGCGCCGCCCCCGGCACCCCCAGACGCCGTCGTCGATGGGCTCGCGGGCCGAGAACCCCGCCGCGTTCAGGCGCTGCCTGTAGAAGTTGTGCGAGCCGCGCCCGAAGAGATCGAGCGCGCCGTCGTCACCGACGACCACGGCCGGAAACTCGAATCCTTGCTCTTCGCCCTCCAAGTCGCGATCTCGCCCCACCATCGGAGCGGCAGGCTCGAACACGTTGCCCTGCATGTCGACGAAGCGGAGGGCGATCCATTTGGCGACGTCCGGCGCGCCGGTATCCTCGCGCACGTCGTGGTGAAACGCGATCCAGGCTCCACCTGGCGCCGCAGCCACGCATGGCGCTGCGGCGATGCCATGAGCCCTCCAGACGAAGAACTCTCCGCCGGACGGGGGAGTCGCGACCACGCTCGAGCGTGAGCCTTCGTGTCGTATTTCGACGCGCCATCCTCGGTGTGCGTCTCGGAGCTCGTCCGCCGGATCGTGGCTCGGTCGCGCGGCCCCCGGCAGCCAGCCGAGAATGGCGCGCGCGTGATCCGTCGCCACCGGCTCACCCAGGATGGAACCGTGACGATCCAAGCTGAACCGCAGGACGTACTCTTCGTCACCGGCCCACGCCAGCAGGTGCAAGAGCGCTCCCCCACCGGCCACGGCCTCCAGACGCGGGCTTCTCAGATACCGCTCGGGGGTTTGCTCGATCAGAAGCATCCGACCTCAATGTGCGTAGCCGAGCGCTCGTAGTTGCTCGCGAATCGTATCGTCCATGGGAGCGTCTTCCCTCTCCAGTCGTGTACCTTCGGTTTGCTCGGCGCTCAACCACTCCGCTCGATTGGTCGCTCCCAAGAACTGACCGAGCAAAATGCGCGCGTATCGCTGGCCGACCGGAAACGCACTCTCGTCGATGGGATTCTTCTCGAGCGGATCCTGGAGCAAATCGAAGGTGCTGGACGTGAGATTGCCACGAAGGACGAGCTTGTAGCGTCCCGTCGTGATCACCCGGCGGTCGTCTTGAAAATCGCTGAAGGCGACGGTGGGACCGGAAGGCGCATCGCCCATCATCAAACCGACCAACGCATGTCCCTCGTCGTGGACCATCGAGGGTACGCCCAGCAGCTCGGTCACGGTGGCCGGAACGTCCAAGGTGCTGACCGCGTACGGAACCACCGAGCCCGCCGGGAGCCGGTTGGGCAAACGAAACATCAAGGGCACGTGCAAGAGCTCTTGGTACACCGAGTGGCCATGACCCCACGACCCGTGGTCGTCGAACTCCTCGCCGTGATCGGCAGTCACCACGACGAGCGTGTCTTCGGCGAGGCCGAGCTGCTGCAGACGATCGAGAAAGGCGCCGAAGAAATGATCGTGCTGCGTGATCTCTCCATCGTGTAGAGCGACCAGCCTCTCCTTGTCCCGTTCGTCGAACACCACCAGAGGCGGCCTGCGCTTCGCCTTCTCGAGGAGGTCGCCGGTCATCCTGGGCTTGACCTGCCCGTCGTAGCTGCGCGAGTCGTACATCTGCAGGTATTCGCCTGGCGGATCGTAGGGCACGTGCGGGTCGATGGTCTGGATGTAGGCGAAGAATCGGTCTTTCCCTCGCCCCTCGATCCAGGACGCGGCGTCGGCGAAGACGTCCTTGGCCTCGGTGCTCTTCCCTTCACGAATGTAGTTCGTGTAGTGGTCCCAACCCTGGTCGAAGCCGAAGCGGTCCGAGACGTACCCGTTTGCGATGAAGCTGCCGGTGGCGAACCCCTGCTCTTTGAGGTGCTCGCTCAGCAATACCGCGGAGCTCGGCAAGGCCGCTTCCCCCGTCTTCTGCTGATGTGTTTGAGGATGAAGACCCGTCAGGATCGAAGCGACCGCAGGCTTGGTCCAGTTCTCCGGCGACTGTGCGAGGGTGAACACCGTCCCGTCGGCCGCAAACCGATCGAGCGCAGGCGTACGAACTCGGGTCTGCGGGTTGAAGGGCCGCAGCTTGTCCGCGCGAAGGGTGTCGATGACGACGATCACCACGTTCTTGGCAGGCTCGAGCTCATGCTCCGCTCGTGTGGGAACGAGGATCCGCGGCGCGCTCCATGCCAACCGTCCGGCACCCTGTCCCTCTCCGCGCAAATCGATGCGAACGGTTCGCCCCTCGTATGCGCGCAGGTCCACCTTGTGGTCGGTCCACTTCCCGGTCGCCGTGCCGCTGAGGATTCGCGCCGACGCCTCCCCATCGGTGGCGACTTCCACGGCGAACGGCGCTTCGCCTTCGCCCTCGACCCCGACCCCAAAGCCGAGGGTCCCGCCGGGCGGAACCGTAACGTGATAACGAAGCATGGAGCGCCGTGACAGAGCGAGCGCTGAGCGCTCGTCCTCACCGAGACGCACGCGAGACTGCAACGCCTCGTATGTCGGCGCATGGCGCCCAGGCTCGGCCTCGGCCGTCGCTTCGCGAATCCAGATCGAGTCCACTGCCACCGACACGTCGTTCCCGTCGATGGGCACCGTTCCGCCGAACGTCAGCAGCAGGTAGTTTTCGCCGGCGCGGACGTGCTCGGAGGGCAGCTCGATGTCGTAGTCTCCGAATGTTCCGGCCTGGCCCAGATGAATCGACTTGAGCTGCCGGTTGTTGAGATACGGAGTGAGCGCCTGGGTGCCATGCGGGCGAAGCCGAACGCGGGCGACCAAGGACGTGGAACGATCGGCATGGAAGTAGACGCGTCCGCGCATGCCGACGTGGGCGTAGGTCGTGTCCCCCTCGGTCCCCTGGCCGATCCAGCCGCTGCGCCAATTCCCGAGCGTGTACTTGGCCTGCGCAGGGGTCCCGAAGTCTATGCAGAGCCCTCCGTCGTGCACGTCGGCCAGATGCCGCAAAGCCGCGAGATCGGCCTGCGTATCGAAACCCGCATACGGATCCGGCTGGGAGTCGCCGCGCGAGCATCCGTTCGCGAGCACAAAAGCCACACACACCACCAAAAGCAATCGCATCGGCCGCCTTCCTCCCGTGCGCCGGCGATCGTTCTGTGCCCCACGTGGCGACCCCGGGCCGTCTCGCTGCGGGTAGCACGCGCGTTCAACGAGCGTCAACAAAACCACCCGGTTGGGTGACGACTCGAAGCGCACGGGTCGCGCCAGCCTCCACGACGTAGAAGCGATAGGTCGCGCGTGGCCCGACGCGGTACCGTACCGCGTGGCGCCCTTCGTCGAGGACGGCCACCACCGGAAGGCGGCCGCGGTCCACGCCGTCGATTTCCACCGCCACCTCGCCAGGACCGAGCAGCTCGAGCACGCCTTGTCCTTCAGCCACCTGCAAGGACGGGTCGACGTCCGCCCGCAACGTGCCCGAAAACGCAGAGAGCCCACGGTCTGGCGAGGGCTTCGGATCGACGGGCGAATGGCTGGGCTCCGCGGGTGGCAGTGCATCGGGCTCGGATGGCGCCGCGATCGGCGCAGGCTCGCGGTCGGGCGTGTCGACGGCCCGCGAGACGGCCGGCGAAGTCATGCGCGCTGCCCACTCGCTCCAAAGCAAAACCATGGCGGTCCCGGCGAGCAACGCGAGGAAGCCAATGCCCAAGAGTCGAGAAATCACATCGAGTTGCATCTCGAACCCAGAGCCCCACGAGCTCGTGCCTGCGCTGGCTCCGAGGTTGAGCCTCCAGATCGGATAGCTCCAGCTCGCACCTCGGTTGCGGGGCTCGCGGTGCATCGACACGGCCGATTGGGCGCGGATGTTCTCCCGCTCGAGCGGGTCGCTCATGAGGACGGACTCGCGCTCGGGTTCCTGCCGGACGACGCGCTCGACGATGCGGGTCTCGACCGACGACACCCCCG
>CAZBWQ010000015.1:0-16830 GCA_964495565.1 uncultured Sandaracinaceae bacterium | reverse complement strand
CATCCGGCTCGGCATCCGGCTCGATCGCGCCCTGCGCCAGCAACGCCTCGAGCAACGCATCGACCAGACGATGGGAGCCCGCCCCTGGCTCCGACAACGCGCGTGGGACCTCTCCCTTTTCGAACGACAGCAGCACGAACGGCACGTCGTCGAGCGAACGCTCGCGTCGCACCGCGGCGCAGAGCCCGAGCCCATCGAGCCGCGCCATGGCCGTTTCGGCGAGGATCAGGTCGGGGCGGCGCTGGCGGGCGAGCTCCAACGCTTCCGCACCGTCTCGCGCCTCGATCACCCGCGCGCCCGCATCGCGAAGGATGCCCACGTACGACCAACGAGTCGGCGCATGCTCGATTGCGACCAAGACCTGCCGTCCTCGGAGCCGCTCCTTCGGCTCGGTTTCGTCGGCATCCTCCGCCGCACGAATCGGCGGGCTCGGAATCGCGGCCAGAGATGCGTATTGCCCCGCCAGCGCACGGACCGCCCCGACCGCCTCTGCCGAAAACATCTCACGCTCGAGCCGTTCCAAGGCGTCCCGGAGCGACCGCTCGAGCTGCACGAAACCCAACTGACCGGCTGCATCCCGGAGGGCGGCCAGGTGCTCGGCGAGCGCGGCGCGGGCACGCGGGTCCCCCGGTGCCTCCATCATGGCGTCCACAAAACGAATGGTTTCGAGACCCTTGGCCTCCAAACCTCGAGCAGGGCTCTCGGTTCTGGAGCTGGTCGTGGCATCTCGCGACGAGGGGATCACCTGCGCAGTGTACGCATCCTGGCGATTTGTTCGAGCACCACGTGGTTGCCTCGGCGTGCGCGCCGACGTAGGCACGGGCGTGGACTTCGTCGACGAGGTGACGCTCGAGGTGGCGGGCGGAGACGGCGGAAACGGCTGTGTCGCGTTTCGCCGGGAGAAGTACGTGCCGTTGGGCGGCCCGTCGGGCGGGGATGGAGGAAAAGGCGGCGACGTGATCTTGGTCGCCCACGACCGGTTCTCCACGCTCTTCGACCTTCGATACCGAAAGGTCGTGCGGGCCGAGCGCGGAGAGGACGGACGCGGCAAGGACCAGTACGGCAAGGCCGGTGCGGACGTGCGGATCGAGGTGCCGGTGGGCACGCAGGTCTATGACGACGAGACCGACACGCTGATCGCCGATCTGCACGAGCATGGCGCCGAGCTCGTCGTGGCGCGCGGCGGTGGAGGCGGACGCGGCAACATGAAGTTCGCCACCCCCTACGACCGCGCACCCCGCCGAGCCGAGCCGGGCCGAGCGGGCGAGCGCAAGACGATTCGCTTGGTCCTGAAGCTTCTGGCCGACGTCGGCATCGTCGGCTTTCCAAACGTCGGAAAGAGCACCTTCATCGCCACGGTGTCACGGGCTCGGCCGAAAGTGGCGGACTACCCCTTCACCACGCTGGTCCCCAATCTCGGCGTGGTGTCCTTGGGCGTCGATCGAACGTTCGTCATCGCCGACATCCCCGGAATCATCGAAGGCGCGGCGGAAGGCGCGGGCCTCGGTCTGCGGTTCCTCAAGCACGTCGAGCGCACCCAGGTCTTGCTGCACATGGTGAGCGTCGACCCGGATCCAGATCGGGATCCGGTCGAAGACTTCGACACGCTGATGGGCGAGCTCGAGAAGTTCGACGCAGCCCTTCTCGATCGACCCATGCTCGTCGCCGTCAGCAAGTGCGACCTGCCCGATGCGCGTGAGGCCTATGAACGAGTCCGCGAGGCGTTGGCGCCACGGGGTCTGGAGGTATTCGCCATCAGCTCGGCCACCGGAGAGGGCCTGACGCCGCTACTCGAAGCTCTTTGGTCTATCCTTCATCGTCCAAGCGACGCCTGAGCTCGCGTTGAGCCCACGCGGCGGCCTCCCGGACGACCTCCGAGTCGTGCGACGCGGCGGTCTGACCCAAGACCGGCAGATGCCTCTCGTCTCCGCGATTTGCCAATACCATCGCGGCGTTGCGAGCCAAACCTTCGTGAGTCGCTCGCTTGACGGCCGATCCTCGAGCCCACGTGCGAAAGGTTTCGTCGCTCATCGACAAGAAGGCTTCGACCTCGACCTCCGACCATCTGCGATCCGGCTCGAAATCATCGATCGTTCCTTCCGCGAGCCCAGCCGACTGGTTGTAGGGACACACGTCCTGGCACACGTCGCAGCCGAACAACCACGGACCCAACGCTCGGCGGTGCTCGGGAGGAACCGGCCCCCGATGCTCGATCGTCAGATAGGAGATGCACCTGCGCGCGTCGAGCTCACGCGGACCGACGAACGCGCGCGTCGGACAGGCGTCGAGGCACGCCGTGCAACTGCCACAACGGCGCTCAATGGGCCGATCGGGAGCGAGTGAAGCGGTGGTCACGAGACAGGCCAAAAAGACGTGGGAGCCGATGCCCGGCACGATGAGGCAGCAGTTCTTGCCGACGAAGCCCACGCCCGCGCGCTCGGCCCAGGCGCGCTCGAAGACGGGCTTCGAATCGACCGCGATCCGCGCGATGTGGCCCGCATCCTGAAGCAGCCGAGCGACCCGGCGGGCCTTCTTCGTCAGCACGTTGTGGTAATCGCGGCCGAGCGCGTACTTCGCGATGCGGGCCGGCGGAAGGGTCGGAGCCGCTTCACGCCTCGGGTACGGCGCGGCCAACACGACGACGCTGCGTGCCCCGGCCAGCATGCCGGGATGACGCGGATCTTTTCGGACGGAAGCGGTCCGAGCCATCCAACTCATCTGTCCGTGACGCCCCTCGTCGAGCCAGGCGTCGAGATGGGCCGACTCGGGATCGAGCGCATCGGCCACGGCCACGCCGCACCGAACGAAGCCCGCATCCAGGGCTGCCGCCTTGATGCGGCTCGTGAGCGTTTGGCCCTCGCTCATCCGAGGCCGGAGCCCGGAGGGGCGGGCCTTGCTTCGGGCGCCTCCTCCTCCTGCTCCTTGGGCTGCGCCGGCGGAGACTTCGGGGGAGGCCGCTCGGGCTCGTCTTGGTCGTCCGACGAGCCGCTCCCCGGAATCCACGTCGGCTTGGCATCGGCCGGCACCACCGTGTCCCAATCGGGCTCGTCGGTCAGACCATCGCGGCGCCCGGGAGTGCCGCGCGGATTGGGAATGATGTAGGGCTCGGCATTGAACGTGCCGCACTGACGCTGGTTCCGATAAAAGCCCCAGTGGAAGTAGACGCGCCCGTCCCCGCTCAGAATCGACGAGGGAGCCGGTGGATAAGGCTGCGCTCGCAGCACGGAGTTGAAGGCTCCGAAATCGAACGGCAGGAGACCGCTCGAATGCACCACACCGACTCGGTGCACCGAGCCGTCCCGGTTGAGCACGATCTCGAGCTTCGTCATGAGCGTGGCGTCTTGATAAGGGCTCCCTCCAATCGGAAGGCTACGCAAGAAGCGATCGGCGAACTCGCGATGGATTCGTCGATGCACCGCAGCGAGGTACGTCGCAAATGGCGAGGCGGCTGCATTGAGCGCCGTCTCCTGTCCTGGCTTGACGCCCGGAACGTAATTCTCGATCGCGCCACGGAACTCGTTCCAAGTCTTCTCGCGCGAGATGCCGCGCTGCGACGATTTTTGCTCGGCCAGATAGGCGCGTCGGTCCTGCTCGAGCTCCTCGGAGCCGACCGCCGCCTCGAATTGCGACCAGGCGAGCTCCCGTCCAGGCCCGCGGCCCGCGGCGCGTTGACCTCCACCCTGGCTCGCGCTGCTCGGGCGGCGGATGCTGAACGTGCCAGCCGGATCGGTGATGGTGATCGTATCGGCGGCTTGCTCACTGGCGCGGTCACCCGACGTGTCGGCACGCTTGCCATCGGGCGCTTGGCTCGCGACGCGTTCGGCCTTGATCGGATCCGCCTTGATCGCTTTGTCCGGACGCTGGCGCTTGGCCTCGTCCTCGGTGACTTTTCGTGCGTCGCTCCCCGCTTTGTCCCGGACCTCGGCGACCTTCTGTTCGTCGGAGTTGCCCTGTTCTTCCAGCGTGTCCGAGCGCTTCTGTTGACGCCCGGGCGAGGGCGTCGGGTCGTCCCGTACCATGTTGCGAATGCGCGCAACGGTTTCTTCCTCGACCCGACTGTTCTCCTCGGCGATGAAACGCGGATTCTCGGGAGCTTCCACGTCGGGGTCGGCGCTGCGCTGCTGGACGGCCTGAGGAGCCTCGACCGGAGGCTGCTGGGCCTTTCGCTGGGTCGGCTCACTCTCCTGTGCGGGCACCGGAACGGCGCGCGCGACCTTCTCCTGCTGCTTGCGCTCTCGCGCCTTCGGACGCTCGGCCTGCTTCTTGCGCGCGCGCTCCGACTTGGACCCCTCTGCGACCTCGAAGTCGACCTCGACCGGATCGTACCGTCGATTCTTCTTCGCTTCCTCCGCCTCCAGCCGAAGGCGGTCGGCCAGATCGCCGAGCACCTCGTAGACGGGCAAATGCACCGACAACGACGCGATCAACGCGATCGCGAAGGCAATGAAGACAGGCTCTCGATAACGACGGCGCACGGAAGCTTGGGAAGGCTGAATACTACTCCCCAATCTCTAGCGTTGCACCGCCGGTTCGCTAGAGCAAAGCGTCCGCGGCGGGCGATAGCTCAACGACCTCGGGCGGTTGGCACGCTCCGAGCACCACCCCCGGCAGGCCGGCTGAAGCCTCCGCGACCGAAGCTAGGCCCGGACGACCCGATCCCCGAGCGTCCAAACCCGCTGGTCCGAGAGGGAAAAGAGGAACGGCCGCGACTCACGCTGTTGGTGCGGCTCGGGCTCGACCGAGGGCTCGTCCAGCCGCGACCGCGCGAGCCGGAAGACGCAGAAGGCGCCGCCCGCGGCACGGTGCTGGCGCGGCCGGTCGCACCGGGAGCGGGCCTGCTCGGAGTGCCACCGCCCGGGCTCACCCTGGGCACGCTTCTCGTGACGGACGGCCGCGCTGCCGGAGGGCTCGTGACGGCGCCCCGTGCGACCGGCGAGGTTCGGGAGACGGAGCTCGGAGGACGACGGACCGTGCCGGATCGAGCTGCCGGTGAGCCGCTCGGCGCGCGCGCGACCGTGCCGGTTCGGACAGGGCTCGTGTCGACGCGGCGCACGGCGCCGGTGCGCAACGGAGACTCCGGGAGACCCCGCATGCCCCCGGTGCGCGTCGGGGCGTCGTCGACGCGGCGGACCACCGCGGTTCGGCCTGGGGTCTGATCGACGCGCCGCACCGTGTCGGTCCGGGTGGGCACGTCGACGCGGCGCGATGGAATCGATCGAGACCCGCGCGCGGCAGGCGATCGCGGCACGACTCGAGTGGGACGCGTGGCCGTGGGAATGCGCCCGACGGGGGCGGGACGAGCCGCCGTGTGCCGGACGGGCACGCCGCGGTGCACCGGCACCGGATGGCGGGTGGTGTAGAAGGGAGCGAAGTGAGGAGGGAACCAAACCCACGGCCGGAAGTAGCCGAAGGTCACGAAGGCCGCGCACGGCCGGAAGTAGCCTGGAACGAACCACCATACGTTCGCGTAGAAGTCCCAGCGGGGAGGGACGAACACGTAGTTGACGCGCTCGACGACGCAGTGGCCGTCGACCCAAATGTAACGCCCTCCTTCATAGGCCCAGTACCCGTCGACCCAGATGCCACCCGGGCACGAGACCACGCGCGGCTCCACCACGACGGTCTTTGGAGCCGGCGGCGCTTCCGCGGTTGCCGCGAGCGGCGCGGGCTCCTGGACGACGATGACCGTTTCGCCCTCGATCTGCTCGGTGGAGCCGTCGTCGGCTTCGATGATCACGTAGTTCGTGAAATCGGCGGGATCCGCCGGCTCGTCCTGTCGAGCGTATCCGTCGGGCGAGGTGTCGACATTCGACGGCGTGCCGTAGCCATCGAGCCCGCCGTAATCGGCAGTCGCCCGGGCCACCGGAGCCGTCGCGACGAGCATCGGGATCAGGGCAGCGGCCAGATGTGAGAGCGGGCGCATCGTTCCTCCTTGATCTGTACGTCCAAGACGGCGTTCCGTCACCCCCCGAGCATGGAGCGAGCGCAGCCCGCTCGACAGGAAGCCCGGAAAGTGCTTGGTTTTCGTCGATTCGAATGACTTCACGAGAGATAGACGCAGCCACGGCCCAGCTTCTTCAACGCTATGGCTTCGAGGACATTCCCTTCGATTCGTTGAGGCAGCGCCTGATCGACGGCGAGGTCGGAGCCTCGCAAAACCGCATCCGAGGACGGGTCGAGCCGCCAAACGAAGGCGATCTTCGCGCCCTTCCCCCGTTGGGCGGCGAGGTTCGGGAAGCGCTCGCCGAGCGCGGACGAGAGGCGATGCGTCGTGGCGCCGTGGGCGCCGTCATCTTGGCGGGGGGCATGGCGACGCGTTTCGGAGGCGTGGTCAAGGCAGCGGTCGAGGTTTTCGAGGGGCAGTCCTTTCTGCAGCTCAAGCTGAAGGACATCGCGGCCGTCGCGGAGCGAGCCGGCGCCACGATCCCGGTGTATCTCATGACGAGCTTCGCGACGGACGATGCGATTCGAGAGATGGCCGACTCCCTGAGCACCGCGCAGTGCCCCATCACGACCTTTCCTCAGTTCATCTCGTTGCGGCTCACCCCCGAAGGAGAGCTTTTTCGAGAAGACTCGGGAGCGCTTTCACCGCACGCACCCGGGCACGGCGATCTCACCTTCGCGCTTCGGCGCTCGGGAATCCTCGCGCGATTCCGCGAGCAGGGCGGGCAAGCGCTGATGATGTCCAACGTCGACAACCTCACGGCGACGCTCGACCCGGCGGTCATCGGTGCGCACCTCGAGGCGGCCGCGGCGCTCACGGCAGAGATGGCGCCCAAGGAACCCGGCGACAAGGGAGGCGCGCCTGCGCGCGTCGACGGCAAACCGCAAATCGTCGAGGAGTTCCGTTTCCCGGAGGACTTCGATCAAGAGCGGATTCCGGTCTTCAACACCAACACGTTCGTTCTCGATGCCGCGGCGATCGACGACGACTTTCCGTTGACCTGGTTTGCCGTGAAGAAAACCGTGGACGGGCGTCCAGCCATTCAGTTTGAACGTCTGGTCGGTGAGCTGACCGCCTTCCTCGGTTCGACGTTTCTCCGCGTCGAGCGGCACGGCCCCGATGCGCGTTTTCAGCCGATCAAGACACCCGACGACGTCGACAAAGAGCTTCCGCAGATCGTCAAAGCCTTGCAGGCGCGAGGCAGCCTCTGAGCCCCGGGGTGGGTTGCGCTCGGCTCAGCTCGTCGGTGCGCGAACCGCTTTTCGGCGAGACTCCCCGTGAAACGCGAGCTGCCCGCACGCCGCGGCGACGTCGTCTCCTCGCGTCTTTCGGATGAAGACCGAAAGACCACGTTGCGTGAGCTCATCTTGAAAGCGAAGGACCCGGCCCGCATTGGGCGCGCGTAGATCGGAAGCCGAGATCGGGTTCATCGGAATCAGATTGATCTTGACCGGAATGCCGCGAAGCAGCGCCACCATGTCCGCGGCATCTCGGGGGGAATCGTTCACGCCCTCGATCAGGGTGTATTCGATCGTGATTCGCTGACGCTTCGAAAGTGGGTAACGCCGAAGCGAGGCGGCGAGCTCCTGCAGACCATGCTTGCGATTGATCGGCATGATCTTGCTCCGGTCGGCATCCCGGACCGCGTGCAGCGACACCGCGAGCTGCACTTGCCCCCCGAAGTCTTTGCCGAGACGATCGATCTGGCGCACCAAGCCGCTGGTCGAAACCGTCACACGACGCTTGGAGAGGTCCATGCCATCCGGGTGCGTCAACAGGACGAGCGCTCGGGCCACGGCTTCGTAGTTGTGCAGGGGCTCGCCCATGCCCATGAAGACCACGTTCCGAATGCGTTGCTCGGCGGAAAGCAACCGCCGTCCGAGCAGCACTTGGGCGACGATCTCGGCGTCGCTCATCTGCCGCTTGAGCCCCGCGACGCCCGAGGCGCAAAAGACGCATCCCATCGCACAGCCCACCTGGCTCGAAATGCACTGGGTGACGACGCCCGAATCGTCGACTTGGGGAATCAGCACCGTCTCGACGCGTTCCCCATCGGCGAGCCGGAGCAAGAGCTTCGTCGTTCGATCCGCCGACTCGTGGGCCGACACGAGCTCGACCGGCCACTGCAAACCCTCGTCGACGAGACGCTGCCGGATCGTCTTGGGGAGATTGGTCATCTGCTCCGGCTCGAGCACCCCACGCCGGTGGATCCAGTCGAAGATCTGCCTTCCCCGGTAGGCGGGCTCTCCCCAGGAGCGCGCGAGCGCCTCCCACTCCTCGGGCAAACGCGCGACTGGATGGGAGGGGGCGATCAACGGTTCGGACGCGAGCTTCACAGCCCCCTTCCCTGGCAGAACTCCCGCCCCTGCGCAATCCTGCCGTTGACAAGCGTCCGAGCCGATGCACCTTGGCTTCATGGACCGGCCTGGCACCGCGGCGGTATTGTCGTTTCTCGTCCCCGGCTTGGGGCAGTTTTACAACGGGAAATTCCTGCGTGGCATCATCTGGTTGATCGTCACTCCCGGTCTTTGGATCGGAAGCGGCGGCTTCCTCGGATGGGTGTGCCACCTGGTGTCGTCGTACATGGCCTACCAATGGGCGCGCGATAACCCTCCGCTCGACGCGTGACTTTTAATCCTTAGGGTTGATTGTCTCCCGGCGGCTGGTACGCTGGTTCGGACGATGCAGCGGTGGGTGGGACTCCTCGTGTTGGCTCTCGTGGGTTACGCGTGTGCGCGGAATACGCCCACCGCCAATCCGGTCCACGAAGCCGTCCACAACGACGCCGCACAGAACAAGCAAATCGCGCGGCAGTTGATCCGAGCCGAGTATTCGAAGTGGGACCGACCTACGCAGCTCGAATGCCTCGACCGGCTGTGGCAGGCGGAAAGCCGCTGGAATCACCTCGCGCGAAACAAGCGAACCGGTGCGTGCGGCATCCCGCAGTCCTACCCCTGTCACAAGATGGCCGATTGGGGAAAGGTCTACGGGGTCGATCACCGCCGCAACCCGTGGCCGCAAATCGCATGGGGTTTGCAATACATCGATCGGCGGTACGGCAGCCCATGCGCGGCTTGGAAACGATTCCAGCGGGGCGGAGGCTACTGAGAGCCGACGGGCGCGAGGCTACACGGAGACGCCGAAGTCTCGCAGGGCTTCGTTCAGAGACACCTTCTTGTCGGTGCTCTCTTTGCGCGTCCCGATGATGAGCGCGACCGGCACGTGATATTCCCCCGCGGGGAACTTCTTCGGGCGAGTGCCCGGAATGACGACCGATCGAGGAGGCACGTAGCCCTGCATCTCGACCGGCTCGGGCCCGGTGACGTCGATGATCTTCGTGCTGGCGGTGATGACCACGTTCGCCCCGAGGACGGCCTCCTCCCCGATGCGTGACCCCTCGACGACGATCGCGCGGGAGCCGATGAAAGCCCCGTCTTCGATGATCACGGGTTTCGCACCCGGCGGCTCGAGCACGCCTCCGAGCCCCACTCCGCCGGACAGATGCACGCCCTTGCCGACCTGCGCGCAGGATCCGACCGTCGCCCAGGTATCGACCATCGATCCCGCGCCGACGTACGCACCGATGTTGACGTATCCAGGCATCAAGATGCTTCCCGGCTCCATGTGGGCACCGTAACGGACCGTGCCAGGCGGCACGACGCGCACGCCCTGCGAATCGAGATTCTTCTTGAGGGGGATCTTGTCGTGGTACTCGTATGCGCCGACCTCGACCCGCTCCATGCCGCGAATCCCGAAGTAGAGGAGGATGGCCTGCTTGGTCCAAGCATGCACGGTCCATTCTCCGTCCTCGCCGCGGGTGGCCACGCGAACCCGCCCGCGATCGAGAAGCGCGATGGTTTCTTCGACGGCGTCTCGGTATTCGACCTGGTCGAGCTTGGAGCGATCTTCGAATGCTTGCTCGATCAGAGGACGAAGCTGGTTTTCGCTCGATTCGCCCATCGTCTACTTGAGCAGGTACTCGGGGAAGAAGTAGGCGACCTCGATCTGGCCGTTTTCGACACTGTCCGATCCGTGGCACGCGTTTTCACCCACGTCGGTGCCGTAGAGCTTTCGAATCGTTCCGTCGGCGGCTTCGGCGGGGTTGGTTGCGCCCATCAGCTTGCGGTAGCGCGCAACTGCGTCGTCTCCTTGAAGCGCGCTGACGACCACGGGCCCGCGCGTCATGAACTCGATGAGCTCGCCGAAAAACGGGCGCTCCTCGTGGACGGCGTAGAAGCCCTCGGCCTGAGGACGAGTGAGATGGAGCATGCGCATGCCCAAGATCTCGAGGCCTGCATCCTGAATCATCGCCAGGATGTTCCCGATGTTGTTTTGCTCGACCGCGTCGGGCTTGATGATGCTGAGAGTGCGTTCGACAGCCATGTTGGCTCCTCGTTCGTTCGAATTTCGAGTCAGTCCGGCGCGTTTGTAGCGCGTTTTGGCTGCTCGGCAATCTGCTTCACGAACGAGGCGATGTGCGCCGCGATCACCGCGGGGAGCTCTTCTTGAAGGAAGTGCCGGGCGTCCACCATGTGCTCTGCGCGAAGGGAAAAGGCTTGCCGAATGTACTCGAGCTGCGCCTCGGGGATGGCGATCTCCTGCTCACCCCAGACCAACTGCATCGGCTTGTCGATTGCGAGAAGACCGTCGCGAAGGTAGTCGCGATGCGGCTCGGTCAGGTCGAAGCCCGCCATGATCTCGAGGAAGCTGTGATGGCCTCCGTTGTTCTTGAGCAAATAGATGTAGCTGTCGACGACGTCTTCGTCGACCGCGTCCGGGTTCTTGACGCCGCTGTGCCGAAAGATCGGCAACATCACCCGCGTGCTCATCGTGGAAAAGACGGCGTGCCGAAGCACGGGAACCCGAAACGTCCACATCGGAAACGGTGGCGTGAAATCAGCCACGTCCATCAAGGTGTTGGTCACCGTGATCGAGCGAACCTTGACGGGATTCTGAATGGCCCATTCCGCACCGATGGGCCCTGCGATGTCGTGAAGAACGAGGTGCACCGGAGGGAGCTCCAGGGCATCGACGACCCAACCGACCCACCGTGCGAGCGCATGCCAGTCGTAGTCGATGTCCTTGGGCTTGTCGCTCAAGCCCATGCCGGGAAAATCGAAGCTGACCGCACGCAAGCCATGTTCCGCGATCTCGGGCAACATCTTCCGGTACAGGAACGAGCTGGACGGAACACCGTGCAACAGCAAGACGGGCTCTCCGTCACCCTCCTCGCGTACGAAGATGTGATGACCCTCGACCACGATGCGCTTGCCAGCGGCTTCGTGCTCCTCGACTAGCCTGGGTTTTCGCATTCGAGCCCACCCCTCGGGTTCGCTCGAAGACTAGACCAGATGGGCGACCGCCGCAGCTTCTTCCTGAAGCTCGGCCGCCGTGGCGTCCATCTTTGCGCGGCTGAACTCGTTGATTTCGAGTCCTTGGACGATCGACCATTTGCCATCGCTGCAAGTGCACGGGAAGCCGTAGATGATCCCCTCGGGCACTCCGTAGCTACCGTCCGACGGAACGGCCATGGAAGCCCAATCGCCGCTCGGCGTTCCGAGGCACCACTCTCGAACGTGGTCGATCGCTGCATTTGCAGCCGATGCCGCGCTCGAGAGCCCGCGCGCCTCGATGATCGCTTTGCCGCGCTCTTGGACCGTCGGAATGAACTGGTTTTCGATCCACGCTTGATCGTCGATCAGCGCAGCCACGCTCTTGTCGTCGATTCGCGCGTTGAAGAGGTCGGGGTACTGGGTGGCGGAGTGGTTGCCCCAAATCGTGACCTTCTTGATGTCGGTCACCGGTCGTCCCGTCTTGCTCGCAACCTGCGAGATGGCGCGATTCTGATCGAGACGCACCATCGCCGTGAAACAAGAAGGGTCGAGGTCGGGCGCATTCTTCATCGCGATGTAGCAGTTGGTGTTGGCCGGATTGCCGACGACCAAGACTTTGACGTCACGGCTGGCGACGTTGCTGAGCGCCTTGCCCTGGCCCGTGAAAATTGCGCCGTTGGCCTCGAGCAAGTCCTTTCGGAGCATCCCTTTGCCGCGCGGCCGCGCACCGACCAACAGCGCGACGTCGGCATCTTTGAAGCCGACCGCCGGATCGTCGGACGATTCCATGCCGGCCAACGATGGAAACGCACAGTCCTCGAGCTCCATCATGACGCCATCGACGGCCTTCATCGCAGGAGGAATGTCCACCAACTGCAGGATCACCGGCTGGTCCTTGCCCAGCATCTCGCCAGCGGCGATTCGAAAGAGAAGGCTGTAGCCAATCTGGCCTGCGGCGCCCGTGACCGCGACACGCATCGGTTTCTTCGACATCGTTCCCTCCTATCCTAGAGAAGGCTCTGCAGTGTGGAGCCCATGTCGGACGGCGTGGGCGCCACCTTCACGCCCGCGTCCTCCAAGGCTGCGATTTTGGCATCGGCCGTGCCCTTGCCACCACTGATGATAGCCCCGGCGTGACCCATGCGCTTGCCTGGTGGTGCGGTTCGTCCGGCGATGAACCCAGCCACCGGTTTTTTGAAGTTCTTCTTGATCCACGCCGCGGCCTGCTCTTCGGCATTGCCTCCGATTTCGCCGATCAGGATGACCCCGTCGGTGTCGGGATCGTCGTTGAAGAGCTCGAGCACGTCCACGAAGTCGGTGCCGTTGATCGGATCGCCGCCGATTCCCACCGCGGTGCTCTGCCCGATGCCGAGCGCCGTGAGCTGTCCGACCGCTTCGTAGGTCAACGTCCCGCTCCGCGAAACGACGCCGATCCGGCCGGGCATGTGAACGTGACCGGGCATGATGCCGATCTTGCACTGATCGGGTGTGATGACGCCGGGGCAGTTCGGTCCCACGAGCCGTGTCTTGCTCTGCGAGTCCAACACGCGGCGGACCTCGATCATGTCCATCACGGGTATGCCTTCGGTGATGCAGACGACCAGTGGCACTTCGGCGTCGACGGCTTCGAGGATCGCATCCGCCGCGAACGGCGGGGGCACGAAGATGCAGGAGGCATTGGCGCCAGTCTCTCGCACCACCTCGCGCATCGTGTTGAAAACCGGAACGTCCTTGAACGATTGGCCGCCCTTGCCCGGCGTGCAGCCGGCGACGACGTTGGTGCCGTACTCGAGCATCTGCTCCGTGTGGAACTGCCCCACGCTTCCGGTGATGCCTTGCACGACCAATCTGGTGTTCTTGTCTACGAGAATCGACATGTCTTCATCCCTTTGCCAACTCGACGATCTTCTGCGCGCCCTCGGCCATCGTGGCCGCCGGTGTGATTGCCAGACCCGATTCTTCGAGAATCTTTCGTCCCTCTTCGACCTTGGTTCCCTCGAGCCGGACTACGAGAGGAACTTGCAAGCCGAGCTCCTTCGTCGCGGCCACCACGCCTTTGGCAATGGTGTCGCAACGCATGATTCCCCCGAAGATGTTGACGAAGATTCCTTCGACGGCTTTCGATTGCAGGATGATTCGGAAAGCCTTCGTGACGGCTTCCTGACTGGCGCCGCCGCCCACATCGAGGAAGTTCGCGGGCTCGCCTCCATAGTGCTTGATCGTGTCCATCGTGGCCATCGCGAGCCCAGCGCCGTTGACCAAGCACCCGATGTTGCCATCGAGCTGGATGAACGAGAGATCGGCTTCCTTGGCTTCGGTTTCGGTCGGTGCTTCCTCGGACAGGTCGCGTAGCGAGCTCCACAGATCGCGGTGCCGAAACTCTGCGTTCGAGTCGAAGTTGACCTTGGCGTCGAGCGCGACGACCTGCTCGTCTTCGGTGAGGATGAGCGGATTGATCTCCGCGATCGAGCAATCCTCTTCTTCGAAGAGCCGTGCGAGCCGAGTGAGGAGCTGGATGAAATGCTTTTGCTCTTGTTTCGTGAGGCCGAGCGCGAATGCGAGTTGGCGAGTCTGATATGGCTGTAGCCCCACGGCCGGATCGATGGTGACGGTGTGGATCTTGTCGGGTGTCTTGGCTGCGACCTCTTCGATGTCCATGCCGCCCTCGGTGGAAGACATGATCGCGATGCGCCGACTTTCACGATCGACCACCAGCGCGAGATAGAGCTCGCTCTTGATGGCGAGGCCTTGCTCGACCAAGAGCCGCTGAACGACCTTGCCCTCCGGACCGGTCTGGTGGGTGACGAGGGTCTTGCCCAAGATCTCCTCGGCCGCCTTCGTGGCCGCCTCGACCCCCTTGACCACCTTGACCCCCCCGGCTTTGCCACGGCCTCCGGCGTGGATCTGGGCTTTGACCACCACGACTTCGTTGCCGGTTTCGTCGATCAGCTTCTTCGCGGCCGCCGTCGCTTCCTCGACGGACATGCAAGCAATGCCCTTGGGGACCGGGATGCCGTGCTTGCGATAGAGCTCTTTTGCCTGGTATTCGTGGATGTTCACGGGCGCTTGCCTCCTGCGTTGGCTGCGGGCCTATAGCACGACTCGGTGCGGGCGCCCGCATGGAGATTCGGCTCGTCGACGCCGAAAATCGGAGCGGATTTGGGCGGCGGCGCAGGGCTTCCCGGCTGCCTGCACGCTTTACCCCCGAGGGTGAAACCGCTCGTGCATCTCGCGCAGGTGCTCCCCGGTCACGTGGGTGTAGATCTGAGTCGTGGCGAGGTCGGCGTGGCCCAGCATCGTCTGGACGGAGCGGAGGTCGGCGCCGCCGGCGAGAAGGTGGGTGGCAAACGAGTGTCGGAGCTTGTGCGGCGAGATCGGCTTGGTGATGCCTGCGGCCTGCGCGTACTTTTTCACGATTCGCCAGAAGGCTTGTCGCGTCATCGCCGTGCCGCGGGCGGTGACGAAGCACGCGCGGCTGGCAGGTCGCGCCCACCGCGGACGGACGCCGGTGAGGTACTCGCTCATGGCAGCGCGAGCGGGGGCTCCGATCGGAACGATGCGGCGCTTGTTGCCTTTTCCGAGCACCACGACGAAGCCGTCGTCGAGGCTCACGTCTCCCAGATCGAGACCGACCAACTCACTCACTCGAAGCCCTGCGGCGTACATGGTCTGGAGCATGGCGCGATCCCGGATCCGGTTGGGCTTGCTTCCGGCCGGGGCCGCCAACAGCCGGAGCACCTCGTCCCGCGTGAGCACGTTCGGCAGCTTGCGCAACAGACGCGGCCCCTCGAGCAGCTCGGTCGGATCGACTCGATGGCGCTTGTCCTGGACGAGAAAGCGAAAGAAGCCTCGAATCGAGCTCAACGCACGCGCCTGCGTTCGCGCGCTCGCGCCGCGCTGCGACATCGCGACCAAATGACCGGCCACCGACGCTTCGTCGACTTGGTCGAGCGACACGCGAGCATCGCGCAACCATTCGGCGAATCGCACGAGATCGGAAGCGTACGCGTCCACCGTATGCGGTGAGAGCCCCCTCTCGACGCGCAGATGTTGAATGTAGTCATCCAACGCACCGTCGAAGGCGTCAGACATACTACTCGCTACCACAGATCCTTTCGTCCGGCCTAGTTTGTGGCCGGTCGGTTCGTTGATGCAGATCGGTGCGCGTGGTACGGTTTCATAGGGATTCGATGATTTTCTGCTCCACGCAACCTTCACTCGCTAGTTGGCAAAATGAGTAGGCTCATCGGGTACATGGCCAACCGGGCCGATCGAATGCGAGACGCATTCCATCAGGAACGCGGTGTGCTGCACCTCGATCCTGCTTCCTCCACCGATGCGAGCGGCTGGGGCGTCGGCTTCTATCATGGCGACGAAGTGCTTCACAAAAAGCGCCCCAATGGCGCAGGCGCACGGATCGACTGGCAGCAGATTGCAGGCGACGTGCGGTCCGACTGCGCCGTGTTGCACCTGCGGCAACCCACGGTCGGGGATTTTCGTGCCGAAAACGCGCACCCGTTCCGCATGCGGAGCTGGCTCTTCGCACACCAAGGAACCATCGGCCGCTTCGACGAGATCCGCGCCAATCTCGCAGAGATGATGCCCGACTTCTTGCTGCGGAACATTCGCGGGCAGACGGACAGCGAGTATCTCTTCCATACGTTGCTGGCGCTGCTCCACGATGCGGGACAGCTCGACAATCCCGACGTCCAGGAGACGCAGGCACTCACCGCGATCAGCGCTGCCGTGACGCTCGTCGAGCGACTGGCTGCCGAAGTGGGCAGCACCCAAAGCACGTTGAGCTTCATCTTGTCGAACGGGCGATCGATGTACGCGCTCTCGCATGGAGCGCCCATGGTGTACGTCGAGCGGCAGGGGTTGCACGATCCGCCCGAGGATTACGCGCCACCGCCAACGGGCAGCACGCCTCTGCGTTACGTTCTTCTCGTGAGCGGCGTCGACGAAGCGCCCGCCGGGTATCAACGCGTTCCAGAGCGCCACGTGGCCATCGTGGGCCGCAATCTCGACGTCACGGTGCACCCGCTTTGAGGAGCCGAGAACCATGAGCACGCCGCAAGAGCTTCTGGTCGTGCTTTGCACCGTCCCGGACGAGGCCACGGTCGAGAAGCTCGGGCGAGGGCTGGTCGAGCAACGGCTGGCCGCCTGCGTGAACGCCATTGCGGGAGTGCGCTCGTTCTACCGGTGGCAGGGGAAAATCGAAGCAGACAAAGAGATTCAACTGCTGATCAAGACCACCCCGGCGCGCTTCGACGCGCTCGCGGCGTGGCTCCGAGAAAACCATCCGTACGAGGTTCCGGAGATCATCGCGCTTCACGCGGACCGCGTGAGCAAGAGCTACCTCGACTGGGCCATCGAACAAACGACCGTCCACTCGGGCTCTTGAAGTCGCCACAAGGGCCATTGCGCGGAACAGCGCGGGTCCACCGAACACGCCGGAGAAGCGATCGCGACACCCGTGCTCGCGAGCGGAGCGCTCCCAGGTCCGCCGGGGGTTTTGAAAACACCACACGGGCATTGCGCGGAACGGCACGG
>CAZBWQ010000014.1:0-55847 GCA_964495565.1 uncultured Sandaracinaceae bacterium | reverse complement strand
GAAGTGCCAATCGGCATGCAAGGCAACCCGCTCCGATTGGGCACGCCGCCCGAGGCACGGCTTGCGTGGCCCTCCGACCCGCAGCTTTCTCGGGCCACATCTGCAAGCCGTGCCGTTCCGCGCAATGCCCGTGTGGTGTTTTCAAAACCCCCGGCGGACCTGCGAGCGCTCCGCTCGCGAGCACGGGTGTCGCGATCGCTTCTCCGCCGTGTTCGGTGGACCCGGGCTTCACGGTGATTGCTGCGGGCTCGGGGAGGCTCTAAAACGGGCCTGTGCTGGTACCGTTTTTCAAGTACGAAGGTCTCGGAAACGACTTCGTGTTGTTCGAGACTCAGTCGCTCGGAGGTCGTGCGCTCACGACCGACCGCGCGATCGCCTTGTGCGACCGGCACCGCGGCGTCGGGGCCGATGGTGTGCTCTTGCTCGACGTCGAGCATCCCTCGATGGGTGTGATCAATTCCGACGGCTCCGTGCCCGAGATGTGCGGCAACGGCATTCGATGTGCAGCGCTGCACCTCGCGCGGCGAGCAGGCGAGTCGATGCTAGACGTGACGATCGACACGCTTGCCGGCCCACATTCGTGCATGGTGATCAATCGACCTCACGCCGAGTCGGTCGCGGTGCGGATGGCGCCTCCCTCGCTGGTCCCCTCCGACCTTCCTTTGAACGCGGACGCCCCCTGGCTCGACCACGCGCTGGCGGTAGACGACCAGACGGTTCATCTGACCGGCGTATCGTTTGGAAATCCGCACGCGGTCACCTTCGACGACGTCGGCGAGGCGCGCTTCGCGATCGGGCCTGCCATTCAGCAGGATCGGCACTTTCCCGAAGGGGTCAACGTCGGGTTCGTGTCGGAGCACGAAGGAACCAGCATGCGCCTGGACGTCCTGGAGCGAGGCGCCGGATGGACGCTGGCGTGTGGAACGGGTGCATGCGCCGCGGCCGTGGCTGCGGTCGAAACCGGCCGAGCCGAGCGGGACGAGCAATTGAGCATCCGACTTCCGGGCGGAACGCTGCTGGTCACGGTGGGCGCCCCTGGTGACACGGTCCTGATGCAAGGGCCCGCCCGCTTGGTGTTTCGCGGAGAGGTCGAGCTCTAGCCCATTGCAATATCGGACCGTTCCGTTACCGTTGCGCGATGCTTCGGACCCTTTGGATCATCGCGCTGACGCTGTCGTCGTCCGTCGTGCTCACCGGATGCGGAGATGACGATTCGACCTTCGTCGACGAGTTTGGGCGTTGTGCGGACTTCGACGAGCTACGGCAAGTGTATTGGGGCGACACGCACATCCACACGGAGCTTTCGTTCGACGCCAACATGCAAGGGACACGCACGACCCAGCGGGATGCGTATGCCTTCGCGAGAGGCGAGACGATTCCTCTTCAGCCCTACGACGAAGACGGGAACGCGACCCGGACGGCTGCGATCGACAGGCCGCTCGATTTCGTGATGGTCAGCGATCACGCGGAGTTCATGTCGACCATTCGTCTCTGCAACGATCCGGACTCTCCGGCGGGGGGTTCCCAGCAATGCGTCGATTACCGGGACGCGAACATGTTCGACTCGGATCCGGTAGATGCGGCGATCGTGTTCGTCGCCATCAACGGCTTGACCGCGGCGCCACCCGATAGCGCCCGCTATCCGCGCCTGTGTGGTGAGGGCGACCAGTATTGCCTGGAAGCCGGAATGGACGTGTGGAGCGAGGTCGTGAGCGAAGCGGAAGCGGCCTACGACCGGAGCGCGAGCTGCGGGTTCACGACTTTTCCCGGATACGAGTGGAGCGGCGGCCCCGAATCGAAGAACCTGCATCGCAACGTGATGTTCCGAAACCAGAACGTGACTCCGCTGCCCTACAGCTACTTCGACGAGCCCTTCCCCGAAGGCTTGTGGGCACGGCTGGAGCGAGAGTGCTTGGAGGCCGACCACGGATGCGACGTGATGGCGATTCCCCACAACACCAATCTGTCGGTCGGCATCTATTTCGAAAACCAAATGGCAAATGGCGAGCCCTTCACGCCCGAGTACGCGCAGACCAGCAATGCCCTCGAGCCGGTCATCGAGATCTACCAGCACAAGGGCGCTTCGGAGTGCCTTCCCGGGCAGACGACCTCCGACGAGCTCTGCGGTTTCGAAATCCTTCCTTTTCCCAGCCTCGCAGCGACCAATCTCGAGCAGGTGGGCGAGCCCGATCCGAAAGGGTTTCTACGCTACGCCTACGGCGAGGGGATGAAGCTCGAGGAGAGCCTCGGCGTCAATCCCTTTCAGTACGGGATCACTGCGGCGACCGACACGCACGTCTCGGCCTCGGGTTTCGTGGCCGAAGACGACTTCAAGGGTCACGGCGGCGCCGGGCAACCCAACCGGTTCCTGCCGGCTCCGGAAGGCTTCCCAGACATCGAGTACCTGAGCCCGGGCGGGCTCACGGCGGTCTGGGCCGAGGAGAACGCGCGCGATGCGATCTTCGAGGCCTTTCGGCGGAAGGAGACGTTCGGCACCAGCGGACCGCGGATCGTCGTGCGCATGTTTGGGGGCTGGGACTACCCGAGCGACGCCTGTGGCGCGGCCGATCTCGCGGCTCGCGGATACGCTGGCGGCGTGCCCATGGGAGGCACGCTTCCACCGCCGACCGGATCCGCGGGGCCTCGCTTCGTGGTTTCGGCCAAGCAAGACGCGATGAGCGCGCCCCTGCAACGAATCCAGGTCGTCAAAGGCTGGCTCGAATCTGGTGAGCATCAGGTGCAGGTTTACGACGTCGCCGGCGATCCGGACAACGGCGCCAGCGTCGACCTCAGCACCTGCGAGCTTCGGGGCCAGGGCGCGGCCGATCTTTGCGCGGTGTGGGAAGATCCCGATTTCGATCCGGAGGAGCGTGCCTACTACTACGCGCGCGTCATCGAGAATCCGACGTGTCGCTGGACGACCTGGCAATGCGTGAACGCAGACTACGACTGCAGCGACCCGGTGCGGCCCATCGATCTCGACTGCTGTGACCCGGTCGCCGGTCTCCACGTCGAGTTTTGCGATGACGTCGATTGCAGCGATCCGGAAAGCCTTCCGCCGGCGGACGCGCGATGTTGTCAGCCCCGCTTGGAGCCGGTCATCCAAGAGCGCGCCTGGACGTCACCCATCTGGTATCAGCCTGCTCGCTGATGCTCCGCGCTCTCCTGAGCTATTTCTTGATCGGGGGCCTCTTCTTCGGGGCGAAGGCCGTGCTCTCCGGCGACGAGGTCGAAGGACCCGAAATCACCGTCCGGGTGCGATCGGACGCGAGCCCGGCCGCGATCGAACGGGCCGTCGACGAAGCGATTTTGCTCCACGAGGCCCGACGCTACGGGTGGGACCGGACCGACCCGATCGTCTTCAACCACCTCGTTCGGAACATGCGGTTCATCGAGCCGGAGAGCACCGCGGACGACCGGACCCTGTACGTGAGGGCGCTCGAGATGAAGATGCACGAGCACGATCCGATCGTCCGGGCGCGGTTGCTGTACCGGGCGCGGGAAGCGCTCGGCTCCATTCCGCGGGATCGGATGCCCACGACGGACGAGCTGAAGGCTCATCTCGAAGCGCACCCCGAACGGTTCGAGCGGGAGGGCCGCGTTCGCATGCAACACGTCTTTCTGAGCCGCTCCAAGCGCGGCGAGTCCCTGGCAGCCGACGCCCGCGATCTGCGCGCGCAGCTTTCGGCGCTCGGCGATGCGCCCCCGACGGGGCTGGGCGACCCGTTGCCGGGCTTGCGCATGGAGCAACTGGTGACCGTGTCGAAGATCCGTGACGAGTACGGGCCGGATCTCGGCGAGGTCGTCGAGGAGGGGATCGTCGGCTCTTGGCGGGGCCCGGTTCCGTCGGTGTACGGGCTGCATTTCATCCGCATCTTGGCCAAAGAGCCGCCATATGTTCCCGATTTACGAGTCATTGCCGCGGAGGTGCGCGCCGACCGTCTGCGTGAGCTCCGACAAGCGCTTCGCCGCGAGCGCATGGCGGAGTTGCGCGACGTCTACGAGGTTCACTTGGTGAGGGAACCATGATGCGGGCACGGGCGACGTGGACGATCGCGGTGGCGCTCTGGGCTTTGGCAGCGGTCGCCCGGGCGCATCCGCTCGCGCCTTCGGTGCTCTCGTTCGAGGCGAGTGACGACGGAAGCATCACGATGACTTGGCGAGCGCCGGTGAAACGGCCCACCGGTCAATCGTTGGTGCCGCGCGTTCCCGACTCCTGCGAAACGGTGGGGCCGGTGCACAGAGATACACGGGAGAACGAAGCCGCGATCGTGGAGACACGCCGGATTCGTTGCGAGCGCCCAGACATGGTCGGCACGGTGATCCGGGTGGACGGCTTCGAGGATTCCACGATGAACGTCGTCGTTCGAATCGGTCGCCTCGACGGGAGCGTCCAGCACTCGATCCTCGATGCCAACACACCGCAGATGATCGTCGCTTCGCCAGAGGAGACGGCCGAGTCCCATTCCTTTTTCGAGTATCTGGTGCTCGGTGTGGAGCATCTCCTCACCGGGTGGGACCACCTTACGTTCGTGGTGGGCTTGCTGATTCTCTTCGGATGGCATCGCCGGTTGATCGCGGCGGTGACCGCCTTCACGCTCGGCCACAGCCTCACGCTCGCGCTTTCCGTGCTCGGAATCATTCGGGTTCCCCAGATGGCCGTAGAGGCGTTGATCGCGCTTACGATCGTCGTGTTGGCCCTCGAAATCCAATCCGGCAGGCATGGATTGGTGTGGAGGCATCCCTGGAGCTTGCCGGGATCCCTCGGGTTGCTCCACGGGCTTGGTTTTGCCTCGGTGCTCTTCGATGCCGGGCTTCCCGTGGACGAGATCCCGTTGGCGCTCTTCGGCTTCAACTTGGGGTTGGAGCTCGGCCAGCTCGTCGTCATCGCAGCCGCGTGGGGGACCTACTCGGTGGTGCGAAGCGCCATTCCCGAGCGCTTGCGACGGCGCCCCACCATCGCGGCGACCGTGATCGGGTCCCTCGCCGCGTTTTGGGTGATCGAACGTACGTTCGCCGCATTTGGCTTCTTCGTCTGATCAGCCTGCGCGTGCGGGTCGCGCGTCGAGCGAGCCGAAGGCACCTGCCGAAGCGCGTTCGGCGGCGCGCCGTTCTTTGGCCGCCACCAAGTAGCCGCGCAACTCCGTCGCCGCTTTGCGCTTGTCGAAAGGTGCCAGCGGTGACTCCGGCATCTCGCCCAGCCGGGCATCCAAGTGCTCCGCGAATCGCTCGCATTCGCTCCGGGCCAGCTCGAGCGCGACCAGGTCGCTCGCGTCCGCCCCCCGAAGGGCGCTCACGGCTGCGACGAGAGGCGTCCGTCGCGCATAACCGGTGGCCTCGATCAGTCGGGGCGCGAAGACACGGAAGTGGCGCACGAACTCGTCGACGAAGCTGAAATCCTCGGAGCTGCGCCAGTCGTCGGCGGCGACCGGGGCCGCGGATGCCTTGGCGATGAAAGCACGCAAAATGAGCCGAAATGCCCACATTTCGGGCTGAAGGCGGCTCGTTACCGCGTCGCTTCGGCGGTGGCTTCGTGTGGCTCGTTCGGGGCTGCGGAGCCCGTGCAGCGACTTCGCCGCGTCTTTGAGCGCCCTCCGAACCGTGACGATGCCGCTGCGGAGACGCTCGGCTTCCAACGCGCCGCCACGGCCCAGCCGAGGCAGCGGTTGCGCCAGCGCCGCACAAGCCTTGGCGTGCACGTCTGCGGCGGTGAGCTCGAGCGACGCGCGAAGCCGCTGGAGTTGCCGGGATGACGAGGCGAGCTCGCTTCGCGATCGCCCCATGTGATCCGCATCCAGCTCGAGCAGCCGAGCCTCGAGCTCGTCGGCAAAGGTTTCGACACCCTGGATCAAGACGAAGCGCGTCCACGATCGAAGCTCTCGGCGCACACCCGCGATCACCGCGTGCGCACGATCGAGGTCGCCGTGCTCCCGAATTTGGCGATCGGCGATTCCCAAGAATCGATGGCTGCGAAGCAAGCTCAGAAACGAGATCAAAAGCATGGTCTTCGTTGCCTCGTTCCGCCACGGCGCCAGCTCCGATGAGACGAGGGCGGGACTGACGAGCTGTGCGACATCGCAGAACTCGAGGGGCTCGGGCGGACGGAAGAATCGATTCTGGGAGAGCCCTTCCAAGAAGGAGGCGAGGCTGGTTCGCGCAGAGGCGGAGTCCGCCGAGGGCTTGTCGAGCAGACGCTCGCTTCGGACGACGCCCTCGGTCAAGACGCGCTCGAGCGTACGCAGCGACTCCGCCGGCTCGTCCGCGGGCCGGTCTTCGCTTCGAGGCGGCTCCGGCGACGCCTGCTCGCCGACCGGGAGAGCGGCCGCCAGCTCGAGCGCCCAGAGGCACGCGCTGCGAATCACGCGAATTCGAGGCCGAAAATCCTTCCCGGGCGACTCCCCTGCATCGTCGATGCGGCCGAGTGCGACCACCCCGGACAACACCGCCTGCAGCGTCATCGAATCGGCCCGCTGTGCTGGTGACAGCGAGTCGCGCCATGCGGCCCAGACCTCGGCATCCAAAGGCCCCCAGCGCTCCACCTGGCGAAGCAGATTCTCGTCGATGGATGGGGCGGGCTCGCGCATCGGGGCTGCGATTGTAGCAGGCCGATCGCGCGCGGAGGAGGCCTCAGAACAGGCCGGTCTGCGTCCCGGCAGGCGGCTCTTTCCCGAGATGCTCGAAAGCATGACGCGTTGCGACGCGCCCCCTCGCCGTGCGCGCCAAAAACCCGCGCTGGAGCAAGTAGGGCTCGTAGACGTCCTCCAGGGTATCGCGCGGCTCGCTGAGCGCCGCCGCGAGCGTCTCGATACCCACCGGGCCTCCGTCGTAGTGATCGATGATGATCGTCAGATAGCGCCGATCCATTTGATCGAGCCCCGCGGTATCGACCTCCAGCCGATCCAGGGCTTGTCGAGCGGTGCGGCCGTCGAGCGTGCCGTCCGAGAGCACTTGGGCGAAGTCCCGCGACCTGCGCAGGAGGCGATTGGCGATGCGTGGGGTGCCCCTGGACCTCCGGGCGAGCTCGTGGGCCGCTTCCTTCGTGATCGACAGGCCGAGAAGTCGCGCGCTGCGTTCGATGATCGCGCGCAGGGCATCGTCCGGATAGTAATCGAGCCGGGCGATGTACCCGAACCGCGAGCGCATCGGGTTGGTCAGCAGACCGGTGCGGGTCGTCGCCCCGATCAGCGTGAACGGGCTCAGCGGCAGTTGGAGGGTCTGCGCGTAGGGGCCGTCTCCATTCACGATGTCGATGCGGAAGTCCTCGACCGCGGTGTAGAGATTCTCTTCCACCACGGCGTTCAGCCGGTGGATTTCGTCGATGAAGAGCACGTCGTTCGGCTCGAGCTTGGTGAGAAGCGCCGCGAGCTGCCCTTTGTGCTCGATGGCCGGTCCGGATGCGGAGTGCAGCGTGACCCCGCGCTCCGCGGCCAAGATCAGAGCCAGTGTGGTCTTGCCGAGGCCGGGAGGACCGCAGAACAAGGTGTGATCGACCGGATCCCCGCGTCTTCGGGCCGCCTCGACGAACACCTCGAGATTGTCTTTGATGTTCTCTTGTCCGACGAAGTCTTCGAACCGTGCAGGACGGAGGCTGCGATCGAAGGCGCGATCGTCGGGCTGCTCGGCCACGCTCAGGTTTTCGTTGGCTCTGGCTTCCATGTCTTTCATGACAATGCAGACAGGGCAGCGCGCAGCAGCCCCTCGACGTCATCCGGTGAGCCATCGGCCGCATTCCCCACCGCGGCCTCTGCCTCGCTGCGTTTGTATCCCATTTGCACCAATGCACCAACGACGGTGTCGGTCGCCGTGGCCGACTGGCGCGGCACGGCTCGCAGCCGCACGCCCGTCTTGGCCGTCGATGCGAAATCGAGCTTGTCCCGCAGCTCGACCAGAAGGCGTTCGACGGTCTTCTTGCCTACTCCCGAAATGCCTCGGAACGCGGTCTTGTCCTGTCTCGCGACCGCGTCCTGCAACTCGGAAGCGCTCAACGCGCCGACGATCGCGAGGGCGAGCTTGGGCCCGATGCTCCCGACCTTGAGAAGCGCCCGAAATGCGGCACGATCTTCGGCGGTGGCGAAACCGAACAAGGTCAGGGTGTCTTCCCGGACGTGGGTGTGCACGAACAGTGAGACGGGCTGTTCGAGCTCGAAGGCGGCCCGGCCGGCCGCCCCGATCGGCACGTACACCTCGTAGCCGACGCCGCCCACGTCGACGATGACCGAGCCGTCCGCCTCCCACTGCGCGATGGCCCCTGTCAGCCTCCCAATCACCGCCCGAAGGGTAGCAGGTAACTGAACAGATGTATGCAATTTGAGCAGGATGCCTGCGGCCTGGGCCGCCGTGCGTCAACGCAATCTGGAACGCGAGGCTTGGATGTGGGTGATCGCCACGGCGAGGGCATCCGCGGCGTCCTCTTCCGGAGCCGTCCCGAGGCCCAAGAGGACGCTGACCAGGCGACCGACCTGCCCCTTGTCTGCGCCGCCTCGGCCCGCGATCGTGCGCTTGACGATGGCGGGCGCGTACTCGTGGACGCCGATCTCGGATTCCGCCGCCGCCAACAACGCGACCCCGCGGGCATGCCCGAGCTTCAAAGCGGCATTCGCATACTTGGCGAAGAAGATCTCTTCGACCGCCATCGCGTCGGGGTGATGGACCTCGATGATGCCGAGGAGCTCGTGGTGGATCGTACGCAGGCGGCTGGGAAGCGGCACCTTGTCCGACAACGAGATCGTTCCCGCGGCCAGATGCCGCAATCTCGTTCCTTCGAGCTGCACCACGCCCCATCCGGTTCGCCGGCTTCCGGGGTCGATGCCCAGCACTCGCATCGCATCAGGCCATTTCCGCGAGTGCCTGCTCGCTCAGCTCGAAATCCGCAAACACGTTCTGGATGTCGTCGTGATCTTCGAGGGCCTCATATAGCTGGATGAGCTTGCTCGCTTCGTCGCCCTCGACGATCTTGGGGGTGTTCGGCACGTACTCGAGGCGCGCTTCGTCCATCTCGATCCCCGCCGAGTCCACGGCATCCCGCACTGCATCGAGGTCGTTCCGCGCCGTGGTGACGACCCACTGGTCGCCGACCAGCTCGAGATCCTCGGCGCCGGCCCCTACCGCCACCTCGAAGAGCTGCTCTTCGGTCGCGGCCTCCTTGGAGATTCGCAGGATCCCCTTTTGCTCGAATGCCCATGCGGCCGATCCGCTGCTTCCGATTTGTCCGTGGTTCTTGTCGAAGATCTTGCGTACTTCGGCGATGGTTCGATTCCGATTGTCCGTCACCACCTCGCAGACGAAGAGCGCCCCATCGGGACCGATCCCCTCGTACACGAGCTCCTCGTACTGCATACCTTCGAGCTCGCCCGTTCCCTTCTTGATGGCGCGGGTCACGTTGTCCGCGGGCATGTTCACGCTGCGCGCCAAATCGACGGCCCTTCGCAACCGCGGGTTGCCATCGGGATCGCCGCCTCCGGTGCGGGCAGCAATCGTGATCTCCTTGATCACTTTCGTGAATAATTTCCCGCGCTTGGCATCCTGTGCGCCCTTCCGGCGTTTGATCGTCGACCATTTGCTGTGGCCACTCATACGCCCGTCGTTATTCAACGGATTGGGCCGCCATTCAAGCGACGCACGGCAGTGAATAAGGACCTCGGGCGCGCGTCGAACGAGCCATGAGACGCATCGGGATTCTCTTCACTGCGCTATTCGGGCTCGCCGGCTGCAACGATGATGCGACGTATGTCTGCGTCACGGAGGGACCCCTAGACGCGCGTGGCTGCTTTCTGTGTCGAGGCGACGACTGCACGCCGCAACCGCCGCCCGATCGGGCGATTTGTCTGGCAGACGAGGATTGTGCCGTCGGCGAGGTCTGCACCGGGATGGGCTGCGTGGCGGAGTGCACGGACGCGAGCACCTGCCCGATCGGAACGACGTGCAGCACGAGCGGGCTTTGTCTCAACCCCACCGAAGAGGAACCTTCGGCGGCGCCGTTTCGTTGTCAGTTCAACTTCGAGTGTGGCGATGCGCGCATTTGCATCGATGGCGACTGCCTGCAGACATGCCTCGAGGCCCCGTGTCCAGACGGTCAGGAGTGCATCGGCGGCGCTTGCAGGCCCTGCACCGACCAAGCTTGTCTCGCGAGCTGCACCGAGGACGCCGAATGTGCCGAGCACGAGTACTGCAGCGGCTTCCAGTGCGTCCCCGATACCCGACCGGAGCAATTCTGCCCCGAGCACGAGTGCCAACCAGGACGCATCTGTCTTCGCGGACAGTGCCGGACGCCTTGCGAGTCGGACGAGCAGTGCGCGCGAACCGACGCGGTCATTCGATTCTGCGCGCCGGTGGAGGGGCAGAATTTATGCGTGCGCAGCATCGAGGTGCTGGCCGAGTGTCAGCTCAGCATCGATTGCGGGCTCGGTGAGGAATGCGTCGACGGCGCATGCTCCGAAAGCCCAGGCTCTCCCTGAGCGGGCCGAGGCTGGAGCGCCTCGTAGAGGCTCGTGATTCCGACGTACACGAATCCAATGCAGAATAGCGCGATGAAAGGAACGCTCGCCCAGCTCCGGGTCACGATGGCGACCACCAACGAAGCCGAGCAATAGAGGGCGAAGCCGAGCTCGATGGTATTGTGCCACGACCACCTGCCGCGATACCGGGCGGCCGCTGGCCGAGTCGGCTCCGATTCAATTCCTCGCTTGGGGGTTCGAATGAACTCCACGTCTCCGCCGAGCAAGCCCGCCAACACCGCGCGGCCGTTGTTGACTGCGAGCCCGATTCCGAGCGCCATCATGGCCGGCAGCCACTTCAGCGCCCGGAGCGCGCTCCCATGGAGCTCGCGGTGCGCCACGAGGTAGAAGCCTGCCACCGACCCGCACGTCGCCAGAAACAGCGGCACGTCGAGCATGAGAAGCTCCGGATGTGAGAGATGTCGGCGGATCAGCATGTTGGGTAGCTGAAGAAGGGCGAGCACGAGCAGGAACGGATACGCGAGGTTGTTGGTGAGATGAAAGTAGGCCTCGCTCTTGATCTTCAGGGGCACCGGCGCGCGCAGAATCCGACCGAGGAGCTTGCGCGCGGTCTGTGCGGAGCCCTTGGCCCATCGGTACTGCTGGTTCTTGAAGCTGCTCATGTCGGCCGGTAGCTCGGCGGGGACACTGAGCTGAGGCGCGTACTCGAACTTCCATCCTGCCAACTGGGCGCGGTAGCTGAGGTCCATGTCCTCGGTGATCGTGTCGTGCTCCCAACCTCCGGCGTCGAGAATTGCATCCTTGCGCCACATGCCCGCCGTTCCGTTGAAATTGAAGAAGCGGCCCGAGCGATGGCGGGCGGCGTGCTCGATGACGAAATGGCCGTCGAGCAGCAAGGCTTGGCACCGGGTCAGAAGCGACTGATCCGGGTTCAGGTGGTCCCACCGCGCTTGCACCATGCCGACGCGCGCATCGGTGAAGAAGTGGACCAGCTCTCGAATGATGCCTGCCGAGGGAATGAAATCCGCGTCGAACACGGCAATGAGATCTCCCTTGGCGACCGACAAGCCGACTTCGAGCGCACCCGCCTTGTACCCCGCGCGGTCGGTGCGATGAAGGTAGGCGACGTCCAGGCCGCGAGCGCGCAGCGAGTCGCACTTCCGCCTGGCGATTCGGGCGGTGTCGTCGGTCGAATCGTCGAGCACCTGGATCTCCAAGCGTTCGCGCGGATAGTCGATCCGGGCAGCTGCTTCGATCAGCCGTTCGGCAACGAACATCTCGTTGAACATCGGAAGCTGGACCGTGACGGTCGGCAGCTCCTCCTCCGTGTAGCGAGACTTCGGGAGGACGGGTCGTCGACGATGGCGCAAATAGAGGAGCAGCAGCGCGCTTCGGTGGACGCCGTACACGGCTAGCACGCCGAGCGTCACCAAATAGACGACGATCACCAAGGATTGCACTGACGATTCCATGATTACGGTCGCACCACGGTCGGCGTTACGCTTCCGTTCGGCTCGTCGACGCAGCGATTCGAGCGCCCGCCCGCAAGCGCTCGATCGTCTTGGCTTTCCCGAGGACCTCCATGACTTCGAACAAACCCGGGCTTCGGGTGCGTCCGGTCATGGCGACGCGTGCTGGTTGTGCGACCGTCTTCATCGGCAAATCGCCTTCCTCTAGCCACGCTTTCACTCGACTCTCGAGAGACTGCGCGTCGAAGGGATCGACGTCTTCGACCAAATCTGCGAGGCGCACCAAGTAGTCGGCGTTTTCATCGACGAGGAACTTGCGGCCTTTGTCCTCGATGTCGATGTCCCGGAAGAAATAGCTGACCGCATCGGCGACGTCGATCAGGGTGGCAGCTCGCGGCTTGACGTACGGAATGGCCTTGAGAAGCCTCGGGTCGTTCGGCTCCACCGTGATGCCGAGCCTCTCGAGAAACGGCACCGTTTGGCGGGCGATCTCAGCGTCGGGCAGCATTCGGAGATGCTCCGCTTGCACGTGCAGGAACTTCTTCGCGTCGTAGCGGCCTGCCGTGGACCCGACGCGATCCCAGCTGAATTTCTCGATCAATTCGGCACGAGTGAAGATCTCTTGGTCGCCGTGGGACCAACCGAGCCGCGCCAGATAGTTCAACACGGCATCGGGGAGGTAGCCCATGTCTCGGTATTCGAGCACGCCGACCGCCGCATGCCGCTTTGAGAGCTTCTCGCCGTTGGGAGCGAGAACCATGGGCATGTGTGCGAACTCCGGCACCGCGGCATTCAACGCGCGGTAAAGCAAGATCTGCGGAGCCGTGTTGATCATGTGATCGTCGCCGCGCGCCACCAGGCTGACGTTCATGGTGAGATCGTCGATGACACAACCGAAATTGTAGAGCGGCATCCCATCGGGTCGAAGCAGGATGAAGTCTTGTAGGGTCGCATTCTGGATCTCGATCTGGCCCTTCACGCGGTCGGTCCAGGTCGTCATACCTTCGCGAGGGGCGCGAAAACGAATCACGTACCGAGCCTCGGGGTCGGGGGGCGGTGCGTTGCGATCGCGCCACGGACTCTCGAATCGAAAGCCATCTTTGGTCCCGGTCTTTCGATGGGCTTCGCGAGCCTCGGCGATCTCCTCCTTGGTGGCATAGCAACGATATGCATGGCCGGCCTCGAGCAATCGGTCTGCGTATCGCGCATAGATGTCGAGGCGCTCGCTCTGCACGTACGGTCCGTGATCCCCGCCGACCTCGGGACCTTCGTCCCAGTCGAGGCCCAGCCAGCGCATGGAGTCGAGCACGATTCGGATGCTTTCAGCCGTGCTGCGCTCGCGGTCCGTGTCCTCGATGCGAAGAATGAACGTGCCCCCGTGCTTGCGGGCCCAGAGCCAACTGTAGAGCGCGGTTCGCACGCCACCGATGTGCAGGTAGCCCGTGGGCGACGGTGCGAAACGAACCCGAACTTCCGACATGGCGGGAGGGCTACCTGCCGCCGCCAGCCCGGTCAAGCAAAGGCGGGAGGGTCATCGGCTTGACCCTCACCGTCAGCATGCGCAAGTTCGGGCGTTCATGGTGGCGGCTCAGCTCTTGGTAGAACGGCTCAACCGCGGGGTGCGCAAGCGCAATGCGCGGTGGACGTTCGTGGGCGAGCAACCGTTCGGAGATGCGCTGAGGTTGAGACGGTTTCGCCTCGGAAACGGGCTGACCGTGCTCACCTTGATCGACCGCGCCGCGCCGACGGTCAGCTATCACACCTGGTTTCGGGTCGGATCCCGTCACGAGCGTCCCGGAAAGACGGGTCTCGCGCACCTTTTCGAGCATTTGATGTTCAGTGAGACTCGGAGTCGCCGCCTCGGCGAGTTCGACAGATTGATGGAGCGCGCGGGAGCCGAAGCCAATGCGGCCACGTGGACCGACTGGACGTTTTACTACGAGAACGCACCACGAGCCGCGCTTCCGCTCCTGATCGAGCTCGAGTCCGACCGCATGTCCAACTTGGTGCTGCGCACCCCTCAGGTCACCTCGGAAAAGGAGGTCGTGACCAACGAGCGCAAGCTGCGCGTGGAAGACGACGTCGAGGGCAAGGCCGTCGAGCTGCTGTATGCGAATGCGTTTCGCCGCCACCCCTACCACTGGCCGACCATCGGTTGGATGGACGACATTCGGAGCTTCACCGTGCGCGATTGCCGTGAGTTCTACCGCACCCACTACGCACCGAACAACGCCGTCGTCGTGATTGCCGGCGACTTCGACGAAAGGCGAGCCTTGTCCCTCGTACAAGAGCATTACGGGGGTCTTCCGAGGGCCCGACGGCCGGCGACGAAGACGCACCGAGAGCCCGTTCAACGGGCGGAGCGGGTCGTTCATCTTCCGGCGCCCACGCCCAGCCCGAAGCTGCTCATGGGCTACCACGTTCCGTCGTTCACCAGTCAGGATACGCCGCCGCTGGTGGTCGCAAACGAGCTCCTGTTCGGCGGCCGAAGCTCGAGGCTTCACCGCGTGATGTGCCTCGACGAAGAGGTGGCGCTGTCGGTTCGCGGATCGATTTCTCCGTTCGTCGACCCGGGCCTCTACGAGATGTGGATCGCCTTGCGAGAGGGAGGCCGGATCGAAAAGGCGCTTCGCTTGCTCGATCGCGAGGTGCACCGCCTGGGCTCGGAGGGGCCCACCCCATCCGAGCTCGACAAATCGATCAACCAGCTCGAGCTCTCTTTTCTGCACACGATGGAGACGGCAGGAGGGAAGGCAGAGCAGATCGGCTTTCACGAGACGGTGACGGGCGACGGCGGCGGCGTTTTCGAACGCCTCGAAAGTTATCGTCGGGTCAGCGCGGAGGCCGTGAAGCGCGCCGTGAACGAGTATCTACGTCCGTCCCGCCGCACGCGAGTCGAAATCAGGCCGAGCTCGTCATGAAGGTCTTCGTGGAATCGAGCGCAGTCTTGCCGCTCGTCGATGTCGAGGTCGCTCTGCCCGTCGGCAGCCTGCGAGATCCGCTGGGACGCGAGGGGCTGGCGCAGCTCACCGGTCAGCTGATGCGCTTTGGACCCCGCGGCCTCTCCCAGGAGCGTTTCGAAGAGACGATCGCGCGCCTCGGGGCTCGGCTTTCGATCGAGGTTTCGATGCGAACCACTCGGATCCGGGCCACCGTGCTGCGCCGCAACTTGGAGCCGCTGCTCGAGCTCTTGGCACGCACCGTGTGGCAGCCCGCCCTCCGTCCGAGGGACTTCGCAAAGCTCCGACGCCAGGCGCTCGCGGCGCTGCTCAACCGCCGCGACGACGATCAGACACTGGGTGCGATCGGTTTTCGCGAGGCTTTGTTCCCCAATCACCCCTACGGTCGTTCTCTTCACGGCCATCCCGACACGATCCAGCGCATCGGCCTCGATCAGGTTCGAGACTTTTACGACCGACACATCGCCCAGGGGGCGTTCGTCGTCGGGATTGCCGGGGACGTCATCGACGCGGAAGCAAGAGCCATGGTGGCTTCGCATTTCCCATCGGTCAGTCGCCGGAAGCGACGACCGGCGCACGTTCCGCCGACCCGAAGCCGGCCCGGGCGACACGTCGTGATCGTGGACAAGCCCCAACGCACCCAGACCCAGCTCTACATCGGAACGCTCGGGGCACGAACGCGCGACCGGGAGTTGTTCCCGCTGATCGTCTCCAACACGGCGTTCGGAGGCACCTTCAGCAGCCCACTCATGCAGGAGGTGCGCGCCGTACGAGGTTGGAGTTACGGTGCATACAGCCGACTCCTTCACTCGACGCAAAGGGACGCTTGGTACATGTGGACCGCCCCGTCGGCAGAGTATTCGGCGCAGTGCGCGGCGCTCCAGCTGGAGCTGTTCGAGCGTTGGGTGGATCGCGGCATCACCGCGGCAGACCTGCGCTTCGCACAGAGATACCTGATCAACAGCCACTGCTTCGACCGCGACACCCCCGCCAAACGGCTCGAAGCCAAGCTCGACGTGGAGTTACTCGACATTCCGAAGAGCTACGTCGAAAAGCACGATGAATTGGTCGCTGGAGTCGATCTACAGCGGGCCAATCGCGCTACACGCGCGAAGATCTCCGCCCGTGATTTGCTCATCGTCGTCGTGGCCACCGCCGAGGACGTGATCGGCGGATTCGAGCAGCTCCCCTCGATCCAGTCGATTGCCGTGGTGCCGTACGAGCAGATCTAATCCGTCAGAGCTCGTCGCAGCTCGTCACGGCTCCAGATGCGGGGCACGCTCACCCTTGGCAACCCGGCCAGGCGCTTCGCTCGGTCGCAGAGCGCTCCGTCGGGATCAGGCAAGATGATCGTCCAGACGTTCTCCGATCGGGTGAAAAACTCGACCACTTCCATCGCGCGCGGATCGTGCGTCACCGAATGGATGACGAGGCCGGCGTACTCGGTCTCTTCGTCTTCGAGCTCGCGAACCGCGTCGGCCAGGGATTCCACACCGTAGGCGGGGATCCCGAAGCTACGAATCTCCGATTCGATTTCCTGTCGAACGCGACGCCGAGGCTCGAAGACCAGCAGTGGAAGGCGCTGCGCTCGGGCATCGCGTCGCAACAACGCACGCAAGACCGCGTCTTGGATCGCATCTTGTTGGTCTGCAGTGAGCGCGGGAAACGCGATTGCGACGCCGGCGCGGTCTTCGTCGTGACGCACCCGTCGCACCGACCCCGTCAGGCTCATCGGTCGGTCCTCGGTCCCGAGCTCGATCAGCACGTGGACCAGATGGCCCGGTCGAAGGTCTCCCTCGCCACGGACCATCACGCCCCCGGCGGAGAGATTTTCGAGCGAGTATCGTCCGATCGGATTGCCGCGCTGAAAGAGCATCGCGCGGCCGTCGACGTCCACCCGATGGTGGTCTCGTCGATCACGGCCGCCCGCGTGTCCCATGATGCCTTCAGCTTGCCCAGCGGCGCGCCGGAAATCTAGTCCACAGGGTGGGATAAACGCCTCGAAGCGTGATTTTGGACGCGCCCCGCGATGGGGGTTCCCAAATGGTCGGATGATTGTATAATCGCCCAGGTACACGGCGACGGCATTCGATGATCAGCGAGAGAATTCAAGACATTCTGCGGCTCAAGGGCAGTGAGGTGGTCCGCGTCGCACCGGAGGCGACGGTGCTCGACGCGGTGCAGGTGATGAACGACCACCACGTCGGTGCGGTCCTCGTGATGGATCGCGGCCGACCGGTCGGAATTTTCTCGGAGCGCGACGTGCTGGTCCGGGTGGTCGCGGCGCAACGCGACCCGCGCCAGACCTTCGTACGGGAGGTGATGACGACGGGGATCCACACCGCCGGTCCCGACGATTCCATTCTCGACGTGATGCGTCTCATGACGGAGCGCCGCTGTCGGCACATCCCGGTGATGAAGCGGGAGCTCCTCGTCGGCATGGTTTCGATTGGCGACCTGACCAAGGCCATCGAGCGAAACTTGCGGCACGAGGTGCACGAGCTCGCCAGCTACATCGAGAGCCCGTACCTGGCTTGAGCGACCGACTCGGCCTTCCGGTGACACCTTCGTCGGCAGTCTGTTAGAGTGCCCGGTCGATGCCCAGCCTCAAATGGATGGCGCCTCAAGGACCTCCGCGGATCTTTGGGATCTACAAGCGAGTGACGTCGATCGGGCGGGCTGGTGCCAACGACGTCTCGATCGATTCATCCTCGATGGAAGCCCATCACGCGCAAATCGTGTTCGACGGGCGAGACTTCAGCGTCGCAGCGGTCGATCCGGACGCCGTCGTGCACGTGAACGGCCGAAAGAAGAAGAAGTCGAAGATTTTCCATCACGACAAGCTCACGCTCGCAGACGTCGATCTGGTTTTCTCACTCTACGACGAGAGCGCAACGGCCGATCCGCGAGGGTCCGGGGCCTCGGACGAAATCGCCGAGATCCAGGGCATGATGAAGCTCAGCGATTTCAATCGGCGACTGCTCGAGATCCGTTCGATTCCAGATCAGATCGAGGCCTTGCTCGACGCGGTGATCGAGGTGGTTCATGCCAACAAGGGCTTCGTCATCCTTCTCCGAGATGGCGAGCCCGAGATCGCGGCCGCGCGCAACGTCGACCGTCAGACGATCCCGGACGCGGTGACGCAACTTTCGGACAGCATTCTGCGGCGCTGCATCGACACGCGGCAGCCGCTCATCGTGAGCGATGCGGTTCACGATACGATGTTCAACTCCAGTGAGAGCGTGCTGAACCTGCAGCTCAGCTCGGTCATGGTGGCCCCGCTCATCGCCCAGGGGCAGTTGCTCGGGCTGATCTACGTCGGCAACGACAACGTCGTGAACCTCTTCGAGCAGTCCAGCTTGCAGATCTTGACGGTTTTCGCCGGACAGGCCTCGTTGATCTTGCAGAACGCCATTCTTCTCGACCAGCTCACGACCGACCGGGATCGAATGGCCGGGCAGCTCGAGGCGCAACGGTTCGGCGACATCATCGGGAGCTGTCCGAGCCTCCAAGAGATCTTTCGCCGCGTGGACAAAGTCGCTGCCACCGACGTGAACGTGCTGATCACCGGAGAGACGGGGACTGGGAAGGAGCTCATCGCGCGGGAGCTCCATCGCCGGTCCAACCGCGCGCGAGGGCCGTTCGTCGTGGTGAACTGCGGCGCCATCCCGGAGAGCCTCATGGAGTCCGAGCTGTTCGGACACGTTCGCGGCGCCTTCACCGGTGCGATCTCCACGCGGCAAGGGAGCTTTCAAGCCGCTCACGGCGGGACCCTGTTCTTGGATGAGATCGGCGAGATGCCACCGGCGTTGCAGGTCAAGCTCTTGCGTGCCCTTCAGGAGCGCGTCGTCGTGAAGGTCGGAGACACGAAGTCGGAGGCGGTGGACATCCGCGTGGTGGCCGCGACCAACCGAGACCTCGAGCTGGGCATCAAGGAAGGGAGCTTTCGGGAGGACCTCTACTACCGACTCAACGTCGTCAATCTTCATTTGCCGCCGCTGCGGGAACGTGGTGACGACGTCGTCATTCTCGCGAGGTTTCTCCTCCAGAAGTACGCCGGAGAGCTCGGCTCGACCGTGAAAGGGTTCACACCGAAGGCGATCGAGGCGATCCGCAGCTACGATTGGCCCGGCAACGTCCGACAGCTGGAGAACCGCATCAAGAAGGCGATCGTGCTCGCGGACAAGACTTTGATCGGGCCCGACGACTTGGACCTCGGCGAGGATCGGCACCGCGCCGTGGTGCCGCTCGCCCAAGCCCGCGAGGAATTCACCCGGCGCTACATCTTGGAGGTCCTCGAGCGAAACGGGGGGAACCGGACGCGGACGGCGCGCGACTTGGGGGTCGACCCGCGGACCGTGTTTCGGTACCTGGAACGGGAGCCCGATGCACCCGGACCCGGCAGGACCCCCGAAGACTGACATTGCTGTCATAGCGAGGGCTTACTTTTCGTGGAAGACTACCCAAAACCCTAGTGTTTTCAGCGCCGGCGCAGCGGCATGAGCTTTGCTTTTCAACTTCGCACGATGCTTGTCTTCGCTTCAGGAGCGGTCGTGCCCCTCTGCGCCGCAGCAGGGTGCATTGCGACCGACACGATCGAGTTCGAGCCCGCGGAGAACTTTCCCCCTTCGGTCGTCAGCCAGCCGAACGCGGACTACCCGCTGAACGAGATCGGGCAGCTCAACCTCGATGATCCCGTCGAGCGGCCGGAGATGCCCCTCCAGGTGGTCGTGCGCGACCCCAACGTGGATCAGACACTCCAATATCGAATCTTCCTCGACTCCCCCCCTCCGCCCGCGTCGGAATTCCCCATCCTCTCGGGAGACATCGATCCGACCGGCTCCGTCGAGCGCGATTCGGAGCTCGTCATTCCCTACGAGTTTTTGGAGGCTGGCATCTGCCACAGGATCGAGCTGGTGGTGGTGGGTCAGTTCGCGAGCTTCGTCGAGCCGCGTCGCCCGGTCGAACCCGGTGATTTCGACCAGGTCACCTGGTGGGTCGAAGTCGTCGACGCCGACGATCCCGTGATCGTGCAGGAGTGCCGATGAAAAAGCGCTGGCTTGCGGCGATCGTCGGGCTGATCGGATGCAACTTCACGGCGGAGCAGATGCCCATGATGCTCGACAACTCGTGCGCCGACGACACGAGCTGCGCAGAAGGGATCTGCGATGGGGACATCTGCATCGACGACTCGGGTGCCTCGGTCGACGTTGCGATCGAGGTGCTGCGCAGCGAGTCCGATGTTTGGGGACTGACTCCCGCCAGCTGGGCGTTTGCGGCGGAGCCCGCCTCCGGCGCGATCGACCGCGATTTGGGGCTCCCGGCCACGCGGCAGGTGCGTGGCACCGTGCGATGGAACGACATGCGGATTCCGGCCACCCTTCGCTTCGTACGCAGAATGCCAGCGTCGCTCGACGGCCTCTCGCCGGTGGCGGTCGAGATCCAGACCTTGCGGGAGGCTGCAGGTGCCGATGGGGTCGACGCGTTCGACTTCGGCGTCATTCTCGTCGCCGGTGCCGTGTATGACGTCGTGGTCGTTCCAACGACGGACATGGTGATGGGCGACTCGGGCGAGTCGACGGTTCCGGCGGTTCGGAGCCTGCCGCCACTCTACCTCGAGCTCGCCATCGACGGTGGCGATCCGAGTGAGCCGTTTCGCTTCGACGTCGAGTTCCCGGAAGGTCTCACGACGCCGTGCTCCGAGAGCCGCCGAACCGCGTGCACGCTCGAAGCGGAGGTCTTCAGCGCCGAGGGCCTCGCGGCGATCCCGGAGCCGGGATTGCAGGTTCGTGCCATCGAAGTGGACACTGAGCGCGTCGTCTCTTCGATCGGCGAAACCGACGAAGACGGGCGCGTGACCCTCCGCATCGGCCAGACGTCGTCGGACTACTTGATCCGCGTCACTTCGAGCGTCGGACGCGATCCCTTTCCCGCCGTTTCGGTCGACCCCGAGGTCGTGCTCGCTGACGACCGTGAGCGGAAGATCATCTACATCCCACGGTTGCGGCCGATTCAGGCGAGCGGCCGTGTTCAAGACGTGCAGAACGCTCCCGTGGCGGGGGCGACCGTTCGGTTTTTGTCGACTGGAATCTTCGGCGGGACGCAGCTCGGGCTCGAGGGGTCGTTCAGCGCGTCGGCCGTCACGAGCGAGGATGGCACCTTCAGCACCGAGCTCTTGCCCGGCTTCTACTCGATCAGCGTGACCCCGCCCGGCGACATCGGAAACACCTGGGGTGTCCTCACGTCCGAAGCGGCGGTGGCAGGGGAGATCACCTCCATCGAGACGTTGACCGTACCGCCGCAAGTCGGTCTTCGGGGGTGGGTGTCGACATTTCGTGAAGAGGTGGCGCCCGGCGTCACGGTCGTCGCCCGAGCTCGACCGATTACCGACTCGATCGCGACGCATCGATCGCAGGAGGTGGTCTCCAACTCGATCGGCGCCTTCGCCATGAGTGTCGACGAAGGGGTCTACGACATGTCCGTGAAGGTCCCGTCCGAGAGCGGCTTCGCATGGCTGCTCGAGCCGGGCCTGTCGATGAATCAGGAGCGCGGAGACCTCGCCCGCTCTTACCGGCTGAGGCCTCCCATTCCGATTCGCGGTTTCGTACTGGCAAGCGATGGAAGCCCCGTCGCCGATGCGGTGATTCGCGGCTACGTGTTGATGGAGGAAGGCGCCATGCGACGCCGCCTTCAAATCGCCGAGACGGTTTCCCGCGAAGATGGGAGCTACCAGCTGCTCATCGCTCCGGGGTTCGAGCAATGATCATCATGAGGACGATGACCGCCAAGCTGATCCAGCCGGGCCAGTCACCGAGCGCCGTGTACACCGTGTTCTCGTCCATCATGCGCACGTCGTAACGCAGGTTTTCGCGCGTCTGGACGCCCGTGCGCGCGACGACCCGACCGATGGGATCGATCACCGCACTGATTCCGCTGTTGGTGGCCCGAACCAGAAATCGGCGATGCTCGACCGCGCGGTACTTCGCCAGCACCAAATGGATCCAGGGCTCTTGCGTATCGCCGAACCAGGCATCGTTGGTGAGATTCACGAGCAAATGGGGGTCCGCCTCGCGCACCATCTTCCGGGTGAAGCCCGCGAGCACGTCCTCGTAGCAGACCGGTGTCGAAATCCGCCAAGTGTCGAGCGTCATCGGGCGAACGTGGCTTCCGGACGTAAAGCGACTGCTGTTGGGTGAAAGCTCGTACAGAATCGGAAAGGTATCGCCGAAGGGGAGGAACTCACCGAACATGAGCAGGTATGTCTTGTCGTAGCTCGATCGAATCATGCCTTCTTCGTCGGTCATGAAGACCGTGTTGTACATCTTCATGTCCCCATCGGTGCGCTCGATAGAGATGCCGCCAAACAAGAGGGGTGTCTCCAGGTCGCGGCGCACTCGAGCTGCGTTCCACGGCACGGTTCGGGGCAACGCGTCGATGTACGCGGACTCCGGCCACACGATCAGGTCGAGATCGTCGTCTTCGAGCTCCCGGCTCTGTTCGAGATGGCGTCGATGCCCCTCCAGGGCCTCGGAGCGCTTTTCGAAGATGCCCATGTTCACTTGCACGACACCGACCTTCAGGGTGGGCGCCTCCGTCATGGTGTCTTCGATTCGTTCCACGCGGAGTACCCCGTAAATCGCAGCGAAGACGAGCACGGCGCCAGTCCATGCGAACAACCGCCGCGGAGCTGCTCGTCTCCCTCGCCACCACCGCCACACCTCGTAGAGCGTCAAGTTGACCAGGGCGACCAGGGTGGTCACGAGGAGAGGCCCGCCCAGATCCAAGATCTGCACGAAGGTCGTGAGCTCGTGCACGCTGTTGCCGAGGTACGTCGGAAAGAGCGACGGATAGATCCACTCGATCAGCAAAAGCGGCGGAATCGCGACCGTGACCGTCGGCCAACCTCGCCGGCGGAGCGCCCAATACATGATTCCATACAGGGCGAAATTGAAGCCGAGATACGCGGAAAAGAGGAACCAAAACAGCAAGCTCGCCGCAGGACCATAGCCGGAGAAGACCTCGAGGAACTCGATCAACCAGTGATATCCACCGGCGTATGTGATCGTGCCATACAGCCAGCCCAGGCCCAGACTGTGCCCCCAACGTCGCGTGGAGCCCTGCTCCAACGCCGCCCAAAGCGGCACCAGGCAAACCAACGCCAGTGGCCAAATACCGAACCCAGCCCAGCCGAGGAAGTAGAAGACTCCTCCCACCAGCGCGAGACCGTAGCCCTCGTAGCGAGGAGCGCGGGAAACGGTGGATGTGCCGCTCACGCTTCGCTTCGTAGCACGCGCTCGGTGGCTTCGCGTACGATCGTGAGGAGCTGGTCGAGGTCGTCGTCCTCGATGTTGAGCGGGGGAACCAGATACACGGTGTTGCCGAGAGGGCGCAGGTGTGCGCCGAGATCGAGCGCAACGTCGGAAATTCTCCAACCCACCTTGCCCATGTAGCCGGTCGTTCCGACGTCGAAGGCCGCGCACATGCCCAACGAGCGCGTGTTGGTGACTGCCGGAATTTCGGCCATCGACGCGATGCCTTCGGCGAGCTTCTCCGCTTTGCGTCGGGCACCCTCGAGAATCGATTCCTCCGCGTAGATCGCGAGCACCTCGCGTGCGACGGCGGCACCGAGTGGGTTCCCGCAGAAGGTGTGGCCGTGCATCAGGGCTCGACCCTTGTCGCCCCGGAAACCGTCGTAGATTCGCTCGTTGGCCAAGGTCGCCGCAAAGGGCAGCATGCCCCCCGACAATCCCTTGGCGGTACAGAGCAGATCGGGCGAGATCGCGGCATGGTCGCATGCCCACATCGGGCCGGTCCGACCGAATCCGGTGAAGACCTCGTCTGCGATCAGGAAGGTGTCGGCCCGCTTCGTTTCCTCCCGCAGGACCGCCAAGAGCTCGGGCGGGTACATGCGCATCCCCGCCGCGCCTTGGACCACGGGCTCGACCACGACGCCCGCCACCTCGTCCGAATCGTCGCGAAGCCATTCGACAAGGCACTCGAACACGGGACCCCAATCGCCGTCCCGGGGGCTCGGCGGCCGTTTCGTCTCGAACAACAGGGGACGGAAGACTCCGGTGAACTCGTCGACGTCGCCGAGGCTCATCGCGCCGAGCGTGTCCCCGTGGTAGGCGCCCGGGAGGGACAAGAAGCGGGTGCGTCGTGGTCTGCCGTTCTGTTGCCAGTACTGGAACGCGATCTTGAGCGCGACTTCCACGGACGTGGAGCCGTTGTCGCTGTAGAACACCCGGCTCAGGCCTTGCGGCGCGACGTCGACCAGCTCGGCCGCCAAGCGCGCGGCTGGCTCGTGGGTGGCCGCCGCGAAGGTGCAATGCATGAGCTGCTCCGCCTGCTCGGCGAGCGCTCGTCGGAGGCGAGGATGACCGTGGCCCAGGTTGTTGCACCACCACGAGCCGCTGGCGTCCAGAACCCCCTTTCCATCGGGCCCGACCAACCAAGGGCCTCGTGCTTGCTCGACGACGAACAGAGGCCGCCGTTCGTGGTCCTCGCTCGACGTGTAGGGGCGCCAGACGTGGGCACGATCGAGCGCGGTCAATTCCTCGGACAGGGTCACGACCGAACTTTGGGGCACCCGCGCCGGACGCGCCACCGTCTACATGGGACTGACCAGGACCTCTCGGCGTCCGCCCGCCTTGGAGCTCGGCGGACCCACGACGCCTTCCTCTTCCATGCGCTCGACCAGCTTGGCTGCCTTGTTGTAGCCGACGCTGAGCTGCCGTTGCACGTGACTGATCGAGCAGTACCCGGCATTCGCCACGACGGCGACCGCTTGATCGTATAGCGGGTCGTCGCTGGATCCCCCCGGTCCGTCCTCGTCGCGTGGCTTGAGAATCTCGTCACGGTACTCGGGATCGCCCTGCTCGCGCAGGTAGTCACACACCGTCCTCACCTCGTCCTCGCTGACGTAGGCCGCGTGGACGCGTTGAAGATCGCTCGAGCCCGGCGGAATCATCAACATGTCGCCCATGCCGAGAAGGTGCTCCGCACCCGAGCGCCCCAGAATGGTCATCGAGTCCTGACGCTGCGAAACCTTGAATGCGACCCGGGCCGGGAAGTTGGCCTTGATCATGCCGGTGATGACGTCGACGCTCGGCCGCTGCGTCGCCAAGATGACGTGGATGCCCGCGGCGCGTGCCTTTTGCGCGAGTCGAGCGATGCAAGCCTCGACGTCTTTGGCTGCGACCATCATCAGATCGGCAAACTCGTCGACTACGACGACGACGTACGGGAGCTTTTCGGGGGTGAAGCTTTCGGCATCCGGTGTCTCGCCGTCGACCGGGTCGAGCAGGATCTCCCGGCCGTTTTCGTCCTGCGCGCTCACCTTGCCCTTTCGCCTCGGCATGAACTTCTCCGGGGGCATGTCGCCTCGGAGCACGCGTTCGACCCGGCGGTTGTAGGTGTCGATGTTTCGGGTCCCTGCGTCGGCGAAGAGCTGGTAACGGCGCTCCATTTCGTCGACCGCCCATCGCAGCGCCAAAGCGGCTTTCTTCATGTCGGTCACGACCGGAAGCAACATGTGGGGAATCCCATCGAAGACCTGGAGCTCGACCACCTTCGGGTCGATCATCAGCATTCGGACCTCTTCGGGTGTCTTCTTCGCCAGAATCGACGTGAGCATCACGTTGAGCGCGACGCTCTTGCCCGATCCCGTGGCGCCGGCGACGAGAAGGTGGGGCATCCGGGCGAGGTCGGCATAGACCGGTTGCCCGGCGATGTCCTTGCCGAGCGCGATCGGGAGCGCCCCGGTGTGTCTCTCCCAACGGCGGTCTTCGAGGATCTCCCGCAGATGCACGGTCTGCCGCGTGTCGTTTGGAAGCTCGAACCCGACGCGCGCCTTCCCGGCGATCGGGGCCACGATGCGGACCTTCTGCGCGGCCAAGGCCATGGCGAGGTCGTCGGCGAGGCCTGCGATCTTGGACACCTTGGTCCCGCTTTGCGGCTCGAACTCGTACATGGTGACCACCGGGCCGGGATGGATCTCGTCCACGCGCCCACGCACGCCGTAGGCGGCCAGCTTCTCGGTGAGAAGCTCGGCGTTCTCGCGAAGAGCTTCCGCATCGACGTGGATGACCGACGCATCGGGCTCGTCCAGGAGCTCGGTCGAAGGCAGGTTGAAGTCGCGGTGACCCCGCTTCGGGCGTTTGGGTCTCTCCAATGGCTCTTGCCTGGTTTCCTTTGGTGCCACGATGGTGGGCCCTTTGGACCGCGGGCCTTTTGGCCTGGGAGGCGCTGCGATCGCCGTTTCGTCGCCAACGCCTTCGTCTTCGTCCTCGAGATCGTCGTCGTCGAGCTCCTCGTCGGGCTGGCTCGTACGAACCCCCATGATGCGTGGCTGGCTGGCCCGGATCTCCTCCTCGTGGATCTCGCGCGCCTCGGCCCAGGCCTCACGCAGTGCGGCGACCAGATCCCGACCCTTGGCCCAGATGGCGTGAGCCAGCCGCGCGACCGCTTGCGCCGCCTCCTCGAGGGTCCACGGCGTGCGCAGGATCACGGCCGTCCCCACGACGGCGAATCCGATGATCACGGTGCCGTAAAAGCCGAGCAAGGAGCGCAAGACTTCTCCGAGCAGCTCCCCCACGGCGCCTCCGGGGGAGGCGCCCCATGCCGCGCGCGGCTCGATCAACAAGTGCGCCAGTGCCGCGCCGACGACGACGAGCACCAAGGTCGAAGCCATCGTCGCCACGCCCAAGAGGGCTGCGCGCCGCCGGAAGAGTCGGATCGTCAGCAGCGCGCCTTCGAGCGGCAGGAACCACGCGACCAGTCCAAACGCCAACATGACGGCCTTGGCCAGTCGATGACCGACGGGCCCCACCAGGTTCGCGCCTCCGTTTCGAGCGTCGAATGAGATCAGGGCGAGCGTCAGCAGCACGGTGGCGGTCAGGCTCAGGATCGCGAGCACGTCCTGGCGCCTGCCCTCCGGTGCGGCGAGGTCGCCCGAAGAGGTAGTATCATGTGCGCTCAAGTAAGCGGCCTCCTACACCGCGGAGGCTATGCGGTCGCCGCTCGGTTGGTCAAGAAAGCTCGGCCGCGGGTCGTTCTTGATCCGACCGCTGAATCTTCTATTATCTTGCCGGGTTGCGCAACTAAGGGGGGAGTCGCTCCGCGAGTCGGATGGGTTGGACGACGAAGATCATGGTCCTTGGTGTGGCCGTTGGGCTCGGGTTGGCCGGGTGCAAGGTCGACAGCGACGACGTGCAGCAATGGAAGGGGACCGTCAAAGGCCCCACGCGCCTGGCGGCCGTCATCGAGAGCGATCGCTACAGCCCGGACCTTCGGACCGAGGCAGCGCTGGCGATGGTCGAGATGGATCGGAGCGACGTCGACGGCGTGGCGCTTCTCAAGAAGTCGCTGGCCGATCTGCAGGCGGATGACCCGGAGGCCGCGCGCCAGATCGTCACCGGCATGATCCCTCGCCTGCAGGATCTGCTCTCCACCGAGCCTGCGCAAGCCGGCGCGGCGCCCGATGCGCTCGAGGTGCGTGCGAAGGACGCCGCGTACATGGTGATCGCCTTTGCGCGTCCGGAAGACCGAGACCCGCTCGTTCGCTCGGTCGTCGGATGGTACTCGGCGGATTTCGAAGGGCGTAGTCTCGCCGGGGACTACAGCGCAGAGCAGGTGACCCGCGCGCTGGGCGCGGACGCGGCGGTCATGTTGGTCGGCACGCTCGACGCGAAGATGACCCCGCAGGCCATGGTCAAGATCGCGCAAATCATCGCCGAGGACGGCGACGCCGAAACCAAGGACCGGGCCGCCGAGCGGTTGGTCGAGATCGAAAAGCAAATGGAGAAGTCCGAGTTCGTGTCGTGGCTCGGTGACCAGATTCGAGCGTCGCTCGAGGCTTCAGGAGAAGAAGCCGACGCACAGCGGGTGGCGGCTCTCGCGCTCTACAATCGAGAGAGTTACCTCAACCAAGGTGTGATCGCCGCGATGCACCACCTCGGGGACCAAGAGATGGTCGCCACGCGGTTGCTCCGGATCGCCGATACCAAGCCTGGGCCCAACGACCCACAAGCATGGGTGGAGCGACTCAACGCACGTCGCGCGACGGCCCTCAAGGCGCTCGAGGGGCACGTGAGCCGTGCGCACCTCAACCGGCTTCTTTCGATTGCGCTCGACTCGAGCAATCCGATCGAGGTGCGGGACTACGCGTTCGATCGAGTCGGCGACGTCCAGAGCAGCGACGCCATCGGCCGTCTTTGGCCCTTGGTCGAGCTGGTCGGGTGCACCGGGGGGTCGTGCTCCGGGAGCCAGCGGCTCGACAAGCGCCTGCGGTGGCGAGCCGGGGAGCTGGTTCTCTCGTTGGGAGGTCCCTCCATCATCAGCGCATTTTCTCAACGATTACCGTCCGCTGCGGGCATTCAGTACGAGCCCGAGGAGCTCGAGGGATACGCGACCCGCATGAGCCAGATGACACCTCTACCTACATCCACCGTGCTCGATCTGCTCGATTCCGGACAGTGGTGGAATCGTGTGGTTGCATTGCGCTATCTTGAACGGAGGGGTGGGGAAAACCAGGTTCCTGCCATGAAGCGGCTGGTGTCGGACGAGGTGCAAGTATCGGGACAGGGATGGTCGGAGTTGAACCCGCCGGTCGAGACGGTGGGTCAGGTCGCACGAGACGCCATCAAAGCGCTGCAAACGCGCGAGCAAGGCGAACAGAGAGGTGAGTAGACGACGAGATGGGTGATCAAGGCGACAGAAAAACGGTCCGCGCGTTTCAATGCCGCGACTATCTCTTCGAGATCTACGATCGCATGAGCACCGAGCTCGGATGCTCTGTCGATTACCTCATCAACGAGGCGATGCGCGAGTATGCCCGGGCACGCGAACAGACCGTGGCCGCCATCGAATCGAGAGAGGTAGCAGGCTCCGCGGCGGCCGGTGTGGCTCGCGGACGCATCCCGCACGTCGACTCGAGACCCGCACCGTTGCTCACGCCCATGCCTTCGCGCCGTCCGACGGCGCAGCCGCGCATCACCGCGCCGCCACCACTTCCTGGACAGCGGCCTGTCGAGGCCACGAGCCGTCGCATGTTGGTCCTTCAGTTCAACGACGAGATCGTGCCGATCGACAAAGACGAGTTCATCATCGGCCGTGGCGCGAAGACCGCGGATTTCGCCATCCGTGACGGCAACATCTCACGAAGGCACGCCGCGATCGTGTTTCACGATGGCGCGTACTTCATCAAAGACTTGGGCAGCACCAATGGGATCGAATTTGCGGGTCAACGCGTCGAATCCAAGCGCATCGAAGAGGGCGATGTCTATCGCATCTGCGATTACGAGCTGCACTTCAATTATCAATGAGCACCGGCGGGTCCGGATCCTTCGTGCCGGCCTTTTGGGCTTGACGATCCTGTCTTTTCTCGTGGCGCGCCCCGGCCGCGCGGACGAGGTCGAGGCGCACGATCCCCTCTCCCAGCTTCGGGCGCGGGTCGCCGAGCTCGAGACGAGCGAGGGCGCGGCGAACGCCCAGGGAGCCTTGGACCAAGCGCGGCGAGCGATTCGGGTTGCCGCGGATCCGACGGTCGATGTGCCGGTCGCATCTCGCGCACGCCAGATCGCGCGGGCCGCCGTGGTGTTGGCGAGCCGACAGATCGACCGAAGCCGGGCGCAGCAGGAGATTCTCTCCGCGCAGCAGCGGCTGGAGGAGATCCGCGACCGGGCCGAGGCGCAACGGCGGGTGCTCGACGCGCTGCTTCGGGAGCGAGCGTTGCTCGCGCGTGCCGAGGAGTCTCCGTGACCGACCTTCGCGGCGTGCTCGCGCTTTTCGCATGCATTCTGGCCGGGTGCGCCGCGCGCCAAGATACCCGAGCCTCGGACTCGTTGTTCGCGTCACCCGAAGCCGAGCTGGCTCGGCAGCACGCGCCGGATCTGTACGCCGAGGCCGAGCTCGCCTCGAACGAAGCCGAGGAGGCGAGACGGCGAAAAGACGATCGCGCCGCGGAGGACCTCCGGACCGAAGCTCGGCTGTGGCTCGCGGCTGCCGTGGCCGAGTCCGAGCGGATTCAGCTCGAGCGATACCGCGAGGAGCTCGAACGCGAAGAGGAACGCTGGGCCAAGCAGCTCGCTCGCGATCAGGAGGCATCCGCGGTCGTCGCTGCCGACATCGCGCGATATCGAGCGAAAAAGATCGCCCTCGAGGAAGCAGAACGCATCTCCGAGACGAGCGCGACGGCCCCCGTCACGGGCCCGACGCTCGATGCGCTGACCACGCGTGTGCAGCTCAACCTGGCGCTTGCCAAAGCGCTCGGCGCATCCGACGACCAGGTCGGTCCGTTGCGGGACCGGACCGAAGCGATGACCACGCGGGGCACGGCTTCGGCGCAGCGGGCCGAAGCGCTGCTTCTTCAATCCGAAGCCCTTCTCGGCCAAATGCGGGCGAAATGGCCAGCCCCGACCCCTGGCGCCTCGACGGAGCTGGTGGAGCTGGCGACGGCCCTGGGCTTTCGGGCCGACCAAACCGCCTTGGGCGTCCTCGTTCGATCGGAGCGTTTCTTCGAGCCTTCGGGAAGCGTGGCCCGCTCCCCATTGAATGGTCTGCGGACGCTGGTGGAGGGATTCCCGCACGGCCCCGTGGGCTGCCAGGTGGCGGTCCCAAACGAGAGCCGAGCCTGGGAGCGCCGTGTGGCTCAGCTCGCAGAGAGCTTCGATCGACTCGATGCCCGTGGCCGGATTTCGACGAGCATGGTCGTCACGCAGTCGCTGACCGCCGGCACGGTCCAGTGCGCCTTTGCCGTTTATCGGCAACCGTAGCCGGTTGCGTCAGTCTAGCGTGCGCCACGCATCTCTCGCGGCCGCTTTCGTCCGCTCCGAGCTCGGGACGTGCTCCGGAGGCGGTGGCAGCTCCGTGATCGAGATGCGAGTGACGCTGCTGCCGAGCTCCAGGATCGAGACCTCGACTTTCGTCGGGCTCATCTGCGCGCCGCGGACGCTTGCGCGCTTGTAGATCGCGCCTTTGCCACGACGCTCGACGTTTCCGGTGATCATCATCGGGCCGATGTAGGCGAGAACCTTGTCGATCGGCGCGTAGATTCGATAGACGTGACGAAGATCGTCCTCGAAAAAGGGCTCGGCTCCGCGCGGCAGCCGCACTCCTGCGACGTACTCGTCGGACGGGAGCAAACGCCCCTGCGCGTCGTACTTTCGTACCACGGTGGTGGCCGGGGGTGTCTTGCTTTGCTCGGTTCGATCCGCCGAAGCCTGCGGGGCAGGCCGGGTGCCGGACGTGCGGTCCTCGGTGCAGCCGCCGCAGGCAACGAGAGCCACGAAAAGAAGGGCGGCCGATGCCTGCGTTGCGGGGTGAGCTTTCATCGTAGGCCCATGCGTCATTCGAGGGTATCCGCCATGCCGGACACCACGGTGAAGCCCTGGGGCGCTGCGATCGCTTCCTCCAAGAGCTCGATCGACAAGCCGCCCGAGACCGACTGCGAGCCGCTGAGGTGGGCCATCAGCTTGAACTGGCGGCCGCTCGAAGCGACCGGCATCGCCAGGGTCGCCGTGCCGCCGAAGGGATCGGTCACGGTCACGTTCTGGGTGCTGGTGCAGACCGGCTGCTGTGCGACCTGAAGCCCCACGAGCAGGGTGTTCGCGAGCTCTGGCACGTCGGTCGAGTCGAGGTTGGTGGTGAGGTTTCCGAGCGCGTCTTCGAGGAGCGGGACCAGCGCACCCGCGCTGTTCGGATCGTCGAGAAAGCGAACCCCGAAGATCCGGCTTCCTCCGAACGGACATGCGTCGACGGCCGTCCCGCCGCCCGCCTGGAAGGTTCCGAAGTACACCTGGCCTCCGAAGAGCTCGAGCGCGCCAGTCATTTGCTCGCCCGGATCGAGCTCGATCTCCCAGTTGAGCCGGCCCTCGAGCTGGCTCACGAATCCGTTGCTGTCGAAGGTGAGATTCTCCGTGATCGAGACGACCCGGTTGTTCGCGGTCGCGTCATCCAGCGAGTCGATGTTGCCGGTCCCCACGAGAATCACGATGTTGCCGGCGGCATCGATGGTCAGGGCCGGCGGGAAGTAAGTCGGCTCGGCGTCGGCGTAGCCTTCCCCATGATAGAGGTCGTGCAGCGCCTCGGCGTTCCAGTCATCCGGATCGCTCGACGCGAAGTCGACGCGCCAGAGGACTCCATCGGCGTCGACGGTATACGCGACGCTTCCCACGGTGGCGGTGTCGCCGCGAAAGACCGAGACCGCGCCGTTCAGGGGGGCCGTGAACGTGCTCTCGCCGATCTTTCGAATCGTCGTCCCCGTGATCAGATCGATGAAGTACAAGGCCCGGCCGTGCTGGACGGCGGGAACCGCCGAGCTCTCCCCTCGCCAACAGCGGCGCTCGGAACGCGGGGTGATGGCCGTGTTGCTCGCGGTGTCCATTCCCTCCGGCAGGGCTGGCCCAGACGCATAGGTGCACGGGCTCGCGCCGGCGTCTTCCACGCCCTGCCCGCCCGGGAGGATGATCACGCCACGTGATTGGCGCGGGCTGAACACGACCGGACCACCCGAATTGCCGAGGGGGGTGGGATCCTGGTCCTCGATGAAGATCTGTGCAGCGGTCGGCTGTCCGTAGGTATCGCCGAGATTGCGGTCGGTGAACTGCCACAAGAACTCGGGCTTGCACGGATTGGTGATGTCGAGGGCCACCATGCCGTTTCCGCCGTTTCGGAAGCTCAAGAACAAGACGGTGCGCCAGACGTTGGTTCGACCCGATGGTGAGCTCGTCACCCCGCCGCCGCCGTCATCCTGGGCGAACGATCGAACGTCGTACAGATTGCGAACGACGATGCTTCCGTCGGCAAACCACTGCTTGCTTCCCCCGGCTAGCAAGTCGTCGAGATCGTCGAGGAACATCGGCGGGATGAAGCCCCACAGCTCGGTGCCGGCGGCTTTGTTGTTCGCGCAGGCGAACTCATCGAGATTGTTGGACGTGGTGAATTCGTTCGAGCCGTAGTCGTCCGCCAGAAACGCGTGAATCACGCCGTCGTTCGTCGACGCGTAGATCACACGCGGGCGGCGATTGAGCTGCCAACCGTCGGCGGTGAGGTCTTCGAGCGGATCGGGGCTCTCCTGATGCGCCAACCCGAGGCGCCAATCGTTGAAGGAACGATCCTCGAGGTCGTCGACCAGGGGTGGAACGATGGCAGGCGTCGAGTGATAGATGTCGCCGAGACGCTCGTCTTCACGTCCGCTCCCGGCCACACCGTGAATCCAATCCACCACGGTGTCGCGCTGCGCGTTGTCCGTGCTTCCCGCGCCGAAGAAGTATTCGGGAGAGATCGATTTGCTGAACTCGCCAACCGGCACGTTTCGAATTTCGTTGCCGCTGAAGTCGCTCGGCACGTCGATGCCGCTGTCGGAAAGCGCCGTGAGCTTGTCTTTGCCATTCCCGATGAGGTGTCCATTGACGTTGGCTGGGTCCGAGGGAAGCACGGTCCAAAGATTTCGCGAGAAGCCTCCCGTGAAGCTGACCGCCGCGCCCGATCCCCAGGGCTGCACGTCCGCCGGGGCGGCCGACTGCGCGTTCAAGACGAGCTGGAACCGATCGGAGTCCTCGACCGTCTGTTCCACCGGCACCCCGTTGACACACTCGATGCGCCGACGCTCCAAGATGCCATCCCAGGGGTCGTCCGCATCGAAGGAGGCGTTGAAGCCCGAGATGAACTCCGCTTGGGTGAGGCCCGGGGAAAGACCGGCGATGACGGGGGCCGTGCGACTGGTGGCTCCGCGATTCTGCTCGTTCAGGATCTGGCTCAGCGCCGACACCAGCTCGGACCGGTTGGCGACGAAGTACGCTTGATCCGTGTCGCCCACCGACGCGATGTCGTTCAAGAGCGATTCGACGGCCGCGACTTGCGCGGGGTCCCCGTCGAGCGCGAAGCCGATGACGTAGAAGTTGTCGAGCTCGCCGGCCGAGATCATCGAGGAGACCGTGTTGGCGACCTCGTCGTAGGGGCACCCGCTCGCGCCCACCGGTTGCCCGAGGAGCTCACACTGAACCGGGCTGCCGCGCATGGCGCCATTGGGGAAGCCGTCGGTGATCAAGATCGCGCTTCGACCGCGACACCCGTAGTACGGATCGCCCGGCCCCGGATCGACGGTCTTCTGGGTGATGTCCGCGTCGGTCTGCAGAAAGTATTGAAGGTCATCGACCAACGCGGCCGTCGGAGTCGCGCCGAACGGACGCAAGGGGTTCTTGCCGAGCCCGATGTCGCCGAGGATCGTCGCTTGGATTGCGGCATTGGTGGCCGTGGTCGCCGCCGTGCTGTCGGCGCCGACGGTGACGAGCCCGCCTTCGGGCGCCGACGCGGAGCGGGCACCGTTGTTGATCATGTAGACCTGACCACCTGCCCCTGGAAAGGTGAAGGGCTTGTCGTCACCATAGGAATACATGCCCTTGGTTCCGAGGGAATCCGCGGGAAACGGCGCGGTCTGGAAATCGGACTGCAACACCAAAGGCGGCCGATCGCTCAGCGTGCCGATGGCATCGAAGGTCATCAGCCCGAACTTGATCCGCTCGAGATAGATGTCGAGCACGCCGTTGCCGCTTTGCGACCCGGCGTACGTGCCGATCTCTTGCGGAAGCTGGATGTGGGGCAGGAAGTAGCCTTCGTCGTACTGGCCCGAATAGATGCCCCCGATGCGCGTTTCGGAGTTGCACTCGAACGGGCTGAATTCGCCGGTCAGCGCTTGGGCTACGACCGCCCATCGGTTCTGCTCGTAGGTGCCGGCGCTGCACACCGGCAGGCACTCGAGGCAAGCGGGGGTGGTGCAAATGCAATTCGGCTTTCTCTCCATCGAGCCGGAAGTATCGACCAGGAGCACCACGTGGGGGCGGATGTTGCGGATGTCCGGCTGAGCGCTCGCACGATCTGGCATCGTCCACCAGGCGGCCAAGCAAGCAATCCATACGATGAAAATCGAAGCTCGCATCATGACCCCGTGATGAACGGCCCGCTGACGATGTACGCGCGCATGTCGGCGGCGGCTTCGTTCTGCTGGCGTCCTTGATCGTCGGTTTCGGTGTGGTCGCTCGCTACCTGAGCCCGGCCGCGGGCGGTGAGGGTGCTTCGCATGTACTTGAATTTCGTACCCCCTTGCGCAGCCGCTCCGGGGGCGAGCTTGCTCACCACGTGCTCGTCGTAGATGTCGACGACCACCACGGGGGTATGGGCCGAGGTGGGCCCAAACGAAGCACCGGCATCGACGGGGATGTTTTCGAGGAGACCCGGCGTCACTCCGCCATCTTGCGAAAGCAATGCCTCGAAGTGTTGGGGGTAGAGCCGGTACGCGCGCCGGTTGTTGGCGAGCGGGGGCTCGGGGTAGCACCCGCTTCCACTCGTGCAGCTGTACTGGACGCCTTCGGTGCTTCCGGGAGTCAGCATCAGGTTTCGCACGGTTTCGGGGCCGAAGATGTCGAACCACTCGAGGGCGCCGATGAGCCCTGCACGGGCCGCGTAGCGCGTTTGGATCTGTTGCCGAGCGAATCCGGCGCCGCGGATCTCGTACGACACGGTGCTTGCCGAAAAGACCGCGCTCGCGGTGCCGACCATGATGATCATCAGGACGACGAAGAGCGCGGCACCTTCGTTCTTGCGGTTCCGCGGGTTCATAGATTCCTCCTCGCGACGTCCATGACGGGGATCTCGATGCGCAGGTTGCGAACTCGCGCCGAGCCCTTTTGATTTGCGTTTACCTCGAAGCGCGTCCCCGCGTCGGCCAGGAAGGGAACGTCGGGATCCTCGAGGGGATTGCGCACGCCGAGCTCGATGATGACCGTTCGAACCTGCTCGGGATTGGCGTTCACCGCCGTTTCGGCCGCGCCCCCCGTGACGGGGTCACTCGAGAGCAGCGGCGGCTGCGTGGTGCCCGAGTTCGTATCCAAGAGAAAGCTGACACGGAAATTGCTGACGAACTCCGCGAGCACTTGGGTGGAGCCCGGTCGAACGTTTCCCGTGCGAGAATCGATCACGCGCCGCACGAGGACGCGGTTGGGAGACTCCAGCAAGTCGCTCGCGCTCGTGTTTTGAAGCTGATACGAGGGGCTCGAGGTATCGGACAAGTCGATGTAGAACATGCCGTCGAAGTCCATGAAGTTCGCGCCGACCGCGGTGTCGTCGAACGGATCGACCACGGCGTATTCGACCCACTGCAAGGGCGCGATCGTCGAGCTTTCGGCGGCTCCCGGAAGGCATGCGGTTCCCATCGGAAGGGCCGGGTCGATCTGGATGCGAACCTCGTTTTGCGTGTTGCCCGCCTTGCCGAACACCGATCGGAAGAAGTGACGCCCCTCCGGAGTCTCGATGTGGAGGACCGACCCCGTCTGAAAGGCGCGTGCCCCTTTTTGCGCGACACCCTTCCAGCTCGCCGTTTCGGCGGCCCAAGCACCGTCCCAATCGAGGTCGTCGCCGGTCAGGTAGGTCGGAGCGGTTCCGGTGGTGAAGGGCCCTGCGGTCTGGCCCCACGCGAAGGTTCGTCGATAGGCTTGGTTGCCGCTCTGCAAGACGATCACGCTGCCGTCGACGCTCGCGGACTGCACGAGGAGCTGGTCGGTGAGGTACAGGCTCGTCAGCACCCGCAATCGATCGGCGTGGACGCCGGAATTGAGCCCGCTTGGATCGAGCACTCCGAGATCTTCGTCCGCGTAGTACTGAAAGGCGCCCATTGGGCCGTTGCCGCCGCTCAAGAGCGGAAGCTCGGGTGGGCTCGCATCGCAGGTCGGCTCCAAAGTGCCATTGGGAGACCCGAACAGGCCCGCGCGCGAGATGTCGCGACGAAGCTCCATGATCGCCGCGCGCGAGGTGCCTTGCGAGGTGGCGAGGCGCTGTTCCTCGTAGAACTGCTTGCTCATCGCCGCGCCCAGGCTGTACACGGAGGTGATCGCGGTGAGCCCGACCACCATGGCCACCATCAGCTCGATCAGCGTGAATCCGCTCTTCTTCACGGCCCTTCCCTCCTCAGCCAGTTGACGACCGTCGAGGCGAAGATCACGTCGACGTTGGGCGCCTCGCCGAGCTCCCAGCCCGTGGCGGTCGCCGCGTCGCAGTCGGCGCCTCGGAAGTCCGAGCCGGACACCCACTTGGGATGCGAGGCCCCGCCCGGCATGTAGCCCTCACGAAACCAAAAGGTTCGAATGTCCACCCGGGCCGAGCTCCCCTGCCGGATCCAGGACAGACGCAGGTTGACGCAGTACTTGATGTCGGTGCCCGTCGCGTCCTCGCCGAAGTAGTCGAATCCATAGGACTCGTCGCTGTCTGCAGGCGTCGGGGTGAACCAATCGGTGCCCGAGACTTGGCCCGCGAGCTGCGATAGATAGGCGGTGGAGCTCAACGACGTGCTGTTGACGCCTTGCTCGGTCCACGAGAGCGCGTCGCGCTCGACGTGCTCCAACCAGCGCTCGGTAATCGCGAGCGCCGTGTTCATCTCGTTGGCAGACCGGTTGGCGGTGCTGAGCGCCTGGTGCATCGAGAGGATTCCGAGTGAGCCGACGGTCATGATCCCGATCGCGATCATCACTTCGACCAGGGTGAAGCCGGACTTCGTCGCTCGACTCGACCGACTCATCGCAACACCCTCGGTGAGCCCGATCCCATGGGCACCAGAACCTTTCGCGCAACTCCGAACGGCTCCCCGTCGATCTCGCGATAGACCAGAAACCCAAAGCCCGCCTGCGCGTTCGCGCTCTGCCAGTTGGCGAACAATACCGTATCGACGAACACCTGGTTGTTCGACCCCGACTCGTAGCAGAACGTTGTGTCCTTCCATCCGTCCACCCGGATCAGGTCGTCGTCGGTCGGGTCCGCGTCGTAGGTGTTCGCGTACAAGTGGTCTACACAGCGCCAGTTGTTGTCGCAGTCGAGATCGGTGAGCTTGATGCCACCGGCATTGTCGAAGGTGGTGAGCGAGCAAGCGCCGCCGGTTCCGCGCAGCGTTTCGAAGGCGTAGGCCTGGGCCGTCAGCCCGGTTCCCGAGTCGTTGGTATAGACGACTTGGTGTGCCCGGCCGTAGGCGCTCGACATGTATCGAGCGCGCCGAAACAAAGACACGACATCACGCGCGACCATCGCCACGCGGCGATCGGCAAAGCCCTCGCTCATGCTCGGAAGGGCCGCGCTCACCAGGATGCCCATGACGGCAAGGACGACCATGAGCTCGACCAAGGTCAGCCCCTGCTGTCTCTTTCTCGCTCGACCACGCACACAGCGCTGCGTTGCAACACCCGTACCGAAACGCCCAGATCTCCAAGCTATTGGAATCAAAGGGCTATTCCGAAACAGCCTACATGCCCCCCTGTGAAACGCGTGCGGACTATACGAAAAAATTACAGGGCCCGCGCATGCTCGCAGGCGCTCACGGCGGCCGGCCCGTGGGCCCTGGGGCCGCTTCGGCAGAGGCCGGGTGCGGAAGAGAGGACTCGAACCTCCACGTCCTTTCGGACACATGAACCTGAATCATGCGCGTCTGCCAATTCCGCCACTTCCGCGAAAGAGTGGGCGAGATACAGGTTGGTCCCCACCGTGTCAAGGCAGGTCATGCGGCCGCAAGGCACCGGGAGAGCTTGTGCGCGCCGTCGATCGAAACCGCGAGCACCAGCCCCTGCATCGTCAGCCGGCATCGATCCGCGTCGACCAGCCCCTGCGCTCCGAGCCGGCTCATCACCTCCTGAACGCGAGCCCCGGGGACATGCAACCAGTCGGCGAGGCTCTGCGGCGTGGGATCGAGGTCCGCGCGACCCATCTCGTAGAGGGCCTCGAGCATCTCCCATGCGAGCTTTTCGTCGTCTTTTTCCATCAGGGGAGCAGGATCGCTCAGTACTGATAATCAGTCCAGTTTTTGGTGTTCAGTGGGTCCGAAACCTACAAACCCCGCCGATCCTATCCGGGTTTTCGGGCCAATTTCAAGAGCGACCAAGACGAACTTGTTGTTGTCTCGTGGCGTCGTGAGCTCCCGGACCGAGCCGTCCTTCACGAGCTTTCGGAAGCGTTCCAAGCGCTTGCGCTCGAGCAACACATAGACGGTTTGCCCCTGGTGACCCTCGAGCCATTTCCGAATCCGTTTGTTGTCGGTTTCGGCGAACACGTACACGCGATTGCCGGTGTAGAAATTCTCGCCTTTCCAATTCATCTGCCAGGCCAGGAGCGGCTCCTCGCCTTCGCGCTCTTGGTAGTAGCGGGCGACGAGATCGCGACTTCCCCAATGGGGTGCGAGGTCGACCATGTAGACGTCGAGGGCCCATGCCCCGAAGAGGACCGCGATCGCCACGAACGTCCGCGTCGCGACCGCTCGGAACCTCGAGAGACTGGCCATCGCCGTGGTGAGACCCACCGCGACGGCAAAGCCGGTGAGCGCGGCCCGGTAGTCCAGATGATCTGGCCACGCGCGTCCGTAGTTGTAGACGAACAGGTGAATGAGCCGCTCGTAGCCCTGGGGGCGAGCGGCGGTCGCCCAGCTGAGATCCCGTCCCACGAATGCGACGATGCACGCCCCGGCCACCAAGGCGATGCCGAGCGAGGTGCTCGTCGTGTGCGAGCGCGCGCTCGGGGCATCTTGGCCGAGGTCGACGAATGCAGCCGCCGCCAGCGCCGCGCCGATCGCGAGCAGCACGAGAGCCCACAGGGGCTCGGCTTGCTGCAGCACCCAGTCCTCGACGTCCACCGCGTCGGCGGGGACGATCCCGCGTGGATCCCCCGCGAGCCAGGCAAACCCTGCGACCAAACACAGCGCTGCGGCGGTGCAAAACATCGTGGCACGCCACTGGGTTCGACCCCACCACTGCGCCACGCCGATCCCGACGAGGATGGCCAGCGGTACCAAAGCCGGCAGGATGTAGTGATGATATTTCGTGACCATCGCGCTGAAGAGAACGAACGCCGAGAGCATCCACATGGACAGCAAGAGGATCGTCTGCCCACGCGGATCACGAGGCCGACGCGCGTGGATCCAAAATGCCATCCACAGGGCCGCGGGCACGAGCGCGATCCATGGAAACGTGGCGTAGCCGATCTGCGCCAGGAAGTACTGAATCGTTCCCTTGTCGCCGTGAACGCCACTGGCGAGACGATTGATGTGATCGTGAATCAGAAGCCGGTTGGTGAATGCCGTCCCGTGCCGAACGTACATGGCCAGGTACCAGGGCAAGCTCACCGAAGTGACGATCAAGAGCCCCTTCGAAATTCGAAGCTCGCCCGAGGACAGCAGGCTCCAACGGCGCGAGGCGATCAGGTAGAAAAGCGCGGCGGCACCTGGAATTACAAGCCCCGGTAGCCCCTTCGCCAGGAAGGCGATGGCGCACCCGATGTAGAACGCGACCATCCAAAGTGGGCGTGCGCGTCTTTCCCGTCGCAACCACGAGGCGAGGGCCGCCAGGGCGCCGAGCCAGAGCGCTCCCTGCAAAAACGGTTGCCCGAGCAGGCCGCGTACGGCCGGAAGCTGCTGGCGTGGCCGTGGGTTGCCCGGAACGTCGACATTGTGGGCCGAGCCGTAGAGGAACCGGTCGGGATGCGCCACGAGCTCGGCACCTCCGAACCACGAGAAATTGCGAGAGATCAGATAAATCGCCTGCGGAAGCACCAGCGCGAAGAGGGCGAAGACCACCACGTGCTGCAGCGAAAGCCGCCATCTGCCGATTTGCCACATCGTCGCCTGCCGTTCGGGATCTTCTCGAAGGGCCAACACGAGGCAGCAGAGCGCGATGGTGATCGACGCCACCAGGGGCAGGTCGGTGATCGCCTGGTGCGCGACGAAGAAGAACTGCGGCAGGGTGGCGGTGACCAGCGTGGCCATCGCTCCGGCGCGCGCGTCGAACACGCGTCGAACCGTTCCGTAGACGACGCCCAATGCGAGCAGGGCCATGGCGATCGTCGGCAGTCGGACGGCCCACTCGGGGTGGAGCGGGTGGGCGTCGGGCATGAAGCTCACCCCGAACGCCGCCATGCTCCAAGCCTCCATCCAGAACAACAGCACGGGCTTCGACCAAAACCATTTGTCCTGCGCCCACCAGAGGCTGATCCAGTCGTTCCGCGCGAGGATTTCGCGTGCGACCTCGGCGTAGTGGGTCTCCCATGGGTCCCACAAACCGGTGACGCCGAGCATCGGGAGATAGAGGCCCGCCACGACGAGCATGACGGCGAGGCCCGGTCGGTGCAGGGCGGGCGGGACCAGACAAACCAACGCCAACGCGATCGTGAGCGGAAGCGTCCCGTGGCCGCCCAGGAGGCTTCCCGTCACGAGGACGAGGAGCGCGAGCAGCGCCCAAACCCACGGTGGGGATCGCTCGTCCGCGCGCGGCCCGAGAGCCGTGTCGCGCCAGCTTCGGGCGGGACCCTCGGCAGCTGGCACCCACCACGAGGTCCACGCGCCGGCCGCGAGCAGCGCGAGCATCGCGCCCCACAAGGGCCCCCGCGGTACCGGATCGCGGTTGGCCATCCAAAGGGCCATGGCGAGCGTCGCCCCGATTGCCGTGATCGGGGCGAGCGCTTTCATGCCGCGGCTGGGAGATTCTCTCGGCACGCGCTCACTCGGGTTGCTTTGGAGAGCCGCGAAGGTCGAAACGCGTGACTTCCTCGCTCGGGACGGACAGCTCCTTCGCGTCCTCGGTAGCCGGTCCCTCGGCCCGGTAGCTGGTGATCGACACCTGGTACCGGCCTGGCGCCAGCTCCAGCACGTGCCGGAAAACCGTCGCGTTCTCGTCCGGTTGGGTGAAGCGTGCGCTGGCCACTGCGCTTCCGTCCTGGAGATAGTCGACGTGAAGCTGGGCCGTTCCTGGATCGACGCGGTAGACGACCTCGACGCTGCGTGGCCAACGCACCATCAGCTGACGTCCCACGACCAAGATCCCGATGACGGCGATCACGGTGGCAAGGCGGCGGCGGGTCGACACCGGCCTTATATTCGTAGAAGAGTCTCTCATGCACCGGGGCTCGAGATCCGCAACCTTGGCACCAATTACAGACGGTGTTAAATTGAACGAGCCCGTAGCTTCCCATCATGGTCCGCCTCACCAATATTCTTGAAAAGGTGAAGGGATACCATCCCCGAGCGGATACGGATCTGATCAACAAAGCCTACGTCTACTCGGCCCGGATGCACGACGGACAGACTCGCAAGTCCGGCGATGCCTACTTCACCCACCCCGTCGCCGTCGCGGACATCATCGCTGACATGCGGCTCGACGCGTCGAGCGTCTGCGCCGCCCTGCTCCACGACGTCGTGGAAGATTGCGACGTCGATCTCGCCGACATCGAGTCGGTGTTCGGGGAGGAGGTCGCGTTTCTCGTCGACGGTGTCACGAAGCTCGGAAAGGTGAATTTCGCGTCCCGCGAGGACCGTCAGGCGGAGAGCTTTCGGAAGATGGTCGTCGCGATGGCCCGTGACATCCGCGTGCTCTTGGTCAAGCTCGCGGATCGCCTAGACAACATGCGCACCCTCGGGCACATGTCGACGGCCGCGCAGGAGCGCATCTCTCGGGAGACCCTGGAGATCTATGCGCCCTTGGCAGGGCGTCTCGGGATTCAGTGGCTCAAGGCGGAGCTCGAGGACCTGAGCTTCAAGCACCTCGAACCGGAAGCGCACGACGCGCTCGCCGAGCAAGTGAAGGCCGTCTCCCGGAACACGGACAGCTACATGGCGGACGTCACCGCCAAGTTGAGAAAGATGCTGCACACCCGGGGCTTCTCCGTGCAGGTGAGCGGCCGCCGGAAGCACCTGTACTCTCTGCATCGCAAGATGAAATCGGCGGGCATCGGGTTCGAGCAGGTCCACGACTTCGTCGCGTTTCGCGTGATCACCGAAAGCGTTGCGGACTGCTACGCCACGCTCGGCGTCATCCACTCGGAGTGGACTCCCGTGCCCGGGCGCTTCAAAGACTACATCGCGCTTCCGAAGTCCAACATGTACCAGTCGTTGCATACGACGGTCATCGGACCGGCGAATCGGCGCGTCGAGATCCAGATCCGAACACACGAGATGCACCGCACCGCGGAGTTCGGAATCGCAGCACACTGGCAATACAAGGAACATACGGGCGGAATCGACCCCAAGGACGCTGCGCGTTTCGTCTGGTTGCGGCAGCTCATGGAGTTTCAAAAGGAAGTCGCCGATCCCGAGGAATTCTACGAAAGCGTCCGCGTCGATCTGTTCCCCGAGGACGTCTACGTCTTCACGCCCAAAGGAGACGTCAAGACGTTTCCGCGGGGCGCTACGCCCATCGATTTCGCGTATGCAGTCCACTCCGAGGTGGGCCATCATTGCTCGGGCGCTCGGGTGAACGGAGCCATCGTTCCGCTCAGGCACAAGCTGCAGAACGGCGACGTCGTCGAGATTCTCACCAGCAAGAATCACCATCCGAGCAAAGACTGGCTGGAGTTCGTCACCACCAGCCGGGCCAGGTCGCGCATTCGCACTTTCTTGAGGTCCGAGGAGCGAAGGCAGGCCGTCAAGCTAGGCAAGGATCTTCTCGAAAAGGAGATGCGCAAACGCGACATGTCGCTATCGCGCTTCCTGAAGAGCAAGCGGTCGCAAGAGATCTTCTCGAAGCTCCGCGCGGGCAACGAGGAAGACCTCTACGCGCGCATCGGGATTGGGAAGCTTTCGCTGCCGAACGTCATGGAGGCGATCGTCCCTACCGAGGACACCGAGAGAGAGAGCCTTCGGCCCGGTTTCATCGAGCGCACGGTGAAGCGCGTGGCAGGCGACACGAACGGTGCGAGCATTCGAATCGAGGGCATGGATAACATGCTCGTGCGCTTTGCGCACTGTTGCAATCCAGTTCCCGGCGACCCCGTCACCGGCTGGATCACGCGTGGCCGTGGGGTTTCGGTTCACCGACGGGGTTGTCCGCGCGTTCTAGAGCTCGACCCGGAGCGTCGCATTCAAGTGAGCTGGGCGGACCACGTCGAGGTCGATTTGCCGGTCGCGCTTCGTGTGATGACCGACGATCGCGCGGGCATTTTGGCGTCCGTCTCGTCGGTCTTCACCCAGAACGGGGTGAGCATCAGCGAGGCCTCTTGCCTCTCCAAAGACGGAAAGGCCGAAAATTTGTTCCATTTCCGCGTTGGTGACATCGACCGTCTCCGCGAGATCATGCGGGGCGTGGCCAAGCTCAAGGGCGTGCTCGACGTCGAGCGCGTTTGATCGACCTCACGGATTCGGGTCCCGCGTCGCGCGCCAAATCCATCCCAGCGTCGCCGCGGCGCCGCAAAGAGCGAGCGCGATCAGCCACCACGAGATGTGCTCCATGCTTGGGCTCAACGTGTTGAAGCCCTCGATTCGGATCACCGTGACGGGCAGCAGCAGTGGAAGGGCATTGACTCCCGCGTGCACCGCGATGCTGCCGAGTGTCGACCGAGTGCGCAGCGCGACGGCTCCGAGGATCAGCCCGCCGATCGTGGCGTACACCACGGCCGAGCCCTCGACGTGAGCCAGGCCGAAGCACACGGAGCTCCAAATCCACGCGGCGAATACGCCGTACCGCCCCTTCAAGTCCTGCAAAAGCCATCCGCGAAACAAGAGCTCCTCGGTGAGCGGTGCGACGATGACGAGGGCGATCAACGCGGAAACCCCACCCCACCAAGTCGTGGGATGGACGAGTCGGTGACGCCTCGCCAGCTCTTCGAAGCTGATGGGCCAGATCTCCTGAACCGAGTTCGCGATCTCGGCGAGCGGCAGCTGGAGAAAGGCCCCTGCGAGGAAGCAAGCGCCGACCAGGCTCCCCATCAACGGCCGCACGTGTACGGCCTCGAGAAAGCTCGAGTGTCGCGAGCGATGTGGGAATGCGAAGGCGAAGATGACTCCGACGCTCGCAGCTTGGACCAAGGCGTAATTGAGGGGGGCTTCTGCCGCCGTGCGAATCGCTTCACCCCAACCGACGGCGCTGCTTCTGAGCTGGAGAAATCCCGCCAAGCCCATGAACAGGTGATTGAGAACGGGGACCGCCATCGCGACCAGCAGCGCTCGGAGGTATCCGCCCATGCCGTGCATAGACTGACACGGGTACGCTGGACACCGCCAAGATATGCGCCTGCGATGCTCGGCCGACCCTGCTATAGCGGCTGGGAAACATGAGAGTCCGCCCCTCCGCCCTCTTCGGCTTGCTGAGCCTGATCGTCGCTTGCGCGCACACGACCACGGCGCCGCGCGGCAAATCGGTCGAAGCATCCGAGCCCATTCCGCAAGCGGAATACCCCGACGCGCAGAGACGATTCCTGCGGATGACCGTCGAAGATCCAGAACGTCCGATCCTCCGAGATCGCCTCGTCGCGTCGGTGCTCGCGCAGGCGAAGGCGTTGGCTGACGTGGGAGACTACGAGGGCGTCGTCGACGAGCTCAGCAGCTTGACCACGTTTCTGTCGCCGGCGGACTATGCCGCAGCTCGATTCCCCGAGCGCATCGAGCCTCTCGCCCAGTTCGTCGTCAGCGAAGGCGGGAAGCTCGGCGACGAAGGACACGTGCTCGGTGGCTACTTCATCTTGAAGCGATCGACCGGCGATCCGGTGTACGAGCAGCGCTACGAGCAGGTTGCGACGTGGGGCCGTGAATCCCGCGAGAACCTCGATACCGTGTCCGAAAAGTACGCCGGCTTGATCGACGTGTGGAGCGATCATGCGGAGCTCACGCCCGCGCCCGAGGTTCTCGATACGCTCGCAGATCTCTACGTCGATGGAAGGGACGCGGTGGCGTCCGAAACCGTGGAGACTCGCCATCGGCTCGGGATCGGAGGTGAGCGCCAGCTACGTTTGGCGCCCCTGAACGTCGCTGCCGTCTACCTGACGCACGGCGACGTCGCTTCGGCGGTCGAAAAAGTCGAGTCGATGGGTGGCGGCGGCGAGCTCCAGCTTCGGTTGCTCGAGTTGCTGCGCAGCGCCAAAGGTGCCGATGAGATGGGCGCCGCGGCCACGTTCGAGCTCGTCGAGGGCTACAGGGTGGCTCGTCCCGAGGTGGCGGCAGGCCTTTGTCGATCCGCGCTGACGCGATTTCCCGAGGACTACCGATTTCCCACCTGCATGGCGCGCATCGCCGCCGATTCCGGTCAATTCGCGGATGCCACCGCCTGGTACGTCATCGCGATCGACCTGTCGCCCGGCATGATCGAGCTGTACGACGAAGCGCTCGGCCAGCTCGACGAGTTCATCGAGGTGCGCTTGAGCGACCCCCATCCGGAGCGCTCGAGCGCGCTCGCCCGAGGCGCCGAGAAGATCCTCGCGGAGAGGCAGAAGCGGTGGCCGGACTCCGAGCCCCCGATCGCACCGAACCGCTTGGAGTTTTTGATCGGGATGCTCGAGATGAACGCAGGCAATCCCGAAGAGGCCAAGAAGCGTTTCGAGCGCAGCCTCGGGCAGGATGAGAATCCGGAGGCTCTGTTGCAGCTCGGTCTGCTCCTCGAACGGACCGGTCGACCACGAGAGGCGGAGCAACGCTACCGTCGCGCACTCGAGCTGACTCCCTCTGGCTCGTTGCCGGACGAGCTGCGTCGCGCCGAGATTTACGAGCATCTGGGCAACGTCGCGCGCGCCACGGGCGACCCCCAGAGCATGACCAAGAATTACCGAGTTGCTCTCGAGGCCTGGAATGAGGCGCGCGAGCAGGTCGAAGGGCCTACGAGCGCCCTCGTGGAAATGAGGCGTGGCGTGCTCCTCGATCAGCTCGATCGGAACGAGGACGCCGTCGATGCGTTCGAAAACGCCATGATGGCCGCTCCGCAGTGGCGAGACGTCTACGCGACGATTCTTTCCCATCTCGTGTCGTCGAAGCCGAACTACGAGCTCGCGTCGATGGTTTGGCGGAGGTCGCAGCTCCAGCTGAGCCTTCCACCCGAGTGGAAGGTTTACTTCACCCTCTGGATGCAGCTCATCACGGCGCGGGCCGATCGCGCACCCGTCGAGGAACACACGGATCTTCTCCGACGTTTGGGCGGAACCTCGAGTTGGTGGGGGAAGCTCGCGAGCTTCGGGGCAGGCGAGATCGACTACGACGGATTGATGAGCGTCGCTTCCAGTCTCGGCGAAAAGACCGAAGCCCTCTACTACGAGGGCACGCGGCGTTACGTCGCGGGCGACGCGGAGGGCGCCTACGCGCAGTTCGAGCGCGTTTTGCAGACCAACATGGTGAGCTTCTACGAGTACGAGATGGCTCGGAAGCTACTGATGGAGCGCAGCTCGGCGGAGGCGCAGCGTCCGTGATCGAGGTCGAGAAGCTCGGCAAGCTGTATCTCGGCAGAGTATTCGATACCGAAAGGTCCGCGACAACGGAAGCTCCGGTTCTCTACGACTCCAAGGACCTGACCACGCACGCGGTGTGCGTCGGGATGACCGGCAGCGGCAAGACGGGCTTGTGCGTCACGATGCTCGAGGAGGCCGCCATCGACGGGATTCCGGCGCTGTGCATCGACCCGAAGGGAGACTTGGGCAATCTCTTGTTGACCTTTCCCGAGCTTCGCCCCGCGGATTTCGAGCCCTGGATCGATCCCGCCGAGGCGGCACGCAAGGGAAGGAGCGTAGCCGAGCATGCAGAGGCCGTGTCCGAGCTGTGGCGTCGCGGTCTCGCGGAGTGGGGTCAAGACGGCGCGCGAATCGCCCGCCTGCGAGACGCCGTCGACATCGCAATTTACACGCCAGGAAGCTCGTCGGGTCGACGAGTGCAGATGCTGCAATCGTTTGCCCCTCCGGGACCTCAGGCCGATGAAGACGTCCAACGCGATCAGATCATGGCCACCGTCGCGGGCCTGCTGACGCTGCTCGGCATCGATCCCGACCCCGTGAGCAGCAAGGAGCACATCCTGCTCTCCAACGTGTTGGCAGATGCTTGGGCTCGTGACGAAACGCTCGAGCTCGACGAGCTGATTCGCGCGATCGCCGATCCCCCCTTCCAGCAGATTGGCGTGATGGGCCTCGAAACCTTCTACCCGGCTTCCGAGCGGCAGAAGTTGGCCATGCGCATCAACGGCTTGGTCGCATCTCCGGGGTTTTCGGCGTGGCTCGAGGGCGAGCCGCTCGACGTGGGCAGGCTGCTTTGGACCGACGAGGGCAAGCCTCGGATCACGATCCTCTCGATCGCCCATCTCAACGACGAAGAGCGGATGTTCTTCGTCAGCATGCTCCTCAACCGCGTCGTCTCCTGGATGCGTGGTCAATCGGGCACCTCCAGCCTCCGGGCCATCGTCTACATGGACGAAGTGTTCGGGTTCTTGCCGCCCGTGGCCGAGCCGCCTTCGAAACGGCCCCTTTTGACCCTCCTCAAGCAGGCACGCGCCTACGGTCTCGGAGTGATCCTGGCCACTCAGAACCCAGTCGACATCGACTACAAAGCGCTTTCCAACTGCGGTACTTGGTTCCTCGGCCGGCTGCAGACCGAGCGCGACGTATCGCGCGTCGTCGAAGGGCTTTCGGGCGCGGCGTCGGCGGCGGGGCAATCGCTCGCCCGAAACGAGATCGAGCGTCTGTTGGCGGGGCTTCGGAGCCGCGTTTTTCTTCTCAACAACGTGCACGAGGACGGTCCGGTGCTCTTTCACAGCCGATGGGCCATGTCGTATTTGCGAGGACCGCTCACCCGCGAAGAGATCAAGCGGCTCACGCCGCGCTCCGTGCCTCGCGCGGCCGACTCGGCGGAGCCGAGCTCCCCGAAGAGCGAAGCCACGTCCTCCGCTTCGAGCGCGGCCAGACCGGTGATGCCCGCGGGCATCGACGAGGTGTTTTCGAGCGACGAGCCGGGCACGTACGTTCCCCGGCTGGTCGCCGAAGTCGTCCTTCACTACACGCTTGCATCCCACGATCTCGACCGGTGGGAGCGCTGGATGATGCTCGCCCCACTCGGGGAGGCTCCGTCGTGGACCGGGGCAGAGCTGGTCGACCTAGCGGAGCTTCGGTTCTTCGACGACGCCCCGGAGACGGCCTCGTTCGTCGCGCCGCCGGCGGGTTCCGTCGGTGAGGCACGCTTTCGGACGTACGCGAAACAGCTCAAGACCCACGTCTACCAGACCCGCCCCAAGACACTCTGGCGCTGCACCAAGCTCAAGCTCCGGTCCGAGCCGGACGAAACCCGAGCCGAGTTCGCCGCGAGAGCTCAGTTGGCTCAGCGGGAAAAGCGCGACGCTGCGCTCGCTGACATGCGACAACGCTTCGAGAAGAAGCTCGCCCAGCTCGATGCTCGAATCGAACGTGCCCAATCGCGGCTCGACCGCGAGGAGAGCCAGTACGAGCATCAGAAGATGCAGACGGGAATTTCACTCGGCGCCAGCATCTTGGGCGCCATCATCGGCCGGCGCGTCGTCGGGCGCGTGACCACGGCCGCGCGGGGGGCGAGCCGGGCTCAAAAGGAGCTTCAGGACGTCGAGCGCGCGCGACGGGAGCTCGATGCGCTCGAGGCTCAGCGCCGGGATCTCGAAGCCGAAGCCGCTGCTGAGCTCGAGAAGCTACGAGCCGAGGCGATGCTGGACCAGCCCCAAATCGAGGAGGTGGTCGTGCGTCCGCGCAAATCGGACATCGAGGTGACGAACCTCAGGCTCGGCTGGATTCGCGGCTGAGCGTTTCGAAGGCCGCCCTCACTTCGGGTGGCGCTTCGACCAGCTCGATGAGCACGCCTTCTCCTCCGATCGGAGCGGCTTCGTTGCCCTTTGGATGAATGAAGCAGACCCGATGGCCTGCAGCACCCGGACGGATGCCGCCCGGCGTGAATCGCACACCTTGGCCGCCGAGCCACTCGACGGCAGCCTCGATGTCGTCGACCCAGAGCCCGATGTGATTGAGTGGCGGGGAATCCACCCTGGGCTTTTTGTCGGGATCGATCGGTTGCATGAGGTCGACCTCCACGGTGAAGGGGCCCGCACCCATCGTGACGATGTCCTCGTCCACGTTTTCCTTTTCGCTCCGAAAGTTGCCGTGAGGCGTCAAGCCGAGGGTGTCGACCCAGAGACGGCGCAGTGCAGCCTTGTCTGGTGCGCCGATTGCAACTTGTTGAATGCCGAGAATCTTGAACGGACGGTCTGCCATCGTTTCTACCCGAATTGCGCAGGATACCCCGGTTGCTCGGTATGTCCACATGCGCCACTCTCCGGCTCGTGAAGACCTCATTGACCGGCATCAAGCCCACGCACTTGCCGCATCTCGGCAACTACCTGGGAGCGATCCGGCCGGCGCTTTCCCTGGTCGACAGCTACCGGACCTTGTACTTCATCGCGGACTATCATGCGTTGACGACCGTTCGCGACGCGGACGCGCTTCGCAACCACATACGCGACGTCGCCGCCACCTGGCTCGCTTGCGGGCTCGACCCGGAACGCACGCTTCTCTATCGCCAATCCGACGTGCGCGAGGTTTTCGAGCTCACCTGGGTCCTGAGCTGCCTTCTCGCGACGGGACAGCTCGAGCGAGGGCACGCCTACAAAGATGCCCTTGCCCGTGGCGAGTCACCCAATGCCGGCATCTTCAACTACCCCACCTTGATGGCCGCAGACATCTTGCTCTACGACACCGACGTGGTTCCGATCGGCAAGGATCAAAAGCAGCATCTCGAGCTGACGCGGGACGTCGCGATGCGCCTCAATCACCTCTACGGAGAAGACACCTTGGTGGTGCCGGAGGCCCTGATTACCGAAGCACCGCTGGTTCCGGGCACCGACGGCGAGAAGATGAGCAAGAGCAAGGGCAATTCGATTCCGCTGTTCGCGCCGCCGAAAAAGCTCCGCAAGGTGATCATGGGCATCAAGACGACGTCGGAAACGCTCGAAGAGCCGAAGAGCGTCGAAGGCTCGACTGTTTACGAGCTCTACGAGCTCATCGCTCCCGATCGGGCGCCCGAGATGAAGCGGAAGCTCGAAGCGGGGGGCTACGGCTGGGGCCACGCGAAGGAAGACCTCTTCGAAGCCGTCGAAGCCGAGCTCGGACCGAAGCGAGAAGCCTACTTGTCGATTCGCGCCGACGAAGCCGCGCTCGACGAGCTGCTGCACGCGGGAGCAGGCAAGGCCCGCGAAATCGCGCAGCGCACCATGGAGCGCGTGCGAAGCGCAGTCGGGATCGACTGAGTCAGTAGACGCTGCTCCACTTCGATTCTTCCGAGAGACTCTCGGGATCCTCGGACGGCGTCTCGGTCGTAGCTGGACCTTGCGTCTCGGGCAGCATCAGCAGACCCGGATGACCGCTTTCGATCGACTCGTTGGTCAGCAGAAAAGTCTGTTTGTGCTTTTGCCAGGTCTGACGGATGACGGTGTTTGCGAGGACCATCGTGCTCTGGTCATACCAGCGCACCGCCACCCGCGAGAACGCCCCGGCACCTTCCTCGTCCGTCTCCGGGCTCATGCCCAGAATTTCGGTGTCGGCGATCTGGATGTCTTGGCCCCAGCGAAGGTGAGACAGCTTGAACTGCGGTCGAAACTGCGGCGCCACGTGACCGCTGGCGACGTCCATGCGCCCCCAGCGAGCCCCCTCGTTGAGCTCGACCACCGCGTCTCGCATGCGGGTTTCCGGGCTCAGGTTTTGCAGCAGACAGCCCGAAAGCGCCAGGAGCGCGCTGGCCCACCAGAATCGGTTCCACATGGCCCGACGCTAGGCACGACGCGGCTCGAAGGGCAACTATTTGGCCGCCTGCGCGCTCGTGTCGGCCAAGCGTTGCTTGGCCGCCTGATTGCGAGGATCGACCGCCAAGGCCCGCTTCCAGGCCTTCCGGGCTCCGGCGACGTCGCCCTGCAATCGGAGCGCATCCCCGTAGAGCACGTGATATTGAGGCCGCTTCGATCGCCGCCGCACCGCTTTTTTCGCCCATTTCAACGCGCGATCGCCGTCGTTCGCGGCCACGTAAAGCGCCGCGTAGCCCGCCATGGCTTGCGGGTTCTTGGGATCGAGCTCCCAAGCTCGATCCAGGGTGGCCTCGGCGAGTCGGAGCTCGCCTCGCCGAATCAGGGGCAGCGCTCGGTGCACCAGCACGTCGGAAGCTCTCGCCGGGTCGCGCGGAAGGTTCTGAGTGGGAATCGAGAGCGCTGCGCGCTCGGCGGGTTTCTGCGCAACCGGCGGTTCGGCGGCATCCTGCGCAGAGGCAGCTTCCACCTCGACGGTCTCCGTGGGCGCGTCATCGGTGTCCTCGGCTGCTTCCGAAGGCTCTGCGGGCGTCGCCTCGGCCGGAGCCGAGGAGGCTTCTTCGGCGCGCACGTCCGAACGCGGGTTTTCGGGTTCGCCCAGGTCTTCGTCGGAAGCGCCCTCGAGTCCATTGACGCTGCCCGTGATTGGGCCTTTGGCGCCTTCCACTTCGACCTCGGCAAGCGCCTCGGACGACGGTGCTGCGCCGCCCGATCCACTTCGCACCCAAAGCTGCCAACCAAAGACGCCCACGCCGGCCAACAGGACGACCAAGAGCAAAGCCTGAAGCCACGCGGGCGGGCCGTCCGATGTCGTCGGAGCCAACACCGTGGCGGGGCCTTCCAACACCCGCGCCAGCTCCGGCTCGAAGTCGTCATCCTCCGGTTCGAACATCGGGGTTGGCATCGGCGCTCGACTCACCGGAGCGGGTGGGGGAGGCGGTGCGGGCTTGTTCGCGGCCGGGATGGTGGGCTGCGCTTCGTCGGCCGCTTCTTGGGGCAACACCTCGAACGCGGGAGCGAGGCCCAACTGCGTCGACTTGGACGCACGCCGAATCGAGTGATCGACGTGCGAGCCATGCTCCGCCCGTTCGTGGGCGAGCCGGGCTGCGGCGATTGCCCGCTGTTTCGTCTCGACTCGCCCGATCAGCTGACGGACCTTGTTGGTCGGCACCTCCTCCTCGGAAAAGCCTTTCGAGGCGGCGTCGCCAGCGCTCGCTCGCAGGTGGCGAAAGCGTGGTGGTGCCATGGTTCTGGCTTCGTCGAGCTGGGGTCGAGGCTCGGCACCGGGTGGCATGGTGGCATGCTCGTCGACTCCCGGTTCGGTCGGCGGAACGGTCTGGGCGGTGGCCTCGACCACGTGCTCTCCCTCGCCGAGGGCGAGCTGGAGAGACACCACACCGAGTGCTTCGTCGACCGGCATCATGATGTTGGCCACCGAGGGTAGGTCCTGCTCTCGAACCGATACCCGACCGGCATTCATGCCCCACAACGCGAGGAGCGCGGGCATCCCTTGGATGCTCTGGGTCGTGCCTTCGTGAATCGTCGCGTACGCACCCACGATCGAATTGTCGGCGATGTCGACCTCCACGCTGCGCTTCGGGCCCGCGATGGCCACGTGGCGAACGCCCGGCATCGAACCGAGTGCGCGGAGCAGGCGGCTCGGTCCCACGAGCTCGAGACGCGTGTCGAAGTCGACCTCGTCTTCGACGCGTTGGGCGATCTCTCGGTCTTGCTCGATGAGCGGGATGATGCGTCCCGCGAGCTGAGCGAGGTCTGGGCCGATCTCGTTCGACTCCGGCCAGAAGTCATCCCATCGCACCACCAGCATCGAAGCCCAGCGAATCTGGGGGTCCTTTCGAATCGCGCGCACCAGCTCCATTCCGAGGCCTCCGACCACGGTCGAGTCGAGCACGATGACCTGCGGATCGATCTCCCGGACTCGTGGGATCACCGCGGGCGAAAAGTCCGCTGCAGCGACCCGCACACCTCGGGCACCGAGCAACTGTGCGAGCTTCTCTGCGCGTAGCTCGTCGGAGTCGAGAAGCACGACCCGTGCTCCTTCGAGGTCGGCGAGATCGAAGTCGTTCGACTCCATCGGAGCGGGGAGCGTGGAAAGTCGGCCGCGGCTGGTCTCGTGAAACTCGTACTCGACCGAGCTCGACTCTCCGACGGCTTCACGGAGCTTTTCGAGGATCCGCTCCATCTTGTGAGCCGAGGGGCCCTCGGTTTCGATGACGACCGGGATGCCCTCGAGACCGCCCTTTGGCGAGCGAATGCTCAGAATTCCGGTGCGGCCCTCGTGCGAGACCAAGTCGACCACGTCCTGAAGATTGCTCTGGTCGATCTGGCCCCTTATCAGGCCCGCGCGCTCCGGCACCTCCTGGGTGAGCTCGGCGAGCCGTCGAGCGATTGCGTCGACTCCCCCGCCGCGCGGAACGACAGCCACCGCCCCGGTACGGAAGCCGCGAGTCTCTTCCTTGGACGGTGCTTCGTTCGAGACCACCGCCACCGGCAAGACGTCGGTTGCTCGGTTGGCTGCCATTCGACGCAAGACGTTCGCGCCGCCGCGTACCGCGGCATCCCCGATGAGTGCGACGAGGTCCGGTGCGTACACGCGCACCGCTTGCTCGAGCTCGGCCGTGGCACAGCCGGCCACGGACACTCCCTGACGCCGCAGCGCCTCCCCCAGCGCCGTCTGCATCGGCTCGCCCTGACCCACCATCAACACGGTGGACCGGTGCTGATCATCCGACATCAGCTCAAGGGTGGCTGATTCTCGTGGATTTCGCCAGCTTGGTGCAGTGCCGGATGTTGGCTATGCTCCGCGCCCAATGACCGTTGCACCAACCGAGTTCCTCCGGGAGCACTTTCCGAAGCTGTTTGCCCGGGGCATCGACATTCTCGAAAAACGGGCCGCCGCAGGCGATGAGCGTGCGCAGCGCATTCTGGACGACGTTCGAGGCGTGAGTGGGGCCGCGAGCCTCCAGATCGACGAGTATCCACCGGTCGTTTTGTCGGCGCGGCAGGGGGTTCTGAGCGCCGCCGACACGCCGTCGGCCGAAACGCCAGTGCGGATCGTGGCGGCCGTTCCAGGAAACGCGCTCGAGCTCATTTTAGGGGAGGTGACGCAAGCGGGGGCGCTCGAGGACGAGGAGGTCGCCGTGGGCGCCGCGCAGACGGCGTCGAAGCGCTTCGAGGACGCGTTGGCGGGCCGCCCGATGACCTGCCACGTGACGATTCTCGAGGTGCCGGGCTTGGGCGACGTTCGCGTGCGGGTCGGATTCAACGTGCCGGACTTGCCCGCCGAGCCGGGTTTCACCACCGAGCTGCGATACCCCGATCTCGAAAGCGTCCAAAAGGGGGAGCTGACGATGCAGGAGCTCTTCCTCGGCGGGAAGCTCAAAATGGAAGGGGATTACTCGCTCGCCTTGCAGATCGCGATGCAGCTCCTGACCAACCCCCTCTGAACGGACGATCCCTGCGACTCGCGGAAAGCCTGGCGTAACTTGCCCGTAGCGCCTCGGTTTCGATACCCTGACGGTCGTCCAGGGGGGTCATGTTTCGGGCAATCGCGAAGAGTCGCTATCTCGTTCCCGGGTTCTTGTGCTTCGCGCTTGCATTCGTGGTCGGTCCGCTCGGGGCCGGCTCGGACGTGCTGGTCGGTCCGCAGGCCGCCTCCGTTGCGGGTGTGGCCGCCGCCGTCCTCGGCGTTCTCGGGCTGCTGATCATCGCTTCGGGTCTTCCCCCCTCGATCGAGGTCGACCTGGTCGACGCGCAGATCCGCGCGATGCACGGGCAAATCGAAGAGATCGAGCAGATCCTCGGGGAAAGCGTCCGGACCCTCTCGGAAGGCCTGGGCGAGCAGATGGTCGCCGTCGAGGAGACGGCGCGCGCGCTCAAGTCGATGGCGATCTCCCTGCAGGCGATCACCGATCGGGTCGAGAGCCTGTCGGCGAGCACCGAGGAGAGCTCCTCCAGCATCCTGCAGATGACCGCGACGAACCAGGAAGTGGCCGAAAACATGGCCAATCTCGGCTCGAGCGTTCGGGAAACCGCGTCTTCGATCGAGGAGATGACGTACAGCATCAAAGAGGTGGCCCGCAACGTCGACGCCCTCGCTCAGACGGCGGACGAGACCTCGTCGTCGATGAACGAGATGGACGTCTCGATCGACCAGGTTCAGTCCAACGCGAACGAGACCGCCCGGCTCTCCGAGGAGGTCGCCTCCGATGCAGAGATCGGCGCCGAGTCGATCCAGAAAATCATCAGCGAGATCAACCGCATCAAGTCGTCCTCCTTGGAGGCGGTCAGCACGATCTCGAGCCTCGGTACGCGGATCGAAGCCATCGGCGACATCCTGAACGTCATCGACGACGTGGCGGAGCAGACGAACTTGCTCGC
>CAZBWQ010000013.1:31022-57514 GCA_964495565.1 uncultured Sandaracinaceae bacterium | reverse complement strand
CGACGTCCCTCCGCGAGGCAGACCCGCCCTGGTTGCCTGGTCGGGGGACCACGATTCATGTTAGGAGCTCATGTTCGGCATCGGTCCCATGGAGCTGGCGCTCTTCTTGGTCATCGTGCTCTTGGTCGTGGGACCGGAGAAGCTGCCGACTTTCATGCGCACGGTCGGCAAGGCGCTTCGTCAGGTGCGAAATGCGAGCCGCGAGTTCAAGGATGCCATCGGGCTCGACGAGCTCTTGCGCGAAGGAGACCCGTTCCGAGCGCCTCCCATCCGCCCTCCGCGGGCGCGGCCGGTGCCCCTCGAGGACAAGCCGGAGTCTCCCCCCAGCGGTGCGCCGAGCCCCGCTCCGCCACGAGCCGACCAGCCCGACGCCGCGGCGGCCAGTGCGCCCCCCAAGCCGGCGACCGATGCGACGGAGCCGGGCGCCGACCCTGATCCGACCACCGAGGCCAAGCAGTCATGAGCTCCGATCCCATCGAGATCCCCGCGCCCGAGCAAACGCGGGTTCCCGAAGACGATCAGGAAATGTCGTTCTTCGAGCACCTGGCAGAGCTGCGGATGCGTCTGCTGCGCGCGATCGCGGGGCTGATTCCCGCGATCGCAATCGCGTGGGTGTTCAAGAAGGAAATCAAAGACTTTCTCGTCGCGCCCCTGCAGCCTGCCTGGGAGAAGCTGAATCTACCCGGTGAGGCCGTGCTGCGGTTCGCCGGCCCGGCGGATGCATTCATGATGTACATGAAGAACTCCGTCATTGCGGGCGTTCTGTTGGCCTCGCCCTGGATCTTCTGGCAGCTCTGGATGTTCATCGCGCCGGGCCTCTACAAGAAAGAGAAAGCCCTCGCGATTCCATTCATCATCGCGTCCACCATCTGCTTCGCTGGAGGGGCGATCTTTGGTTACAAGCTGGTGTTTCCCGAGGCCTTCACGGTGCTTCTCGGCTTCAGTGACGAAACCTTGGTCGCGACCCTCTTCGTCAAAGACTACATGCCCTTTTTTCGGCGGATGCTGATCGCATTCGGCGTCGTGTTCGAAGTCCCCGTCATCGTGACCTTCTTGGCGGGCGCGGGGATCGTCACGTGGAAAGAGCTGCTCAAGTTTTCGCGGTGGTGGATCGTCTGCGCCTCGTTCCTCGCGATGCTGCTGACCCCTCAGGACGTCTACAGCATGGTGATGATGCTCGTCCCGTTGGTGGTCCTCTACTACGTCGGCGTCGCGGCGGCGTACTTGATCAGCGTGTTTCAGAAGAAACCGTCGGATTAGCCGCGTTCCGGAACCGGGTAGGGAGGGTACTTCGGAACGTCTTCCGGAACGAACCACTGCTCTCCCCAGATGCTCGCTCCTCCGTCGATGTAGAAGGTTTGGCCGTTCACGAAATCGGCGTAGCGCGACGAGAGATAGGTGATCAGGTGCGACACCTCCTCGGCCGTGCCCAAACGGTGCAGGGGGTTTGCTTTCTCGGCGTTGTCGAGGAGCTCGGGTGGATACTGCTTCGTCCCGCTGGTGACGATGACCCCCGGAGCCACCGCGTTGACCCGGATGCCGTGCACCGCCCACTCGACCGCCAGCGTCTTGGTCATGTTGTCGACCCCCGCTCGCGCGGCGCCGGTATGCACCATGCCCGGAAACCCACGGATGATTTGGGCGATCACGTTGACGATTCGGCCCCGCTTTTGCGGGATCATCGCCTTGGTGGCGACGGCGTGGGTCATCGTCCAGGTGCCGATCAAGTTGTTCCGGACGACCGCTGCGAAGCCTTTCGGCGAAAGGGACTCGGCCGTCGTCGGGAACTGCCCCCCTGCGTTGTTGATCAACACGTCGATGCGCCCAAAGCGCTCGAGCACCGAATCGACGTAGCCGGCAATGGCCTCCGGCTCGCGAATGTCGCAGGGAGCGCCGAACGCGTCGATTCCGTCGTCTTCCAGTCCGGCAACCGCTCGCTCGAGCGGCTCCAAACGGCGTCCGCAAATCGCGATCTTCGCACCCAGGCGGCCCATCTCGTGAGCAGCGGCCAACCCGATGCCCGTGCCACCGCCGGTGATCAGAACCACTTCGTTTGCAAACAACCCATCTGCATACAGCTGATCCATGTCGCGCTCATACCACGGGATGCCGGATCAGACGATGGCCTCTCAGTTCGCCGCGAGCTTCTTGGTGTCTCGAAGATGTAGCGAGACGAGCTCGCGCAGATCTTCGGCGAAAAACGGCTTCGCGAGCGTCGCTTGGGCGCCGAGTCGGCGTGCGATTTCGTTGCGTGCGGAGCTGGCGCTGAGGACGATCAACGGAACGTCCGCGTGTCTCCATCGGCGACGAAACTCACGAACGAACATCTCTCCGTCCTCGATCGGCAGCATCAAATCCACGATCATCAGATCGGGTAGCTGGACTTGGCACTGCGCCAGCGCCGACCGCACGTCGGAGGCCGTGATCGCGACGTGTCCCTGCTGCTCGAGCAGAACCTGAAGCATGTGCCGAACCGACGGGTCGTCGTCGAGGACGAGGATCGTCTTCTTCGAAGCCACTCTCGCAGCGTAACAGGATGTGATGCTGTCGCGAATATGCGCAGCTCACCTACATCAGAGCTGCTAGGCTCACCTGCGATGATGTCGAGGTGGCACCGTGCGGCGTCGTTGCTCTGCTTCGCGAGCGCTTGCGCGACTCACGTGGCGTCTCCGACTGCGACCCCCATCGTCGACCCTCTCGACCTCTATCCGCTGTCCGAGGGCAATGCGTGGTCGTACGACGTCGAGACCGGAGAGCCGACCACGACGCTCGCCATCACTCGCGTCGAGTCGTTCGACGGCCGCGTGGCGGTGGTTCGCACGGGACAGTCGCTCGTTCGATACGAGGCGGACGCACGAGGAATCCGCGTTGCCTCGCAGGACGAATGGTTGGTGCGAGCGCCGGTGCGCCGAGGAGCCACCTGGAGCGGGCGCGGGGGTCGCATCGCGCAGGTGATTTCGGAAGAGGCTCACGCGGAGACTCCCGCGGGCTCGTTCCGCGATTGCGTCGAGGTCCTCGAAACGGGCGGGGAGCTCGAGCTCGAGGTTCACACGCTCTATTGCGCCGGCGTCGGACCGGTCCTCGTGGAATCCACGATGCGCTCGAAGGTCGGCGACCGGTCGCTCACCGTGCGCGCCACTCTACGCGGCTACCGCGTCAATCCGTCGCCGGCTTCGGCTCGGTAGGCGGCACGGCGATCTCGACGAAATGGGTGCGTAGCTCGACCACCAAGCTCAAGGATCCGTCCACGACGAACACCTGGCGCCAAGAGCGGCCGTGCGCGTCCTTCACCTCGATCGCGTGGCGCGTTCCGGGCGAAACGCCGAACATCTGATTTTCGATCTCGCGGCCGTCCAGGAAGACCTCGGCGCCGGCGGGCACACCGAGCAATTCCACGGTCGCCGTTCTGGGCGGCGCCGGGAGCGTTTCGGCGCCCGTGGTCTGCGGGGTCCGTTCGAGGAGCGCCCAGGCGATGGCCACCAGCACGGCGAGCACCGCCAGGGCCATCATCCAGCGGCTGTCCAGCACGCGTCCGACGTTGTTCAACAATCCCTCCTCGATCGCGTTGCCATTGTAGGACGCTCCGGCATGTTTCGTCACCTTACGAGGTGCGGACGCCATGACGACGGCCATTCTACAAGCCAAGGGGCTCACCAAGCGGTACGGGAATCGGGTCGTCGTCGACCATCTCGACCTCTCTTGCCGACGCGGCACGGTGCTCGGGCTGCTCGGCCCCAACGGTGCCGGCAAGACCACGACGCTCCGAATGCTCTATGGCTTCGTGCCCCCCGATGAGGGCGCGATCTTCTATGCGGGAAAGAATTTCTCCGAGCACCGCGCCGACGCCAAGCGATCCATCGGGGTCTGCACGCAAGAGGACTCGCTCGACTACGATTTCACCGTCGCCCAGAATCTCTCCATCTACGCGAGCTATTTCCGCCCGCGCGTCGAGAATGTGGAGCGGCGTGTGCGCGAGCTGCTCGAGCGGTTCGAGCTCGAGCCGTACGCGGATTCCTCTCCATACGTTCTGTCCGGTGGCTTCGTGCGACGTCTGTTGATCGCGCGCTCCATCGTTCACCGGCCGAGCGTGCTGTTCCTCGACGAGCCGACCACCGGTCTCGATCCGAGCGCACGCCTCGACGTCTGGGAGCTGATCGATGGGATGCGGGCCGAGGGCTTGGCCGTCGTGCTCACCACCCACTACATGGACGAGGCGGAGCGCTTGAGCGACGAGCTTCTGGTGATTCACCAGGGCCGTGGGATCGTCCACGGCGAGCCGCACCGGGTCATCGACACCGCCCTCGGAGATCACGTGGTGATCGTCCCGCGCAGCGAGCCTGCGCAAAAAGAGATCGAGGTCTGGCTGAAGAGCAAATCGGCGCATCCGGTCGCCACCGTGCTCGGGGAGCTTCGGGTGCCGGTGAGCAAGGAAATCCTGGTCGAGCTCACCGCCCGCTTCAAAGACGCGAGCTGGCAAGTCCGGCCGCCCAATTTGGATGACCTGTTCATCGCGTTGGCCCGCGAGCAGGGGAGATTCCGATGAGCGCATGGGCAAGCTTGACCGCCGTGCTCGATTGGCGGTCGTGGGCCGTGTTTCGAAGGCACGCCCTCGTGTTCCTGCGAAATTGGCGCACCGCCGTGATTCCGCCCGCCATGGAGCCCGTGATCTTCTTGTTGGCCTTCGGGCTCGGATTCAGCGGCTACGTCGAGCACCTCGACTATCGCGAAGCTTCGATCGACTACGCCACCTACGTCTCGGCTGGTCTCATCGCCTACACGGGATTCGGGACCCCGTACTACGAAGCGCTCTACTCCGCGTACGTTCGGATGTTCTATCAAAAGACGTGGGACGGAATCCTCGCGACCCAAGTGGAGCTGCCGAGCGTCGTCTGGGGCGAAATCCTGTGGGCTGCGGTGCGCGGCACGGTGAACATCTCGATCGTGTCCGTCGTGATCTTGGTGTTCGATCTCCTCGGGTTGGTCGACGTTCAATCTCGTTGGCTGATCGTCATGCCCGCGCTCGGATTCATCACCGGATGCGCCGTGGCTTCGTTCGCGTTGATCTTCACCGCCATCGTGCCTGCGATCGATCACATGAACTATCCGGTGTTTTTGATCGGCTGGCCCGTGAGCTTGGTCAGCAACACGTTCTTTCCGATCGAGCCCGAAACCCCTGCCTTGTGGGCGCTCATGCAAGTGAACCCCGTGTACCAGCTCGCCGAGTGCGCTCGTGGTTTGTTGGTGTTGGGAAACCCTGGAATTCACCTGCTCGGAGTGCTGGGATCGAGCATCTTGTTTCTCGTTCCATGCACCTTGCTGGCGGTGCGGCTCACCCGCCGGAGAGTCCTCGGAGACTGACCTTCTTGGAGCCGCAATTTCCGTATGGAGATCAAAGGCTTAGAGGTTGCATCAGTCCTTGCATCGGCACCCCTTCGACGCTAGAAGGGATGTCGTATGGCTGACCCGCAAGGCGCGGACCCGAGCCCGACCCCGCGGGGCTACGATCAAAGCGCAATTCAGGTGCTCGAGGGGCTCGAGGCCGTCCGCAAACGGCCGGGCATGTACATCGGCGATCCGCACGATGGCACGGGCCTGCACCACCTCGTGTGGGAAGCGGTCGACAACGCCGTCGACGAGCACTTGGCGGGCCACTGCGATCGCGTCGAAGTCGTCGTGCACGCCGAGGGCTCGATCTCGGTGATCGACAACGGCCGTGGCATTCCCGTCGGCATGCACAAGAAGGGCGTCAGCGCGGCCGAGGTCGTCATGACGCAGCTTCACGCCGGCGGAAAGTTCGACAGCGAGAGCTATTCGGTCTCCGCAGGCCTCCACGGGGTGGGCGTGAGCGCCGTGAACGCGGTCAGCGAATGGCTCAAGATGGAAATTCGCCGCGAAGGCAAGCTCTGGTTTCAAGAGTACGAGCGCGGTGTGCCCAAGGCGCCTCTCGAGGCCATCGGGAGCAGCAAGAAGACCGGAACGAAGATCACGTTCAAGCCCGATCCGCTCATCTTCACGATGACGGACTTCAGCTTCGAAGTCCTCAACAACCGGCTTCGCGAGATCTCCTTCTTGAACGCCGGCCTGGAGGTCATCCTCGAGGACGAGCGCGGTGATGGCAAACGCGTCGTGCACAAGTTCGAGGGTGGGATTCGAGAGTTCGTCGAGGCGCTCAACAAGAAGAAAACCCCCCTTCACGAAGGCGTCATCTATCTGCACTCGGTGAAAGACGGCGTCGACGTCGAGATCGCGATGCAATGGAGCGATTCGTTCAACGAGTCGATCTTCGCCTATACCAACAACGTCTACAACCGCGACGGAGGCACGCACCTCACGGGTCTTCGCACGGCTTTGACGCGCGTGATCAATCAGTACGGGTCACGCGAGAAGCTGCTGAAGGATCTCAAGAACCCCTTGAGCGGCGAGGACGTCCGCGAGGGTCTCACGACCATCATCTCCGTGAAGCATCCCGACCCGGCGTTTTCCTCGCAGACCAAGGACAAGCTGGTCTCGAGCGAGGTCAAGGGCATCGTCGAGAGCATCGTCAACGACAAGCTCGGCGAGTATCTCGAAGAGGATCCCAAGTCGGGCAAGCGGATCGTCGAAAAGGCGGTGATCGCGGCCCGTGCACGTGAAGCGGCGCGGCGCGCTCGCGAGATGGTCCAACGCAAAGGCGTGCTCGATGCAAGCACCCTCCCCGGAAAGCTCGCAGACTGCCAGAGCAAGGACCCGGCCGAGGGAGAGCTCTACATCGTCGAGGGCGACTCCGCGGGCGGTAGTGCGAAGCAAGGCCGGGACCGGCGCTTCCAGGCGATTCTTCCCTTGCGAGGCAAGATCCTCAACGTCGAGAGGGCGCGCTTCGAGAAGATGCTGTCGAGCGCCGAGATCGGCACGCTCATCACCGCGCTCGGGTGCGGCGTCGAAGGAGGCGAGAACTTCGACATCGACAAGCTCCGCTACCATCACGTCATCATCATGACCGACGCGGACGTCGACGGTTCCCACATCCGCACTTTGCTGCTCACCTTCTTCTACCGGCAGATGCCCCAGCTCATCGAAAAGGGCTATCTGTTCATCGCGCAGCCACCCCTGTACAAGGTCAAGAAGGGGAAGAAGACCCGTTACCTGCAAAATGACGAGGCTCTCAGCCGATATCTCATCGAGATCGGAACGGACAACCTTCAGCTCGGCATGAAACGAGGCGACGCGCAGCTCACCGGCGAGACGTTGCGCAAGCTCATTCGCGAGATCGTCCGATTCCGTCAGTTGCTCGACAACATCGGCCATCGCGCCGATCCGCTCGTCGTCGAGGCGATGATCAAGGCAACGACGCTACGAGTCGAAGATCTGGCGGACCGGAAGAAGGTCGAAGAGGCCATCGATGCTCTGTCGGAATACGTGAAAGAGAGGCGCTCCGGAGAAATCGAAGCCCAAGTCGAGCAGGACGAAGAGCACGACCGGTACCGCATCGTCATCACGACCCAAGACGGCGTCTCGTATCGCACGACGACGATCGACTTCGACCTCCTTTCGGCGGGCAACGTATCGGAGCTGCGTCAGATCTTCGAGGGCATTCGAGGGCTCGGGGATCCGCCATTTCTGCTCACCACGCTCGACAAAGACCAACAGCCCACGGGGGAGCCTCAAGAGGTCCCGGACATCGAGTCGCTGTGGGAGGAGATCGTCGGCCGCGCACGAAAAGGCCTCGGAATCCAACGATACAAGGGTCTCGGCGAGATGAATCCGGACGAGCTCTGGGAGACCACCATGGATCCGGAGACGCGCACTTTGCTGCAGGTTCGTATCGAAGACGCTCTCGAGGCCGAGGAGCTCTTCAGCGTGCTCATGGGAGATCAGGTCGAGCCGCGACGCGCATTCATCGAGAGCAATGCGCTCAACGTGACCAACCTCGACATCTAGCTCGCACGCCGCGAGGTTCGGATCAGGGAATCGATGGCTGCCTCGACGTGCGGCATCTCCCGTTCAATCCGGACCAGTGTCGTCCGCGCCGTGTCGACGTCGGAGGCACGCTCGAGCTCCCCGAACAGATCGCCGATCCGCGTGGCGCCGATCTGCTTGCTGGCTCCCTTGACCGAATGGGCGGTCGCGCCCGCGACGTCGAGGTTTTCGCTTCGAAGAGCCGCTCCCAGGCCGTTCACCGCCTCGCGGAGCTGTGCGAGGTAACTGCCCATCACGTCACGAATGAACTCGTCATCCTCGCCGTCGAGCGATGCGAAGCGACGAACGACCTCGAGGTCGAGCGCGTCCGGCACGGCTCGCGCGGAGGTGGAGCCGGTGGAGGTTGCTCGATCCGGCGAGACCCAGCGCTGCAACGTATCGATCAGCGTGGGCAGCCGGATCGGTTTGACCAGCGTGTCGTTCATCCCGGCTTCCGCGCAGCGGCGGCAACCGTTCTCCGTGGTGCTGGCCGTCAACGCGATGATTGGCAGCTGTCCGTGACGGGCATCTCGACGGATGGCTCGGGCCGTCTCGAAGCCGTCCATGACGGGCATGAGGCAATCCATGAGCACGACGTCGTATTCGCCCGCCTTCAGCTTCTCGAGAGCTGCTCGACCATTGGTCGCCACGTCGACCTCACAGCGAAGACGCTTGAGAAGGGCTTCGGTCACCATGCGACTGGTCGGATTGTCCTCGGCCAACAACACGCGCGTTCCTTCGGGGATGGCGATGCTTTCGCTGCCTGGCTCGACCTCCGCTGCCTGGGTGGGCATCGGCTGGAGCCTCAGCTCGACCCAGAAAGTGGCTCCCTGGCCGAGTCGGCTGTCCACCCCGAGCGTACCCCCCATCAGCTCCACGAGCTCCTTGGTGATGGCCAGTCCGAGCCCGGTTCCTCCCGCGCCTCGGCCGGTCGAGCTCGGATCGCGATGATACCGGGTGAAGAGCTCTCTCCGCGTGCTCTCGGGGATTCCCGGTCCGGTGTCGCGGACCTCGAGGCGGACCCGCGCTTGCTCGGCGGGTGCAACGAGCTCGGCGCTGATCGACACCGTCCCGGCCTCGGTGAACTTGATCGCGTTGCTGACGAGATTGATCAACACCTGACGAATCCTGCCCGCATCGCCCACGAAGCAACGCTCGGACGAGCCCGACATCTTCGAGCTCAGGTGCAAGCCTTTTGCGGTCGCGCGTGGTTCCATCAACGCCACGACGCCCTCGATCAGCGCATCGAGGTCGAATGCGGCCTGCTCGATCCTGATGGAGCCTTCGCGCAGCTCCGAAAAGCTCAAAACCTCTTCCACCACCTCGATCAACGCATCGGCGGAGTCCCGAATGGCGGTCACCATGCTCCGCTGCTTCGGATCGAGCTCGCTCTCGAGCAACAGTGCGCTCAACCCGAGGACGCCGTTCATGGGGGTTCGCACCTCGTGACTCAAGTTGGCCATCAGCTCCGTCTTCGCCTCGGACATCCGCTCCGCGGCAAGCCGGAGCTCTTCCATGCGGACCAACGTTCGTGCTCGGGCCCAGTTGATTCCCATCGCCACCACGGAAAGCCCGGTCATGTATCCAAGGCTCTTGATCCAGTTGACGTCGGCTACGAAGAAAGACGTCGCCACCCATGCAAAGTCGCCGAGAGCCATGATGACGATCAACCAGCGGCGGCTGTAGATCAGCGCCGCCGCAGCAAGCTGCACCAGCACGAAGAGATGGAACTCCGCAGGATCTCCGCTGAGCACGTAGCCCACGGCGATGGTCGCCGTGACCACCACGAAGATCATCGCTGCGATGTGGACCGACCACATCAGCCGGGGTGGCTTCCGGTCGGCCCGCCATCCCACGGCGAGCAACGCGATGCCGGTGAGCCCGTACATCGTCATGCGCACCAGACCGGCATGATCCAGCGATGGACGCCACTGGCCCGCTGCGAGCCCGAGGTATGCGAACCCGGCGCAGAGGACCATGCTGACCAAGTGACGCGCCGTGATGACGTTGACCATGCGCCAACGCTCAGCCGACGTCAGCGGCACCCTCGCGGCCAGGGTCTCTGCCGAGACGGCTTCGGATTCCGGCCCTTTTGCTTCCCCCATCGATTCCAGTGTATCGAGCGCCGGGACCCGATTCACGGTTTGGCGTCGTGAAGTTTGTGCCCAGCCTCACCAATGGTTCGAAGGGCTGCCTCGTGCAGCGGCCCGTTGGATGCGACGAGGCTCCCGCTGCGCGGATCGGCCGGGCCTCCGTCGTAGCCCGACAGCCGACCTCCTGCCTCGAGCACCAAGAGCGCCCCGGCGCACATGTCCCAGGCGTTCAGATCCTTCTCCCAATAGATGTCGTAGGTGCCGTCGGCGATCAGCGCGAGGTCGATGGCGGCGGAGCCGCAGCGGCGGACTCCGCGGGCCCGTCGCAAGAAAAGGCTCAGCTGCGAAAGGTTGTCGTCGAGATTCGAGCGGTCGTAGGGGAATCCAGTCGCGCAGATCGCTTCGTCGAGCCGCTCCCGAGACGAGACGGTACAGCGCTCGCCATTGCGAAACGCGCCACCTCCTCGGGCGGCTTTCCACGTGACGCCGAGCGCCGGGGCGTAGATGACGGCAGCCAGACCCTCGGACTCGCAATACAAGGCGATGGAGACTGCGAAAAAGAAATGGCCGTGAACGAAATTCGTCGTTCCATCGATGGGATCGACGTACCAAACCATCTCGCCGTCGCCGGTTTGCTCGATTTCCTCGCCGACGATTCGATGGGTGGGAAACGCGGCCTGGAGCCCGTCCCGAATCAACCGCTCGCTCGCCACGTCGTACTCGGTGAGCAAATCGACGCGTCCCTTGTGCCGCACCTCGGCCCCGCTGCGCCAACCCTTCATCGCGAGCGAACCGGCGGAGTGGGCGATCTCTTCAGCGACCTCGACGGCGCGCGACGGCTCGACTTCGTAGCTCATGAAGTCCAGCATTTTCGCGTATTTCGCACCGCGCGCCAGATGTGGCAGTGGGGCGGCAGGGCGTGGACTGGCATTTCCCTCGCAAAACCCGTAAAAGGCGGTTCGCTCCGCAGATGGCAACGGCTCGGGGCGGCCCTATGTGGGCGAGTGTGGTTATGGCCGACAAGCACGTTTTGACACCAAGCCTACGCAATCCTTTCGATTCCGGGGGCGAAGACCGCACCCCCGTCCTGAAGCCGAAAGAAGAGGGACCGTACGACGAGGCGCTGCGCGAAGGCGAGCAGTTGCGCGAACGGCCGCGAACCGCGGCCGGCCCGGTCCAGATCGGGAGACAGCACGCCAAGCGCCGAATGACCGTGTGGGAGCGGATCGACGTGCTGCGCGATCCGGGCACCGAGCCCACGGTGCTGTTTCAGAACTGGGGCCCGAATCTCGATGGAGCGTCGATCGTCACCGCCATCATCAAGATCCAAGGCCGCAACGTCGCCTTGTACGGACACGACTTCACGGTGCGTGCGGGCTCGATGGACGCGACCAACGGCAAGAAGCTCGCCAACGTGATCCGCTTGGCGGGCGAGCAAGGCATCCCGCTCATCGGCATGAACGACAGCGCGGGCGCCTTCGTACCGGCGGGCATCGGGGGCCTCGACGGCTATGCCGAGGCCTTTACGGCGTTGCGCAAGATCAGCGGCGTCGTGCCGAGCATCATGTGCATGTTCGGATACAACGCCGGGGGCGGCTCGTACCTCCCTCGTCAAGGCAGCTTCATGATTCAGCCGGAGAATACGTTCTTCGGTTTGACGGGGCCGGGCGTGGTCAAGTCCGTGCTGGGAGAGGACGTCACCGCGGACGAGCTCGGGGGGCCGGGCGTGCATGGGCAGAGTGGCGTCTCGGATCTCACCGTCCGCGACGAAGTCGGAGCGTTGCGAACCGCGCGCCGTCTGTTGAGCTACCTCCCCGACAACAACCACTCGTTCGCTCCGTACCAGGAGACCTCCGACCCGATGGATCGGCCCACCGGGCAGATCGACACGCTGCTCCGCAAGGCGTTCAACTCACCCACGGGCTTCAACACGCCCATCGACGTCAGCATCATCTTGCAGCAGATCTGCGACCACGGCGATTACTTCGAGCTTCAGCCGCAGCGCGCCCGCAACACCATCACCGCGTTCGGCCGCTTGGGCGGGCACGTCGTCGGGTTCGTGTGCAACAACAGCGCCGTCGCATCCGGCCAGATCGACGTCGATGCCGCGTTCAAGAATTCGAGGTTCATTCGGTTCTGCAACCTCTACAACATCCCGGTGATCTTCATGGAGGACACGACCGGCTTCCTACCGGGTCGTGATCAGGAGAGTCGTGGAATCGTCCAGGCAGGTCGTGCCATGCTCGATTCGATCATCGATTTGCGAACCCCGCGCCTTCTGTTGATCATTCGAAACGCTTTCGGAGGCGCCTACGCTGCGTTCAACTGTTACGCGACCGGCGCCGACCACGTGATGGCGCTTCCCACCACTCGCGTCGCGGTCATGGGCCCCGCCGGCAAAGAGTTCGTCTACAAGCAAGAGATCCGCGACATGCGGAATCGCGCCAAAGCGCGGCTCAAGGAGGCGATCGACGCCGGCGTCTCGAAAGAAGAGGCCGAATCCGAAATCGCGGCATGGATCAAAGAGCAGGAAGCTGGGTTCGCCGTCCGTTACGAAAAGGAGCTGATGAACCCGAAGGAAGCTCTGAGCCTGGGCTCGATCTCGGAGATCGTGATGCCGACCGACGTCCGATCCGCGCTCACCCGGAGCCTGAACTTCTACCTCTCTCACTACACCCCTGGACCTTTGCTGGGGATCCAGCGCGAGTTCCACTAATGGCGATCGACTACTATCTCGACAATCCCCTCATCCATCGCGACCGCCGGCTCGGCCAATCCGACTCGGAGTGGGTGCGTTCGTTCAGCTGCGAAGACATGAGTGTGCTGATCGTCTGCCGCGGACCGATCCGGCAAGAGGCGCTGGACGTCTTTGGCGAGATGGGCATGACGAAGGTCGGTATTCTGCTGTCCGAAAAAGACTCCATCGTGTACCCCCGCGCGCTGGCGCCCGAGCTGAGACGCTTGGATCCTTCGCGGGTACACGCCGTCCAGGACTACACGGGCGCCAGCAAAGAAGAGCGGCACGAGCGCATCGCCGAGATCCTCGGGATCGCGAAGGCGCATGGCTACGACTACATCTTCGCCGGCTACGGGTTCATGGCCGAAGACGAGGAGTTCGTGCGGTCGATCGAGGAAGCCGGTCTGCGCTTCGTGGGGCCCTGCGCACACACGGTTCAGGCCGCCGGTTTCAAAGACGAAGCCAAGCGAACCGCCGAGGAGGTCGGCGTCAGCGTGACGCCTGGGGTGAACAACGCAACGGCGCGTTTGCTGCTGAGGAAGCATCCCGATCGCAAATCGTTGAAGAAGGTGGTCGCCGAACACGGGCTCGACGTCCCCGAGCTGGCGGACGAGTCGATCGATCTCGAGACGCTGGCTGACGCGGTGTTGGCGGCTTCCTACGCGGCCCACATCGATCTGTACACGGTCGACGAGCTCGGAGAGCAGATTCAACGCGAGGTAGGCACGATCGTCGAGCAGTACCCTGGAAGCCGCGTGCGGCTCAAGGCCATCGGAGGTGGTGGCGGCAAGGGTCAACGCATCGTGAGCGCTGCGAGCCAAGCGCCGCCGATGGTGCGGGAGATTCTCGGCGAGGTGAAGGCGCTCGGCGTCGGCGACAACAAGAACATCCTGGTCGAGCTGAACATCGAAACCACGCGCCACAACGAAATCCAGCTGATTGGAAACGGTGAGTGGTGCATCTCGTTGGGCGGCCGAGACTGCTCCCTGCAGATGCACGAGCAGAAGCTCTTGGAGGTTTCGATCACCCAAGAGACGCTCGCGGCTGCCGTGGAACGCGAGCTCGCGGCGGGCCACGACGTTCAGGCGAAGGCCATCGAGCAAGACCTCAACATTCTCCGGCGCATGGAGCAGGAGGCCGAGCGATTCGGCGAGGCGGTGAAGCTCGACTCTGCGTCGACCTTCGAGTGCATCGTCGACGGTCCACGTCACTACTTCATGGAGATGAACACACGCATTCAGGTGGAGCACCGCGTCTCGGAGCTCTGCTATGCGCTGCGCTTCCAGAACCCGGACGACCCCGAAGACTGGTTCGATGTGCACTCGGTCGTCGAGATGATGGCGTTGCTCGCCAAGCACAAGGCCAGGCTTCCGCGTCCCGAGCGGGTGCAACGCTTCGATGCATCTGTCGAAGCTCGTCTCAACGCCACCGACGATTCCCTTTCGCCCCACGCCGGCGGCGAGATCATGTCCTGGTCGGATCCGATCGAGGGCGAGGTTCGCGACGATCAGGGTATTTGTTTCAAGAACCCGGACACGGGCTTGTTCGTCCGATACAAGCTCGCGGGGGCGTACGACAGCAACATCGCCCTGTTGGTCACGATTGGCAGCGATCGTCGCGACAGCTACGAGCGCCTTCGCGAGGTGTTGAGGCGAACGGTGCTTCGCGGCCCGGATCTACAGACCAATTTGCAGTTTCACTACGGCCTAGTGAACTGGTTTCTCGCCAACGGAGTCGATGCGAAACCGACGACCCAATTCGTCGTTCCGTATCTGACGCTCTTGGGTGAGCTCCTGCGCGAGGCCAACGAGATCGATGCGGACTACGCGTTCGAGCGGCTCTGTCAGGGGTACCTCCGAGCAGCCAAGGGCGACCCGGTCGCGATCAAGGCAACCGAAGAGATCTGCGTGCTCAAGAAGACGCTGTTGAGTCGTCCTCTGGGCCGCGTCTTGAGGCAACCGCACCTGCTGTCGTCCTGGTTGAGCGCCAATCGAACGGCTTTCGAGGTCGAGGACGGCCGCATGACTTGGTTGCGCAATCCGTTCTTGGTTCTGATCGACTCGTACTTCCTGCTCTACATGGACGCGGAAGCGGAGCTTCCGGCCGCCCATCGCATTTGGGAGCAAGACCAAGAGGTATTGGCCGAGGGCGCCGCGTTCTATGCCGAGATCGAGGACAGATTCGGCGCAATGGCCTGGCCCGAGCTAGACGCCATGTTGAGGTCGCCCACCCCGCCCAAAGGCTTCGACGCCAAACAGTGGACGCGGGTCCGCCAGACACATCTCGGCTTTCAGCTCGGCACCGAGCTCTACGGTTTGCTGCCGCTGATCGCGGACAAGGTCGGCTTCTTCGATTTGCGCGTGAACGACGACCTGACGATTACGATTCCTCCGCGCCTGTTCGACCGTGACCACCAGGCCAAGATGAAAAAGATCTTGGTGCCCCCGCCCGCCAACAAGGCCGACGAGATCGTGGCCGTCAGTGGCGGGACCTACTACGCACAAGAAGCGCCGGGCATGCCGCATTTCGTCGAGAAGGGGCAGCACTTCGAGGCGGGCGACCCGTTGTACATCGTCGAGGTCATGAAGATGTTCAACAAGGTCTATGCCCCGTTCGCGGGCACCGTCGACGAGATCCTGATCGAATCGAACGGCACCATCGTGTCCAAAGGCCAACCTCTGTTCAAGGTCACACCGGATGAGCGCTTCGTCGAAGAAGACCCGGTCGAGGCGAAAGCGCGAATCAAGTCGAACACCGATCAGTATCTCCAAGCCGTCGCGGAACGCCCGCTCAATGCCGTAGCCTGATTCTCTGCGCGCGCTCGGCTCGTGACCGGATTCAAAGCCGATCGTCGCGGCCGGTCGCGAGCACGACCCGATTTCGTCCCGCCGATTTGGCTCGAAAAAGCGCGCGATCCGCGGTCGTCATCAGGCGCGATTTGACGCCTGCCGTGGGCTGCCCGTCCAAGCGACGCAACCCCCGCAACGTCGCGACGCCGATCGAAACGGTGATCCTCGGCAATGAGCCTCCCGGCCGCATGGGACCCGCCGTGCTCGCAGCGACGTGATTGCGCAGGTGATCGGCCAGGGCGCGGGCACCCTCTTTGGAGGCATGCGGTTGCACCACGATGAACTCGTCGCCGCCGAAACGGAACACGTCCGCGACGCCTGCCACCGCTTCGTGCAGCGCTTTGCCGGTCCGCTTCAGGGCCTCACTGCCAGCGGCGTGCCCCAGCTTGCTGTTGACGCGCTTGAGGTGATCGACGTCGACGAACATCAAAGCGAGATCGCGGCCGGAGCGCCGCGCAGACCCGACCGCCTTGGTGAGCTCGCTGTTGAGCTGACGAACGTTCCAGAGCCCAGTCAACGGATCGTGCGCGGCCAACCCTTCCTGTCGGCGCAGCGAAGACGTTTGGATCAGCGACGTGGCCACGTAGCGCGCCAATCCGTCGATCACGCGGAGGTCGCGTGCATCGAAGCGCGAGGGCGCCTTCGGATTCACCAGCTGGATGAGGCCGATTGCGCGATTCGCGTCTCGTATGGGGGCCAACAGCACCGACTGCGTGTGGCAGGACGAGCGCATGGGGAACTGCGGATCCACCGAGGGCGCCGCGCTGGTCATCGGGCTCTTTCGGCGGAGCGCTCGTTTGACGAGCTGAGGGTTCAAGGGCACGCCACGCTCGATAAGGAATCTCGCGTCCGTCCCGAACGAAGCCACACAGCGCATCGTGTCGGGCTCGGATCCGACGAACAAAGCCCCGGCCGTGGCGCGAACTGCCATCGCCGCGGCCTCCAGAGCTTCGTCCAGAACACGCACGAGCGGCCGCGCCCGGGCACCTGTCGTCCCGACCACGGATTCCTCGAGATCCCCGCCCCGCAACGTGTGAATCCGCACCCCCAAATCCTAGGCATTCGTACCGCAATACGCCAAACAAGTGCGTCACTGTGTGGCTCTTTGCGCCGGCCGAATGGAGCGTCGGGCCGAGCCGCTTGCCATTTGCTTCCATGGCGGCGGGCGATTCGTACACTAAGATGGCGGAGAGGGGATTTCGTTGCCGGACCGCGACACACTGCTGCGCCAGTATCGGATGATGATGGTCATCCGCCGCTTCGAGGAAGAGGCGGCGCGGAACTATGCGAAGGGCAAGATCGGCGGCTTTCTGCACCTCTACATCGGACAAGAGGCGATCGCAGTCGGGGCTGCAGAGGCTCTCGGGCCACGGGACTACATCTTTCAGACGTACCGAGACCACGGAATTGCGCTCGCGCGCGGCATGTCGGCCAAAGCGGCCATGGCCGAGCTCTTCGGGAAGGATACCGGTTGCTCGCGAGGCCTCGGCGGCTCGATGCATTTCTTCGACGTGGAACGCGGTTTCTTGGGAGGGTGGGCCATCGTCGGGGGGCACTTGGCGCTTGCAGCCGGAACGGCGTTCAAAGCGAAGTATGCCAGCGAGGATCGTGTGACCATCTGCTTCTTCGGTGAGGGCTCCACGAACATCGGTGGATTCCACGAGGCGATGAGCCTGGCCGGACTTTGGAAGCTTCCCGTCGTGTTCGTCTGCGAGAACAACCAGTACGCAATGGGGACCCCGATGGAACGCACGAGCCCCCTGAAGGATCTGTCGATCAAAGCCAAAGGCTACGGAATGGTCGGTGATCGCTTCGAAGGGCACGACGTCGAGCTGGTTCGAGAGCGTTTGGCGGAAGCGATCGATCGTGCCCGAGACGGGGGCGGACCGACCTTCGTCGAAATCCTGACGTATCGATTCCGCGGGCACTCGATGAGCGATCCGGCCAAGTACCGGACCCGTACCGAGCTCGAGCAACGCAAACAGCAGGATCCCATCGTCCTCGTGCGAGATCGGCTCATCGAAATGGGCGTCGAGGAAACCACGTTGGACGACCTCGACCTCGAGGTCGACGAAGAGATCGACGAGGCCGTTCGCTTTGCCGACGAATCGGAGCCTGCGCGCAAAGACGTCATGCTGAGCACCGTTTTGGCCCCAGAGGACGAAGCGTGAGAGAGCTGCGTTACAGAGAGGCGCTTCGCGAGGCGATGATCGAGGAGATGGAGCGCGACGAGCGCGTCTTCTTGATGGGCGAGGAAGTGGGGCACTACCAGGGTGCCTACAAGGTGTCCGAAGGGTTGCTCGAAAAGTTCGGGGAGCGGCGCGTCGTCGACACACCCATCGCGGAAGCGGGATTCGCGGGCGTCGGCATCGGAGCGGCGATGGCCGGACTGCGCCCGATCATCGAGTTCATGACCTGGAACTTCTCGTTCGTCGCATTCGACCAAATCATCAGCAACGCGGCCAAGGTCTACCAGATGAGCGCCGGGGCAATTCAGGTGCCGATCGTCTTTCGAGGCCCGAACGGAGCTGCGAAGCAAGTGGCCTCGCAACACAGCCACAGCTGCGCGCCGTTCTATACGAACATTCCCGGCATCTACGTGATTCAGCCGAGCACGCCACGCGATGCCAAGGGCCTGTTGAAGAGTGCGATTCGCAGCAACAACCCGGTGGTGTTTCTCGAAGGAGAGACCCTTTACGGCGTCAAGGGCGAGGTGCCGGACGAGGGCGTCGACGAGCTCGTCCCCATCGGCAAGAGCCGTTTGGCGAGGTCGGGAAGCGACTGCACGATCGTCGCCTGGGGTAGACCCTACTACACGGTGATGGCCGCGGTGGAAAAGCTCGCGGCCGAAGGCATCGACTGCGAAGTCATCGATCCGCGAACCCTGCGACCTCTCGATACCGCGCCCATCGTCGAGAGCCTCGAGAAGACCAATCGATGCGTGATCGTTCACGAGCATTGGCCCTACGGAGGGCCGGGTGCCGAAATCGTGGACCGTCTTCAGCGCGAAGCGTTCGACTACCTCGATGCGCCGATCGAGCGCGTCACGGGTCTCGACGTGCCGATGCCCTACGCGCTCAATCTCGAAGAAGAGGTTCTTCCGACGGAGGAGCGAGTCATCGACGCGGTCAAGCGCGTCAGCTACGCGAAGTGAGTCATGGCGAAGATCATCGGACTACCCAAGCTCTCACCCACGATGGAAGAAGGGACCTTGGTCGCATGGACCAAGAAGGAAGGCGATGAGGTCGAGGTCGACGATCTCTTGGCCGAGGTCGAGACCGACAAGGCCACGATGGAGTTTCGCTCTTTCGATCGTGGGGTTCTTCTGAAGATCTTGGTGCCGGAAGGCGAAACCCTCGAGCCGGACGTCCCCGTCGCGATCATCGGGAAGGCCGGCGAGGACATCTCGGACCTGCTGGAAAAGCTCGAGAAGGGTGCGGCGCCAGAGGCGCCCGAAGCCGCCGAAAGAGAGTCTCCGGTCGAGCCAGCGCCTCGAGCGGAGCCGGCGCCAAGCGCTAAGCGAGCCGCCGAGCCGATTTCCGAAGACAAAGCCGAGGGGCGCGTCCTGGCCTCTCCGGTCGTCCGTCAACTCGCGCGCGAGCGGGAGATCGATCTACGGACTGTCGAAGGCAGCGGACCGCGCGGCCGAATCATCAAGCGAGACATCGAATCGTACGCGGGACCGACCGGAGCCGTGGGGACCCCTCCGAAGCGCGAGGGACGCCTGCCGCCGCGAATCCAAAAGGCGAGCAGCATGCGGCGCACGATCGCGCGGCGCCTCACCGAATCGAAACAGACCGTGCCGCACTACTATCTCACGATCGACGTCGACATCGGCCCTCTCGCCGATGCGCGCCAGGCTCTGAATTCCGAGCTCGGGGAAGACGGTCGGAAGATCTCGCTGAACGACCTCATCATCAAAGCCGCCGCCGTCGCGCTTCGCAGGGTGCCCGAGGTGAACGCATCTTGGATGGAATCGGAGATTCATTACCATCAGGTCGTCGACGTTTCGGTCGCGGTGGCGATCGACGAGGGACTGATGACTCCGGTCATCCGTGACGCGGATCAAAAGGGAGTGGCCGAGATCGCCGACGAGGTGCGTGATCTGGCGGCGCGCGCGAGAGAGAAAAAGCTCCAGCCCGAAGAGATGACGAACGGCACGTTTTCGATCAGCAATCTCGGCATGTTTGGGATCGAAGAGTTCGCGGCCGTCATCAATCCGCCCGAAGGCGCCATCTTGGCGGTCGGCACGCTCCGCACCGAGCCGGTCGTTCGGAACGGAGCGATCGTCGAAGGCCGTCGAATGCGCTTCACCATGAGTTGCGATCATCGCGTCATCGATGGCGCCACCGGCGCGAAATATCTCGCTGCCTTCAAGCGGATCGTCGAAAACCCGCTGACCATGCTTCTTTGACCGAGGCTTCGTTCGGCGCCCCCGAAGCAAGATCGCGCTGCGAGAGATCGACTCGCGCTGACGTCAGCAGGAGCCGTGGAAGCGCTTGGCGTCGGCGGGAAAGATCTTCCCGGGATTCAAGATGTGCTTCGGATCGAAGACGTCCTTGATTCGCTTCTGAAGCTCGATCAGCTCGGGGGATTGCTCCATCGGCAGGTAAGGGGCCTTCAGGACGCCGATTCCGTGCTCGCCGCTCAGTGTGCCGCGCAGATCGACCACGCGCCGGAACAAAGCCTCGATGGCTTTGTCGACGCGAGCCTTCTCGTCGGGATCATTCCAGAGGAAGTTCACGTGAAGGTTGCCGTCCCCGGCGTGGCCGTACGTGGGGACCACGAGGTGGTGCTGCTCCGCAAGCTGTGCGCAGTAGCCTAGAAGCTCGGCCATTTTGGTCCGAGGAACGACGATGTCCTCGGAGAGCTTGTTCTTGGCCTGCCGCTTGAGGCTGTAGCTCAGCTCCCGGCGCGAAGCCCAGAGGCGCTCGCGCTCGCCGCTGTGCTGCGCAACCAGCACCTCCAGCGCATCGAGATCGAACAAGATGTTTCCGGTGCGTTCGAGCTCCGACTCCAGCTTGGCCTCGTCGCCATCGAGCTCGATCAAAAGCATGGCTTTCGTTTCTTGTGGAATGGTGAGCCCCGCCTCCGGTCTCACGATTCGAATCGCTTCCTCGTCGAGGAGCTCGATGCACGCCGGGAGCTGTCCTTGTGCGAGAAGCGTCGAGACGACCGGGGCCACCTCCTCGAGGCTCGAAAAACAGGCGAGCGCAGTGACCGTGGCCTCTGGCTTCGGGATCAGCCGGAGGGTCGCTTCGGTGACGATCCCGAGGGTGCCTTCGCTCCCCACCATCAAAGCCGTGAGGTCGTAGCCCGTCACGCCCTTGCGCGTTTCCCGTCCGAGCTTGAGCACCGTTCCATCGGCGAGCACGACCTCCATGCCCATGACGTACTCCCGTGTCACACCGTACTTGAACGCGCGTGGGCCCCCTGCGTTGGCAGCCAAATTGCCGCCGATCGCGCAAGAATCACGGGAGTTGGGGTCCGGCGGGTAGAACAAAAGCTCGTCCTCGGTGGCGCGCTTCAGCTCGCCCGTGATCACGCCCGGCTCCACGTGGGTGGTCAGCTCGCTTTTGTCGATGCCCTTGATCGCGTTCATTTTCTCGAAAGCCATCACGATGCCGCCGGGGACCGGTACCGCGCCCCCCACGCGCCCGGTGCCGCCGCCTCGTGGCGTCACCGGCACTTCGTGCTCGTACGCGGCTTTCATCACGGCCGACACGTCCGCGGTGCTCGTCACGCGAACCACGGCTTCGGGCATGCAAGCCTCCGCCTCACTTTCGTCGTGGGCGTAGGTCTCGAGGACGCTCGAATCCCGAATCACGGACCCGCTGCCGCAGGCCTGCTCGATCGCGATCAGCGCACGTTCGACGGAGGACATCCACAAAGCTCTGGGGCGGCGGGCGTGGTTGGTCAAGCGGCCGAACGGGGCAGGGTGCGGCCCCGAGCGGAGGGCGCTACCCTCGAGCTTCGGGCCCGCCACGCGGCCCCGTCCCATCATGCGCTTCGTTGCTTTCCTTTTCTCGATGGCTCTCGCATCGTCCGGCTGTGGCGAATCGCCTGCGGTGGCCCCCGCCGACGCCGGACGCGATGCGTCGGTCGACCTCGACAGCGGTGTCGATCTCGATGGAGCGGTGGACGATGGCGGCATCCTTCCGGACGGCGGGGTTCCCGACGGCGGCGGGTCGTGGTGCATGACCAGCGTCTTGTGTCCCTCCTGCCCCGATCCCACCCTGCTTTGCGACGCCGAAAACCCGTGTGCGACCGGCGAAGTGTGCGTTCCCACGGGTTGCGAAGACTTCTCTCGCTGCTTCGTCGCCGGCGGGGGGGCGTGCTCGAACGATGAAGATTGCGCCGATCCCAGCTACGCCTGCGAGCCGACGATCGGCCGCTGTCTGCGGGTCGTGCCCGGCTGCGATGACTCGAACGATTGCATCGCGGGCTTCGCTTGCGAGAACGGGGTCTGTGTGGATCGCCGTGTCCCTTGCGAAACGCCGGAAGATTGTCCGCATGGATTCAGGTGCTTCTTCGCGAGCCCCGATCAGCGGTTTTGCCGACGAATCGCTCGACCCTGCGCGGACGATCTCGACTGCCTGACCTTGGGTGTTCCCTGCGGCGATCCCGACGGCAATGGCACGCGCGAGTGCATGCCTTCGCTCATGCCCAACGAGCCCGACGCGGTTTCGTGTGCCAACTCACAATGCACGGGCCCGTCCGCACCGGTCTGCGAGCCAACCGTTCAGGGCACACGCGCGGTCTGCGGCCTGTTCGGCCCCTGCGTTTCGGCGAACGACTGCGCGGTCGGCTTCGAATGCCGCGATCTCTGGGGCGACGGGAGACCCGAGTGCGTCCTGCCGGGCGGAACCTGCACGGACGATCCGCTCGGCTGCGCCGAGCGCACGGTGTGCGCGTCGAGCCGCGCCGGCCAAGCTCCGGCCTGTCTCGGCGGCACCGTGCAGTAGCCCTTACGCAAGCGGCCAAGATGCGGTACTGTACCTACCCCCCTACTGTGAGCAATTTCACAATGATTTCCGACTGGAGCTGCGCCCGACGGATGGCGCTTTGTCTCGGGCTGTGCTTCGTCGCGGCCTGCGGAGACGGCCCGGCGGGCGACCGCGAAGGCGCGCTGATCGAGCCGCCGCTTCAATGCAGCGACGACCGTCCGGACTGTTCGATCAGTGAAGACTATCCGGTCGCGAGCGAGCTCACGCCAGAGAACTCCGCGGGGCTCCGCTACTCGGAGGAAGCCGGTGCGTTGGTGATCGACCGCGTGAGCAAGCTCCCCGACGAAGACGGAGACGGGGTCCCCGACGACGCCGATGATTGTCCCGGCACGCCCGATTGGATTTCGTGCGACGGCGATCCGAGCAACGACGGCGTCTATGCGACCTTGTTTTACGATCCGACGGCAGCGCTTGCCGTCGAACGCGAGGTCCTCGCCGCGACCACGGCCGACATTCCGGCGATCGACGTGTATTTCTTGATCGACGCAACCCCGACCTTGGCCGATGAGATCACCGTTCTTCAAGATCAGATCCTGAGCATCATCGCCGACGTGCGCGCGCGATTCGATGACGCACGGTTTGGGCTCGGGCTCTATCGCGAGTACGCGCTCGATCCGCTTGCCGACCCCTACAGCCAGGCTCCGTACCATCACATCCTCGATCTGACGGACGACGAGACCTTGGTGCAGACCGCGATGAGCACGCTCAACACGGTGGCGAATGCGAGCCCCGGCTCGGCCGCCACCCAGGCCCTCTACAGCGTGGCGAGCGGTCTCGGCCTCGGCGACGCCGTTCCGAATCGAGGGACCTGCCCGGAAGGCGCGACCGCAGACATCGGTTACCCCTGCTTCCGACCCGATGTCTTGCACGTGGTCATGAACATCACCGATGCCCCGGTTTACAATGGACCGGATCCGACCGGGCTGCAGTACGGGGATCCGCCGTTCGCACCCGACGTGGGCACCGGCGTCACGACCTTGCCTCCGGTGGAGATGTTTCCCGCCCTCTTCGAGGCCGACGATGCCACGAACCCTCTCGATCTCGGAGATCTCTCTGGCCGGTCGCTGACGCTGATGGGCATGAGCACCCTGCTGACCAATCGGGTGACCACCTCGGCGGCCCCGGGCTGTGCGCCTCCGCCGCCGGTGCCGCCCGACGACCCGGTCGGCGGCGACATGGACGGCAAGGATGCGGTCCTCGCCCTCCGCTTCGATGCCTCGGTCGGCCTCTTCGATGCGTTTTCGAACAATACCCATTGGCCTGGCGCGAACGTGGCGCTCTTCGACGACGCGCTTCTCGACCCGTTGGCGGCCCTCGCGTGTGACGGGGGCACCCTCGGCGTGGGAAGCTGGGGCGCCATTTCGTACCCGCCCGCCGCCGGCCAGCAGTACTACCTCGTGATCGACGGCATCATTCCCGCGTCCGAGCCGGGCCACGAGCCCGAGGGGGCCTTCAGCCTGTCGATCGTCCACGACGGCGACCCCGCGAACCCGACGTGGCTCACGACCGACGCGCCGGTCGCCTGGCAACAGGTCGAGACCGCGCTGCTCGCCAACGACATTCGGGTGGCGAGCGTGGTGACCTTGCGGGATGCGCTCAGCAGCCCGAGTGAGGGAAATGCCGATGCGCGTTTGATGGCGGCCGCCACCGATGCCCTCACCAAAATTGGCGACGAGTGGGTGACCGAGCTCGCCTCCGCAGACGGGGACGGCCTCGAATCGGCGGTCAGCAACACGATCGCCCAGGCGGAAACCGAGTCGGGGTACGACATCTCCGTGGTCGCCCTCGAAGACGAAACCGACTTCGTGGTGCGGGTGGGGTGGAACGACTGTGCGTTCGGCGAAACCCTCGACTGCGCGGACGCGGCGGGCAACACCTGCTTCGATTGCAGCGTCGGCGCGGCCTTGGTCTACGACGTGCTGCTCGTGAACCGGACGGTGCCTCCTATGAGCACTGCCCAAATCTTCGACTTCGAGCTTCGCGTCACGGCCGATGACAGCATCGAGGTCGAGCGCATCCCGGTACGCGTCATGGTGCCCGACGAGAGCTCGCATTCGTTCGACGATCTGCCGGCCACCGCGTTCTATCGGAACTCCTACGACACCACCGCTCGCTGCATCACGCCGCCCGAGCGTCCCAAGTGGGGCAATCTCACCTGGGAGGGCCTCACGCCCGAGGGGACCTCGATCGAATTTCAAATTCGCACGGCCAACACCGCCGAGGAGCTTCCATTGGCGATCCCGGCGATCGTGACGGTGACTCCCGAGACCGAGGGCAACGCCTTCGACCTCACCGCCGAGCTGATCGCCGATGGCCTACCGTACGGGTTGCCCTATCTGCAGATCACCGCGATTCTCAACCCCTCGAGCGATCCCCCGGCCACCCCGGAGCTCACCGGCTGGACATTCCAGTTCTTCTGCGAAGCTGCGGAGTGAGGGCTCCCCTACTAGCATCGAGCGCAGCGTGGGGATGGCAGGGCGAAGGCAGCGAGCTGCTGCATGGCTGTGGTTGCTGGTGGCAGCCGTGGCGTGCTTTGAGATCGGCGCCGACGCCTGGATTCGGAATGCGGTGCCGACCGAAGAGTCTTGGGACCGGGCTTCCGACTTCGTGCGCGAACGCTTCGGGCCTCATGACCGCGTCGTCGCGGCCCCGGCATGGGCCGATCCGATCGTCCGGTTCCATCTCGGTGATTTACTGACCTTGCGGGCGGCGGCGCCGAGTGATCTCGCCGGATTCGAACGCCTCTGGGAGCTGAGCATCCGCGGGGCCTCGACCCGCGACGATCCGCCGGCTCTCGAGCGCGAAATCGACGGCATCCGGGTGCGCATGTGGGAGCTCGATACCGCGCCCATCGTCTACGACTTCGTCGAGCAGATCACCCAAGGCGAGGTGAGCCTGGTCGAGCGGGGCGCGGCTCGCAGCTGTCCGTGGGTCGAGGAGCCCGCCGGAAGCGGCGGTCTCGGCCGGGGCCCGATGCCCCCCGAGGAACGCTTCGTGTGCGATCCCCGACGTCCTTGGCTTTGGGTCGGCGCGACCGTGATGGCCGACCTCTCGCTCCGGCCGCGGCGCTGCGTCTGGCAGCATCCGGCGGGCCCCGACCCCGTTCGGGTGACGTTTTCCGACGTGCCGCTGGGAGAGGCCCTCGTCGTGCACGGCGGCCTCGACTACGAGCACGAGCGCTGGCGTGCCGGGGCTCCCGTCGTTCTGCGCGTCTGGATCGACGACCGCTTGGCCGGTGAGATGGTGCATCGAGATGGCGACGGATGGTCGGCCCTCTCGATCGACACCAGGGCGATCGGGCTCGATCGAGCCTCGGTCCGTTTCGAAACGTCCGCGACCGACGCGACGGCGCGGCTCTTTTGCTGGTCTGCATCGACCCGCCAAAAGGAAGCCGGCCATGAGTGACAGCCGGCGACTCGATGCACGAGATCACTGGATCGGGGCTGCGCTTTGCATCGGGTACGTGTGCATCCTCTGGTCGACGGCCGGCGACCTGGCCCTGTCACGGGACGAGAGCTTCTACGTGCAGGCCGCCAGGAGCTATGGCGCCTGGATTGCGCGGGTGTGGGCGGACCCGAGCTCGGCGCTCGCGCCCGGAAGCATCGATCGGGCCTGGTCGTACAACTGGGAGCATCCACCCTGGATGAAGCTGAGCTTCGCCCTGAGCTGGCTCGCCCAGCAACGATGGAACGTCTACCCACTCGACTCGCTTGCGTTTCGCTTCCCGGCCATGTGGACCGCGGGCGGGTTGCTCTGGGTGATCTACGCCTGGGGCGCCGCGGTGATGGACCGGCGGGGCGCCCTCTTTTCGGCCTTGGCATTCGCCTCGATGCCGAGGGTCTTCTACCACGCACACCTCGCTTGTTTCGAC
>CAZBWQ010000013.1:0-30922 GCA_964495565.1 uncultured Sandaracinaceae bacterium | reverse complement strand
CGCCTACGCCGCGTTTCATCTCCGGCACGTGCACTACACCTACGAGTTCCTGGGTCGAAGCTACTTCGAGCCACCGTTTCCCGTCTCGGTGCCGTTCGTGATGATCGCGCTGACCGTCCCTCTGACGGTCCTCGTGCTCGCCTTGCTCGGGCTTTTCCGGGAGAGGCATTCGATTCGGCTCCCCTGGAAGACCAGGCCCGGGGAGCCGGTGACGCGGCGGACGGAGGTGCTGTGGGTCGGGTGCCTGCTCGCCCCGATTCTCGCGATCGCCCTGCCGAGCTCGCCGATCTTCGGAGGCACCAAGCATTGGATGCCCGCCTATCCGTTCCTGGCGCTCTTTGCCGGCTATGGCCTCTGCCTGGTGATCGAGAACGCCGAGCTCGGTGCCTGGTTGGGTCGCCGCTGGCCCTCGGTGGCCTTCTTGGCCGCCGCTCTGCTTCCGGGCGTGGTGCAGACCGCGCACAGCCACCCGTTCGGTCTTTCGCACTACACGCCTCTGGCCGGCGGGGTGCCAGGCGCGGCGGACCTCGGGATGAACCGGCAGTTTTGGGGCTTCACCACCGGAAGCGTCGTCCCGTGGCTGGTCGATCGCCTCCCCGACGGCGGCTCGGTCTGGCTTTGCGACACCACGGCGGGGTCTTGGCAGATGCTTCAGGCAGACGGCGTGGTCCCCCGCCACATTCGTCCGGCCCGCTCGATGCGAGAGGCCGACTTCGTCTTGGTGCATCACGAGCCCCACTTCGACGAGGTGGACTACCAAGCATGGGTCGCGTTCGACACGGTGCAGCCCGCTCACGTGCTTCGCTACGACGGCGTGCCCATCCTATCGATATATGAAAACCCGGAGCGGAAAGCGCGAGGCGTCGCCGACTAGAGCGACTGCTGATCGGCCTTGTCCATGCCGTCACGGGCCTTGTTCATCAAGGCGATCAGGCTCTCCAAAATCCCGATGATGACGTACGCGCTCAGCAGCCACACCAGCGCCATCGAAGGATGGATCTGAAGGGCGATCCACACGGTGACCCCGAGAGCCGTCGAAATCAGCAATACCGTGCGCCAGCTCAGCCTGAGGTCCTTGAAGGACCGGAAGGGCATCGAGCTGAGCATGAACACCGAAAGCATGATCACGAGCGCCGAGATCAAGATCGGCGAAAAAGGCAGCTTGCCGGTGAGGGTGTTGGCCACGACGATCGAGATCAAGATGCCGGCCGCGGCCGGAATCGGTAGCCCCTGCGTGTACTTGCCGGGCCGGCGCGGTTGCCCGTCGTCGCTCGTCGATACGACGTTGAAGCGCGCCAGCCGAATGGCGCCGGACGCGACGAACACGAACCCGACGAGCATGCCCGCCGTGCCGAGCTCGGAAAGCGACCAGTAGTAGACGAGAATGGCGGGCGCGACGCCGAAGGAGATCACGTCGGCCAACGAGTCCAGCTGAACGCCAATGGCGGTTTGCGTGTGCGTGAGTCGCGCCACGCGCCCGTCGATGCCATCGAAGAAGAGGGCAAAGATGATCAGGAGCGCAGCCCGGTAGAAGTCGTCGCTCGTCGACCGATCCGACAGGATCAGAATCGCGTAATAGCCGCACAACACACTCGAGAGTGTGAACAGGTTCGGGAGGATGAAGAGGCTCTTTCGAAGGTCCACTTTCACGCCAGGCTCGATTCGTGGATCCGAATCTCGGGCTGTAGGCTACGAGACGCGGATTTTGCTGTCCACTCCGCCGTTGGGCTCACGGCCGCGCATTCCCGAAAAGAGAGGCGTGCAACGCTCCGAGCGCGAGGTTTCGCAGACGAAGCTCGCCCGTCTCCTCGTAGAGCCGCTCCAGTGATTTGGATGCGCGGTCCGGCCGGCCCGCCAACAAGTCCATCAGCGCCGCCGCCTCCTGCGCACCGAACCCGCCAGCGCTTCGAAAGGCGACCAGCGCGTCCTCTCGCTCGTCCAAAGGCTTGCCCCAACCGTGCAAAGCCAGCCACCCCCAATAGGCTTGCAGCTCGACGTCCGACATCCCGTCGGTGAAATGCCGCCGGTGGATCGAATTCCATCGTGCCTTGTAAAGCGCCCGCACGCTGAGCGGCGGGGCCACGAGCACGTCGTCGTGGATCAAGCCGTACTGGCGCAGGATCAGCGGAAACCCGCCGAGGATTCCGACGACATCGGCGTCGGGCAACGCGACGCCGTCCTCGAGCGCCCGGACCATTTCCTCGACCGCCGCGGCCCGCATCGCGTCGAATGCCAGCTCGCCGTGCTTTTCGATCAGGGTCGCCGTGGCGCGATGAATCGCTGCTTGGCGACTGTCGTAGTCGGTTCGCGAATAGGGAGGATCGGCTTCCGCCCGGCCGTGCGCGAGAAAGAGCGACCGGAGGTGTTGAGCCTCCTCGGAATGCGGCGCCTCCTGGGCGAGCGCCTGGTCGAGGTCGACGGCGTCGGCGACGGCTTCCCGATCGAGGACGAGGCTCGGGAGCTCCCACGGATCGACGGGTTGGGGAATCGCGAGCAATGCGCCCGCGATGCTGGCCCCCAAAATCCAGGAGATCAGCTTGAGCCCCGATTCGGTCACCCGCGTACGATACCACGCCTCGAAAGCCGGCCCTTCATTCCATGCCTGCTACTCTTTCGCCTCGATGAAGATCAGTGTCCACTACTATGCGGCCGCCCGTGAGCTCGCCGGGTGCTCCAGCTCGACCTTCGAGCTCGCCTCGGAGCGGATCGATCAGTCGGAGCTACGCCGTGTCATCACCGAGCGCTTTCCGTCGTTGGGTGACTTTCTCGGTCGCATGCGGTTGGCCGTGAACGGCGACTTCGTGACCGAGGCACACGAGCTGCAAGACGGGGATCGGGTCGACGTGATGCCACCGGTGGCGGGAGGCTCACCGGTGCTCCTGTGCCGCGTGACCGAGGATGCGATCTCTCTCGACGAGGTTCGGAACGCGGTCGAGCACCCCAGCGCGGGGGGGATCTGCGTCTTCCACGGGGTCGTGCGCGATCACGCCGAGGGCAAGCCGGTTGCTCGACTGGACTACGAAGCGCACGAGAGCCTCGCGGAAAAAGAAATGCGGCGCGTGCTCGACGCGGTCGCGGCCCGCTATCCCGGCGCTCGTCTCGCGGCCGTCCATCGCATCGGGACGCTCGGGATCGGCGACGTGGCGGTTTGTGTCGCTGCGAGCGCTCCCCATCGGAAGGAGGCGTTTGCAGCCTGCCGCGATGCGATCGACCAGATCAAGGAAAGCGTGCCCCTTTGGAAAAAGGAATGGGGGCCCGACGGTCGAGCGCACTGGGTGAATCTCGGGGACTAACCGCCGATCAGAGCGCGGGTGTCTTCCAGCAGCGGCTCTTCCAGCATTCCGACGCAAGTCAGGTATGCCGCCGCCGGATCGAGGTATCGTGCGGCGAGGCTTCGGATGTCCTCGGGATCGACCCTGGCGACCTGCTCCGCGAGCACTTCGATCCTCTCTGGAAGGCCGAAAAGGGCGCTGCTCGCCACGAAGTCCACCGTGTGCTCCGGGTCGTCCCGAACCGTCCGCAGACCCCACAGATAGCGGCGTTTTGCCTTTTCGAGCTCCTGCTCGGTGGGCGGGTGCGTTTGGAGCTCATCGACCAGCTCGAACACCGTCTCCACCAATCGAGGGATCTTGTCGTGCGCCACCGACGCGCCGAAGTCGAAGACGCCGCACTCTTCGAAGGAGTCGTTCCCAGCGAAGGCCTCGTAAGCGAGCCCGCGCTCCTCGCAAATGCGTTGGTGGACCCGAGTGCTCAAGCCGTCATCCAAGACGCGCGCCAACACGAGCAAGATCGGTGCCTGCGGGCTGGCGAGACCCGGGGTGTGAAAAGACACGCGCACGTCGGTCTGGCTGCCATGGTCGTGAACGTAGGCGAAGCGCTCGGTCGAGCGCGTCGCCGGACAGGGGTCGGGGATGATCGACGTGCCGGTCGGGAGCCCTCCGAAGCTCGAGGTCACGGCGTCGCGGACTTCGGCCGGATCGAACGCCCCCGCGACGCAGATCACCGAGTTGGAGGCCGTGTAGTGAGCGCGATGGTGGTGCCGGAGATCGTTCGAGTCGAATCGGTCCAAATTCTCGACAGGCCCCGGGATCGAAAACCCGAGTGGGTGGGCGGGATAAAGCAGTTGTCTCGATACGTTGTCGACGTCGACCTGGTCGCCCTCTTCGTTCAGATCCTCGAGAATCTCCTCGCGGATGATCTGCTTTTCGACACGCAGATCCGTGAGCAGAGGCCGGTGCAACACCTCGGCCAACAAGGAGATCCCTTCGACCAACGACTCGGGCGGCAAGGTGAGCTCGTAGCTCGTGAAATCCACGTGGGTGGCTGCGTCCAGCGTGCCCCCGAGCCGTTCGATGGCCCAGGTCAGGGCATGGGGCCCTCGGTGCGTCTCGCTGCCCCGATAGAGCATGTGCTCGAGGAAATGGCTCAGCCCATTCGTGCGCGTCGTTTCGTAGCGTGAGCCCACCCGCACGAAGAACGACACGGTGGCAGATTGCAGGTGGGGCAGTGGAATGAAGCGTGCTCGAAGGCCGTTCTCGAGCGTCACCGACTCGGTGGGAAGCGCCGGCAGGCGCGGCTCTCTAGCTTCGTGCATCCTCGGTCGCCAGCGGCCTCACGCGCAGCGCGTCTTCGGCGATCGCTTGCTCGCGAAGCTGCTGGATGTAGAGGTCGACGGCTTCCTTTTGCTTGATCGTCTCGAGCACGTCCCGGGTCGCCTCGCGGACGGCGTCGGTGAAAGACTCTTCGTCGGGACGCTGTCGATCCAAAACCCGAAAGACGACCCACTCGCGGCCGAGCTTGACCGGCTGCTCCGGAAAAGTCTGCCCTTCGGGCAGCGAGAACACGGCCTCGATCAAAGCTGCGGTCGAAAGCCCGGGGATGGGGCTGTCGGAGCGCCCGAACTCCGTGGTCTCTTCGAGCGTGGGCGTCAGGGCCGATTCACCCTTCTTTTCGGCCGCTGCGGCGAGCCGCTCGGCGACCGCGTCGTCATCCTCGGCGGCCTTCCATGCGTCGAGGGTCTTCGCCGCAGCCTCGCGCGCGCGCGCCTCGAGCCAATCGGCCCGGTACAGCCCCTCGGCCAGCTCGCGCTTCGCTTCGTCCACGGGGACGTCTCCTTCACGAACCGCGAGCGTTTTGATCACGTGGAAACCGTAGGGCGTCTCGACGACCTCGGAAATCTCCCCGATTTCCATCGAAAACACGGCCTCGTCGAACGCTTCGGGCATCGTGCCCTTCGCCAGGAAGCCGATGTCGCCGCCATTTTTCGCCGTGATCGGGTCATCGCTGTGCTTCGCGGCCAGACTCGCGAAGTCGTCGCCGGCGACCGCACGCGCGCGCAACGCCTCCGCCCGTTTCTTGGCCTCTTCCTTTTGCTCGGGCGTCGCGTAGCTGCCTGCCTTGATCAGAATGTGTCGGGCCCGAACCCGCTTTTCGAGGTTCGTGTAGCGGTGCTTGTTGCGTTCGTACTCGGCGTCCAGTCGCTCCTCGTTTTCCGACATCCACGCTGCCAGGGCCTCTTCGGAGGTGGGCGGTTTTTCCTGAGCGTAATAGGCCGGCGTGAAGCGCACGTACTTGATCTTGGCGGTGTCGTGTTCCTGCACGTAGTCCGCCCAGACCTCGGCTTCACTCACCGTCACCGACGAGCGGACGAGCTCTCTCATCTTCTGGGCCAGATACTCGTCGACCTGGGCTTCGGCGAACTCGCCCACGCTTCGGCGCAGCCCGTTTTGAATGTAGCGCTCCGCGAGCTCCTTGTTGAAGTTGCCGTCCTTGTCGGTGAAAGACACCGGGATCTCGCCCTGCGGGAGCATCGGTGGCGCCCCGATGCCGAGCGAAAGCAAGATCACGCCATCGTTCACGAAGCGGGTCATGACCTCTTCGGTGGTCACGTCGAACCCCACCTTGCGGGCCTCACGAGCCAGCAGCGTGCGGTCGATCAGCCCGTTCAGCACGAGCTCGGGCAGCTGCAGCGACTGCTGCGTCTCCTCGGGAAGCCGGCCGAAATTGCCGACGGCGTAGGCCGCTTCGAAGTCGCCCCGGCTCAGGGTGCGATCGTATACCCTCGCCAGATAGGAGCCACCGCCAGCGGCGCACCCTTCGGCCTGCCCGCCACCGAACTGCAGGGCGAATACCGCCGAGAGCAGCACCACCAACAAAACGAGAAAGAACCCTTTTAACTTGTCCAGCATGATCGATCGTCGATTTAAAGAGGCCGAACCATAGAGTAGAGGTCGGCAGGCGGCAAACGACTGCCGGTCGAGGCGGGAGTTGGCGCGATCCAGCAGGGATTCTACACTCTCGGTGCCGGGTAGCAGGGAGGGAACGTGACCCAGGGCTCGAGCTTACCGCCGCTCAAGAAGAACGACAGCAAGAGCTTCGTCATCGCGCTGCTGCTCCTGCTGGCCGCAGGCGGGCTGTGGTTCTTCCTGCGGTCGGACGAGCCCGAACCGGAGGCGGTCGAGACGGCGGAGCCTGCCCCCGAAGTGCCACAGCGAGAGCAGTTCGCTCCGGCGATCGAGATCCCCGACGAGCCAGTGAAGCCTCGAGACGACGCGCCGTCCCCCGAGCGCGCGACCCGAAGGGACGAGGAGCGAATTCCGCCCTCCGATTGGGATTGCCAAGGCGTGCTCGAACCCGCGGAGATTCGAAGCGTCATCAACGGCCAGCCGCGCAAACAGGTTCAGACTTGTTACGAGCGCGGCCTGAAGACCAACAACCTCCTCCAAGGAACGATGAACGTGCTGCTGACAATCGGGCCCGACGGCACCGTCCGCGCCGTCTCGATCGAGGGGTCTCTGAGCGATCCCGAAGTCTACACGTGCGTCCGGCGTGTGGCCCGCACGTGGAAGTTTCCGAAACCCCGGGGTGGTTGCGTGCGCACGCAGGTGCCCTTTCAGCTGACGCCGAAGCTTTGAGCCGACCCACTACTCGTTCGCGAAGCGCAAGACGTCTGCGACGTCTTCTTTGCTGCCTATGAACACCGGCGTCCGCTGATGCAGCTCGCGAGGCTGGATCGTCAAAATCCTGTTCTTTCCGTCGGATGCTGCACCACCGGCTGCTTCGACGATGAAGGCCATCGGCGATGCTTCGTACAGAAGCCTCAGCTTACCCTTCTTGTTCTTCACGTCGGGCGGGTACGCGAAGATCCCGCCTCGCAGCAACGTGCGATGCAAGTCCGCGACCATCGCGCCGATGTAGCGTAGCCTGTACGCCTTCCGCTCGGGGGTGGGCGTCTTGATCCAGTCCACCCATCTCTGCACTCGCTCGTCCCAGTTGTGGTAGTTGCCCTCGTTGATCGAGTAGATGTTCCCTCTCTCGGGAATTCGGATCTTCGGATGAGACAAGAAGAACTCGCCGACGCCCGGGTCATACGTGAATCCGTCGACTTGCTCGCCCGTCGAGTAGACCAACATGTTCGAGGAGCCGTAGATGACGTAGCCGGCCGCCACGATGTCCGAGCCCGGCTGCAAGAGATCCTTCAACGTTCCCGGCTCGCCGTCGGGCGTCAGGCGTCGGTGGATGGAAAAGATGGTGCCAATCGACGCGTTGATGTCGATGTTGCCCGAGCCATCGAGCGGATCGAACTGAAGCACGTACTTGCCTTGAGGATACTGAGGCGGGATGGCGATCGGCGCTTCGACCTCTTCACTGCCCATCACGCACACGTGCCCGCCAGCCTCGACGGTGCTCACGATCGTCCGGTTTGCGAACTCGTCGAGCTTCTGAACCTGCTCACCTTGCACGTTGGTGGTGCCGGTCCGGCCGAGAATGCCGGATAAGCCCGCTCTGCTGACGCGGCTGCCGATGATTTTGGCTGCCAGGCTGATCTGCTGAAAGAGCCCTGTGAAGTCCCCGGTGGCCCCTGGCATCTGTCGCTGGCGGTCCAACAAGTGGCGTTCCAGCGTCGTGCCGATGGGGCTGTCTTTCATCGGGCCTATGGAGAGTGGACGGTCCATCGTTCCGGGGAGATACCAGAGCCCCCACCCCCACGCTAGAAGTCCCCAAATTGGGATGGCGGCACACCGATTCCTTCCTGTAAACTTACGGTACTGGGGTAGTTTTGACGAACTTTCGGAGCTGGCTGGAACACACCCAAAAGCACCGATCGGGGGTTCCCCGAGTGCGGGAGGTGAAGGATTTGCCGGGGGTGCTCGTCCGCGGCGAGCTCAGTGTCGTGTATCAGCCGATCATCTCGCTCGAGACCCTGGAGCCGTTTGCCTACGAGGCGTTGGTCCGAAGCAACTCGCCTCACTGGGTCAACCCACCGCAACTGTTCGACGAGGCGATCCAGTCACGATGCGTGGGGGCACTGGGCCGCGCGATTCGTGAGCTCGCGACCACGCACTGCGCCGACAGCCCGCTGTTCTTGAACGTGCATCCGAACGAGTTCGACGAATCCTGGTTGGTGCAGCCCGACGATCCGATCTTCACGCACGACCAACCGATTTACCTCGAAGTCACCGAGTCGGTGCCGCTGACCCACTTCGCGTACTGCCACAGCGTCCTTCGCGAGATCCGAGGCAAAGGGGTCTCGCTCGCCGTCGATGATCTCGGGGCTGGTTATTCGAACCTCAAATACATCGTCGATCTCAAGCCCGAGATCGTGAAGCTCGACCGTACGTTGATCGCCGATCTCGCCGAAGACCGTCGTGCACAGATTCTGGTGCAACACATCGTGCGCTTGTGCGACGAGCTGGGGGCCAAGGTCGTGGCCGAGGGCATCGAGCAAGAGACGGAAATGAGCGTGGTGATCGATTGCGGCGCGCACTACGGACAAGGGTATTTCTTCGCACGGCCTGCCTATCCAGCACCGGGCGTGAGCACGACGCCCCGTGTCGCGATGAAGAGGGGCGCCTGAGCGGGGTCGCGTTCAAAACGCGACGGACTCGTAGCTGACGTCCCCGCCCTCGGTTCCCTGGATCTCGAGGATCGCCGTCACCCGTGGTCCCTCTGGACGCCGTTGGACCGCGACGACCAGGTCGACGGCATGCGCGATCAGCTCCGCGACGCATGCGCGCTGTGTCCCGTTGCAGCCCGCGGCAAGCATGATCCCTTCGATGGCGTCCTTCGCGCTCCAGCAACGGATTCCGACCAGGTGACCCGGCTCGCGTCCCCCGATGGCGGCGAGGGCGGCGAGCGCATCTGCTCCGTCCAACGCGTGCACGATCAGACGCTCCGCCTGCAAGCTTGACCCGTATTCGATCGCGCGAGCCAAGGAGATACCGGCATTCGAGGCCGTGACCGACACGAGGCGTTCACGATCGAGATGCAGCGCGGGGACGCTTTCGATCGCGACGACGCATTCGGTGTCCGGGAGCTCTCGTGCAAGCGCCGACGTGACGCGCGCCACGGCGCCTTCGTCCGCTCCCGCCACCACGATGTTTCGACACTCGGCCACCGCCTTCGTCAAAATCGTCGCCGCGTCCTGGCTCATCCAACCGTCGGTGGCGAGCTCGCTCAACGAGCGGCCTCGGTCGATTTGGATCTCGATGACCGGCCCATGCATGACCAGGGGGGGTTGCAAGATCGTGAGCTTCGGCCCGAACGAGAGACGTCCGTGAAGCGCTGCTTGGTCGTTCCAAGCTTGACCGGCTTGTGCCGCAAGCCGCCGCGCTACGCGCCGGAGCGCGGTAGCAGACGAGAACTTCGACGCTGCGCTGGTCAGTCCTTCTCCCCGGTCGACGAACACGTGCTCGGCGCTCTGGATGAGCACCGTCCGAACCGACTCGTCCGACAGCAACTCGTCGAGTGCCCCGAGGCCCACCGCTTCGTGCAGCGCCACGTGCGCGATCCGCCGCATGTCGACGCTGGGATCGATCACGCCCTCGGTCTGCATCGCCAGAAACGTCTCCGCAATGGCGGCGCGCATGGCCGACCAACGTTCCTGGTTCTTCATGGCGGCGGGATCGGCAGTGTCGACGTCGATGCGCTCGCCGAGGCGCGCCAACAGTGTCTTCAGCGGATCGGCGGCGGGCACTGCGGTTTGTGTCTTGGCCGCTGCACGGGACGGGGCCACCTGCCGGCGCTCGGGGCGCGGTGGCGCGCTGGTCGGCTTCTCCTCGCTCGGCGGGGGACGTCCCGTCGACTGCTCTGCAGGCTCGACATCGGCCGCCTGCGCGGGCCGTGAGGTTGCACCCGAGGGTGGCTCTTTGGTGGGGATCGCCGGTGGCTCCGAAAACCTCGGGGCGACGCTGGCTCTTTGCTCGCCTTCTTGGGTGGGCTCGACCGTCAGGATGAAATCCGCGATGTAGATCTTGTCGCCCTGCTTCAGGGGATGTGGCGAGGCGATCTTCCGGCCGTTGACCCAGGTGCCGTTCGTGCTGTCGAGGTCGACGACGAATGGCTGCTCGTCTTTGAGCACGAGCCGCGCGTGCTGCTTGGACACGTTGCGCTTTGGCAGGACGATGTCGTTGCCCTGGACGCGCCCCACCGTCAGCTCCGGTTTCGAGAACTCGAGCCGCCGCTGCACGCCCCCCTCATCGGTGATGACCACCGCGTACATCTCGTCGGCACCATTCAAAGGGCGACGGAGCGCCGCGTCAAGAGAGTGTGCTACTTCGCCCGCTGGGATGAGGAGGCTGTTTCGGGCACGCGGCGCCTTCGGGGCCGAAAATTGCGCAAAATTACTTCACTTCTGATCAGTGTTGGGTGATTTGCGCGCACACGACCCCCACAAAGGCTCTTCGCTTCGCGAGAATCGGTTCCACCAAACGGGTCAACTGGGGTAGGTTAGGGCTCATGTCGGGAGGGTTCCTGATCGTCGAGGATGAGCCCACGTTGGCTCGTACCCTGGCTCGTACTTTTGGGCGTCATGGTCCGGTCGAGGTGGTGCACAACATGGAAGCCGCGCGGGACAAGCTCGCCATCGGAAACGAGTGGCTCGGGGTCGTGCTCGACCTGATCCTGCCCGATGGATACGGCCTCGACCTGTTGTCCGACATCCGGCAGAGGCACGGGGAGCTTCCGGTGCTCGTGTTGACCGGGGAGCTGAACCGGGATGTGGTGAACAAGGTCCAGACGTTGCGAGGCGAGTACGTCTGCAAGCCCGCTTCGGCCGACAATCTCAACCCGTTCATTCAGCGTGCGTTGGCCCAGGCGCGGGTCGACGACGCCGCGATCGGTCAACGCATCGAGCACCTCGCACGGCAGCTCAAGCTCACCCGTCGCGAAACCGAGCTCCTCACGCTTTCGGTCGACGGTCTCTCGCGAAAAGAGCTGGCCGACGCGCTCGGCGTTGCCGAGAACACCGTCAAAGCGCAGATCCGCTCGCTTCTCAAAAAGAGCGGAGCGCGAAGCTTGGCGACTCTCGCGCAGAAGGTGATCAAGGGCGCGACGCGGGACACCGTTCCGCCCCCCGACCCGGCCCAGGTTACCGACTGAGCGTGGTTTCGAGCACCGCCAAGTCGTTTTCGATTCGCGCGCGGCCACCGGTCGGCACCTTGGCTGCTCGCCCCCCGACGAAGATGGTGACCCGCTCGGGGATCGACGCTTCGATGGCTGCAATCTGACGCGTGCACGCAGCGGGCTCGAGGTTGGTCACCGAAAGCAAGAGCAGCTCCGCATCGGTGTGATTCACCGCATACGCGATCTCCTCGGCGGGGAGATTCGGACCGAGATAGAGCACGCGCCACCCGTGCATGGCGGCCAGCATCGCCGCCATGAGCGCGGCGAGCTCGTGATCTTCCTCCGAGGGTGTCGCAATGACCACGCGTCGCCGCACATCCTGCGCGGGGTAGAGCCTCAACAGCGAAAACAGAAGGCCCCTCGTCACGCTCGAGCACGCATGCTCGTGTGCAATCCGGAGCTCGCCGCGCTCCCAGCGTTCACCGACCTCCACCAAGACCGGCCCCACGACGTCCTTCAAGAACACGGTCGGCTCCGTGCTCAATGCCGCCCGGGACAAGATCTGCTCCGCGTCTTCGATTCGCAGCTCCTCGATCGCTTGCAGGACGCGCGCACGTACCGACGGCAGGTGCTCGGTGGCGGGTCGTTCGGACGTCGTGCGTGGAAGGGGCGGTGCCATCCGGCGGAGCTCTTCGTTCGGCAGCTTCGCGATGCTGCCGATCGAGTGTCCGCTTTGGACCAGGTCGTGCAGAAGGCGGAGCCGGTCGACATCGGCGTCGGTGTAAAGCCGGCCGCCCGCATCGGTCCTTTGAGGCACGACGGCGGCGTAGCGCTTCTCCCACATGCGAAGGGTGTGCGTGGATAGCCCGGTCAGCTTCGAGACCATCCCGACCCGGTATTTCGGTTCCTGCGCCATCGTGTGCCTTCTGCGGGATCACGGGGGTTGAAGAAATGTCTAAGACACGTCTATTGCCCGGAATCTGCCCGAGCAAGAAGCCGATCTCGAAATTTTCTCATCATTCGCATTGACGCGACCCCAAGCTGCTGTAGAACCTGGACAGGACCTAGACATAACTTAGACAGGTCGGAGGAGATACATGAAATCAAAGAAGACATTTTGGGTTGGAATTCTGGCCGTCCTCGCGCTCGGGCTGGTTGGCTGCGACAGCGACGACGGCGACGACGGGTCTGCCGGCGCCGGGGGTATGGCTGGGACCGGCGGTACGGCCGGCACCGGTGGCACGGCTGGCACCGGCGGCACGGGTGGTATGGCCGAGGAGATGGCCATGGTCACGGCCGTGCACCTCGCGCCCGAGGTTCCGACCCCCGAAAGCACCGAAGTTTCGATCTTCGTGAATGGCAGCGAGGCGGGCGTGACCCTCTCGTACGGGGAGACCACCGGCCGCATCCCGCTTCCAGTTGGCACCTACGACATCGGCATCGGCCTGCCTGGCGGAGACGCGCCGCTCCTCGAGCTGGAGGGCGTGGCGCTCACGGCGGACGACGATCTGACGGTCGTGGCGTATCGCACCAATGACGAGCTGCCCGTGAACGTATTCGTGTTCAGCAACAGCACCGCGGAGCTCGCGTCCGGACAGGGCCGTGTCTTCGTCGGTCACGGCGCAAACGACTCGGCGCTCGACCCGGTCAACATCTCGACGTCCAACGAAGACGGCACGGCCGACTGCGCGACCCTGATCCCCGAGTTTGCTTTCGGGACGATCTTCCCGGGTGACGGCAGCGGTGCCGACCTCGATGCGGGCACCGTGAACGTCGGATTCGACGTGGCCGAGGATGAGTGTCCAGAGGTGGGACCGGTGCCTGTGCCCGTGACCGCAGACGTCGTCAGCATCCTCGTGGCCGTCGATGAGAACACGACCGATGGCGAGCTGGCGCCTGAGCTTTGGGGCATCGTCGATGCCGACACGCTAGTCAGACTGATCAATACAGAACCGTAATCCCTAGTCCTCTTCCAAACCGTGACAAGCGCGTAAGCGCAAGGGGCCGCTCTCTTCCCGGTGAGCGGCCCCTTTTTTTTACGAGTTGACGGAATCGACCGTCCCTGGGTACGACGGCTTGCATGAACGAATGGTCGGCCACGCGCGTCTCCTGGCTCGGCGCCTGCTTGGCGTCGGTCTGGACGCTCGCAGCCTGCCAAACCGACGAGGCCATCCAGCCGCCGTCCGACTCGTCGTCCGAGCCTGCCAAGAGCGTCGACCCGTACGCCCAGTCTCCGTCCCGCTTCGGCACCCTGTCCCTTCACGCGGGCTTCACGCCCGATCCACGGGTCGTCGGGGGGATCAGCGTCGGCCAGGTGCCCGCCTCTTCGATTCATCGAAAGTGCCGAGGCTGGATCTCCGAGGTTCCCGACTACTTGCTCGATTGCGAGACCGCATTTCTCCAACTGCATGTCCTGGCGCGATCGGCACGAGACGTGCTCCTGGTCGCTCGCACCCCCGACGGCACGGTGCTGTGCAACGACAACCGAAGCGGCACGCGGGACCCGATGCTTCGGGCGCCCTTTCCGTTGGGCGTCACGCAGATTTGGGTCGGGGTTCAGGAGGAGGGCGGCACCGCCACCTACCGCCTCGGCTTCTCGGAGCTCAAAGGGAAAACGGAATCGATTCCGTTGCCAACCGATTAGCCGTCGATCCGCCGCCACAACGCCAGGCGCTCTCGGCCTTCACGGCCCGAGTGAGAGCGATCGACAGGACGAACCTCGAGCGCTTCGAAAGCGTCTCCTATGAGCCGCCGAACCATGTCCGTGTTGACCGGCCACGGCGGCCCTTCGCGGTCCGAGACTGGATCCTCGAACGGAAAGAGCAGCATGGCCAGTAGCCCAGTCGGCCTGACCAGCATCTTCATCTGGTCGCCCCAAGCGCCTCTCTGCTCGGGGTCGAGCGCACAAAAGAAGGTGTAGTCCCACACGAAGTCGAACTTCGACGCGGGCTGGTAGGCGAAGAAGTCGGCAATCTCGAAGCGAACCGTTCCCGGTAGGCTCGGTTGTGCGTCCCAGAATCTGGCACGTGCGTCCTCCGAGAGGTCCAGGCCAACGACCTCTCGATCGGCTCGGGCGAGCGCGGCCAAGTCGTAGCCCGCGCCGCAGCCGGGAACCAAGATGCGGCCTGACGGAACCCGCTCCCGAGCGAGCATGTCTTGCAGCGCCGGGGGAGAGCTCCCCGCATCCCAGGGTGTTTGGCCTTCCTTCCAGGCTCGTTTCCAATCGACGGGTGGCATGTGGCGCTATGTGATCAAACCCTTTTCGCGGGCGGCCTCCCGGACGATCGGCAAGACCGAATCGTAGGCGGCCGCGTTGCACGCGAGAATGCCGCTTCGATTGCGCATGTCGGTTCCTCCGTAGCGATAGGCTTCTCCGGACAAGTCCGTGAAACGGCCGCCTGCCGCTTTGAGCACCGCTTCGGGCCCGCACGCGTCCCATGCGCTCGATCGGTCCGAGATGTGAACGTAGAGGTCGGCCTTCCGTTCTGCGATGAGACCCGCTTTCAGACCGACCGATCCCAAGGCCGTCTCCTCACGGATGCCGAGTTGGCGCACGACGTCGGCGACGGCGCGGTTGCGGTGGGATCGGGACACCACCAGCCGCAAACGAGAGGTTTCCGACTCGTCACTGACCTGCAACGGCCGCCGCGTACCCATCTCCTCGAGGTGCGCCCCGCGGCCCACGACGCCCGCGTAGAGCTTGTCGGTGGTGGGCTGGTAGACGACACCCGCCGTCGAGATCCCATCGATGGCCAGCCCGAGCATCACGGAGAACTCGCCGTTTCGGTCGATGAACTCCTTGGTTCCATCCAAGGGATCGACGTACCAGCAGCGGCCCGGCCGGAGCGCATCCGAGGTGTCCTCCGTTTCTTCGGCGACGATGCCGTCTTTCGGAAAGCACTTGCGGAGCTGCTCGACGATGTAGGCGTTGGCTTGTCTGTCGGCCTCGGTGACGGGGTCTGATTTGCCCTTGTACGAGACGCTGAAATCGGTTTGGTAGATCTTCATCAAGATGGCGCCCGCGTGACGCGCGATGCGAGCTGCCTCTTCGATCTCCCGCTCCAGCATGTCGACCCCTCTATCATGGCACGCGTCCTGCGCCACCGCTCACGGACCGACGTGTTGCAGCAGGCCCGTGAGAACCGAGACCACTTCGTCGACGTCCTCGAGCACGAGCGCGGTGCCCGGGGGGGCTTCGCGTTGCTCTTCGGAATTGACGAAGACACCGATGCCGTGCTTGGAAGCGAGCTCGATCGCGCCAAAGTCGGTCACGTCGTCTCCGACGAAGAAGATCGAACGGGCGCCGCTGCGCTCGAAGATCTCCTCGACGGCGGCGGCTTTGTCGTGCGGGACGGCTTCGGCCTCGCGCAAGGACTTTCCCCGGCGTACGTGGAGCCCGAGGCTCGTGGCCAGCGCGTCGGCTTTTTCGAGCAGACGCTCCGCCCGTTCGGGGTCGGCCTCGACGATCGGGCGAACGTGGAGCGCCACCGCCTGCGGCTTGTGCTCGACGAACGCATCGGGCGCGTGGGTGGCGACCCACTCCCCGAAACGCGCCAGCGCCTCCCGCTGGGTGGGCGAGAGGTGCCGCGGTCGAGGAGCTTCCCCCGGCGCCAGAACCAAGCCACCGTGCTCGACCGCACGCCAAATGCCTTCCAGGCGTTCCATGCGTTGCAGCGAGCGCAGATCGCGACCGGTGATCAGGGCCAGCTCCACGGCGGGAACCCGCGAAAGCTCTTCGAGGATCGAAAGCGTGGGGCCAGGGATCTCCGCGCGATCGGGATCACGCACGATCGGCGCGATCGTCCCATCGACGTCGAGCGCGACGAGCAGTGGTTTTTCGAGCTCCATCAAGGCGCCCAACGTCCGCTCGATGCGACTCACGCTTCCTCCAGCGCACCGATGAAGAAGTCGGCCCATCGATGAACGTCGAGCTGCATCACCTCGGCGCGAAGCGTCCTCATTCGCTCGTTCCGCTCTGCTTGCTCCATCGTGACGGCTCTGTGGATCGCAGCGGTCGTCGACTCCACGTCGTAGGGGTTGACCAAGAGCGCACCCTCGAGGTGCTTCGCCGCACCTGCGAACTCGCTGAGCACGAGCACGCCATCTTCGTCGACTCGCGACGCCGCGTATTCGTGCGCCACCAAGTTCATGCCGTCTCGCAGCGGTGTGACCAGGGCCACGTCCGCGGCTCGGTAGTGCGCGAACAAGGCGCGGCGGCTGAGGTTCCGATAGAGATAGTGAACCGGCACGCATCCCGTCTCTGCGTACCGCCCGTTGATGTCACCCACCATCCGGTCGATTTCTTCCTTCAAGTCCGAGTACGCCTTCACGTCGGTGCGGCTCGGCACCATCACCTGCACCAGAGCGCAGCGCGTGCGTGCGGCCCGATCTTTGCGAAGGAGCCCTTCGAAGGCGGCGAGCCGCTCCGGGATGCCCTTGGTGTAGTCGAGCCGGTCGACGCCCAAGATCAACTTGCGATTCGCCATCCGTCGTCGGATCTGCGCGGCGAGTGCGCCGATGTCCGGATCGATGGCCAGCGCCTGGAGCTCTTCGACGGGGATCCCGACGGGAGCGGCGAGGGCTCGGACCCGCCGCTCGCCGAATTCGACCGCATCGGCCGCGACTCGGTGCTCGGTGAATCGCTCGACGCACTGAAGGAAGTGCGCGGCGTATTCGGGCAGATGAAACCCCAACACGTCCGCCCCGAGCAGGCCCTCGAGAAGCTCTTTTCGCCATGGAAGGATCCCGAAGACGTCGGGAGGGGGCCAGGGGATGTGGCAAAACCACCCGATCCGCGCGCTCGGTCGCGCCGATCGCAGCAATGCAGGGACCAGCATCAGATGATAGTCCTGCACCCAGATCAAATCCCCCGGGCCGCTGGCGTTGTCGGCCGTGCTCGCAAATTGCCGATTCGCATTCACGTAGCTCGACCAGGAAGCTTCTCGGACCTGGATGGTCGGCTCGAATCCATGCAACAACGGCCAGAGCACGGCGTTCGAGACGCCTTCGTAGAATCCGCTGCGGTCGGATCCCTTCAACGACACGTGAGCGAGCTCGTACCGGAGCGCGGGCGCAGGCACCTCGATGGAGTCGAAATCCCTCGCGGGCTTCGAGCTGACCCACACGCCCCCGCGTTTTTGCAAGACCGGATCCAGGGCGGTCACCAAACCGCCCGCGGACCGGACCCATCGCTTGCCGCCCTCGCGCCGGTATGGGCCCCGGTTCGACACCACCACCAGCTTCGGGACCTTTGTCGGCATCGGTTCGCAGTGTAGTCTGCGGGAGGTCATGGACCCAGCGCAGTTTCTTCAGGGGCGCACTCGCGAAACCAACATCCGCCGCGATGCGGGCGGCCGGTGGTTCAATGGCGACGATCCGATCACGCATCCGCAGCTCGTTCGGTCTTTCGACGGCTGGATCGATCGCGCCGAAGACGGACGCTTCTGTTTGAGCAACTCGATCAACTGGGCCTACGTCGAAATCGAGGGGGCGCCGTATTTCGTCAAAGACGTCGACCCTTCCGAGGGCGGAATCGATCTCCTGCTCTCGGGGGACGTACGAGAGCCGCTCGATCCGGATTCGCTCCGCCAAGACCCGGAAGGCTCGCTGTGGTGCGTCGTCCGGGACGGGCGCTGTCCAGCCCGTTTCGAAAGTCATGCCATGGCCAAAATGAGCGACTGGATCGAGGAAGATGACCAGGGGGTCTACGTCCTGGTCGGGAACCGCAAGGTCCGGCCGCCCGAGGATCGCGATCCACTTTCACTCGGGCTCGAAAAGCGCTAGAGCCCTCGGCGTGACCCGACGAGAGCTGATCGCGACCGTCATCGTGGCGGTGATTGCGCTGCCCTTGGTTTTCGTTTTCACCGGGGCCGTCGTCGACGCCCGGGCTCGAGCGCGCGAGGCACCCTTCCGTGCGGTGCTCGGCAACGCGCGGTTCGAAGAGCTGATGTCCGGGCAGGGCGGCGTCCCTCACTACCTCGGGGCTTCCCTCCTGGCTCCCGATTTCACCCTTCCCACCCAGGACGGCGGGCAATGGAGCCTTTCGGCGCAACGGGGCAAGGTGATCGTCCTCAACTTCTGGACCGTGACCTGCCGCCCCTGCATCCAGGAGATGCCCACGCTCGAGCTGCTGGCCGAGATCACCGAGAGCTGGGACGACGTCGAGGTGGTCGCCGTGTCCACCGATCAGAGCTGGGACCAAGTGGAGACGATCATCCCCGCCAAATCGAAGATTACGAGCCTCCTCGACTCGGACCGCGCCGTCGTCACCGACAAGTTCGGCACCCGGTTGTTCCCGGAGACCTGGATCATCGATACGGATGGCGTCGTGCGTTTTCGTTTCGATGGAGCGCTCGATTGGTCCGACCCGGTCGCGCTCGACTTGATCCGCGCCTACATGTGACCGCTCAGGTTTCGGCGAGGAGATAGCGCGAAACCCAGACGCCGAGGGTGATGAACAACAGATCGAACGCGGCGAGGATGCGCATCCAGCCGAGGATCTCCATGACCGTCGCGCCGGCGAAGAGCTCCCGCGTGGCCACCGCCGCGGCGAGGAGGGCCGGCGCCACCAGCGGAAATACCAGAACGCTGAGCATGAGATCGCGCGCGCGGGTGCGGATCCCCACCGCCGAGAACAACGCCGCGGTCGCGATGAATCCGACGGAGCCCAACGCGACGAGGCCCGCCAAGGGCAGCGCGATGCCCCGCGGCTCGATCTGAAAGAAGACGAGACACAGGGGCACGAGCACCAGCTCGATCGCAAACAACAAGACGAGCGCGCTGAGCGTTTTGCCGACGTAAATCGCGGCGCGGGGGATCGGTGCTAGAAGGAGCCCGAAAACCGCATCATTTTCGCGCTCCAGTGCCCAGCTGCGACCGATCAGCAAGATCCCGCAGAACAGGATCGCCAGCCACATGACCCCTGGGGCCACGCGGGGTGAGCTCACCGGGTCGGTGTAGAAGCCGAGTGAGCCCAAGGTCACCACCAAGACGGCGAACAACCCCGTGGAAGTGAGGATCTCCTTGGTGCGCAGCTCGAGCTGCAGGTCTTTGCGGGCGACCAACCAGGCGGCTCGGAGCGTCTTCATGCAGGCTGCTCCACGAGCCGGCCGCGATCCATGTGCAGGACGTGGTCGGCGACGGACTCCGCGAACTCCCGCTCGTGCGTCACGAGGATCACGATGCTGCCACGCGATTGCTCTTGCTCGATCAGATCGATCAACGATTGAGTGGACCGCGCATCGAGCCCCGTCGCCGGCTCGTCCATCAGCAGGAGGCGCGGCTCGTGCAAGAGCGCACGCGCGATCGACACGCGTTGGGCCTGGCCCCGCGAATAGGTGCGCAGCGGTCGGTCCCAGTACTCCCCGAGGGCCAAGGCTGCGCCGAGGTCATCCGCGCGCTTGTTCGCGTAGGGAATCCCTTGGAGCTTGGCAGCGAGGAGGAGGTTTTCCCGCCCGCTCAACCCTGGATAGAGCTGGAGCTGGTGCGCGACGAACCCGATTCGCCCGCGAAGGCCGTCGGCGTGCGCCATTCCGTACGATCCGTAGCGGATCTCACCGCGGGTCGGGTGCCCTAGAAGGGCCAGCAGCCAGAGCAGGGTCGACTTGCCCGAGCCGTTGGCTCCCTGAATGGCGGTCACGGTTCCCGCCGTGAATCGCAGGTCAACCCCGGCCAACGCCAGCGTGGCTCCATAGGACTTCGCCAAGCCCGTGACCGAAACGTCTTCGAAATCCAGCTCCACCGGTCCGCACTCTAGAACAAGTCTCGCACGATGCCGTCAAGTTTCATCCAATGCGTGAGAGGCACGCGCAGCCGCTCTCCTTCCCGAATCAGATGGCCCCGCTCGATGGCGCGTTCGATGGCGCGCTCGCGCCCTTGCTCGGGATCACGAGCGGCCCTTGCGCGGGTGTTTTCGAGGTCCATTCCTTCGAGGGTGCGGAGCCCGAGCATGAGCGACTCTCGGATGATCTCGTCCGGGCCGAGCATCTCCACCTCGGCCTCCGACGGGGCGTTCGTGAGGTACCGTTGTGGATTGGGCTCGTTCCGCCAACGCCTCGCGCGGCCCGCGCCCTCGTCGAGGCAGCCGACGGCAGCGGCCCCGAGGCCCACATACGCTCCTCCCCGCCAGTAATGCAGGTTGTGCCTCGACTCCTCGCCGTCGGCGGCGTAGTTCGAGACTTCGTAATGGCTCCACCCGGACGCCGCGAAGCCCTCTTCGGCACGCTCGAAGAGCTCCGCATACCGGTCGTCGGTCGCCACACGGAGCTTTCCGGCGCGTTGCAGCGACCCGAACAGAGTCTTTTCTTCGACCGTCAGTGCATACGCCGAGACGTGCCGCACCCCCGACGCGACGATCCGAGCGATGTCGTCGGTGAGCTCCGTCGGGGTTTGGCCGGGCATCCCGAACATCAGGTCGGCGCTCACGCGTGGAATCTCGGCGCTCGCGTCGTCCAGGGCGCGGAGGGCCTGCTCGGAATCGTGCAAGCGTCCGAGGAATCGAAGATGCCGATCGCGTAGCGACTGGATGCCGATCGAAAGCCGGTCCACGCCCGCCTCGCGAAGCGCCGCCGCGTGCCCTCGATCGAGCGAGCTCGGATTGCATTCGACCGTCACCTCGAGTTGCTCGCTCACCTCGTCGAAGGCCCCGACGATGGCCGTCAGGGCGCGACGCAGCGCCGGAGGAGCCCAGAGCGACGGAGTGCCTCCACCGAAAAACACCGAGATGAGCTTTCGACCACGAAGGGTCGGCGCACGTGCGTCGAGCTCGCGCAGCACGGCATCGGCATACGTCGAGTGGGGGAGCGATTGTCGCCGGATCGGCTCGGTCGCAAAGTCGCAGTACGGGCATTTCCGAACGCACCAGGGAAAGTGCACGTAGACCGAGGTATGGGTCGCTTCGCTTGACATGAGGGGAGCGCGGCGGAAGGTATAGTCTGTTTTTCCGAGGCTGCCTCATGACCGAGCCTGTGTTTCCATCCTTGCGAATTACGGCGAATGCGCTGACGCCTCAGGGCAGCTTTGCCGAGGCCCAGGCTGCGTTCTTGCGACCCGATGCGGAGCAGGTGGAAAAGCTCACCGCGCTGCTGCGCGCGAAAAACGCCGGGGTGGTAGCCCACTTCTACATGGATCCCGAGCTGCAAGGGGTCCTTTCGGCCTGCGACTGGCCTCACATCTACGTCTCGGATTCGTTGGCCATGGCCGACCGCGCCATCAAGATGGCCGAGCAAGGCGTCGAGACGATCGCCGTGTTGGGCGTCGATTTCATGAGTGAGAACGTCCGAGCCATGCTCGATGCCTCCGGATACGAGCACATTCCGGTGTACCGGGTGGCGACCGATCCCATCGGGTGCTCACTCGCCGAGTCCGCCGAGGCGGCCGCTTATGGCGCTTATCTCACGAAGGCCGCGGAAACGCCGCGCTCCCTTCACGTCGTCTACATCAACACCAGCTTGGTCACCAAAGCCAAGGCGCATGCGCTCGTGCCGACGATCACCTGCACCTCCTCGAACGTCGTGCAGACGGTGCTGCAGGCGGCTGCCCAGATTCCCGACGTTCACATCTGGTTCGGTCCGGATACGTACATGGGCGACAACCTCGCGCACATGTTTCGAAGCCTGGCCGACATGCCGGACGAACAGATCGGCCAGCTTCACCCAGCTCACGATCGCGCTTCGATTCGTGATTTGCTTCCTCGCTTTCATTATTTCGAGCAGGGCACCTGCATCGTGCACCACATGTTCGGCAGTGAGGTCGTGGAGCTGGTTCGCGAGCATTATCCGGACGTGTTCGTGACCGCCCACCTGGAGGTGCCGGGCGAGATGTTCCACTTGGCGCTCGAGGCACAGCGGCATGGCAGGGGCGTCGTCGGGTCGACATCGAACATTCTCGCGTTCGTCCTCGGCAAGGTCGACGAGGCGATCGCGCGAGGGGAGCCCAGCCAGCTTCGGTTCATCCTCGGCACCGAGGCGGGCATGATCACCCCCATCGTTCGCCAGGTGCAGGAGAAGCTCCGGGACTACGCGTCCGAAGGCGGGCCCGAGATCAGCGCCGAGATCATCTTCCCCGTGGCCAGCGAGGCCGTCGCGCAGGATGCCCAGAGCGAGCTCGCGGTGCTGCCAGGCGTGGCTGGCGGGGAGGGGTGCTCGACCGCCGGCGGCTGCGCGACGTGTCCTTACATGAAGATGAACACCTTGAGGGCGCTGATCGCCCTGCTCGAGCGGGTAGACGAAGAGCCGGGCTCGAATCTCGTGCCCTTCGAGCCCCGCAAGTACGTGCAGCAGATCCGGGGCCGCAGCGCGGCGGATCTCGGCGGCGAGCCGATCTTGCACATGCGCGCGTTTCAGCGGGCCGGAGAGCTGCCCGAGGCGCTGGTGCAGGACGTGCTCGAGCGTCCGGGGGCGTCTGCCGGCGCACACAGGTGAGTGTAAGCTTCGGTTTTCGCCTGGGAAAACGCGCTTGACCCCGTTCGAAGCGTGCTTATGTTCGCCTGGTCAGACAGCCGCCTCGGGTCGTGATGCAAGTCGATTACTACGAAATCCTCGAAGTCTCCCGTGAGGTGACGACCGCCGAGCTCAAGAAGGCGTATCGACAGAAGGCGCTGAAGTACCACCCGGATCGAAATCCGGGCAATCCAGAGGCCGAGGAGAAGTTCAAGGCCTGCGCCGAAGCGTACGCCGTTCTCAGTGATCCGCAGAAGCGGCAGCTCTACGATCGATTCGGGCACGCCGGGCTCGGAGGCGCGGGCGGGCCGGGATTCGGCGACATCGGCGACGTCTTCACTCAGTTTCAAGACATCTTCGGCGACCTCTTCGGGGGCGGCGGCTTCGGTTTTGGAGGCTTTGGCCGACGGCGCCGCGATCCGAACGCTCCGGTCCGCGGCGCGGACATCCGCACCGACCTGCGTCTGACGCTTCGGGAGGCTGCGTTTGGCGCCACCAAACAGATCGATCTCTCGCACCCGACCCCGTGCGAGACCTGCCGCGGCACCGGCGCAGAAGGAGGCGAGCTCGTTCCCTGCACGTCTTGTGGGGGTCGCGGCCAAGTCGCGCGTGCCCAGGGTGCTTTCGTCTTGTCGACGACCTGTCCGACGTGCCGCGGTCGCGGCGTCGAGGCCAAAGCCCCCTGCGAAGAGTGCGAGGGCGCGGGCGAGGTCGAGACCGAACGGGTGGTCAAAGTCAACATCCCGCCCGGCGTCGACACCGGACAGAGCCTCCGATTGAGCGGCCGTGGTCAAGAAGGTGCCCGAGGCGGACCGCCCGGCGATCTCTACGTCACGGTGCACGTCGATCAGGACGACGTGTTCGAACGCGACGGCTTCGATCTCGTGTACCGCGTGGCCGTGACCTATCCTCAAGCCGCCCTCGGTGCCAAAGTCGATGTCCCGGCCTTCGAGGAGGACGAGGACGCCGTGCAGACGCTGAAGGTGCCGTCCGGCACGCAGCCCGGCGAGACGCTGGTCATCCGTGGCGCGGGCGTCCCACGGCTCCACGGACGTGGGCGCGGCGATCTGTTGTGCGTGGTGGCAGTGGAAGTGCCCAAGCGTCTTTCGCGCGAGCAAAAGCGGCTTTTGAAGGATCTCGATCGAACCTTCGATGGCTCCTGAGAAGCGCTGGAGATCGAGGTGCGTCCGGGTGTACGCTGAGCGTCTGACCCCGGAGAAGCTCGGAGACCATTGATGCAGCCGTTGTCTGGACTCGATTCGTCGTTCTTGTACCTCGAGGATTCACACCAGCCGATGCACGTCGGCAGCGTGTTGGTGTTCGAAGGTTCGATGGACTTCGAGAGCTTTCGCTCGACGCTCGCGTCGCGGATTCATCTCGTGCCGAGGCTTCGGCAGCGCTTGGCGATGGTGCCTTTCGGGATCGGCAAGCCCTACTGGGTCGAAGATCCCGACTTCAACCTCGACATGCATCTTCAGCACGTGGCATTGCCGAGCCCCGGCAATTGGCGTGAGCTGCGCGCCCTGGCAGCTCGGATCTTCAGCGTCCCGCTCGATCGCACCCGTCCATTGTGGGAGATGACCTTCGTCGAAGGGCTCGACGCGATTCCGCAGGTTCCGCCCGGGTCGGTCGCCACGATCAACAAAATCCACCACGCCGCCATCGACGGGGTGTCTGGGGCCGACATGATGAGCGCGTTGCTCGACGCGACCAAGACGCCGCGTGTCTTCAGCTCTCCGCCTCCCCGCGCGGTCCCGCCCGTACCGAACGAGCTCGAGCTCTTGGCGCACACGGCCCGCAAGATCATGGGCAAGCCGAGCGAGATCAAGCGAGTCGCTGGCGAGCTGGTCGACGTGGTGAAGGCGTCCTCGCGAATCCGGGAAAAGGGCGTGGATGCGCCGCCCTCGCCGATGTCGGCGCCTTCGACGCCGATCAATCACACCATCACCGGGCAACGGATCTGGAACACCGCGCTGCTGGAGCTCGATCGGGTGAAGAACATCCGCAAGATCCTCGGGTGCACCCTCAACGACGTGGTGCTCGCAATCTGCGCGGGGGCGTTGCGCCGTTACCTGCTCGAAAAAGGCGAGCTGCCCGACGATCCCCTCGTCGCCATGGTCCCGATTTCGACGCGCGCGGAGGACGAGCGCGGGACGATGGGCAACAAGGTCTCGGCGATGCTGATCGGCTTGGCGACCGACGTCGACGACCCCGTCGAGCGCGTGCGGGTCATCCAGGAGCACAGCCAGGGCGGCAAAGCCTTCGAGCAGGCGGGAGCGGGCCGTGTGTTCGTCGATCTGACCGAGTTCATTCCGTTCGGGCTGGCCAATCGCATGCTTCGGCTGTATTCGCGGTTCCGCGTGTCCGAGCTTCACCGGCCGGTCTTCAACGTCGTGATCACCAACGTGCCTGGTCCGCAGACCGACTTGTACATGGCGGGCCACAAGCTGCTGGCAACCATGGGCATGGCACCTCTGGTCGATGGCATGGGGCTGCTGATCACGGTCTTGAGCTACAACGGCGTGCTTTCGATCAGCCCGACCTCGTCGCCAGCCGTCATGCCCGACTTGGATGTCTTTTCGCGCTACTTGCGAGAGAGCGCCAACGAGCTCGAAGCCGCGGCGCTTCCCCTCCAGCCGGCAGATACCGAAAAGGACGAGGCCCATGCACGCGCCGTCGCCGAGCTCACGACGGCCTTCTTGGACCGGATGCGCTCGACACTCGAGCAGGCGCCGGCCGACCAATCACTGGGCGACGGGACGTTTCACCTTCGCATCACCGGCCAGAACGACCGGAGCTGGATGATCGACCTGCAGGATCGAAGCGTGACCGAGGGAAATGGTCGCTCCGCCGACGCCACGCTGACGATTCGAGACGCGCACTTGGCCGAGATCCTCAAAGGCAACCTCGATCCGCAGATCGCATTCGTGCAAGGCAAGCTTCGCGTCGATGGCGACGTGAACAAAGCGATCGAGTTCGGCGCGCTCTTGCCGAAAGTAATCGCCTGAGCGCGTCAGCGAAGCGCGCTGAAACGCTGTGGACCGGCCGCGCCCGGCAATCTCGGGCTCAGCTCGGGCAGTTGCTCGTGCTCGAGCCACTCGTACACGCCGTAGGTCTGAAGAACGCGGCGTGTGTAGCGTCGGGTTTCATCGTAGGGGATCTCCTCGATGAACATGTCGAGCGGTCGCCCCGAGTCTTCTTCGAGCCAACGGCGCACCGCTCCCTCCCCCGCGTTGTAGGCAGAGGGCACCAGCGCGGGATTGTCTTCGAGACGATCCCACAGCCACGCCATGTAGCGCGCGCCGATTTTGAGGTTGACCTCGGGCTTGGTGAGCGTTCGCGGTGTCGCTCTCTCTCCGACGTCCGGAGCAAACCGCCGTGCCGTCGGCAAGATGAGCTGCACCAAGCCGTAGGCCTTGGCCCACGACACGGCCTCCGGATCGAACGAGCTCTCCTCGCGTGCGACCGCGCGAACGAAAGAAGCCGGAATGCCCTGTTGCTCTGCGACGCGCTCGATGAGCGGTGAAAAGGCTCGGGGGTAGGTTGCGTCCCAGATCAAACGGCCCTCGCCCTTGGGCAGCAGCCCTTCGAAGTCCTCGAAATGCGAACGGATGACGCCGCTCAGCTTGGTTTCCGCTCCGGCGTGTTGAAGCAAGACGGCACCGACGACGGCGAGCTCGGGGTTCACGTCGGATCCGACCATCCGGAGCGCGGACATCTCGGCCGACGCATAGGTGATCTCGTCGACCGCGAGCAGCTCGATCATTCGTGAAAACGCCGGCTCGTCGAACTCGTCCCGCCACGCGAACACCATCCGCGTTTGTCCTCCGTCCGAGCGCATCTCCGCCAAGATGGCCTTGGCGCGGTCGGGCACGAGCTCCGCGAGTCGCCACAGGGCCTGCTGGGCGTAGTAGCGAAGGGGCCAACGCTTGACGATCTCGGCATAAGCATCGATCGCATCGAGGCGTCGACCCGTCTCGAACATCATGCGGGCACGCCAATAGTGAGCGCGGCCGGTGATTCCTTCTTCGTCTTCTTCCGCGCCCCGCTCGACCAGCTCGTCGAAACGCTCGAAGGCCGCTTGGTAGTCGCCGGCCCGAAGCTCGATCCAGCCGAGCTTGAACAATGCCCGCGGCCACATGTCCCCTTCGGGGTAACGTCTGGGAATCGAGGCGAGGCGCGCCCTGGCTGCGCGGCTTTGGCCGGTCTCGAGCTCTGCCAACGCGGCTCGATAGCTGGCGTCGTCGGCGAGACGGTGGCCGGGCGCTTCGGCTTCGAGCTTTTCGTATTGCCGGATCGACTCGGCCCACTCGCCGATCCGTCCGTACGCCCGCGCGGCGTGGTACCGGGCCCACGCGCCCGTGTCGAGGCTTCTGGGCTGCGTGCAGCGGTCGGCGACCTCACGCATCACCGGTGCGCCCCGGGTTCGCTCGCGATCCTGAAGCAATGCGCGGCCCTGTTGGTAGCGGGCCTTGCACCAAACGACGCTGCCCGTCTTGAGATGCTTCACCAGCTTGCCGAAGAGTTGCTCGGCTTCGCGGTAGCGCTTCTGCTGATAGAGCGTCTCGGCTTTGTCGAGGCTCTGCTGCATGCGCGGTCGCACGGTGGAGGCCGTCGTGGTGGCCGGCATGTCGCCACCGATGCCCGCGGCGAGTCGATCGGCGTCGAGAGACGAGCCCTGGATCCTCCGTTTGATCGATTTCGCTTGCTCTCCTCCGGCCCAGTCGCCGGTGAGAGCTTGGGCGATCTCCAAGGCGGTTGCGGGGTCGCGTCGCTCGAGCACGGAGGCACGGCGAAGCTTGGCCCAGGGGGCGAGTGCATGCCGAAACGAGCTCAGCGTTTCCAAGTGTGCGAGCGCGATCTGATGATAGCCCTCTCGAAGCGCCGCGCTGGCCGCCAGCCAGTGGAGCCGTCCTTTGTCCCGGGCCCCTGCGTCAGGCAGGGCGGCTTCGGCCACTTCGCGGGCTCGGCCGGGGTTGTCCTTGTCGAGCTGCTTACGCACCTGCATCACCGGCGATCGGTCGGGCAACGCGACGATCACGGGGTCGAGGACCTTGGGCGGCGGTGCAGCAGCGGCCGTCGGAGCCGCTTCCATCGGGGCCGCGGCCTGCTGGGGCTCGCTCGGCGGCCACACTTCTTGGCGTACGTTCTGCTGCTGATGACACGCCACCAGCAGCCCGATGCACGTGGCGAGGGGGCCCAACCGCTTCATCCCGTCAACCCTAATGAGTCCCCCGACCGCGGGCAAGTTCGGGAGCGTTTGCCGCGTTCGCGCCGTCTCGGGCGGCGTGATAAGGACCCCCGACGTGAGTTACAGCCTCCAAATCGGGGCCCGTTACCTTCGCTCGAAGAAGCGCGCCACCGTTTCGATGATCACCTTCATCTCCATCGTGGGCGTCGCCTTGGGGGTCGCCGCGCTGCTCGCGGTGCTTTCGATCACGACCGGTTTCGAGCGCGCGTTTCGCGACAAGGTCCTGGGCGTCAACGCGCACGTGCTGATCTTGAAGTACGGGCGCGAGTTCCGCGACTACCGCGAGGTCTTGGACACGGTGGGCGAGATGCCCGAGGTGGCGGGAATCGCTCCCTTTTCGATAGACGAGATGATGCTGACCAAGGGCGAGCGGCGCGCGGTGGTGTTGGTCAAAGGGGTGACGCCCCAGGGTGTGCGCACCGTCCTCGATCTGCCCCAGCAGATGGTCACCGGCTCCCTCGAAGGTTTGCGGAGCCCGGGCGCGGCGCCCTCCGGGACCCCGGCGCCCAAGCCGGCCGACGACTGGCAGTGGCTTCGCGATCTTCGCGACGGCAAAGAGGAATCACCGCCCGAGGTCAAGGAGCCCGAGCCCGGCCGAAAGACCTTTTGGGAAGAAGAGCAAGAGCGACGGGAGGTGCAACGGCGCGCATCACGGCAGGCTCGTCGACCCGAGATCGGAAAGATCGCCAAGCCCCGGGAGATCGAGGCGATGCTGGCCGATCTCGACGCGGACGAGCTCGCGCTGCCGGACGACCCCCAATGGGAGGCCGGTCTTTCGGAGGGTCGGGCGCGCGAGCCCGTGGAAGCGCTCCCCGGCATCGTCGTCGGCAAGGCGCTCGGCGAGGAGCTCGGGCTCGAGCTCGACGATCGGGTCACGATGATCTCTCCGTTGGCGGCCCTCGGGTTGGCCCTCGAGCCCGGCGGTCAGGCGACTCGCTCGCAAGAGTTTCGTGTGATCGGCGTCTTCAAGGCGGGCTTCGACGAGTACGATTCCGGTCTTGTCTACATCGATCTCTACGAGGCGCAGCGTCTCTTCGAGGAAGGCGACAACGTCACTGGGGTCGAGCTGCGGGTGCACGACCTGGGCACGTCGTATCAGCTCGCGCGCAAGATCGAGGATGCGCTCGGCGGGGCGTACCACTCGCTCGATTGGTCGGAGCTCAACCGCAACCTCTTCACCGCGCTCGAGGTCCAAAAGATCGCCCTCACCCTGGTCATCGCGACCATCATCTTCGTGGCGGCCTTCAACGTGATCGCGACGCTCATCATGATCGTGCTCGAGAAGAAGCGGGAGATCGCGATTCTCAAGGCGATGGGGGCGACGGACGCGACCGTGCTCGGCGTGTTCATGGTGCAGGGCGTGGTGATCGGGGTGATCGGCACCCTGGTCGGGGTCGTCGTCGGGGGCGGCCTGGTGACCTATCTCGACCGGATTCGGTTCCCGCTCGATCCGAAGGTCTATCTCATCGACCATCTTCCGGTGGTCCTGAGCCCGTCGGTGTTCCTGGTGACCATCGCGATCGCGCTCTTGATCTGCACCTTGTCGACGATCGCGCCGTCGTGGTGGGCGGCACGCATGTTGCCGGTCGAGGGGCTTCGCTACGAATGAAAACAGCCCCGCCATCGTGGGCGGCATGGTAGGCTCCGCGGCCGTGATGCGTTCTCGGTATTCATGGGTTTGGCTGGGGGTCCTCTCGACGTGGGCGCTCGGCTGCGGGGGTGACGATTCCAATGCCGCGGAGGTGAGCGCGAGCCTCGGCTGCGAAGAAGGCTCGCTCGATGCGAGCGTCACGCATGGCGAGCTCGAATTCGACGGCGTGGTGCGAACCTACGAGCTTCACGTGCCGCCCGGCTACGATGGAAGCACCCCGATGCCACTCGTGCTGAGCTTTCACGGTTTCACGTCTACCGGCTTGGCCCAACAGGAAAGCACGGAGATGAACGACCTCGCCGATCAGGAGGGGTTTCTCGTCGCGTATCCGAACGGACTCTACAACGCGTGGAATGCCGGAAGCTGCTGCGGGCAGGCAGCGGAGCTCGACGTCGATGACGTCGGGTTCGCGCGTGCCCTGATCGAAGAGCTCGGCGGACTCGGCTGCATCGACGAGCGCCGCGTCTACGCGACGGGCATGTCGAACGGAGGCTTCTTCACGCATCGACTCGCCTGCGAGGCAGCCGACCTCATCGCGGCAGCGGCCCCCGTGGCGGCGGTCTTCGGCATGGACGACGCGACCTGCACGCCGGCACGGCCGATCCCGATCATGCAGTTCAACGGCACCGGCGACCCACTGGTGCTTTACGACGGTGGGGGGCCCAACGCTTCGCCGAGCGCCGCGGAGACCACCGAAGGCTGGCTCGCGCGAAACGGCTGCACCGGCGAGCCGTCGGTCAGCTACCAAAACGGCGATGCGACTTGCGAGACGGTGGACGCATGCGAGGGCGGCGCCAGCGTGACCCTGTGCACCATCGAAGGGGGCGGCCACTGCTGGCCCGGCTACCCCTGCCGCCTCGACGGGATCGGGGACAGCACCACCGACATCAACGCCAACGAGGCGATGTGGGAGCTTTTCGAGCGCACCCGGCTACCTCGGTAAAATTCGCGCAATTCGGTGTCCCCCAGGGCGCACGCGACATGGCGCCAGGACTTGACGCATCCCTCCGAGCGAGCTACCAAAGGCGTCCTTTTGCGGGAATAACTCAGTGGTAGAGTGCAACCTTGCCAAGGTTGAAGTCGTGGGTTCGAATCCCATTTCCCGCTCTACGAGCCGGCCTCACGAGGTCGGCTTTTTGCGTTGGCTCAGGTCGGACGGTGCATCCGTAACCTAAGCGAGCAAGGTTCGTTCGCGGTGGTGGACGCGCATGATGGGACGACGGCCGAGGATCCAGGTGG
>CAZBWQ010000012.1:0-62119 GCA_964495565.1 uncultured Sandaracinaceae bacterium | reverse complement strand
AGCCTCTCGGCATTCGAACGATTGCGCTAGGGTCCGTGATGCCGTCAGCGAGGCCATGGCTCGCTACGAGCGGATCCCCGAGCGCGTTCGCACGGATGGACACCGCAATGGATGGCCTTCTTCGAAGAAGAAGGCAGTAGTGGAGGCGGTGGGAATCGAACCCTATTGTCAGCGATACGCTAACCCTACGCGGACACTCGGTTTTCCCGCGTATCGCTTGTAAAGGCGGGTAGTTCGACCTCTTACCCTCGTACCCTCCAGGACCCTGGAATCCCCCCGCTTGCCCTGCGCTCTGGTCATTATTTGGTCACTCGGACTCGTGTCCCGCGAGGACCATTTCGCGGAGTGGACCGCTGACTTCTTTTCCATAAAGACGAAGGAACAACTCTCGTCGAAGCGTTTCCTCGTCCATTGGTCCACCCGAAGCGGCTCGGATGGAGCTTTCGGCGAGTCTCTTCGCGGTAGCAAACATCCTGCAGGTCTGAAGAAGCCTTTGCTCCGGCGTGAGCCGCATCAGCATTTCGTGGTACCGCTTCTCGATCACCGGTGCCGTGTCAGACATCCTCGCTTCGCACCTCGCTCAACAAGTCTACCACGCCCAGCTTCTCCGCCCATCGCTCGATGTAAGGCCAATCGAGATCTTTTTCTGAGAGGATCAGGTTTCTGACGTCCCGGAGTTGCAGGTCCGATCGGCTCGTCTCGGCCCAGAGGAGCTTCGAGAGAAGCAGGTCCTCTGCCGTGACAATCGAAAACGCTTTGCCGCCGATGGATACCGTGCGCCGTCGGTCGAACTCCGTTTTTCGATACGGCTCGTCCTTTCGGACGACGAAGTCGGCCTTGATAATCCAGGCCTCGTGAATGATGTTGAACATCCCTCGAGTCCGCGCCGCTTCGAGCACCGATTCGCGATCGATGTAGCAGTCGGCTTCGAAAAGATGGACGAACTTGTCGACCTGTGTCTCGTCGATTTCAATCACGAAATCAACGTCTCGGGTCATCCGGGGCTGTGCATACGTGCTCAATGCGACCGAGCCGCTGAGCATGTATGGGATGTTCGCGCGGTCAAGACGTTCCGCGATAAGCACCAGGAACTCGAACAGTTCGTCCACGCGGCGACCGTAGCATATGTATCAAGCGCTTCGGCGCTCCTGGTAGGATCGCCACTCTCATCCGCGACGACGGGATGCGCGGACGGCTTTCTTGATATCGGAGCGCTTCACTCCAGCCTTGCGGGCCTGACTTCGAACCTTGCGAGCGAGCGCCTGGAACTCTCGCCTGTCCGGTGCCTCGATCTTCTTCAGGATTACGACGTCGCCCTCACCCATGACGACGAACTGAGCACCGGGCTCAAGGCCGAGCTCCTTGCGAACCTCCTCGGGAATGACGATTTGGCCCTTGGACGAGAGCCTTGTGGTCGCGATGCTGCTCATGGGTGTTCTCCAGCAATTCTTACTGGTAAGACAGTAGCGCTTCGCCGGGGTTTCCGCAATCGAGGGGCGCCTTGCCTTCGAGCTCGCCCTGGGCAGGCTGGAGTTGGGTAGGGACACCCAACGCCAATCCCGGCACATGCAAAACGTTGGCAAAATCCACCGAACGGACTCAGAAAACAGCCGACAACGGTCACTACGTGGTCACGCGCGCTATGGCAGAATTCGCTAACCGCAAGCAATCACTTGTCTTAAGTAGTGGAGGCGGTGGGAATCGAACCCACGTCCGAGAACGGTCCAGAATGGCGTCTACGTGCGTAGTTTGTGTTTTGAAATTCGCGTTGGGTTGCGCCCACAAACAGGCTCGCACCAACGCTAGCGGCTCTTCATCTCGTCATCGCACCGAGCCGCGGTGCGCGATGACCAGCCCGTTCGAATGACGCCTCGGCTAGAAGCACAGGCAAGCTTCTAACGTCGACGGCTCTCTTGGCTTTTCTTAGGCCGCGAGAGCAACTGCGTTATCGTTGGCAGTTGTACGTCCCAAACGTATTTACGTCGTGCTTGGGCCGACGGACACGCAACCAAACCTTCAACATCCCCGTCGAAACCGGTCGCCCCCGTAATTTCAAAGACCTGCACAATATGCGTCGCCTGGGGCGCTTCTGCAACCGCCTGAAAATACTTCGATTTGTAGAGCCGCCAGACGCTGTTAGGCTCCGCGCCGGCAGGCTAGCCCATGCGCTTCGACAAAAGCCTCTTCCGTGAGGCCCTCCTCACCATCGACATCCGGACGCTCGGTCTCGCGCGCATCTACATCGCGCTCCTCTTGCTGTTCGACCTCGCCAAGCGCAGCACCGAGATTTCCGTCTGGTATTTCGAGACGGGCCTGCTCCCGAACGCGATGCTGGCCGAGCACCCGCTTCGACCCTGGGGTTACTCGTTCTTGTTCCACGTGAGCTCCGATGCGGGCGTCGTGGTTGCCTTCGTTGCGATCGCGCTCGTGTACCTGTGCTTCCTCGTCGGCGTCTACACCCGCGTCTTCCATCTGCTCAGCTTGCTCTGCCTGCTCTCGCTCCAGATCCGCGTGGACTTCGTCTCGAACGGCGGCGACTTCGTCTTTTGCAACTTGATGCTGTGGAGTGCGTTCCTCCCCTTGGGGGTGGCGTTTTCGGTCGACGCCTCGAAAAAGAAGAAGGCTGGGACGCCTACAGCTTCCCCGGTCGTCTCTTGGGCCGTGCTCGTGGTCTTCCTTCAGCTCGCCGTCATCTACTACTTCAACGCGGTTCACAAGACCGGGGAGACCTGGCTCGACGGCAGCGCCGTCTATTGGCTTGCACACCAAGAGCGCATCGTGACCGCACCGGGGTTTTGGATGCGGGAGCATCTGCCTTTTGGGGTCTTCCAGGCGATGACCTACATCAGCCTGGCGATCGAGTACGCCCTTCCGTGGTTGATTCTGTCGCCCTGGGGCAGGCCTTGGACCCGGCGCGCCGCCATCCTCGGAATCTGGGTGCTCCATCTCGGGATCGCCTTGGTGGCCAACGTCGGGCTCTTTTCGTTCGTCATGATCGGCTACTCGATGTTCCTGGTCAGCCCCGAAGACTGGAAATGGCTGCGTGAAAAGCTCGCGGCGCGAAGGGGCCCGAGCGACGCGTGGGTGGCGGCCGTCTCGGTTCCAACGGCCGGGTCCGCCGAAACGCCCGGCTCTCCATGGCGATGGGCCGGCCTGGCCTTCCTCTCCTATTTGGTGGTGGTGGCGACGTCGCAGGTCCTGGTCGAAAACGCCGCCGTGCCCAAGCTCCTCCGGCACGAGCAGCCCCGCTGGATCCAGGCCACGGTGGCCACGCTTCGGCTCAATCAAGGTTGGAGCATGTTTGCACGCGATGCACCGCGCGACGACATGTGGCTCGTCTTCGACGCGGTGACCGAAGACGGACGACACCTCGATCCGGTCAACGAGGTGGCTTCTCGGCATGCCGATCCGACGCTTCGCTCGATCCCTCCGCGTCTCGGGCAGAGCTACCATTGGTGCGACTACCTCGCTCGCATCAAGGGGTTTCGGCAGTACCACCGAGGCCTGAACGACTGGATCTTCCGGCACCACGAGCGAACCGGGAACGGCGCGGACCGCATCGTGTCCTTCCGTGCATTTGAGATCACCCAACGGCCCCCGGCGCCCGGACAAGAGGGGCCACGCGACGTGGCGAGCCGCGTGGTGATGTCGAGGCGAAGATGATGGGCTTTGCGTTGGGCGTCGCGTCGGCGCTCTGTTGGGCGGGGCTCGACGTGGTTCGAAAAGCCCTCGTCTTGAAGGCTTCGCCGACGGCGTTGGTGGTGTTCTTGCTGGTGGGGCAAGTGCCCTTTTTGGCGCTCTGGGCTTGGTGGGACGGGACCTGGGTCCTCGAGGCCGCGTATTGGCCGTTTTCGATCGCGTCGATGACGATGAACGCCTTGGCGAACGTCTTCTTCATGCGATCCGTGCAGCTCTCGCCGCTGAGCCGGACGGTCCCGTTCTTGGCGTTGACGCCCGTGTTCAGCGCGCTCGTCGCGATGCCGCTGCTCGGCGAGCTCCCCAACCCGGTGCACTGGGCCGGCATCGTGCTGGTCGTCGTCGGCGCCTTGGTGCTCAACAGCGACCGGTCGACCTCGTGGTGGCGCTCGCTTGCGCTCGAAAAGGGCGGGCCCTTCATGATCGCCGTCGCCGCGCTCTGGGCGGTTTCGACTGCCTTCGACAAGCGCGCGCTTTCCCACGCCTCGCCCGCCTCCCACGCCTTCATCCTCGCGAGCGGCGGGGCCATTCTGCTCGTCTCCTGGGTCCTGATGAGGCGCACCCATGCCGAGCTCGGGGCGGTGTTTCGGGCGCCCAAGAGCCTCTTGGCGGCGATGCTGGGCTTTGCCATTGCCGCGCTCGCGCTCCAGCTCCTGGCCCTGCAGCTGCTCTGGGTGGCGGTCCTCGAGACGCTCAAGCGCGCCTTCGGCGTCTTGGGCAGCGTGTTGCTCGGGCGCGCCTTTTTTCTCGAGCCGATCACCGGCCGCAAGCTCGTTGCTGCAGGGCTCATGGTCGTCGGGACGACCATGCTGGCGTTCGCGCGAGGGTAGGCGGGCAAGTCGATGGCGAAGCCCCCACGAATCCGCTAAGGGTGAAGGGTGGCCGAAGAACGACCGCTTCCGCCCAAGCTGGAGGTCGCGCGATACCTGCTTTCGAAGGGCAGCCTGTTCGTGCACCTCGACCCCCGCATGGAAGGGGTCCTCGTGCCCCAGTGGTATCGCTCAGAACCTCAGCTCGTCTTGCAAATTGGCTTCGATATGCCCGTACCCATTCCGGATTTGCAGGTCGATGCCGAGGGCATCTATGGCACCTTGTCCTTCAACCGATCGCCCTTTACCTGCCAGGTTCACTGGGATGCCGTGTTCGCGCTGGCCGGGGACGACGGCCGCGGGATGGTCTGGCCGGACTCGATGCCCGAGGAGATCTCCCAGGAGATCGAGCGCGAAGCGGGCCGGGAGCCGCCACCTTTGGTCTCGGAGCGCCCCTCGCTTCGGGTGCTCCCTTCCGTGGAGGACGCCGGCGAAGAGGGGTCCGACCCCGCGCGAAAGCCGGAACGTTCGACGCGGCGCGAGCGGCCCTCGTATTTGAAGGTCGTGAAGTAGGCAAGGGGGTTCTCGCTCTTTGTGCGCACCGAGGGACGGCCATCCGGCTCGGGCCGAGCCGTGCGCCCACCTATGCATCCCCCGGCGTCGCATGGCCCGCATAGCAGGCGCCCCAAAAAGTAACGGCCCGAAAGGGGGGGCTTTCGGGCCGTTAGAGAGATGGCGATTTGGATGAAGTGGGGGGAAACAAACCAAATCGCCCGGTCTAACAACGCCACGGGGAACGTGGGGGGTACGTCATCGCCGCAGCGCTTATGTCACCACGTTAGTATGCTACTACCGTGCCAACTTTGTTTGACACTGAATCATGAATGATCTCGTGGTGGTTGTCGAGCGCTCGATCGCGACCGCCGTTCAGATCTGAAAAGTTTTTGAAGTTCTGAGACTTTAACCCCTAAATTCCACCCGATCGACCGAAGGGGTGACACCCAATGTGGGCTGGATCACAAAAGAGACACCCCATTCTTGACCCCTGAAGGTTAATTACATATGTAATCAAGCTGTTCATACGTGAGGGCGCTCACTTTCCAGATCTGAAACCGATTTTTCAGATCTGAAAGCCGGAAGGGCATAGTCGAGGAGCATGCGATGGCTGCTCGAGATCAACAGCTCACAGACCCGACCCACCTCGGGCTCCAGGAATCGGAATTCATTGGACGAACCGCGGGCGGCCTCTCGAGCGAGGGCGGCGATTTCGCGTGCCGTGCCTGATACCGACACCACCCCACCTGCACCTGCTTTCCGTGCAGATTTGATTGCATAGTTGAAATCCGTTGTTGCTGTACCCCGGGCAGTGGCGTCTCCATCCACGGACGTGAGGCGAACGACGACTTGGTCGGCCCGTGGCTCGTACTTTTGACGGAGCCCGGCCGGCACGTGGCTGTCGTCGTTGTGGGCCACGAGCTCGACGCCGTCCTCGTAAAACCGCAGGGTGGTGCGTCCGGTGTTGCGCATCCGGCCGAGGGGCCAGGGGAAGCGCTCGCGCACGCCGAGGAGCCCCGAGAGCAGGGCCGCGATGATGCCTCCGTGGGTGAACACGATGGCTCTGCCGCCCGAAGGCAACCGGGCCCGCAGCGCGGCCAGTGCGGCGTCGGCCCGCTCGAAGACATCGGGCCAGCTCTCGCCCCCGCCGATCGCGAAGGTTCGCCGCGACTTCAGCGCCTCGATTTGGTCGGGGAACCGGGCGAGCACCTGCTCCATGGTCAGCCCCTCCCAAGCGCCCACGTCGATCTCGCGCCAGACCGCGTCGTGCTCGACCGGGACTGCGAGCGCCTTGGCCGTGTCGGCGGCCCGGCTGAGGTCGGAGCTCACCGCCAGGTCATAGGCGCCGCCCGCGAGCGCGCTGCGCAAGGCCTCGACCTGCTGCTGCCCGGTCTCGCTCAGCGGAGAGTCCCCCTGGCCTTGCCAGACCCCGCTCGCGTTCGAAACCGACTGGGCGTGCCGGACCAGGCAAATCTCGATCATGCTCATGCGGCCATGCTCATGCAGCTGGCGCGACCGCGATCTCCTTGCGCGGCATGATCACGTCGTCGACGAGCCCATATTCCTTGGCCTCGAGCGCCGACATGAACTTGTCGCGCTCGGTGTCGTGCCGGATCTGCTCGACGTCCTGCCCGGTGTGGTGCGCCAGGATCTCGTTGAGCTTTTGCTTGGTCTTCAGGATCTCGCGCGCGTGGATCTCGATGTCCGACGCCTGGCCCTGGTAGCCGCCGAGCGGCTGGTGGATCATCACGCGGCTGTGGGGCAGGGCGCGCCGAAGGCCCTTGGTGCCCGCGGCCAGCAAGAACGCGCCCATCGACGCCGCTTGGCCGAGGCAGACCGTCGAGACCGGCGATCGGACGTAGCTCATCGTGTCGTAGATCGCCAAGCCCGACGACACCATGCCACCGGGGCTGTTGATGTAGATCGTGATCTCTTTGTCCGCGTCCTCGCTCTCCAGATAGAGGAGCTGCGCGATGACCGCGTTCGCGACGAAGTCGTTGATCGGCGTCCCGAGAAAGATGATGCGGTCCTTGAGGAGCCGGCTGTAGATGTCCCAGGCGCGCTCTCCGCGGTGAGTTTCCTCGATGATGGTGATGGCCTTCGTCGCCAAGTCGTCGCTCATGCGCAAGAACCTAGTCTTTCCTGCCCCCGCTGCAACGCGGATTTTGTACCGCTCGATTCGGCGCTATGTTGGTTCGATGCTGCCCCGGGCCGCCGACATGCTGCGCCAGCTGATCGCCTCGCCGTCGGTGAGCTCGCCCGACGAGCGGTTCGACCAGTCCAATCGGGGTGTCATCGATCTCGTCGCAGGCTGGGCGGACGACCTCGGGTTTTCGCTTCGCATCGACCCGCTTCCCGGCCGGCCCGAAAAGGCGAACCTGGTCGCGAGGCTCGGCGAAGGCGAGGACGGGCTCGTGCTTTCCGGCCACACCGACACGGTGCCCTACGATCCCGATCGGTGGACCGACGACCCCTTTGCGCTCACCGAGCGCGACGGCAAGCTTCATGGCCTGGGAACGGCGGACATGAAGGGCTTTTTCGCCGCCGCTCTCCATGCGGCCGCGCGCTTCGAGCCGTCGCAATTCGTCCGCCCCCTGGTGCTGCTCGGCACCGCCGACGAGGAAAGCTCGATGGACGGGGCGCGCGCCTTGGTTCGGCGGGGAGAGCGGCTCGGCCGCTATGCGGTGATCGGCGAGCCGACCGGCCTCACGCCCATCCGCAAGCACAAAGGCGTCTTCTACGTCCAGCTCGTCATCGAGGGCAAGTCCGGGCACGCCAGCAACCCCGCGCTCGGGGTCAACGCGATCGACGGTCTCGAGCGAGCGCTTCGTGCCCTCCGCGCGTGGCGCGATGCGATCGGGTCGCGGTTTCGCGACGAGGAGTTCGAGGTGCCCATGCCGACCCTCAACTTCGGCAAGGTCGCTGGCGGCGACAGCCCCAATCGCATCTGCGCGCGCTGCGTCCTCGATCTCGACATTCGCTTCTTGCCTGGCATGTCGCGGAGCGCCGTGGTGCACGAGCTCCGCGATGCGGTGGCCGGCGCGCTCGAAGGCGGCCATTGGTCGTTTTCCCTCGACGAGACCGGAGCGTACGCCGAGGCCTTCGCAGGGCCGGACGACGAATCGTTCACCGAGGCGGTCGAAGGCATGTGCGGGTGTTCAGCGAAGACCGCTTTGTTCGGCACCGAGGCGCCTTACCTCGCCGAGCTCGGGCTCGAGACGCTGGTTCTCGGGGCCGGCGACATCGCCGTGGCGCATCAACCCGACGAATATGTCACCATGGCGGCTATCGAGCGTGCCACGGACCTCTACGCGGCACTGATCCAACGCTATTGCATCGAGCCGGCATGAGCCCTCAAATCGACCCCTTCGTTCAACACTTTCGAGCCAGCGCGCCTTACATTCACGCGCATCGCGGGCGTACGTTCGTGATCATGTTCGGCGGGGAAGCGGTGGCCTCGCGAGACTTGCGAACGCTGCTCTACGACGTGGCGCTCCTGCATTCGCTCGGCGTCCGGATCGTGCTCGTGGCGGGCGCACGGCCGCAGATCGACGAAGCGCTGGCGCTTCGGGGCGAGGAGCCGCGTTACGAACGGGGTCTGCGGATCACCGACGAGGTGGCGCTTCAGTGTGTGAAAGAGGCGGTGGGCACCACGCGGGTCGAGCTCGAATCGCTTTTGTCCATGGGCCTGCCCAACTCCCCGATGGCTGGCGCACGGCTTCGGGTGGCGACCGGCAACTTCGTCACGGCCCAGCCGATCGGCGTGCTCGACGGCGTCGACTACCAGTACACCGGCAAGCCGCGGCGGATCGATGCCGAGGCGATCCGACAACGGCTCGACGACGGCGCGATCGTCGTCCTGACGCCGATCGGATATTCCGCGACGGGCGAGGCGTTCAACATCAGCAGTCACGACGTGGCCGCTGCGACCGCGGTGGCCCTGCGCGCCGACAAGCTCATCGGCATGATCGAGGCGCCCGGCGTCGTCGATGCCAAGGGCCGGACCCCGACGCAGCTGACGCCCGGCGAAGCCGAGCAGCTCTTGTCGTCTGGGCATGATCTGGGGCACGACGTGGAGCGGCACTTGACGGCTGCGATCGAGGCATGCCGTGGGGGCGTGCCCCGGGCCCATCTGGTTGCCCGGCAGAGCGATGGCGCGCTCCTGCGCGAGCTCTTCACCCGCGATGGGATCGGTACGCTGGTGACCTCCGAGACCTTCGAAGGCGTGCGTTCCGCGTCCCGTGGAGACATCGGCGGCATCCTCGCGCTGATCGAGCCGCTCGAAGAGCAGGGCGTTTTGGTTCGGCGCTCGCGCGAGATGCTCGAAAACGACATCGAGCGGTTCACGGTGATCGAACGGGACGGCATGGTCGTCGCCTGCGCGGCGCTCTATCCGTATCCGCAAGAGCGCATCGCGGAGCTGGCCTGCTTGGTCGTCCATCCGGATTACCGGACCTCGGGCCGGGGCGATCAGCTCCTGCATTACCTCGAGCGCCTGAGCGTGGCCGAGGGCCTCGGCCGGATGTTCGTCCTGACGACCCAGACCTCGCATTGGTTCCGGGAGCGCGGCTTCGAGAGCTGCGAGGTCGAGGAGCTGCCGAGGGCCCGGCGATCGATCTACGATCAGGCCAGACGCTCGAAGGTGCTGCTCAAGGATCTCGGCTAGCCCTGGCTCCCTAACTTCTCCGAAGCAAAGCGCTTTCGCTTCAGGCTTGGAGTCGGGTCCGAATCGTGCTACTCGTCCCCGAATTCGCTTATGCGGGGCATGATTCGTCCTTGATACGCGACCCATGAAACAGGCTGAGCTCAACCGAGGTCCTGACGCCGATCGGCGCCCTGCTGACGCCGAGATGGAAGAAATCGTCGGGCAAGAGGAGAAGGTGCTGGCGCGGGTGCATCGAACGATCGAAGCGCGGCGGCCCAATCACCGAGGACAGCTCATCGACTACGACGCCGAGCTCATCGCGTTGCGGGACCAGATTCGCGAGGCGCGCCTCGAAGACATCCCCCCGCTGGTCGAAGAGATGGAGCGGCTGCAGCAGGTGGCGCAACGCCGCGCCAAGGTGGTCGAGGGCGCCGTCGATCCGATGTCTCCGTACTTCGGCCGAATGGTCCTCGAGGAAGGCGACCGCAAGCGCGAAATCCTGATCGGCCGCAGCACGTTTCTCGACCCGAAGACCGGCGTGCGCATCGTCGACTGGCGCGACGCGCCGGTGAGCCGGGTGTACTACCGGTACGAGGAAGGCGACGACTACGACGAGATCTTCGGCGACCGGGAAGTCGAGGGCGAGGTCGTGGTGCGACGCAACCTGTCGATCACCTCGGGCAAGCTCCGGCGAATCGGCTCACCCCAGGGCACGTTCCGCCGATCGCGCGACGGCACCTGGAGGAGGGTCGCCGATCAGTCCACGACCCTTTCCGGCGGGCAAGGGATGGCGATGCGCCCCGAGTCGTACCACCGGCCCGGAGAGCTCGGCATCGGCGACGAGGACATGCGCGAAGACAAGCATCTGTCCGAGATCACCGCGCTCATCGATCCCCGCCAGTTCGAGCTGATCAGCAAGCCGACCGCCGGCCTCGTGGTCATTCAAGGCGGGGCCGGCAGCGGCAAGACGACCATCGGCCTGCACCGGCTTGCCTACTTGGCCTACCAGGATTCGCAGCGGTTCCGTCCCGACCAGATGCTGGTGATCGTCTTCAACGACGCGCTCGTTCGATACATCTCCCGGGTCCTTCCAGCGCTCGGCGTCGAGGCTGTCCCGGTGCAGACGTTTCAGGCGTGGGCCGAGCAGCAGCGGCGCCGGCATCTGCCTCAGGTGACCACCCGGTACGTCGAGGACACCCCCACCTACGTCGTGCGCATGAAGAAGCATCCCGCGATGCTGCGCGCGATCGACCGATACGTGACCGAGCTGGCCGACCGGGTCGAGGCGGAGATCGTCGGCGAGGCGAAAAAGGGCGAGGGTGGGGCTCGAATCGCCAAGGTGTGGCACGGGAGCGCCGCCCATGCGCTCGGCGTGCGGCTCGAGCTGCTCTCGCAGTGGCTGCGCGACCGGGACGGAGAGGCCCGAGAGGTCGCGCTCGGCACACGGCATGCCGTCGAGCGAATTTGCGATCGCTGGTTGGCGCGGACCAAGGACGTCGTGACCGCCTGGGCGGATCTGGTCACCGACTTGCAGCGACTGGTCGACGCGTTTGCGAAATGGGGCTCCGATGCGCTGAGCGACAAAGAGCTCGAGTGGGCGCATGCGTGGTGCAGCCGGAATTCGAGCCGCGTGCTGCTGGCTTACGAGGAGTCTCTCGAAGAAGACGACCAGGCCAAGGAAACCGAGGTAGGCGTCGACGGGGCCCAAGAAGAAGAGCCGGCCGCTCTCGATCGCGAGGACGACGCGTTGTTGCTTCGCTTGCATCAGGTGCTGCACGCGCCGTTGTCCGGACGTGGGGCGCCCCTCGCGTACGAGCACATCTTCGTCGACGAGGCGCAGGACATGAGCCCAGTCGAGCTGGCGGTCGTCCTCGACACGTCCACGCCGCAGCAGAGCGTGACGCTGGCCGGCGACATCGCGCAAAAGCTCCATCTGGACAACGGCTTCACCGATTGGCGACACGTGCTCGAGCAGCTCAAGCTCGATCACATCGCGATCGAGCCCCTGAAGCTCAGCTACCGATCGACGCACGAGATCTTGGAATTCGCGACCGACGTGCTCGGGCCCCTGCGCAACGAAGTCTCAGGACGAGCGACGAGGCATGGGGCGCCGGTCGAGCTCTTTCAGTTCGGTGGCAGCGGCGAAGCCGTGGGTTTTCTGTCCGAGGCCCTGCGCAAGCTCGTCAGCTCCGAGCCGCTTTCGTCCGTGGCGGTCATCGCGCGATACCCCGAGCAGGCCGACCTGTATTACACGGGGCTGCGCCACGGAGAGGTGCCGAACCTTCGCCGCGTCGCGGACCAGGATTTCCCCTTCCGACCCGGCGTGGACGTGACCGACGTGAAGCAGGTCAAGGGTCTCGAGTTCGACTACGTGGTCATCGTCGAGTGCAACAGCGCGACATTCCCCGTCGACGACGAGACCCGCCACTTGCTCCACATCGCCGCGACCCGCGCGGCTCATCAGCTGTGGGTGCTTTCGACCGGGGCCCCCTCGCTCTTGCTGCCCGAGGGGCTCGTCCGGGCCTCCGGGTGAGGGCGCCCGAGGCGCGATCCCGCTAGTTGCAGTTCTGGGCCGCCTGTGCCAGAGTCGAAAAAGCGGCGGTTGCGGTCTACACCCGGGTCCCACGGTAGAACGAGCAACGACGCCGCGATGGGGTGAAGACGCGATACGCGTAGTCCTGTGTAGGTCCCGCCAGGCTCCAAACGACACTTTTTCAGGCATCCAAAAGCCTTCGCTCGATGGCCGATACTGCTCTCCAAGAAACGGAAGAAGAAGCCGCACAAGAACAAGCGGCCGAGGCGGGATCTTCGAAAGAAGAGACCGCGAGCTGGCGCGAGCCCACCACGTCGGTGGCCAAGAAGCTCGCGTCGATGAGCGATCGCGCGATTCAACGCGTGACCGGTGGGAACGCGTTTTTGCGCGGCCGGCTCTACGCGCGGCGCAAGGCGGTCGACAATCTCGCCGAGGAAGAGCACTCCGTCAGCGGAGAGATCTCGGTCCGAACCGCCGAGGAGCCATATCGAACGACCGCCAAGTACGACGAACAGGCCGATAGCTGGGAATCGAGCTGCACGTGTCCCGGCTGGCGCGGCCCGACCGGCCACTGCAAGCACGTCGCTGCGGTGATGGTTGCGTTGCGCGACGAAGTTCGGCCGCCTCGCGCCAAGAATCAGCAGCAACAGAGCAAGAAAAAGAAAAAGAGCGAGCCGGTCCACGTGCCGGGCACGGTCTCGGTCGGCGGCAAGAGGCGTCGTTCGCGACGTCGGCGTCGCGGCGCCAGTGGGGCAGACGTCGGCGCCATCGACGTGATGTCGCCTCGTGAGCTGCAGGCGCAGCGCGGTGAGACGCGCGGGCCTCTCGACGCGTGGATGCCCGCGGAGGCGTTGGACAAGCCGCTCGACTTCGAATACCGGATGACGGTCCGGCCAGCCTCGATCACGGTCACGCCCGTGTTGGCCGGCTCGCGCAGCGCCGTCCCGATCAGCGACGCGCTCAGCGCCTTCAACATGGTCTCCATCGACGAGCGGCCGCTCTTCCGCGCGCTCGCTCGAAACGCGAATCGGGGTCAGGCCACCACGGCCGAGCTTCGCGGGGAAGACGCCGCCGAGGTGCTCGAAATGCTCAGCGATCGCCGCGTGCTCCTCGAGCCCGCGTCGATGGAGCTTCGCTTCGCGAACGAGGCGCTCAAGCCCCGAATCGAGCTCGACCCCGTCAACGGGGACAGCCTCCGCGTGCGAGTCGTCTTCTATCTCGAGAGCAACAAGCGGCGGTTCGCGCTCTCGAGCGGCGCGTGGTTCGAGGGAACGCCTGGATGGCAGATCGACACGACCGAAGGCGTCGCGCGGCCCCTGAGCGAGCTGGTGACCCCCGCGTGGCTCCAGCGGCTGTACCGCTCGCCGGCCATGGTGCACTCGATCGACGAGCTCCCGGCCTTGCTGGGCGAGTACATTCCGCGTGTGGCTGCGTCGATTGGCGCCGAGCTGCCCGACTTGAGCGCAGTGGCCGATCTCGTCGATCAGAAGCCTCGCTTCGAGCTCAAAGCCGACGGCGACATCCTCGAAGCGCGCGTCCGTCTCTACGTCCGGTACGAGGACCAGGAGTTCGACGTCCCGCCCGACGACATTCCGTCGCCCTTGGCCGTGCTCCCGCCAAAGAACGGCAAGGGGCGGCCCAGGGTCGTGCGCCGCGACGTCGGAACCGAGATGGCCGGCGTGCAGGCGCTCTTGAACCAGAGCTTCGAGGTGTCGGAGTCGGGCGAGGAGCTCGTCGCCTCGGGTGAAGACGCCATCGCGTTCTGGACGCAAGGCATCGGAGAGCTGCCGGAGGATTGGGATCGGTTCATTCCGGACGACTTGGTAGACGTCACGATTCGCGACGACTCGGTGACTCCGCAGATGCGCGTCTCGAGCGGGGTCGACTGGCTGAACTTGGACATGACGTTCGCGTCGGGCGGCGCGGCGGTTCGCGAGGAAGAGCTTCGGGCTTGCCTCGAGCACGGAAGGCGCTTGGTTCGGCTCGAGGACGGCTCGTATGCGCCGGTCGATCCGGACGAGGTGGGCGACGTGTTGACGCGGATGGCGGAGATCTACGCCACCGCCGGCGTCAAAGGGAAGCTGCCGCTCTCGCAGGCGGGACGCGTTCAAGACCTCATGAAGATGGTCCCCAACGCAAAGGTGTCGGCGTCCGCCAAGACCCTTTTCGAGAAGATCCGAGACATCGACGAGGTGCCGAACGTGGCGAAGCCGCGCGGCCTCAAGGCCGAGCTTCGGCCCTACCAGAAGGACGGCTTTTCCTGGCTGGTGTTTCTGGACGAGCTCAACAGCGGGGGGATCCTCGCCGACGACATGGGTCTCGGAAAGACGCTGCAGGCGATCGCGCTCCTCGTCTGGGCCAAGGCCAAGCACAAGGGCAAGCTCAATCTCGTCATCGCCCCGACCTCGGTGGTGTCCAACTGGGAGCGCGAGGTCCACAAGTTCGCGCCCGGCCTCAAGACGGTCGTCTGGCAGGGGCCCAACCGCAACCAACGCGCCGGCGAGCTCGAAAAGGCCGACGTGATGATCACGAGCTACGCGTTGCTACGCCGCGACGAGGAGCTCTTGCAAGAGCTGGATCTTCGCTACGTGATTTTGGACGAGGCGCAGCACATCAAGAACCCGCTCAGTCAGACGGCGCGGGCGGCCAAGAAGCTCAAGAGCGAGCGAAGGCTCGCGCTGACGGGCACGCCCATCGAGAATCGGCTCAGCGAGCTGTGGAGCATCTTCGACTTCGTGTCGCCCGGTTTGCTCGGGACGCTCAAGACGTTCGAAGAGCGGATTGCGCGGCCGATCGACCGAGGGGACATCGAAACGGCGCAACGGCTGCGATCGACGATCAAGCCGTTCGTCTTGCGGCGCGTGAAGCGCGACGTGGCGGCGGACCTGCCCGACAAGATCGAGCAAGAGATGATCGTGCCGCTCGCCGACGAGCAGGCCAAGCTCTACAAACAGATCCTTCGCCAGGTTCGCAAGAGCGTTCTCAGCGAGGTCGAAAAGCAGGGTGTCAGCAAGTCGCAGATCCAAATCTTGGCGGCGCTGACTCGGTTGCGTCAGGTCGCGTGCGACCCGCGGCTCATGAAGCTTCCGGAGACGGACTTTGGGCCCGACGACAGCGGCAAGCTGGGCGCGCTACGCGAGATCATCGACGAGGCGATCGACGGCGGACACCGCGTCTTGGTGTTCAGCCAGTTCGTCGAGATGCTCAATCACATCCGCGCCGCGCTCGACTCCGATGGCGTGCCGTACGAGTATCTCGACGGGTCGACCAAGGATCGCCTCGACCGGGTGGACCGCTTCAACGAAGACGAGGCGATTCCGGTCTTCTTGATTTCGCTGAAGGCCGGGGGAACGGGGCTCAACTTGACGGGCGCCGACACGGTCGTGCACTTCGATCCGTGGTGGAATCCGGCCGTCGAGGACCAGGCGACCGACCGCGCCCACCGCATCGGGCAGACGAGGAACGTGAACGTCTACAAGTTGATCGCCGAGGGCACCGTCGAAGAGAAGATCCTCCAGCTGTCCGCCAAGAAGCGCGAGCTGGTGAGCAACGTCCTTTCGACCGAAGGCAGCCCGCTCAAGGGCCTCACCAAAGCCGACGTCGAAAACCTCTTCAGCGACTAGGGGACACGCTCGCCCCTAAAAAACAATCTCATTTCGAGCACTTGAGGCCTAGACCGCGAAAACCCGACTCATCGCGGCGCGCTCTTGGCGTGCCGGTCGAAGAACGCGAGGAGCTTCGACCACGCCTCCGCCTCGATGGCGGGGTCGTAGGACGCATGGATCGGCGTGTGGCGCCCGAGCTGGGCGAGGCGGCCGGCATGGTCGTTCATGAAGGAATGGCCGCCCTCTTCGTAGATGTGGACCTCGTGCTCGATGCCGAGGGTGTCGAGATGCTTGGAAAGGCGCCGTGCATGCGAGAGGTACACGCTGTCTTTCGCCCCGTACTGCGCGATGGTCGGGCATAGGCCGGCAAGGCGCGAGGCCTTCTTGGGGACTGCCCCGTAAAAGGGCGCCGCGACCGCAAACGACTGGTCGGCCGCGGCCACGAGCGCGAAGCCTCCCCCCATGCAGAACCCTGCCACACCGATTCGGTTCGCATCGACGTCTTCGCGCGCGGCGAGCGTTTCCCTCGCCGCATCGATCACTTCGTAGGCGAAGCCGGTCGTCGAGATCATGGACGCGAGCGTTTTCACGACGCAGTCCGGGCGGCCGCCCCGAAAGAGGTCCGGCCCGATCGCTGCGTATCCGGCGTCCGCGAACCGTTTGCAATGACGGCGCAGGTCCGGGGAAAAGCCGAAGATGTCGTGAATGACCACCACGGCCGGGACCGGGGCTCGCAGCGGATCGGGAAGCGCCAAATACGCCTCGTGGGAGCGGCGCGGGTCGACTTGGATGGTGACGGTTTCGACCATGTCTTGGTTTTTCGCGGTATGGGTCGTAAGCGACTGAAATGGTTTATTTTTCGAGGGTGGAGCGTGTCCCCAAGGGGTCGCGGAGGGGGGAGCGGCGGAGGCGGGCGACTTCGTCTGGGGTGTACGGGGGGCGCGGTGGGGCGCCGGTGAAGCGTTCGACGAGCCAGCTCATGAGAGCGGCGAGACGCGCGTCGGAAAGCGGAGCTTGCGCGGCGCCCGGCACGCGGACCCAATAAGCGCGCGCGCCGGGCGCGTCGGCGATCTCGCGCATGCCGTGAAGGGATGGCACGTGGCGCGAGCCCGAGCCATCGAGCCCATGGCATCCCGCGCAGTTCAAGACGTAGTCGTGCTCTTCGAGCGGGCCCGCCGCGGCCGTCGAGGGGACTCCCAGGACCAGGATGATCGAAACGAGGAACGCCTGCCTCATCGCTCTGGCTGCGGCTCGATGGCGAGCTTCACGACCACGGCCGTCGAGCAGCTGTAGGTCTGCACCGAGGCGCCACCACACCAATTGATGTCGTTGTTGCGATACCAGTGATAGAGCGGCCGTTCGCCTTCGTTGCGGTTGCACATGCAGCGCCCGCAGAACGTCTTCCCGCAACAATCGTTGTACGAGATGATGTAGTCGAGGCCGTCCGCGGGATTGCGGCAGGTGCCGATCCACGTCACCGGCGACATCTCCGTGCCCGGCGGGCACGAGGTATGCGTTCCGCCGCAGCAGCTGCACAAGAAGCCGTCGATCGCGCAGTGGCGCCAATACTCGCACCGCGTGGGGTCTCCTTCGCGGCCTCGCACCCCGTCTTCGCCCATGGCGTTCTTCTCGGCCGCCCGCGCGACGGGAAGCAGGGGCAGGGCCGCGCCTCCCACCAAGACGCCACCAAACCGCGAAAGCCAGTGACGCCGCGACAGGCGACGGGCCGACTGTCTGCTCATGCGCTCGAACCATCGATCGAGGCGGCTCATCGGCTTCTCTCCCTCAAGTAGTCCTGGATCGACGCGACGCCGTGACGCTGTGCCTCGAACAGGCTCTCCACGTGCTCGCGCGTGTTGACCAGGCCCTGCGCGGCCACGAGACCCTCGTCGTCGATCAGGACCGCGTACGGCAGCTTGCCGACCCCGTAGCTCATGCCCAGAGGCGCCGAGAGCACGTAGGGCAGCTCCGAGATTTTCTTGCGTGCCGCGAACGCACGATGCTCTGCATCATCGCCGTCGCTCGCCAGGATCACCCGCACCCGGGGCACCTCGGTCTGCGCCACGCGCTGCACGGTGGGCAGAAGCGTCTCGCACACCGGGCAGCTCGGAGACAGGAAGAACAAGAGCGTGCGGCTTCCGTCCTCCGATGCGCCACCGACCTGGACGGGCCGGTCGTGGATGTCGATGACCGCGAGCTCGGGCGCCCTGTCCCCGACCCGGATCTTGCTTTGGGTGGCCAACGCGCCGACGGGGGAGATCCGTTCGTGCAGCAAGCCGATCTGGCGAGTGAGCGCCAGCACCGTGATCGCGAGCCCGACCACCAGCAACCAAAGGATCCCATTCGAGACGATCAGCGCATCGATCATCGTCTGCCTCCAAGCTCTCGCCACGCGGGCCCCGTGCTCGCCAGCCGGTCCACGGCGACGAAGAGGAGCACCGACGCCACGAGCGTCGTTGCGATGGTGGCCCAATCCACCCAAATCAAGGATCGAGGACGGCTCGGGAGCAGGACCAGGCAGGCCAACGCCGCCAACCCCAGGTTGCGCCGCAGCAGCCACGGGCCCACCGGGGTGCGCGCGGACCACGCGAAGCACCCGCAGTCGAGGTCACGCCGCCCGCGGCGCAGGTTGATCCCGACGGCGGCGGCATAGACCGCGAGAAGCGCCACCGAGCCGGCGGCCGCCGCATGCCGGGTTGCGCCGAAGAGGAGACCGACCGAGAGGGCGATCTCGCACGGCGGAAGCAGCCTCGAAACCCATGGGACCGCCCAAGCCGGCCCGAGCTCGTAACGGCGCACCGTCGCTTCGAAGCGCCGACGGTCGGCGAGCTTGTGCCATGCCGCCGCGCCGAAGAGCAGCGCGAGGGCGAGCCGAGCCGAAAGCTGGATGACGGGGTCGATCATGGCACCACCAGCAAAGCTCCCGACAAGCCCGCTTCGTCGATGTCCCGGAGGTGCTCGCCTGTTCGCGCATCGAGCACGCCGACCGCGCCGAGATCCGCGTGCCGCACGAACAGCAAGGGGTCGTCGTCTTGGGTCACGGCCACGCTGTGGACACCGAGGTTCGGGAGGACGAAGTCGAGGATCTGTCCGACCATCCCCGAGGCGTCGAAGCCAGCTTGCGGGCCGACGAACGCGCTGATCAGATTGGGCACCGACACCGTCGCGACCTTTTCGCGCTTGCGCAGGTCATAGACCCAGATCTCGGTGCCCGGATCCTTGTGGGTCCCGGGGCCGCCCTGGTGCACGATCGAGTAGAGACGTCCGGTCGGAGCGTGATGGGCGAGGTGCTGGGCCCCTCCGACACGCCACTCGTCCTCGCGTTCGTCGCTGCTGAAGAGCGACCAGGGCTGGCCTGGTGCGGGCGCGTCCCCGCCGAAGTCGACTTGGTGCAAGAAGCCTTCGAACGAGACGAACCACCACGTCGAGCCGTCACGGACGCCTTTCTCGGTGACCGGATCCTCGACGACGTCGAAGAAACGCCGGCTCCGACTCAGTCGATCCACCTCACCGGTTTCCGTCAAATGAACGGTCATGGCGGTTCCGTCTCCGCAGAGCATCCCAAATCGGTGCGTCCCCGCGGGGAATACACCGGCGCAGCCGGCGGTCTGCACTTCGGTGACCAGGCTTCGTTTTTCGAGATCGACCACCGACACCGACGCGCCCGGAGATTGATTGAGCACCACCAAGAAGCGGTCTCCGTCGAGCAGGCCGACCAACGCGATGCCGGTGCCGGTGTCGGCCGACCGCGGTGGGATCTGCACCTCTCCCTTCACGTTCAGCGTGCGTGAGTCGTAGATCACGACGAAGTCCATGCGATCGCCGCGGTGCCCGCGGGAGTAGATCGTGTCGACCGCGTAGATCTCGTGGCGCGACCGCGACCAATGCGGCGCCTTCGGAGTAATCTGAGCCCCGCTGTCGATCGCAGCCAACATGCGCCCGCTGTCGCCGTCGAAGAGCACCGAGTGGCGGAACAAGCGATCGGGGACCCAGACCCAATGGTCGCTGGCCGTGCGAGGAAGCTCCTCGACCTTGCCGACGGTTTCGGGCGGGACCTCGGCCTTCGCAAAAAACGAAAAAAGGCACACGGCCAGAGTGGCCGCCCCGAACAGCTTTGCGCCCTTGCTCACTAGGCGGTTGTACTAGACTCCTAGCGAGGCTGACAACGGCTCGTTTCGAGCCCGGCTTCCCGACGAAACTCCAAGCACTGAGGGCTTCCTTTTTCGAAATCCCGGCAGGTCGTGCCCCGAATCTCGTAGATCCGGCAGGCGTTCGGATTGTCGTCCGTTCCGAGGTGCACGCAGGAGCCGTCCGGCCGCGTCGCGAAAGCCACCATGCCGAAGTGCCCCGGCTGCACCGCGTCCGCGACGTCGTGTCGCCCGAGCTCCCGCCAACGCGTCAGATCGGAGGCGGGAATCAAGATGCGGCCATCGTGGCCCGTGCGGCAACAAGCGCCGCAGGTCAGACAATCGAGCGCAGCGGACACGTCGCTCAGTATGGTGGAGTCGCTCGATCATGCACGCGCTTCGATCCCGTCCTACAGTGCCAGGATGCGGACGTCGTGGAAAACCTCGCTTCTCGTCGCCATGTGCCTTTCCGGGTGCGACCGCACCCCGTCCGATCCTCCGGTGGTCTTGCCCGACGTGGCGCCCGATGCGGTGGTCGTGGCCTGGAGCGTGACCAGCCGGTCGGCCGATCGGGACAGCGTTCACGCCGTCCTCGAGGGCGATCGCACGCTCACCGTGACCAACCGGGCGCCGAGCGGGACGATGATGAGCGTCTCGCGCACCGTCTCCGATGGTGAGTACGCCGAGCTCGTGGCCTCCCTCCGCGATCTCGATTGTTGTTCCTTGCGCTCGACCTCCGAAGAGCGTTCGAGCCCGGGCGAGGCGAAGCCCGTGCTCGAGATCGATTTGGGCGACGTGCAATGTGAGATCGAGCTCTGGGATCACCAGTGGCGCGAAGGCTTGGCGCGGCAATGCGGATTGGCCGTCGCACGCCTTCACAAAGCAGGATTCGTGCCCGATCCGCCGTTCGACGACACCCCGCCCTAGCGGTATGCTCGCTCGCGATGTCGAGCAAGCACTTTTGCGCGCATTGCAACGAGGAGTTCGTCTCCGAGGAGACCACGCGAAAGCCGCGGTGCCCGAAGTGCATGCGCCGCAGCGGCATCGAAGGGGTTCGCGACGCGGCACCGCACCGGTTTGGCAAGCGACGTTGGTTGGCGGCGGCCGCGCTCGTCTTCGTCGCGGCGGGCATCGGCTACGCGCTTTATCGAGCGAGCACCGTCGCGCTCGAGGAGCAACCGCCGACGCGTCCGCTCGAAGCGCGGGAGGTCGTGGCCTATCTCGAGAGGGAAGAGGTGGACCCCGGACCGTACGCCTCGATGCTCGTGCTGCCCGCGGAGCCAGCGGGGTGGCCCGAGAGCCCGGCGGACATCGCGGCGCGTCTGCACGAGGAGTCGGCGCCCTGGTCGCTCGAGCATCCGCTTCCCCGGGAGGTGCACACCGCCGAGGAGACTTTGGCACGTTTGGCGGCCTCCGACGACCGGGTTCGGCTCTATCCACTCGAAGCGGCTGCCGCGATGACCGCGCTTCTGCGCGCGCAGGGGCGCAAGGCGATGGTCGCCGAAACGTGGGAGCTCGCGGATGCACAGGCTCCCGCGGACCCCTCCGGCCTGCTCGGGTACTTCGTGACCGCCGTGTACGAGGGCCGAAGCGAGACCCCGTCGGCTTACTTCGATCCGTGGAGCGGAACCGGACGGATCGATCCCTCGGCGGTCCGTGTGTTGACCGACATCCAAGTGATCGGGGCGGCGCTCGGGATCGAGGCCTCACGGGTGTTCGCGCGCTCCGGCGATGGCGCGGCCGCGTTGCGCGCCATCGAAACCGCATTGACACTCGATCCGCGCTCTCCACCGCTCCGGGTGAGCCACGCGATCGTCTTGGCGGAGTCCGGCGGTCTGCCAGACGGCATCCGAGAGCTGCAAGCGGCGATCGAGCTGCGTCCGGACGCGCCCAGGCGTCTCAGCCTGGCCCAACTTTATCTCGCACAAGCCGGCATGCTCGAGCTGTCGGGTGAGCCGGACGCCGCCGACAGCCAGCTCACCGAGGCCAATCGAATCGTCACCGCGGTCGTCGAACGCTGGCCGCGATACGGTCGCGCACACTTGGCGTTGGCCACGATCCATCTCGGTTTGGACGATCCGGACCGCGCGCGGGTCGAGCTCGAGACCGCGGAAGCGCTGAGCCCGCAAGCTCCCATGGTATGGGCCGCGTGGGCCCAGTACCATTTGGCCGATCGAGATCCCGTGAGTGCGACGACGAAGATGCGACGCGCGGTGGATCTCGACCCCGAGAATTGGCAGCTACGCCTCCAGGCTGCGGCTGCGTTCCAACGGGCAGGCGACGAGGGGGCGGCACGGGCGAGCGTCGAAGCGGCCCTCGACCTCGTCGCTCCACAGAGACGAAGTGAGGTGCGCGCCTACGTCGAGCGCATGATGGGCTCGCTGCTCGAAGGCCCCGCGACGGGCGCGGGAGCGGATCGAGACGACGACACGCTCGATCTGCCCGAGCCGGTCGTGTCTGCGCCGCCTGGAGCGGGGGATGCCGACGGTCCGGCCCTCATGCTCGGTGATCCTTCGAACCTGCGCTTGCGGGATCCCGATCAGACCTTGCAGCTCGATCTCGACGACGACTGACGCTCGCCTCAGTCGACTTGCTCGGGGCGCTCGCCTCGAATGCTGCCGACCGAGAGCAGCCGTTCCCAAAGCGCCTCCCAGCCGTCGCCGGTCACCGCGCTGTAGGCGACGACGGGCTCCGCGAGCTCTCGCTGGATGGCATCCAACGCAAGCTTGCGCTTGCTCGCCGGCAGCTTGTCGATCTTGGTGGCCACGACGATGGGGGTGACCGAAATGCTTCGCAAGAACTCGAGAAGCTGTCGGTCATCGTCCTGCGCGCCGCGACGGACGTCGACGATCACCACGGCGCCGCGCAACCCGGGACGTTCGCGGAGGAACCCTTCGATCAAGGGTCCCCAAGAGCGTCGCTCGGCTTTGCTGCGGCGTGCGTACCCGTAGCCGGGCAAGTCCACCAAGTCGAGATGGGCCTCCTCGTCCAGGCTGCGCAAGCGCACGCGAAAGATGTTGATCGCACGCGTGCAGCCGGGGGCGCTGCTGGTTCGAACCAGCTTCTTGCGACGCACCAAGCTGTTGATCAGGCTCGACTTGCCGACGTTCGATCGCCCCGCGAAGGCAACCTCCGCAAAGGTAGGTGGCGGAAGCTGTGCGAGCGCCGTGGCGCCTGCCACGAAATGGGCATCGAGCACGTCCATGGGCCGGTTGTAGCGACCGTGCGCTCCTCACGCACGCACACGCCGCCGTATGGCGTCTCGCAGGTCGCGAAGCTCGGGAGAGCCGAGCACGGCCGCCACTGCGAGATAGGTGCCCAGACCGAGCACCGCGGTACCCAAGAAGACCGCCAGGTTCCTCGGGTCGTTGCCCCCGAGCTGCCAGCGACCGAGACGAGCCGCCATCCAGACGACCACGCCCATGACCGCGCTGGCGGCCACGATGCGAACGAGGCTTTGGGCCACCTCGGTGAATCCGAGTGGGCCGGCCCGGCGCCGAAGCAGCCACAGGAGCGCCACGAGCTGGATGATCGCAGCGGCCGTGGTGGCTGCGGCCAGACCCTCGTGCTGCATCGGATCCATCAGCCACAAGCTGAGCGCCACGAACGTGAGGAGATTCAAGGCACTCGCGACCACGGGGGTTCGGGTGTCGTTGTGTGCATGAAACATCGGCACGACCGTGCGGACCGATGCCACCGCCCAAATGCCCGCCGCCTGCCAGACGAAGGACCGCGTGGTTTCGTCGATGGCCGCCGCGTCGTAGCGGCCGCGCCCGAAGACCACCGTGATGGAGGGCTCGGCCAAGACGGCGAGCGCCACGCCGGCCGGGACGGCGACGAACAAGGAGAGACGCAGCGCGTGGCGAAAGAGCCGTTTGGCTTCCTTCTCGTGGCCCCGGGCGACGGCATCACTCAAGGAGGGAAGCGCTGCGGAGGCGATGGCGAGCGCGAACATGCCTTGCGGGATCTCTGCCAACCGCTGTCCGTAGTAGAGATAGCTGACGCTTCCGATCGGAAGAAACGATGCAAAGAGGCGCGAGAGCAAGACGTTGAGCTGATACACGCCGAGGCCAGCCAGAAGCGGAACCATCAATCGCGCGCACTTACGCACGTAGACGTCGTCGAAGCCGAGCCTCGGCTTGACCACGAGCCCTTCTTTGCCGAGCGAGGGTAGCTGGGCGAGAAGCTGGAGCGCGCCGCCGAGCAGGGCACCCAGCGCCAGGGCGAAGACCGCGGGCCATCCGAGGCGCCGAAGAAGGGGCGCGACCAACAGGGCGGCTGCGATCAGAGCGACGTTCAGCAGCGCCGGAGCAAAGGAGGGAGCCGCGAAACGCTTGCTCGCGTAGAGGGCGCCCATCATCAGCGCGGAGATCCCCATCAGAAAGATGTAGGGGAACAGCAGCCGGGTCAGCGTGATCGTCACGTCGAACAGCGTTTCGTCGCGCTGAAAGCCCCATGCGTATCCTTTGACGATCCAGGGAGCGCCCAAGACTCCCACCACCGTCACCGCCAGCAGCACCACGATCATGACGCCCATCAATCGCCCGTAGAAGACTCGAGCTCGGTCGATGCCCTCGCGCTCTCGTACCTCGGTGAACACGGGCACGAACGCGGCGGAGACGGCTCCCTCGCCGAGAAGCACGCGGAGCGCATTGGGGATCGTGAACGCCAACCAGAACGCATCGGTCGCGGCGAGGGCAAACACGGCCGCGATCACCGCATCGCGAACCGCGCCCAGAACGCGCGAGGAGAGGGTGCCCGCTGCCACCATGCCTGCACGACGGACGATTTCGCCGTTGGAGGTTTCAGCGGACGGCTGGGACATCGGCGGAAGGATGCGGGCGAGGCGCCCGTCGCGGCAAGAAAGCCGGGTTGGTCAGCTCGATCGAAGCAGACCCTGGAGCTGGGCGACCTCGACCTTGTACGAAGCGCCGCAGTACTCGCAGCCGATGCTCAGCGCCTCGCCCTCGTCGGCGAGCTCTTGGATTTCCGAGCGGTCGAGCAAGCTGAGCGCCGTCACCACCCGGACGTGGCTGCAGTGGCAACCGAAGCGGATGTCGCTGCTGTGCAACCAGGTGAAAGGCATGTCCTCGAAGATCTGCTCGATCAGCTTCGACGGCGAGCCGTCCGAGCCCTGGAGGCGCTCCCGGATGTCCACGAAGCGCTCGAGGCGGTCGGTCATCGTTTGCAGGGCCGCTTCGGCCTCGACGGCTTCGGGCAGCAGCTGCACGACGAATCCTCCCGCCGTCGGCCGCTCGCCCTCGACCGCGGACCCCAAGGAAATCATGGAAACGATCTGCTCCGATAATTGCATGTAACGCATGAAGGCTTCGGAGAGATTCCCCCCTTCGGGCACCTGCACGATCCCTCGATGGAGGTCGGAGCTCGGGAGGGTTCGCATCATTTCGAGCGTCGCGGGGTCGTGCCGCATGTTGGGCGCATCCCCGGCCGGCGCTTGGAGGAGGCCTCGGTTCCACCCGTCCGGGTGCGAATCGGCGATCATCTGTCCCCGCCCGCCTTCGAACCGGACGATGCACTGGACGCGGAGGGAAGGGGCCATCGTTTCCCGGTAGAGCACGGCGGTCGTGACGAGGTCCGCCATGTCGTGGGCGATGTCGCCCGAAAGGTCCTGAGCGCGGATCACCGCCCGCGCCGTGTCCGTGGTACGAGCCGCGACCACCCGAAAAGCGCCGTCATTGGTCATCGCGCGCATCACGGTATCGTGCTCAGGCATGTTTTACGTTAGAGCGCATTGGCGATCCTCGCGCAAGCGCTACTCTTGGGGCCGGAGACACGAATGACCATGCATCAGATCGTCCTCATACCCGGCGACGGCATCGGGCCGGAGGTGTCCGCCGCCACCACTCGCGTTCTCGAAGCCGCCGAGGCTCCGTTGGAGTGGACGATACGACACGCCGGGATCGCAGCCCTCGAGAGCGATGGGGAGGTTCTTCCCGAGCAGACCCTGCAGTCGATCCGGGAGCGTGGCATCGCGCTCAAAGGTCCTTGCACCACACCCGTGGGCGAAGGCTTCACCTCGGTCAACGTCCAGCTTCGCAAGCGACTCGACCTCTACGCCGCGGTGCGCCCAGTCCGCAGTCTTCCGGGCATCGAGACCCGCTACGAGGACGTCGATCTGGTCGTCATTCGTGAAAACACCGAGGGCCTGTACAGCGGCATCGAAAACGAGGTCACCAAGGGCGTCGTGACGAGCCTGAAGGTCGCTACCGAGCACGCCTCGTCTCGAATCGCTCGCTGGGCCTTTCAGTACGCCCGCGACCGAGGCCGCAAGAAGGTCACCGTCATGCACAAAGCCAACATCATGAAGATGACCGATGGCATGCTGATCCGTTGTGCGCGTGCCGTGCGTGAGAACGAGGGCTTCATGGACATCGGCTACGAAGAGGTGATCATCGACGCGGGCTGTATGAGGTTGGTCCAGGATCCGAGCCGATTCGACGTGCTGTTGCTGGAGAATCTCTACGGCGACGTGCTCAGCGACCTGTGCGCAGGCTTCGTCGGGGGGCTCGGCGTGATTCCGGGGGCCAACATCGGCGACGACTACGCGGTGTTCGAGGCGGTGCACGGCTCTGCGCCCGACATCGCGGGCAAAGATCTCGCCAACCCGCTGGCCTTGCTCATGTCCGCGGTGATGATGTTGAATCACATTGCCGACACCCGAGGCGACGAGCGATGCCGACGGTCCGCGTCGCGAATCCGAGAGGCATACAATCGGGCGCTCGGCGACGGGCAGAAGACGCGAGACCTCGGCGGCTCCCTCGGCACCGAGGCCTTTGCCAGCGCGGTCATCGAGCGGATGGGCCGCTAGTCGTCGTCGGGAACGGCTGCGCTGCCGCCTGCCACTCGCAGCAAGGGGGGCAGGACCACCAACGTGGCGACGAGGCAGCCGCCGATGGTCACCGCGATGAGCTCACCGAAGTTGCGCACCGGCAGGAACGAGCTGAACAGCAGCACTCCGAAGCCCGCCATCAGCGTCACGCACGAAATCACGATCGCCCGCCCCGTGCCGCGCGCGGCTCGTACCAACGCCGCTTCGCGACCGATGCCGGTTCGCATCTCCTCGCGGAACCGCGCCAGCACGTGAATGGTCCCGTTGACGGCGAGACCGAGGCTGATCGAGAAGATGATCACGGTTGAGACGTTGAGCGGGATTTCGCGCCAGACCATGTAAGCCATCGTCGCGACCAGCGGGATCAGATTTGGCGGGATGCTCAACAAGCCGAGCCGTATGCTGCGGAAGAAGAAGGCCAACAAGAGCAAGATCAAGACCACCGCCACGAACATGCTTCCGAGCAGGTCGTTGACCACCGCGGCTTGGCCTCGTGAGCTCGTATAGGCCTCTCCGGTGAACGACACGGAGACGGTCTCGTCGTCGCCGAGCTCGAGCTCGATGATCTTTTCGAGGGTGTCGAGAAAACGCATCGTCGCCTGCGCGCCCACGTCTCGGAGCTTGAACTGCACGCGGGCCTTCTTGCCGTCTTCCGTGAGCCAATCGCTGAGAGGGCTCGGCTCGCGCTGGCCCATCATGGTGACGAGGCCCTTGACTTGTTTCTCGCTCTTGAACTTTTCGCCGCGTACGCGCGGATCCCCGGTCAGAAGCGCGTAGGATTCGCGCAACATGTCACCGTAGCTCAAGGTGCGGATCACCTCGGGGCGGAGCGCGGCCCAGTTTCGAATCCGCTGGATTCGATCGATCATCTCCGGCTCCATGAAGTGGTCCTCTTCGTCGCTCACCAGCACGACCTCGAGGGGGCGAACCCCAGCGAGCTTCTCCTCGATCAACAACGTCGTGGTGTAGACCGGATCCGTTTCGTCGAACTGGTCGAGGAGGGCATGATCGACCGTGATCTTGCTCGCCACGTAACCGGCACCCACGGTGAACAACGCGGTCGCGCCGAGAACGAGCCAGCGCCAGCGCAGCAGCTTGGCGACGAACGTGCTGGTCACGCTGGTGAACGTGCTGGTGCGCTCGCGACGAATCTGCTCGCGTTTCGGAGGCGTGACCCACGTCAGAACCGCAGGGACGAAGGTGATGATCACCACGTAGGAGATCATCACGCCGAGGCCGGAGGTCACTCCGAAGTGGCGCAGCATCACCGTCTTGGAGACCACCAGCGACATCAACCCCGCGGCGGTCGTGGCGGAGGTCAGAAGACAGGCCACGGCCATGGCGCGGACGGTTCGGCGACCCGCGGACACGCGATCTTCGCCGCCGTCCATGTGGACCTCGTCTCGATACCGCTGGATCAGGTGTGTCGCATCACTGATGCCGATGATGATCAGCAGGGGCACGATCACGTTGTTCAGAATGTTCATGGGCTCGCCGAACAGCCCCATGCCGCCGACGGTCACCAGGGCGGTGATCGCGACCGCGGCGAGCGGAAGCAGCACGCCAGGTGCCCACCGAAAGGAGAGGGTGAGCAGCACCAGGCAGACCAGCACGGTCAACGGGATGAGTCGGATGTTGTCCTCCCGCATCTTGCTGACCAGAACGCTCCTCAGATAGGGCAGCCCGCCGACGTGCACGTCGATGCCGTCGAGCTCCAGCTCCTCCAACATCGCGCGAAGCTCGTCCATGGCATTCCGCATCTCGCGCGGGTCGAGCTCCTCGAGCTGGAGCGCGATGCCGGCCACCGTGTGGTCCTCGTCGATCAACCGGCCCACCAAGAGCGGATTGTCTTGCAGGGCCTTGGCGAGCTCCGTGGCCTCTTCCTCGGTGACCTCCGTGCCTTGGACGATCGGGTCGGTCTGGAGCTCGGCGGAAAGGGCGGGGCCTACCTCCGCAATGCCGCCTGGAAATCGATCCGGATCGCTTTCGATGATGTCGAGCAGCGCATTGAACGCATCGTCCTCGAGGTCGGCTTGGGCGTCGGCTTCTTCGGCCGTGTCGAGCGTGTCGAGGTCGTCCAGATCGTCCAGATCGTCGAGGCCGCCCTCGTCATCTCCGATCTCCACCTCTTGCAGACCCTCGAGGCCTTCGCCGCCGGTGTCAGGCGCTTCTTCGCCTCCGGCGCCCTTGACGCGTCGCGGGATGTTCAGCGTCGTGATGCCCGCGACTTTCTCGACCCAGGGCTGGGACTCGAATTGGAGAGAGATGTCGTGGATCTGCTGGAGGGTGTCGAGCGCGAGGACGTCGTCGGCTTCGACCAGGATCAGCACCGCCTCGCGTCGCTTGCCGAACCACTCCTCGAATCGCTTCTGAATCAGCGCATACTCCTCGCCCTCGAAGGACGAAAGGAGGCTCTCGGGCGCCGGGTCCGCGCGCAGCTTCGGGATCTGGGTGGCAAAGGCCGCCGTCACCAAAATCGAAACCCAGACCACGAGCTTTCGGCGCTGGGTCACGAGGTTGGCGAGCCAATTCAGCGTTTGCTGGCGTCGGGACACGAGCGTGTATGCCTGCTGGTGGCGGGAATCGCAAGCATCCGGCTACCGACTTGACAGCCCCGGTCGCCAGGGCTAACACCCGCGTCCCGACGGGAAGGATATCAGAGTGGCCAACCACGCATCAGCAAAAAAGCGAGCCCGCCAGACGGTCAAGCGAACCGCGCGAAACCGCCGCATTCGGACCGCCGTGCGGACGAGCGTGAAGCGTGTCCGCGCCGCGATCGAGGCTGGAAATGCGGATGCAGCCAAAGTGGCGCTCGTCGATGCCGTCAGCCGCATCGATGGCGCAGTGGCCAAGGGCATCTACCACCGGAAAACCGGCTCGCGATACATCTCCAGGCTCACGCACCAGGTCAATCGCATCGAGAGCTGAGACGCCGGCGTCAACGGCGATCGGCGCAAAGCTCGAGCACGGCTTCCTGGACGATCACGTCGGCAGGCCGCTTGCTGCTCTTGAGGGCACGATCGGTTTCGGCGATCAAAGCGAAAGCGCGCCCCAGGCTGTCGGCCGTGAAGTGGCGAGCCGATTCCGTGAGCTCCCGTGCCTTGAATGGCGGAGCGCCAGCCTGTTTGGCTGCGTCTTGCGGACGCATTCCCGCCGAGAGCGCCTCGCGCATGCGTGCGACGATCCGAAGCTGTCGCGCCACCATCGCCAGCAGTCGAAGAGGCGGCTCGCGATCGTCGAGTAGGGACTGCGCCGCCGACACGCCCTTGCGACGATCCTTGAGGCCGATGGCGTCGACCAGGCTCCAAATCGACTCCACCCGAATGCGGGTGACACAGGTCATCACGGCGGCTTCGTCGATCCGCTGGCCCGGCCCCACGAAGAGCGAAAGTCGCTCCATCGCGTCGTCGATGGCACCGAGATCGTCGCCGACGGCTTCGAGCAGCGCTTCGGTGGCCTGGGGTGCGATGTGGTGGCCGCGCGACTGTGCCTCGGCCCGGACGAATTCACGAAGCTCGCGGCCTCGCATGGGCTTCGCCTCGAACAAGACACCGCATTTTTTGGCGCTTTTCGCGAGCTTCTCGCGTCCATCGAGCTTGCTCGCGGTGAGCACCAGGCATGCGGTGTCGGCCGGATCGTCGAGATAATCGGCAAGTTGGCGCTGCTCGGTGGGCGTCATGGCATCGACGTGCCGGACGAGAACCAGACGTCGGTCCGCCATCATCGGCAGGGTCCGCGCCGCAGCGCTCACCGTCGAGGCATCGAGTCCTTTGCCGTCGAAGATGTCGACGTTGAAGCCAGGCGCGCCTTGCGCATCGATGGCGCGTCGGATCGCCTCGACGGCCCTTTCGACGAGAAGGCGCTCCGTTCCCACGAACACATAGACCGGATCGAGAGAGCCTTGGTCGGCTCGTTGCGTGACGTCACTGAGGGTAGGCACGAGTCAGCGGGCTTCGTCATCCGTGAAGGTGACTTCGCCGCTGTGTTGTACTCGGTCTCCCAGAATTTGAAAGCGGTATCGCCCGACTTCCTGACGCCGTACGGTCACGACCATCTCCAAGCGCCGGTTGGGCTCGAACTGTGGCCGCTCGAGGCGGATCTTGTGCACGATCGTGCGCTGTTTGCGGTCGTTGACGAAGACCGTCATCGCAGGGGCGATGAACTTTCTGTGCGGAGTTTGGATGTCGTAGAACAAGACCTCGAACTCCGAGTCGCCCACCGGCGCGTTGAAGTTGACCACCAAGGTGGCGCGCCACTGCCGATCTTCGATGGGTGCGTCGGTGGTCTCGAGCAGGCGCGTCGCCTTGTGGCCTTGGGCGAAGCGAATGACTCCGGACTCGGACAAGGAGCGCGGAATCCCCTTTTGGGTCAGATAGATCCGCGCCCGAAGCCCGGATGCGGCCCCGGCGTCTTGCCATGGCGTCACCGCCGAGACGGCGGCTGCCCATGCGGTGATCACGAATGCGGTACGAAAGCTCACGGCCTGCTCCTCGGTTGAAGTCCCAGGATCAGGCTAACAGGTGTAACTTTACAGTGTCAGGGTGATAAGGTGCTCCCATGTCGTCTGTTTGCGCACTTTGTCGGCCTGGGGTGGCCAAAAAGTTGTCCCTGCAGCGGACGGCGGCTAACTCCGGGCGAGGAGCGGGGCTCGATGACGACGGTCAGTGGGGGGGTCAAAGGACTGGTCGCACGCGCGCAGCGTGAGGCACAAAGGCGATCGCACAGCCCGTCGACTGCCTATCTGCTGCTGGTGATGCTGCAGACCGGTGGTCCGATGGGAAAGCTGCTGTCGCAGCTCGGCGTGAAGGAGGGCGATCTGTTGAGCGCGATTCGGGTCGTGGATTCCGAGCCGAGCAGCGCCCTCGAGCGTGCCGTCGAGCGGGCGTATCGAATCGCCAAAGCGATGGACGCGCCGCAGGTGCTCCCCGCGCACTTGCTTTTCGCCATTGCTCGCGACACCCGGAGCGCAGCGCATCGCAGCCTCGAAGAGATCGGCACGGGGTCGCGGCGCGTTCAGGAAGCCGTGCAGAGCGTGCTCCAGCCCCGCGAGCCGCGTCAGGCACGCCCCATGCCGAGCACGCCGATCACGACGACGCAGAGCCGGGTGTCGGAAAGCCTGCCCGCACGAGAATCGCCCAAACCGTCGCGCCCCTCCGCGCGGCCGAGCCCCGCACCGTCGCCCTCGATCGAGCTCTTGCTGAAAGGACCGCAAGAGGAGACTCCCGACGACGCAACCGTCGACTCCACGGAGGCGATCGAGGCTCGCGCGCCCGAAGACGAGCTGATCCTGCCCTCGTCATCCCCGTTTACCCTCGATGCACGCCTTTACCCGACGTTGACCAAGCTCGGACGAAACCTGACCGAGCTTGCCTCCCTCGGTCACATCGACGAGGTGATCGGACGCGACGCCGAGATCGAGCGCCTTTTGGACGTCTTGGCCCGCCGACGCTCCAACAATCCGCTCTTGGTGGGTCCTCCGGGTGTCGGAAAGACGGCGATCGTCGAGGGGCTGGCGCGACGCTTGGCAACTGGCGGTGCAGGCGTACGAGGGCTCGAGGGCACGATCCTGGTCGAGCTTTCGGCCGGGGGACTGGTTTCGGGAACCGGTGTGCGGGGTGCTCTTTCGGAGCGGATGCGAAGGCTGCAGTTCGAGGTCAAGCGTGCCGGTGGGAGAATCGTTCTGTTCATCGACGAGGTTCATGCGCTCTTCACCGGTGGGGACTCGCCCGATGATCTCGCACACGAGCTCAAGGCGTCGCTCGCGCGCGGCGAGCTGCCCTGCATCGGCGCGACTACCGACGCCGAGTACCGCAAGTACGTAGAACGGGACGCCGCGCTCGCGCGTCGGTTCTCACCCATTCACGTCGCCGAGCCCTCCTCCGAGGATGCCATCCAGATCTTGCTGGGCATTGCCCCGCGGTACGAGGTGCACCACGGGATCGCATACGACCAAGACGCCGTGGAATCGGCCGTGGAGCTCTCGGTCCGATACATGCCCGAGCAGTCGCTTCCGGACAAAGCGATCGGCATTCTGGATCTGGCCGGGGCGCGCGCTCGTCGACGCGGTAGCGCGGTCGTGGATCGTGCAGCCGTCGCGGAAGTCGTCGCCGAAAAAGTCCGGGTGCCGGTGGAACGCCTTCTGGTCAGTGACTCGCAAAAGCTGCTCGAGCTCGAACAGCACCTTGCCGAGCACGTCGTCGGACATCGTGACGTGATGCGACGAATCGCCGACGCGCTTCGGAAGGGCGCGGCGGGCTTTCACGGACAGCGACCCTTGGCGACGTTCTTGTTCCTCGGTCCGACGGGAGTCGGGAAGACGGAAACTGCGCGTGCGCTCAACGAGTTGTTCTTCATGGGATGCCCGATGACCCGCATCGACATGAGCGAGCTCAGCGAGTCACACGCGGTGGCGAAGCTGGTGGGGGCCCCTCCCGGGTACGTCGGCCACGATACCGGCGGTCTTCTCACCGAATCGATTCGACACCGGCCGTACCAGCTGGTGTTGTTGGACGAGATCGAAAAGGCGCACATGGACGTCCTTCAGTCGCTTCTGCCGCTGCTCGAGGACGGACGGCTCACCGATGGCAAGGGACGCACGGTGGACTGCACGCACACGATCGTGGTCATGACCTCCAATTTGGGCGCGGAGACGACGCAGCCGACACGCGCTTCGATCGGATTTCGCGGCGGCTCCGGGGGGGCGGTCGATGTCAGCGAGGCGGCTCTCGCGGCCGCTCGTCGGGTGCTGCCGCCGGAGCTTTGGAACCGCATCGACGAGCCGCTGTTCTTCGGCCGGCTGATGGAAGACGAGGTCGTGGAGATCGCGCGGCGCATGGTCGGAAAGATCGCCGCGCAACTTCGGGAACGGCAGCGTGTCGAGCTGAGCGTGGACGTGGCGGCCATCGACGCGCTCGTCGCGCTCGGTGGATACGACGCAGCCCTCGGCGCGCGACCCATGCGGCGCGCGATCGGCCGTTTGGTCGAGGCGCCCTTGGCTGCCTCCATCCTCGCCGGCGAGTTCGAGCCTGGAGACCGTGTGCTTGCCACCGGCGACGCCGACGGCATCCGTTTCGAGCGGATCGAGGGATCGATCGAAGCGGCGGAGTGAGCCGGGTTGGCTTCCCGCGGTCTCAGCGTCGGGTCAGATGCCGGATCTTTTCGGCTCGGTGACTGGAGAGCCCCGCGGCGCGGGCACAGGTGACGATCACCGGTAGCACCGCGTCGTATGCTCGCGATGCCTCCTTCCCGACTTGGCGGAGCGCGGCGCGGTGGCCCTGGACGGTCTTGACCTCGCCGCGAACGACCGGCCCGGTCAGGGCATGCGGAACCCCGAGATGCTCCACGTTGTCGCCGACGCTCCGAAGCAGGCCTCCGATGGCACGCTCGGCGGCGTGACGCTCGAAGCCGATGTGCGTGAGCACGCCGACCGCGACGAACGAAAGAGCCGCGGCACCGTTGGCCACGAGCGCAGCCGCGGCGTGATACGCCGGCCCGCCACTTTCCGCCACCACGGCGCGCGCACCGCAGGCGGATGCGATGCGGCGACCGGCCGCGAGTGCACCGCGCGAGCCGCGCAACGTGAACGTGGTGCCTCGCAGGGAGGCGTGACTTCGCTTGCTTGGAAACGACACGAGTGGATGCATGACGCCCGTGTGAGCACCGTGCGCGCGACATGCTTCCAGCTCCTCGACCTCCCGAGCGCCCGCGCAATGCAGCACGGTCGCGCCCGCGGTGAGGCTCGGGGCGATCGCGCGTGCGACGGCTTCGATCTCGTGGTCGGGGACGGCCAGCACGACGACTTCCGCGGTGCGCACACGCGACTTCGCCACGCGCCGGCCCGCGGTCGCGACCTCGTGCCTTCCATCCGACGTCAGCGCGCGCTTGAGTGCGTTTCCCACGCGCCCTCGGCCTACGATGAGGACGTTCATCGGGATTCCGCGTAGAGGCGATGGTCCCGGATGTGCTCGATCACGGCCCGAGGGACGAGGCCCGAGAGCTCACGGGCGTGATGGAGACCATGGCGGATGTCGGTGGAGCTCACGTTCGGGATCGAGATGGGACAGCCCTCGGGAACCGGGTAGCCCTGGCGCCCGATGACCAGGGGCGGGGCGATCTTCACGACCTCGTCCCAGCGGTGCCATCGCTCGGTCGACGAAAGCACGTCGGCGCCGATCAACAAGCGAAAGACCGTGTCTGGGTTTTCCCCTTCGAGTGTTTCCAGGGTTCTCAGCGTTCGGCTGGTCCCCCCCAGCCGTCGTTCGACGTCCGAGATCTCGACGTCGCGGAAGGGCGCGAATGCGAGCTTGCACATCTCGAGCCGCTCATCGAACGATGCGCCGTGCTCCTTGTCGAATGCATGTTTCCAGGTCGGGATGATCCACACCTCGTCGACGTCCGCGGCGGAGAGCGTCCACGCGACGGAAAGAACATGACCCACGTGCGGCGGATCGAAGCTTCCCCCGTACACGGCGACCCGTCGGGTCATGGCGCCACCATGACCTTGGCGCCGCGACTCTGAATGGGCTCGGTCCACCGGATCTCGCCATCGAGATCGACCGCGCGCAGGACCACTCCCGCTGCCTCGCTCCGGTCATCCAGGAGCCCTACGCAGCCCGCCGCCAAAGGCCCGGGACTGAAAAAACAACGAGGACCGAACCGTTTGAACGTGGGCTCTTTCGCGTCGCCGTAGATCACGACGTTGGAGTTGATCACGTCTTCCTCTTCGATCGAAGCCTTGCTTCGTATGAGCAAGACGATGCGATCGTCGACCATCTCCAGTGCGCGTGTGGGAGGTGGCGGAACGACGTGCAGCTTCTCGAGGTACCGAGCCCCGCGAAGCTTGCGCACGACGTTCTCGATGTCGGCCGGTGAACCGGAGGCTGCAACCTCGGAAACGCGTTGCTCGATGGAGGTGGCTCCACTGCTTGGCGCGTGGGCCTCGACGAAGCGATGGAGCGCTTCGTCGTCGGCGAGGTAGACGAGCGTGTCGGCCTCGAAGTCGCTGACCAGCAACCGAGCGGCTTGCTCCAAAGCGTCTGCGTCGGTGGCAGCGGGTCCGATGAGGCCGAGTCGCATGAGTCAGAGATCTACACCAGCTTGGGCCCGGGCTTCAAAATGTGCGTTGCTGATCGCGAAGCGAACGAGGTCCCAAGACTCGGGAGTCTCCCGAATTGCTCGGATCCTCTCGGTGCCGTGGGGCGGCAAGCTGCGCCCCGCGATCTTGACGAGAGCCGCGACGGCCGAGGGGACGTCCCCCGTCAGGGTCAGCGCGACGCGATCCCCGAGCGTGCTGATCGCGAATCCCGCCGCCTGCGTCGAAAACGCCGGGTCGCCGCGCAGCTCCAACACCAAGCTGTCGACCTCGTCCCGCCATCGTCGGGGCACGGCCTTGAGCAGCTTCTTGCGCAGGTCTTCGAGTCGCGCGCGATGGCGGCCGCTTTCGGGTCGGGCCTCGCCGTGCTCCTGCAAGAGCGCGAGCAAGGCCAAATCGAGCTCGTCCGGACGAGCCCGCAAGGCCGGAGCGAGGTGAATGGAGGCGACTTTCAGCGCGCGCGCGAAGAGAAATGCCCGCTCCGCACCGTCCGCGGCTTCGTGCAGATGTCCGCCCACGACGAGGGTCGGCGGATCGCCCGAGACCGGGATGCACGCCATCGGCGCCACGTAGGTCACTTTGAGGCGTGGCTCGCTGATTCCGAGCGCTTCGGCGACCATCCCTGCCTCTTCGACGAGAGGGCGGTGCTCGTTGCCCGGCCGACGCAACCGCCATGCGGCGGCGTCGAACGGAAGAAACTTGTCGAACGGATGCTCGCACAAGGTGAAGAGCCGAACGAGCGTAGCTGGCAAGCCCGGGGGCGCGACGGTCGCGTCGATCTGACGGGGCAACGGGAGGGTCGGCTCGCCCAACGCTTGGCCGGTAGCCGTCACGTTGCCTTCGAACAGAGACGGCGGATGTCCGATCGCGATGGCGGCGCTCGCTGCACAAGAGGCGGGCCCGGGGCCGTGACGGCGGTCGAGCACGCGCACCAGCGTCGTCCATAGCGACTCGTTTTCGGGATTGGTTTCGATTGCGGCGCGAAGCTCGTTGAGTGCCCGATTCAGATGCATCGCTTCAGCGGGCCCGTCACCCTGCCGGTCGTAGAAATCGGCGATTGAGAGGATGACGTCGGGCTCGATCGGCTCGTCGGCGCGAAGTGCCTCGAGTATGCGTTCGGCCTGCTTGGGCTGCCCAGCTTGCTCGACGGCGGCTGCCAGCCGGATGCGATAGTCGCGCTTCTGCGTTGCGTCTTCCGAGCGTCGCACCAACTCTTGAAGGATGGCGGCCGATTCGGCTGCCTTTCCCTCGAGCGCCAACACCGACGAAAGGCGATCGAGCGTCTCGATGTGGGCAGGGCAGAGCGCCCGCGCGCGTCGCAGCGAGGCTTCGGCGCGCTCGAGGTCCCCGAGATGCTCGTGGTAGATCTCGCCCAGTTGCGAAAATGCCCATGCCTGCTCCTCGGCAGAACGGGCGAGGCGCGCGATGCGGATCAGCGTTTCGGCAGCCCCTTGCCAATCCGAGGTCGCTCGATGCGCTTCGACTCGCTTTTCGAGGGCGGGGAGGTGGTGTGGATCGAGCTCGAGGCAACGATGGAGAGCTTCCATGACGCCTTCCAGGTCACCCTCGTTTCGGCGTTGTGTGGCTCGTTCGAGAAGCAATCCGACCAAGGTCGGTGTGTCGCCCCCGGCTTCGATTCGCGATTCGGTGAGCGAGCCGAGCGCATCGAGGCGACCCTGCTCTCGGTACTGCGCCGCAAGGCGCCTGTACACATCGAGGTATGTGATGTCGCAAGCGGCCGCGGCCTCCCACGCGCGGGTGGCTTGCGCTTCGTCGCCGAGTCGCTCCTCGAAAAGCAGGGCCGCTTCGCGCCACAAGGACGCGGCTCGTCGTGGGCTCCGAGCTTGCTCGGCCGCGCGTCGGTAGAGGGACGCTGCCGAGTCCCATTGCGCCGCTGCGTGCCGCAGACGAGCCTCTTCCTCGACGGCGAGCGGGTGTTGGTGAGCGTCTCGAATCGCCTCGAAGGCACCCTCGGTGTCCCCGGCCGCGCGACGAGCCCGTGCTTCTTCGAGAGCAAGCGCATCGCGCTCGATTGGCTCGGTGAGCGGCGCGGCGACTGCCCGGAGGGTTTTCGCGCAACGTGCGGCATCGCCCTTCGCGTAGGCGGCCCCGAGAACCTGCCTGGCCAGACCGGGATCGGCCGCCAGCGAATCGTCGATGCCCCTCAGCGCGTGGTCCCGATCCGCCGGGGAGGAGTCGGGATCGGTCTTCCGTAGCTCCGCGATCAGTCGGTATCTCGCGATTCTGTCCGCCGTTCCAGGGTCCAGGGCCTCCGCCAGCATGCGTGCCGCGGCTCGGATCCGCTCGGGATCGCGTTCGCGAAGCGCATCCCATTCGAGAGCGCGCGCGGTGGGCACGTGAGCCGGACGCAGCTCGGCGATCGATTGAAGCGCGAGGCGGGCGCTCTGCATGTCCAAGCGTGCGAAGCGATCGATTTCCGCCATCTCGCTGAGCGCGGCGAGCTCCTCGCGCTCGTCCCGCGCCGCTTTCGCGCGTTCGACGGCGGCATCGGCAAGGCGCGTGAGCTCGCCGGCTTCGAGCTCCGCTTCCTTTCGCCGAACCCGAGTCCCCGGATCGTCGGGTGCATCGAGCTCCGCCCGCCGAAGCAGGCTCGCAGCCTCACGCGTTCGTCCCGCAGCACGGCAAAGCGCAGCGGCGCGTCGCCAATGGGTGCTGTCCTCGCGTCGCGAGCTCAGCCGTCGGAACGAATCGGCGGCTTGCTCGGAGGCGGGCCCCAGCAGGTCACACAGGTGCTCGATCAGCAGGGGGTCGGGGTCGTCTGGATCGAGAGCGGCTCGTGCGTGGGCGGCGGCACGATCTCGCGAGGTCGACCAAATCGAAGCGCGGAGAAAGTGCCGTTCGCGGTCGTCTGGATCGAAATGCGCTTGCGCGACTGCCCCCTCCGCTCTCAGCTCGCGCGAATCGCTCTGCCACTCGAGGGCCCAAGACGCGGGTGGATAGCCCTCGTGTCCGCGCAGCGCAGATTCGCAGTCGTCCCACGACGGATGCGCAGGAGTCATCGCGCGATAGGCCATGACGCGCGCAAACGCGGACTGCAGACCGTGGGTGCCGCCCGCTTCGGCCATCCACCGGTCTGCGTCCCGTCGGGCGTCGGCGCCGGTGAGGATCAGGGCCCGGTTGACGAGCACATCGAAGGGCCTTTGCGCTTCGAGGTCGAGCAGGAAATCGACGCGGTCGGCCGGGCTCGATGACGCGGATGCCTCGGCGAGCGCCAAGGCGGCGCCGGGCCAGAGCGAATCGGTCGCCTCTTGCAGCTCCCGGCCGAGATGGCTGCAGAGCCGTGGAAGGTCTCCATTCCGTGCTGCCTCGTCGGCACGCGCCGCGGCCGCGACCGGGCTTTGTGCCGCCGCGGCAGCCATTTGGAGCTTCGGCCCGGGCCGTGCGGGGTTCTCGCCGGCGTCCTCGCGAAGCTCCGCGAGCGCGGCAAGATAAGGAGTGAGCGCCGGGACGCGCTCGGAGAGGATCTCGACGTCGACGAGCGCATCGGGGTCGCGGCTTTCGGCGCGCAGCCGCGCCAGGCGCGCGCGACGCCAAAGCCCGAGCTCCGTGCTTTCGTCGGACGGGTCGGTTTCGAGGGCCTCGATCGCGCCCGGCAGGTCTGCGTGCAGCGCTGCGATCTCGGCGCGCGTCCAGACCGACGCCGCATCCTGGGACCGTTCGAGGAGCGACCAAGCGTGGTCTCCGGCGCCTGCGAGGTGGCTCGATACCGCGGCGGTGCGACGAAATGCGGCGGCGAGGGGGCCAGGCGTGTACGCGGCACCTGCTTCGAGCTCGGCCACCGCCTGGGAAAGGTCGCCGCTCGCTCGCGCGGCTCGAACGAGACCCAACCGGGCCTGGAGCGAGGTCGAGTCGAGGGTCAGCACGCGCTCCCAAGTCGCGGCGGCGTCCCGGAGAGCGCCCGCACGTTCGAAAATCTCCGCCGCATCGAGCAGGATTCGCGCTTGCGCGCCCGCCTCGGGCCACCGATCTGCGGCCGCGATCAAGGCCTGCGCTGCGCGGCGTGGCTCGTTTCGCGCGAGGCAAGCCGATGCGATCAGGATTGGAGCCACGAAGTCGTCTTCCAGCTCCGCGGCCCGCCGTGCGGCTTGCTCGGCGCTGGCCGGATCGTGCAGCCTCTGCAGAAGGATCGTGGCCCGCATGCGCAGCGCCGCGGCGCGCTCCGCGACGGCCAGGCTCAAGCCGGACTCCCGCTCGAGAGTCGTCGCGACGGCGTGCCAGTCGCCTTCGCGCATCGCAAGACGGCGAATCGCCCGAAGGGCGACCACGTCGCGCGCATCCGCATCGAGCGCCTCCTGATAGCGGAGCCGGGCGCCGGCCGGGTCTCCTCGCTGCTCACGCAGCTCCGCGGCCGCCGTCAACAGGCGCGCTTTCGCCGACCCGAGCGCTCGGTCGGCCAGGGTCTCGAGCAGCACGACCCGGCGCTCGGCCGCATCGCCGGACCTGCCCACCAAGGGCAACGCGTCGTGGTGAAGGCTTTCTCGGAAGACACTACGCTGCGCCACGCCTGCCCCGGCGTCGTCTGGATCCGGTGGCCGGCTCGTGTGCTTCGACTGGGGCCCGGTCTGGGTTTCGACGAACGAGTCGAGAAGGGAAGCGATCGCCTCGTCGTCGAAATCGAAAGAGGGAGGCGTCGAGCTGCGGGCGGCTCGTGACAAATCGTCTTCAGGCATCGCTCCCCCACAGTGGCGACTCCGCGTCGATCAAGAATCGAGTGAGGTCCATCGCGCGTGGCGACACCCGAAGCGAGGACAGCGTTGCCGGACCCTGCAACAGAGCCCGCAACGCGGCGGCGAAGTCGCGACAAACGACGAGCCCTGCGCAGTCGGCCGCTCGATGAAGGCTTTGCGCGAACGACACCAAGTCCGAAGCTCCGAAGCGGGTCCCGGTCAGCGTCTCGTGCACCCGTCGCCGCGCCGCGCGCCGGAGCTTGACTTCGGCTGCGGGGAGCACGGGCTCGCCCGATTCGACCTCGGCCCGCGCTGCACGAACGAGCGCGGCGATCTTGCCGGCTGCGCCGAGGTCCGAGTCGGCGACCAGCCAGGCCGCTCCGTGCGGAGCCGCCCACGCCAGACGACCGATCGAGAATCGATCGAGAGCGTCGAGGCCGTCACGGCTCTTTGCGGGAATCCAAAAATCGATGCGCCCGTCCTCGTCTGCACGGGCCGCGGGCGCGCTCAGGCCTTCGCAAAGCAGGATCGAGCCCACGTCGACGTCGATCTCTGCGCACAGGCTCGCCACCGCGACGTAGATCGGGTCTCCGGGCTCGGCTTGCCGTCCGCGGGCGCGAGGCTTGGGTAACGAGGGAGCGGCCTGGCGGAGCGCCTCGCGCAGCGGCGGGCTCACGCCTTCGTCCCACAGGCGATTCAGGGAGGCGCCGTCCAATCGGATGGCCAACGGCTCGGTCGCGCCTGCCCCGAGACCAAGCGCCTCTTCGACGGCTCGCACCGCCACTGCGCGCTTCTCGTGTCCGCGCCAGCGGGCCGCGTCGCGCAACGCTTCGAGGGCAAACGCGTCGAGCGAGTCGGCCCGTATCTCCTCCCAAAGCGCCTTCTCGAATCGCGCCACCGCGTCCTTCAGGACGTCGCCTTGCAGCAACCTGGCGAGCGCCTCGATCGATGGAACATGCGTCGGGCTGGCGCCGAGGGCGAGCCTGTGCGCGCCGATCGCAGCCTCGTCGCGGCCGGCTGCCTCTTCGAGAATTCCGATCTTGGCATGGGTCGCGGCGTCGGCGAGGCCCGAGCACTCGACCGCACGCAATTCGGCGAGCGCTTCGTCCGGTGCATCGAGGTGCGTTTCGAGAAAATCCGCGGCCGCCAAGTGTGCCACGCGCTTCTGTTCCTCCGGGATGTCGAGTCGAGCGAGGCGTCGGAGACAGTCGACGGCGTCCGACCACTGCGCGAGCGAAACGTGTACCTCGGCCGCCAAGGCGAGCGCGCCCGCGTGATCGGGTCGTGCCGCGAACAGCTCGTCGAGCACCTCCAACGCTCCCGGCCGGTCACTGAATCCGCGAAGCAGACGCGCGCGCTCGTAGAGGAGAGCGGGGCGATCGTCGGTACCACGAAGGGCGAGGCGAGAGGCGACCAGCGCTTCGAGCGCTTCGGCGTCTTCCTTCTCGACCAAGAGATCGTGCAGTCGCCGAAAGGCGAAATCGCGGCTCGGGTCTGCCTCCAAGGCGCTCCGGAACAGATCCTCGGCCTGCTGATGCTGCTCCATGTAGTCGAGCCGCACGGCTCCGGCTTCCTCGAGCAGGTCCGCCTTCAGCTCGCCCTCGACGAACTGCGCGAGCCTCTCGCATGCTTGCGCGACGATCGGCCACTGCCGCGCGCATCGCCCGGCGGTCCGCAGCATCTCCCAGACGGCCAAGTCGTCGGGACGTTGCTCCAAGGCCCGGCTCAGCAAGGCCACCGCTTCGTCACCCCGGCCGGCTTCGGTCGAGGCCCGAGCACAGGCCGCCTCGACGGCGCCGCGCCCCGTTTCGGTGCCGCGCTCCCGGATTCGCCGAAGCGTTGCGACCCGGACATCCGGGTCGTCACCCGGACCCCATGCCTCCTCGAGGGCCAGGGCCGCTTCCGGCCGTGCGTCCGCCAAGGGCTCGGCCTCGACGGCCAACATGAAGAGCTCGTCGAGCGCCTGGTCGCCCCGCGCGATCCGAACCTCACGGGACCCCTGAAGCAGGGCGGAGGCACGCAAGCCGTCCGTCGGCGCCAATGCCGCCAGCTGCAGCCAGGCCTCTCCGGCGGATGCTTCCTGCCGCCCTAGGGCCGCGCGGAGCGCGCCGTACGCGCTGGCGAAATCCGGCCCAGACGCGTCCACCCACCCGGCCGTGTCGCCCAGGGTCTCTTCGGCCGCGGCGCGTCGTTCCGGGTTGGTGAAGCTCGATGGCAGGGTGAGCAACGCGACGGCGCCCCCGAGGGCGGTGCTCGGGTGCTCGAGCGCCCGTTCGTAGGCCGCCGCCGCTTGGCGCGCGCTGTGCTCCGCGGAGGACAGGGCGTCTCCCTGCAAAAGGGAAAACATCTGCGGGACCCCTTCTCCCGAGCAGCTCTCGGCGAGGCGGCCGTAGGCGAGGCCGGCGGCGTGGGCATCGGATTGACGACGCCCCACGTCGGCCAGCGCCAATGCGCTCGCGGTCGAGTCGGGGGCATGCCTGCAGGCCGCTTCGTACGCGCGTCGTGCAGCTCCGAGATCGCCGGCGCGCTCTGCATGGGCGCCGGCCGACAACAGCGAAAGCTCGTGCAGGGCGCTCGTCGGATCGAGAAGCGCCCGCTCTTCGGCGGCCGCTACGACGCGCCTTGGATCGTCGGCACCTCGCAACACCGAATCGAGCAGGGACACCACGTGCTCGTCTTGCGGGGCCGCTTCCATGGCCAATCGAATCGTACGCTCGGCCTCATCCCACCGGCCCGCCTGCACGTGAGCCCTCGCTGCCGCGCACAGGTGCCCGCTGCGCGTCGTGCCCTCGGTGAGCTCGGCGAGGGCTTCGTGGGCGCGTGCGAGCAGGTCGGCGTCCTCGTCGAGCGCGCCGCGGACCCGCGCCACGAACGGGACCCAAGGGTCGGCGTCTTCGCGATCCAGCGCCTCACGCAAGAATCGTCGCCCTTCGTCGATGTCCCCTCTTGCGTGACGACGGACGTCGTACTTCGACAAAGCCACGCGAGCGCGCTCCGCGGCGTCGAGATCGGAAAGGAGCAACTCGTCCGAGATGCTTTCGATCGAGTCGGCGTCTTTGGCGACCAAGGCGATTCCCAGGGCGTCGCGCAGGATCGCAGCCCGCCAGCACGGCGACACCGCGGCGGCGTCGACGAGGCCCGAGATGCCGCCTGATGTCCGCTGCCGTTCGTCCAAGAGCGCGGCACGCCACATTCGGAGCTGGCGAATCGTCTCGTCTGGCGTTTCTTCTCGATCCCGCCCCGGCCGAGCCACTTCCGACCAGGCTCCTGCCCTGATCGAAGCCACGTCCAAGGCGGCCTGCGCGTACGCGGAGCCGGGATTCTCGGCTGCGATCCGGCGTAGGGTCTCGATCGAGGCGGCGTCGTCTTCGATCGACGACGCGCTCTGAATCTCGTGTGCGACGAAGGCGGGATGCGCGGGCGCTGTCCGTCGAAACCAGTCGCGAGCTTGCGCTACGACGTCGAGATCCGAACGCTCTTCGGCCAACTTCAGCGATCGGAGCCTCGCGTGCACGTCATCGGGCGTCCGCGCGAGCGCCTTTTCCAGGTATCTTCCTGCGAGATCCCGATCTCCGAGCGCGAGCTCGCTCCGCTCCGACGCGTCCTGCCAAAGCAAGCCGGCGAGCGGAAGCCGCTCGGCAGGCGGGACCGGCATCTTCAGGGGGTCCTGGCTCTCGCCGGTGGAGCTGGCTTCTTCGAGCCGCTCGGCCATTGCGGTCGAGGCGCGCACCCACACGTCCCATCGTTGGTGCTCTTTCGCGATGCGCCGCTGGAGGCGCCGTGCCTGCCACGCCGCGGACTCCGACTGGCTCGCGGTTTCCAATGCCTCGAGGGCGCCATCGACGTCGCCTTGCTCGAGCTCGTGCAGGGCGAGGTCGAGCCAAATCGCGCCCCGAAGCTCGGAGCTCGAGGCGTGCCGCGCCTGTGCTCCGAGTGCTTCGCGCAACGACTCCGTGTGTCCCTCGGCGTTGGCAAGCCATTCGAGGAGGAGCGCTGCGACGGTTGGCTCGGGGCTCGTGTCGATCGCGGCTCGAAGCAGCGGCATCGGATCGTTTGCTCGCAGCGCGAGGTCGACCAGTGACGAGGCAACGAGAGCCGGATCGTGGGCCGATTCGACCATGGCGGTGGTCACCTCGTATGCGTCGCGCGTGCCTAGGTCGCGTTCGGCCAGACGCATTTGGGCGACCCACGCGGGCTGAAAAGACGGCGCGGCTCTGGTCGCCTCTTGATAGCAATGCATCGCGTCCAACGGACGACCGCACTCGTGCTCGTAGAGCGACCCCAAATGAAAGAAGATGGCGGCCCTCTCGGCGGGGTCGTCGGCAAAACCCGCTTCGCGGCGAAGATTGAAGAGACGCTCCTCCAGGAGCTCCGCCTTCCGAGAAGCCCGCGGGTGCTCCGGTGGAGGGTTGTCCATGTCGGCCGACGCTTCCTCTAGGCGAGCGTCCAGCCGCCGTCGATCACCATGACATCGCCGGTCATGTAGTCGGACTCGTCGGAAGCCAGGAACACGGCGCCGCCGGCAATGTCCTCGGGTTGACCCACCCGCCCAGCGGCCGTTCGGTTCACGATGCTTCCGCGGATCTCGTCGTTGTCCACCAGCACCTTCGCAAACTTGGTCTCGATCAGGCCCGGAGCGATGGCGTTCATCCGGATGCCGGCGCCGCCGAGCTCCATCGCGAGCGTCTTGGTCATCGAGATGACCGCCGCTTTCGTCATGGCGTAGACGCCCTGCATCGGAGCGGCCATCAGTCCCACCACGCTTGCGATGTTCACGATGGAGCCTTTGGCTTTTCGCTCTTGCAAATGACCGGCGACCAACTGGGTCATCCCGAAGTACCCTTTGACGTTGACCTCGAAGGTCTTGTCCCACGCGGCCTCCTCGATCGAAAGCATCGGCCCGAAGTGCGGGTTCGTCGCCGCGTTGTTCACCAGGATGTCGACCTTTCCGTACGTGCGAAGCGCGTCCTCCAGCATGGCCTCGCGTTGCGCCACCTGTCCGACGTGGCACGCGATCGGCGACGCATCGCCTCCTCGTTTTCGGATCTCGTCCGCCACCGAAGTCAGGCCTTCGATCTTCCGCGACACCAGGACTACCTTGGCACCCTCGTCCGCCATCTTGGTTGCGATCGCGGCGCCGATTCCGCGGCTCGCTCCGGTCACGATCGCGACCTTGTCTTTGAGGCGCTCACCCATGCTGTTCCCTCCTTGGATGCGACGTATAGCGCCGTGCTGGGTGGTTTTGCCAGCGCGAACTGCACCTCGGCCGGGCTAGCCAATCCGTCTCCACACCAAAACCATGTTGTTCGCGGGCATGTCGACTCGTTCCTCGAGCTCGAGCCCGGTACGAAGAGCCAGCTCCGAGAGCTCGTCGACATCTCGTATCCCCCAAAGGGGATTCCGCGAACGCAGACTTTCGTCGAACGCCGCGTTGCTCGGCGCGGTGTGCCGCCCGTGGAGCCGATAGGGGCCGTAGGTGACGAGCGGGGCGCCGGCCAGCAGGAGCTTCCGGGCTCCCGAGAACAAGGCGACGCTCGTCTCCCAGGGCGCGATGTGGATCATGTTGATGCACACCAGCGCGTCCGCGCTTCGCACGGGCCATTCGTTCGATCGCACGTCGAGCTCGAGAGGAGGGAGCAAGTTGCTTCGGGCTTCTTCGTGGACCCAGGCCTCGATGCTCCGGAGCGCCTCTGCGGAGGTATCCGAGGGCTGCCAGCGCAGCGCGTGCAGGTGATGGGAAAAATACGCGGCATGTTGGCCCGTACCGCTCGCCACCTCGAGCACGAGCCCGCTTCGGGGCAGCACGCGGCGCAACACCTCGAGAATGGGTTCGCGGTTTCGCTCGGCCGCTGGTGCGAAACTCTTTGCCATCGACGATTCATAGCTCATAACTTGCCGTCATCGAGCCGGACCGAGTGAGCTGGAGGGGAAGACTGGGCTGGGCGCTCGTCGTCGTGGTCTGCCTCGCGACCCCGTGGGTCACGCGGGCCTTGCTGCTGTACGAGAAGCGCTCGACTCTGCGCCTCGTCGACGCGAGAGGATTCGTCGCCGATGCCTCGACCGCGCTCGTCATGATCGGCCTGGTCGGTCTTTCGTTGCGCCTTCATCGGACGTGGGGTCGAGCTCTGGCCGTCGTCATTGCGGTTCTCTTCGTCGTGGTGAGCTTTGCGCTGTACGAGTTCATCTCGGTGTTCGACTCCCTCTATGCGCTGAGCCACTCGCGCTTCGTCTTGGACGCGACGTTCGTCGGGGGCTCCGCGCGTCACGTGCGGCATCCGGTGTTGCTCGGGATCTTGGCGGTTGCGGCGATCGTCGGAGCCAGCCTCGCCCGGCTGCCCCCCGCGCGCTCGTGGCGGGGATGGGGAATCGCGTTGGTTGCGTGCTTCGTGGGCCAGATGCTCTTCCCGGTGTCCCCGGCCTTCGACGGATGGAGGCAGCGCCACGCCCTGCAAGCCAACGCGTGGGTGCTCGCCAAGCCCACGGAGATCGGACCCGCGCGGGTCGTGTCGGATCTGCGAGAGGTATTTTCCACCGACCTGCGAGGCCGTCGTTGGATCGGGCCGCTCGAGGGTCGACCCAACGTGTTGCTGATCATGGTGGAAGGCGCCTCGGCCGCGTACTTGCCTTCGGTCGCAGCCGAAGAGGGAATTCGGACCAGCACGCGGATGCCGAAGTTGGACGCGCTCGCGCAGCGTCACGTCTTGCTGAGCCAGGTGATCTCGCATCAGCGACAGACGAATCGGGGCGAGTACGGGATCTTGTGCGGCGACTATCCGAAGCTGGTCACCGATCAATCCAAGATGACCGAGCAGGCATACGGCACCGCCCGTCGATGCTTGCCCGCGGTCTTGCGCGACGCGGGATACACCACGGTCTACATGCAGGCAGCCCCCCTCGGATTCATGCTGAAGGATCAATTCATGCCGAAGGCAGGGTTCGAGGAGGTGCTGGGGGAGCCCTGGTTCGGACGGTCCTATGCGCGAACCGACTGGGGAGTCGACGACAAGGCCTTTTTCGAGCAAGCCGTGGCACGCGTGACGGCCCTGCATCGCGAGGACGCCCCGTTTTTCGCGACGCTGCTCACCGTCGGCACCCATCATCCCTACACCGTGCCCGGTGTGGGTCCCGAGCGCGACCGAGTGGGTGCTCACGACCTCGCTTTTCGCTGGGCAGACGATGCGTTGGCGGCCTTCTTGTCCACGCTCGAGCGGGCAGGCGTTCTGCGCGACACCGTCGTGATCATCACTTCGGACGAATCGGCTGGGCTGAGCGGCATCGAGGACGCGACGCAGAAGCTCTTGTCCCAGAGTTGGTCCTTCGTGGTGGTGATGCTGCCCGAGCCGCACGCCAGGCGCATCGATACGCTGTACGGACACGTCGATACGCCTCTTTCGATCTTGGATCTCCTCGGGATGGAGACGAGCGAGCCGCGATTCCTCGGACGAAGTTGGTTCCGCGACTACGAGGAGGGCCGCCCGGTGTTCGCGGGCAATACCTACGCCCGCAAGATCATGATGTGGGAACCTCGGGGAGCCGTCGTGATCTGCAACGAGTCCTTCCCGCCGTGCGTGAAGACCGTGCCTGACGACGGTCTGCGGTTCGGAGCCAATCGGCACACCGAAGCGCCGACGGCCAGGGAGACGCAGCTCCTCATGGAAACCGCACGGCTGACCCGTTCGGCCAGCCGCACCTTGGCCGAGTCCGGCGCCCTGAAGCTACTCGCGGACCCGGTGGTGCGCGTCGCGGCATCCGAAGGGAAGAAGCTGCTGATCGGTGGACAATACCTGCGAGTGCCAGCGCAGACCGTGCTTCGTGTCGACCTCGACCTCGAAATCGAGGGCGATCACGCGGTCGTCGACTTTCACCACGACACGTTCCTCGACGGATATCCGAAGCTCGTCCGGCGGAAGGCGCGCGTGCCTCGAGGGTCGCGATGGCAGCTCCGATACGAGATCGGCGTGCCGCAGGATGCGGGGCAGCTGGTCGTGCAACTCTACGCGACGAGCGTGTCGGGCGATGCGGCGATTCGGGTCCACGAAGCGCAGCTCACGATGACCGATGGGGCGGTGACGTCGACGGACACGGTCGTCTTGCAGGACGAGCTGACGGGCATCATTCCGCCTTGATCTGCAGTCGGCATTCGATTCGTCTGCGTTGCGCCTCCTCCCACTCGAGGAGCCGGCCGCGGAGCAAGTCGGTCATCGCGCCCGCGCGGCCGGCGGGAACCAGCATGTCGTCTCCGCCGGGTCGTCGCTCGTAGAGGAGCCATGCGTCCGCGTCACGGTGGTGGATCAATCGGAAGCGATCCTGCGTGACTGCGCCTTTCGGCTCGTAGCCTCTGTTGGCGACCCGAATGGCTCGAAGCCGGCGCTCGATGGCGGCGTCGTCGAGCGAGGGAAGTCGAAAGCTATCGAAGAGCTCCCGTCCGCGGACGGGGAAAGCTTCGGAAAACGTCGGTCGATCGACTCGATGCGGGTCGATCGCGAGCAGGCTTTGCGCGTCGATGTCCGCAGGAATTGGGAGCCCCAGGAAATGGAGCACCGTAGGCCCCACATCGGCGAGGCTCGCACCCACCGGGGCTCGCGCAGCCGGGAGACCGGCGTGCCACATCACCAGAGGCACGTCGACCATCCAGCCGTCGAGGTACACGTGGTGGCCCCAATAGGATCGCTCGCCGAGAGCCTCACCATGATCCGAAAAGAAAATGACCAGGCTGTCCTCGAGCCAACCATCCTGATGCAGATACTCGAGCAATCGACCGAGCTGCGCATCGAAGTAGCCGACCTCGCTCAAATAGGCGGCCTTCTTCGTTGCTCCGAAGGAGAAGCCCGCCTGAGGGACGTACGGATCGTGAGGAGAATAGTAATGAACCCAAGCGATCACCGAAGCGTTTTCGGCGCGTGCAGACCGAAGCCTGGCGATGACGGCGTCGGTCGCTCTCGCGTCGGTCGTGGCGAAGTGTGCCTCGATGCCAGGAGCGAGGAGCTCGCTCACGATGGGAAGGCGAAACCAGCTCACGTCGGGCCACACGACGATTTGCCGCTCGACGCGCTGGCGGGAGCGCGTGAAGATCGTTTCCGGAAGGCCGGGCGAAAGGTAGAGCTCGGCAGGGCTCAAGCCGGTGAATGCGCTTCCCATGGCAAACAAGGTCGCCGGGTAGGTGGTCGTCGCGTTTTGAAACGAAAGCCCACGCCTCGCCCAGCGAGATAGCTCCGGCATGACCGCGCGGCCGTCCACGGTGGCTTCGATCACGTCGTTGCGAAGCGCATCCACGGTGATCAGAATCACGTTTCGACGCGCATCGGGTGCGATCCCGAGGGGCTCGTCCTCGATCACCGGTTTCGGCTCTGGGCAGGTTTCGCCTGTCGGGATCCACGAGGGTTTCCCGCGCCATCGGGGCAATACGTACAGCGTCACGAGGGCGCTCGCGCGGCCGTGCGCGACCAGCTCGCGTTGACCGGTCGCGGCCAAAGAAGGAACGAGCCGCGTCACGAGGCCCAGCGTCACACCGATGACGGTCAAGCTCACCAGCACGGCGCGATACGCCGTCCGGCGAAACAGCAGATGCACCGCGGCGGCGCTCAAGAGCGCTGCCGGAAAGACGAGCTGCGCCATCGAATAGTCGTAGGCGCGAAATCGCCTCATCGCGACGGTCAGGACGGCGATCACGAGTGCCGTCGCGAGGAGCCAGAGACCCATCCGCCGCCGCTGGCCGACACGCGTCCCCCACACCACCCAGAGCCAACCGCCTGCGCCGGCCACGCCGGCCAGCCCGACGAGGAGCAATCGAAGCAGATCTCGTCGAGGATGCTCGATCCACTGGGGTCCGGACAGCAGGAAATCGGTATGTTCCCAGCCGAGCATCACCGTCAGGAGCGCCGCGAAGAACGTGGAGGTCACCGTGACCGTTCGCCCCGAGGCTCCCACGCGACGAGCGGCACCGAGCACCAGCGCCGTCGGAATCGACCCGACAAGCGCGATGAAGCAGAGCTCGCCGAGAAGGGCGAACGACATCCGGAGCGGCCGAATCACGTCGGCGACGAGGAGCAACGTCCATCCGACGTAGGCCGACGAAGCCACGGCGAGCGCCTGCATCCACTTGCTACGGTTCATCGAGCTCCGCCACTCTCTCGCCGAGCTCTTGCTCTCGCGCGATCATCCGGGTCGCACGCGCCGCGGGCTCGAACGGGCTGTGAAAGAGCCACCACCGAAAATCGAAGGGCAGGGCGGTGAGCTTCCAAACCCGAATGTCGGGCCCTTGGCGCCGAAGATCCAGCATGAAGTAGTCCCCGTACTGCCAGTACGGATGCCGCGCAGCCATCCGCACGCGTTCCTCGTCGGAAAATGCCTCGACCGCCGCCAAGAATACCCAAGACCTCGCTCCTTGGGCGCTGGGCATGGTCGGCCGGGGATTTTGGGACCAGCGATGGGTGACGCGATCCAAGGTGATGTCGAACCGAGGCTCCAGGCGACGCGGCTTCAAGCTGACGTGCAACTGCGCGCCGGTCTCCCGGTCGGTCCATGCCTTCACCCGCTCGGCGAAACGCAGCTCGGCCCTTCCGGAATCATAGGTGTCGGTGTAGCCCCGCACGGGCGTGAAGAACCACATCGAGCCGCCGACGTATCTTCCCTCCGGTACGATTTGCACACTGCGAATCGCCAAAGGCAGAAGCACCAGCGCAACCGATAAGCTCGGGACGAGCCCAGCTTTGCGGCGAATCCAGCGCGCCGCCCCCAACACGGACGACGCCACCATGATCGCGACCCCAGGCAGAGCCGGCCACGCCCAGTACGAGTGGACGACCGCGCTCCAGCGAAACGTCCAGTAGTGAATCACTCCGGCCACGACGAACGCGATCGGCACCAAGTCTCGGATTCGCGCCACGCCACGGCTCGCCCGCACCATCCACGCGACCGCCCACGCCGCGCAAAGCCCGAGAATCGGCAGCGTGAACATCAGCTCGGGGACGACCATCAGATGCGTCCGGAACCTCTCGAACGACAGGGCTCGCCGTGCATTGAACGTCCCGGTCAGCTCGTCGAGGTTTCCGGTCAACACCTGCACGAGCGCGAAGTGTCCGCCGAACCAAGCCAAGACCCAGATGCAGAAGGCCACGAGCTGCCACGTGGAGCCGGCGGCCGCAGCCCGTCCGCGACTCCAGGCCGTCCAAGCCCAGTGGAGCGCGATGCAAGCGGCGACGTAGTAAGCGGGCCAGTCCCACGTCGCCGCCACGGCGAAGCAGCCCAAAAAGCCGACGAAACGGTCCGTGGTCCAGGGGGGCGCCCGCGCCGCGCGCACGTAGAGGTAGAGCGTGAGGAGGCTCCAGAAGATGAAGCCCGCGGAGTGGTTGGCCATGTTCGTGTAGATGGCGTTGATCGGAAGCGCGACGTAGACGGCGGAGGCGAGCAGTCCGTGCCCATCGCCCCAGAGCCGTCTGACCGTCGCGAAGAGCATGCACAGCGCGGCGACGTTCCAGAACGCGGCCACCAAGCGGATCGAAAGCTCTCGGTCGCCGAAAATCGCGAGGCTCGCGACGTTGTGCAGATGAAGCGCCAACGGCGCGTGCGTGTAGAGCTTCTCGTCGCTTGGCGGCACGTTCGCCGTTTCGTACTGGAGAGGAAAGAGCACGTTCCAGCGCAACGTGTTCCGGGCCGCGTTGTGGTACGCCGCTCCGTTCCACCCATTGTGGCCGCGTGTCCACTGGTCGGCGATCCCCAAGACCGCCACGAACACCTGCAGCAAAAGGATGAAGGCGAAGGCGACGCCCACGAGACGCCGCCTGCCGCCAACGCGGTCGGCACCCATCGCCGCGGAGTATGGCCGCTGCGGGTCCGCTCGTCAGCTTTCGAGAAGCCGGCGTGCGACCACGTGCGCTTGAATCTCGTTCGCGCCCTCGAAGATGCTCAACACGCGGGCATCGACCAAGAGCCGCGACGCGGTGTATTCCTCCGCGTAGCCGTTTCCGCCGTGGATCTGGACGTTGGCGTCGGCGGCCTCCCACGCAGCACGCGTCGCGAGCAATTTCGCCATGCCGGCCTCGAGGTCGCACCGCTTTTCCTGATCTTTCTCGCGTGCGCTGAAGTACGTGAGCTGACGTCCGGCTTCGACTCGCGTCAGGATGCGGCCGATTTTGCGGGCCACCCGCGGGAACTGGAAGATGGGCCCGCCAAACTGCTCACGCTCCGTCGCGTATAGGATGGCATCCTCGAGCGCGGCTTGTCCGAGACCGACACCCCGCGCAGCGGTTTGGATGCGGGCGCTCTCGAAGGTTCGCATGAGCTGCTTGAAACCAGCTCCCTCTTCGCCGCCCAGCAGAGCCTCGGCAGGGACCCGAAAGTCTTCGAAGGCGATCTCGTATTCCTTCATGCCGCGATAGCCCAGCACCTTGATCTCGGTGCCGGTCAGGCCCTCGTCCGGAAACTCGGGGTGCTCGCCTTGGCCGACCCGCGTCTTTTCGGCGAGAAACATGGAAAGCCCCCGATAACCGGGCTCGTCGAGGTTGGTGCGCGCCAAGAGCGTCATCAAGTCCGCGCGTGCTCCGTGGGTGATCCAAGTCTTCTGCCCGTTGACCACGTAACTGCCATCGGGCTGCTTGACCGCTCGCGTGCTCAGATGGGCCAGGTCCGAGCCGGTGTTGGGCTCGGTGAACACGGCCGTCGAGAGCACCTCGCCAGCGGCGATCTTCGGGAGCCAGTGCTTCTTTTGCTCTTCGGTGCCTCCGCCCAGGATGAGCTCGGCGGCGATCTCCGCCCGCGTGCCGAGGGAGCCGACCCCGATGTAGCCCCGCGAAAGCTCCTCGGTCACGACGCACATGGCGACCTTGCTCATGCCGAGCCCGCCGTATTCCTCGGGAATGGTCAGACCGAATACGCCGAGCTCGCTCATCTGATCGACGATGTCCATCGGGATCAAGACGTCTTGCCGATGGATGTCCTGCGCCCGGGGAATGACCTCTGCGTCGACGAACTTCGCGAACTGCGACTTGATCTCCTCGAGCATCTCGTCGTCGAAGCCGCGGTTTGGAAAGCCGTGGTCGCGAGCATGCGCCGCGAGCTCGAGGTACACGTCGCCGTTTGCGTGCTGTGCAGAAAAGGCCATCACCGAAGGCATCATGACCGTCTCCTTGAGGTCTCCCTCGGTGATGCCGAGGTCGCTCAACGGAATGTTCTCGCAAGGGCCGAGGTCCACACCTCCCGGCAGAGAACGAGCTACCTCGCCGATGTACGCGCGAGCGACTTTGCCCTCGTACTCGCCCCCGACGTGGTTTGCCCATGCGGCCAACTGCCGGCAGGCTTCGAGCTCGGTGGCCAGGTACGCCACGGCGTGCGCCGCGAGCTGATTCTGGTTCAGCTTCTTCGCGCTGATCCGATCGCCTTCGGACACCTTGGCTTTGACGTTGTCGTGAGCGCGCTGGTAGAGGTGCTCGATCGCTTGGATGATCTCTCGAGCTTCGGACGCGATATCAGGACGTTCACTCATCTGTTCCTCACGAGGTGGCGCCGAGGGTCACCAAGTACTCTCGGCTCAGTTGTTCGCATAGCCTCAATGGGGTTTGTCCGCCATCGAGGTCTCGTTCGGCGCGGCTACGGAGCTTCGACGGGCCACCTAGGGTCGAAACGCCGTGCTCGCCATGCTTGCGCCGAAAAAGCTCCAAAACCCACTGCACCTCGCCCCGGCGTCGTCGGTCGAACAAAGCCGCGCCGAGGAATTCCCGGTGATCGTCGAGCGCGTCGATCAGGGCGTCGATTCCGGTGCCCTTGGTGGCGCTGGTGGGGACGATCGGCGTTTCCCAGCCGGAAGAGGCGGAGCCCGCCCCCACGGCTTGGGCCGTTCGAAGGGCGCCGCGCAGATCCGTGACGGCGCGCTTGGCGAGCTCCTCGTGGTCGGCTTTGTTCACGACGAGCACGTCGGGGATCTCCATGATTCCGGCTTTGAGAAACTGGAGCACGTCGCCGCTCCCGGGTTGAATGACCAGCGCCACGGTGTCCGCGACGTGCATGATGTCGATTTCGGATTGGCCGACGCCCGTCGTTTCGATCACGACGACGTCGTAGGCCGCGGCCAACACCCGAACCGCGGAGTTGGCAGCGTAGGCCAGGCCTCCCACTTCGCCGGCGGTGGCGAGGGAGCGCACGAACAGCCCTCCATCGGTCGGGTCGAAGCTCATCCGGGCTCGGTCCCCCAACAGAGAGCCGCCCGAGCGGACGCTCGAAGGATCGATCGCGACCACGCCGACCGTGCGGCCTCGCTGTCGCAGCCCGCGTGCGAGCGCCGAGGTCAGGGTGCTCTTTCCGACGCCAGGGGGCCCCGTCAACCCGACGCGGTGGCCCTCCGCCGCCTTGGGCGCGTCCTTGAGCGCGGCCAACAGCTCGGCGACACGCGTATGTGATTCGGGCCGGCGGTCTTCGACGACGTTCAACGCGCGCGACACGGCCGCTTTGTCGGCCGCCATCACGCGTCTTGCGTCGTCGCCGGCTTCACTCGGCGGCATGCTGGCGGTCCACCAAATCGATCAAGTCGCTCATGATCTGGTCGAGCTCGAAATCCTTCGGGGTGTACACGGCGGCGACTCCTTCGGCGCGCAGCCTTGCCGCATCGGCATCGGGGATGATGCCGCCGACCACGACCGGCACGTCGCTGAGCCCTGCTTCGCGCAGCTTCTTCACGACCTCGGGAACCAGCGCCAGGTGAGAGCCGCTCAGAATGCTCAGCCCGATGAGATGCACGCCTTCCTCGAGCGCCGAAGCCACGATTTGCGCAGGCGAGACGCGAATTCCCTCGTAGACCACGTCGAAGCCGACGTCGCGCGCCTTGATGGCGATCTGCTCGGCGCCGTTCGAGTGCCCGTCGAGACCGGGCTTGCCCACCAGCAGCTTGGGCCGCCTGCCCATGCGGGCTTCGAGCTCGTGGAGACGTTCCCGAAGCCGGCCGATCGTCTCGGCGGCCGCACCGGAAGCCGAGCTCTTGGTCGTTGCGCCCGCGACCCCGGTCGGAGCGCGGTACTCGCCCCAGACTTCCCGGAGCGCGTGTGCCCACTCCCCCGTGGTCACACCCGCGTGCGCGGCCGCGATCGAAGGCAACATGATGTTGTCGTCGGTCTTGGCAACGCGCCGGAGCTCTTCGAGGGCCTTTTCGACCGCCGCGGCGTCACGCTCTTCTTTCCAGCGGGCGAGGGCCTCGCGCTGACGTGAATCGACCTCGGGGTCGACCGTCAGAATGGCTTCGCCGAGGTTTTCCGTGAGTGGTGAAGGCTCGCCCTCGACGTACTTGTTCACGCCGACCACGACTTGCTCCCCACTCTCGATGGCACGGAGGCGGGCGGCGTTCGACTCGACCAGCTTCTGCTTGATGTAGCCCGTCTCCACCGCCTCGACGGCCCCACCGCGCTCGAGCACCTCTTGGACCTCTTCCCAAGCCGCGTCGACCAACTCTCGGGTCTTCTTTTCGACGACCTCGCTCCCGTTGAACAAATCGGCGTACTCGAGAAGGTCGCTCTCGTACGCCAGGATCTGCTGTGCACGCAAAGACCACTGTTGATCCCACGGCCTCGGGAGCCCGAGGGCCTCGTTCCATGCGGGAAGCTGGATCGCGCGGGCGCGCGCATCCTTGCTCAGGGTCACGGCGAGCATCTCGAGCACGATACGAATGATGTTGTTTTCCGGCTGCTGCTCGGTCAGGCCGAGCGAGTTCACCTGAATTCCGTAGCGAAAACGACGTTGTTTCGGATCGGTGACCCCGTAACGCTCTTGCGTCACGCGATCCCAGAGCTCGACGAACGCTCGCATCTTGCACATCTCTTCCACGAAGCGGATGCCCGCGTTCACGAAAAAGCTCATCCGGGCGACCACGTTGCCGAACTCGCTGTCGGGCACGCGGCCCGTCGCCTTGACCGCATCCAGCACGCCGATGGCCGTGACGAGCGCGTAGGCGAGCTCCTGGGTGGGTGTCGCACCCGCCTCTTGGAGGTGGTAGCTGCAGATGTTGATCGGATTCCATTTCGGGACCTCTTTCACGGTGTAGGTGATGAGGTCCGTGATCAGCCGCATCGATGCGGCGGGCGGAAAGATGTAGGTGCCGCGCGACAGATACTCTTTGATGATGTCGTTTTGGGTAGTCCCTCGAAGCACCCGCTGATCGACACCCTGATCCTCGGCGACTGCGATGTAGAGCGACAGGAGCCACACCGCCGTCGCGTTGATCGTCATCGAGGTGTTCATCTGGTCGAGTGGCAACCCCTCGAACAGGGCGCGCATGTCACCCAGGTGCGAGATCGGGACGCCGACTTTGCCCACCTCGCCGCGCGCGACTGGATCGTCCGCGTCGTATCCCGTCTGCGTCGGAAGATCGAACGCCACGCTGAGCCCGGTCTGCCCCTTGGCGAGGTTCTTTCGATAGAGCTCGTTCGATGCGGCCGCCGTGCTGTGCCCCGCATAGGTGCGCATGATCCACGGTTTGTCGCGATCCCGCCTGCCGTACTCCGCCATTCGCCGGTCCTTTCCTGTGCGGTTCACCCGAAGGGGCAGAAGCCTACCTCGTTTTTCGTTGGGTTGCGCTTCGGGCCCGTGTGACCGTTGCGGTGCCCTTTACAGCTTCACACGGTCGAGCCCAGCTTCTTCCGATTACCACAGGCGCGAGGCCGGTCAAGCCCCCGTCAAACGCCGCTTTTCGCGGGGCTCCGCCCCTGGTTGATTTTGTAAAACTGCGGTAAAAGCCTGAGATGGCCGAGACCAATGCCGCCATGGGACAACGGCTTCGCGAGCTGCGCATGCGGCGCGGGCTGCAGCAAAGCGAGGTGGCGCGCCGACTCCAGATCTCCCCCGCTTACCTGAGCCTCATCGAGAAGGGAAAACGCGTCGTCCAGCTTCCGTTGCTGTTCCAAGCCCTCGAGCTCTACGACGTCGCGGTCGAGGATTTCATGCACAGCCTGGGAGAGCGGCGGGTCGATGACGGGTTGGCGCGCTTGCTCGACGAGCCCCTCCTGCGCTCGCTCAATCTCAGCGAGGATGATCTGGCCAGCATCAGCGCAGAGCCTCGGATGGTCGCGACCATCACCGCGCTTTTCAACCTCTACAAGAATACCCGCAGCCAGCTCGATCACGTGCTCGCCAGCCTCGCCCAGCGAGAGCAACAAAGCGACGACGACTCCCTTCGATTCGATTACAGCCCCTACGACGAGGTGACCGATTTTCTCGAGCGCAACGACAACTGGTTCGAAGCGCTGGAGGAACGTGCACAACAGTTTCGTCGTGATGCGGCGCTCGGCCGACGCGTGACGAGCGTCGATCTGGAACAGGCGCTCTTCGATCAACTGGGCGTGCGGGTCCAGCGAGCAGCGGAGCGATCGGACAGCTCGGTGATCCGCATGTGGAACCCCGACGATCGTGTCCTCTGCATTTCGAGCGATCTCTTCGAGCAGAGGCTGAAATTTCAGCTCGCCCACACCGTCGCGCTCGCGCTCTTCGACGAAGAGAAGCTGCACCGTCCCATTCTGGAGGGGTACAGCGGTCAGCATGCCGAGACCCGCAGGCTGTTGAAGATTCACTTGGCCAACTACTTCGCGGGCGCCTTGCTGCTCCCGTACCCGGAGTTCTACCGCGAGGTGACGAACACGCGGTACGACGTCGAGCTTCTCGCGCAATCGTTCGAATCCTCCTACGAAACGGTGGCCCATCGCATGTGCAATCTGTCCGACCCGCGCCGTCGAGGTGTGCCGATGCACTTCCTCCGTGTGGACGTCGCGGGCAACATCTCGAAGCGCTATTCCGGGGACGGCATTCGTTTTCCGCACCAGGGGGGCTCGTGTCCCAAGATGGCCGTCCATTTGGCGTTTCTCACGCCGAGCGTCATCACCAAGCAGTATTCCGCGTTCCCCGACGGCTCGACGTACTTCTGCTTCGCGAAGGTCGTGAGCGAGCCGCACCGAGGATCGCTGGTGAAGGGGACCACCTACAGCATCGGTCTCGGCACTCACGCCGACAACGCGAAGCATTTTGCCTATGCCGACGACATGCCGTTCGCGGACCCCAAGAAGATGGCGGTGCCCGTGGGCACGACCTGCCGTTTCTGTGAGCGGACCGATTGCAACATGCGTTCGGCGCCGAGCTACAAATTCGCGTTTCGCGTCGACGAGTACACCAAGAAAGACAACTTCTTCTCGCCGCTCGTGAGCTCGGACTCGGAGCCGGAGCCGCAAAAGACGGCTCGCCGCAAATCGTCCGCATGATATGGTCCGCGTACGGAGGTGCTCATGCCGTCGTTCGACGTGGTTTCCAAGCTCGATCAGCACGAAGTCGACAACGCCACCAATCAGGCCAGCAAAGAGATCGCGCAGCGCTACGATTTCAAGGGAACCGACACCACGATCGAGAAGACGGACGAGGGCATCGTCCTCCGGTCCAATAGCGAGGGGCGACTCGACGCGGCGCGCGACGTGCTCGAAACCAAGATGGTGCGGCGCCAGGTGTCACTGAAGTCGCTCGATCCGCAGACCCCGCAGCCGGCGGGAGGCAACACCTGGCGACAGCTGATCAAGCTCAAAGAAGGCGTGTCGACGGAAAAAGCAAAAGAGATCGTCAAAGCGATCAAAGACAGCAAGATGAAGGTGCAGGCATCCATTCAGGGCGATGCGGTCCGCGTGTCCGGTAAGAAGAGAGACGACCTGCAATCGGCGATCGCGCTGCTCAAAGAGCAGGATTTCGACCTGCCTCTTCAGTTCGTCAACTTCCGAGATTGAGGCGAGCGACTTTGGACGAGGTGAAGCGAGAGCTCGCGGTCGGCTACCAAGGCTCCGAGGGTGCGTACAGCCAGCTCGCGGCGATGCGCCATTTCGCCCGTCGGGGCCAGCCGATACGGTGCGTCGGATATCACAGCTTTCGCGCGATGCTCGAGGCGCTGAAGGACGGCACGGTCGATTACGCCGTGCTTCCCATCGAGAACTCGATCGCCGGGTCGATCAACGAAAGCTACGACTTGCTCGCCGAGATGGGCTTGTTCCTCGTGGGCGAAGAGTTTCAGCCGATTGCGCACTGCCTGATCGGAGCGGCCGACGTCCCGATCCGGGACGTTCGCCGTGTGTTCTCGCATCCGGTCGCCCTGGCGCAGTGCGGAGCATTCCTGGCGACGCTCGAAGACTGCCACGTCGAAGCGTTCACGGACACGGCCATGGCAGTGGAAAAAGTGAAGAAGGACGGCGATCCGAGCCAAGCGGCGATCGCGAGCGAGCAGGCTGCGAAGCTGCATGGTCTGCCGATCCTGCGCCGTGGCATCGCCGATCACCCGGAGAACTACACGCGGATGGTGATCGTGGCCTCGGAGCCGGCGCACCACGAGCCTGGTGTCGCGTGCAAGACGTCGCTCATCTTTTCGACGATCCACGAGCAGGGCGCGCTGGCTCGATGCATCACGATCTTCGCGGAACGGGGTTTGAATCTCACCAAGATCGAGTCTCGGCCCAAGCCCGACACGCCCTTCGAGTACATCTTCTACGTCGATTTCGAGGGGAACGTCGATCGCGAGACCACCCAAGACGCGTTGCGCGAGCTCGCGTCGGTGACGACCTTTCTCAAGGTGCTCGGCTCGTATCCAACACGCAGGGCTGGAGTCAACTAGCCACCGGCCCCGCCGCGTGCTCTAGCCCTTCGGCCTCGGGGCGCAGACCTGCTGCGGCCGAAGCGACGGACACCATTTGGAAGGCAGCGGCCTCGGCGGACTCATCCTGGCGCGTCCGCGCCATCGCCAGCGCTTCCAACGCGTCGATCATCGCGTCTCGAGCGCGCCCGTGGGCCAAGTGGAGGCACGCAGACGCCAAGGCGAAGCGAATTTTCGAGGTGGTTCCCTGGTCGGGGCTCGTCGCTGCGGCGGTCAGCGCGTCTTTGGCGGCGTCCAGGTCCCGCCGGGCGACGTACGAGAACACACGCAGGCAGTGGGCGCCGGTGAGGTCGCCACCGGCGGCGATCGAAGCGTCGATCAGCGCGTCGAACCGTGCATGATCGCCGTCCTGGAGCGCCCGAACCAGCTCGATCGGCGGGTGCGGCGACGGCGCACCCACCACGGGCATGGTGGGACGATCCGGGTCTTCCTCGTCTGGCGGACCGGAGGACACCCGGACGGCGCGACTGATGTCCGAAGCGACGGAGCGGGTGTCTGAGTCGGGCTTGTACTGTACGGCTGCCGCTGCGAGCCTCACGGCTGCGCTTCCATAGCCGAGGCGCGCGGCCAGCGATCCTGCTTCCAAGATCGCGCTCGTGCCGCGCTCGAGATCGCCGCCCTCGCAGAGGTAAGCCCCGACCGTGGCTGCCATGGAAGGGCCGACGAGAGGCTCGGCGCTGTGCAACGCCTGCGCGACGAAGCGATACACCTCGGTGCGGCGTGCAGGCGGCATCCGTTGCACGATCGCCCTTCGCAAGAGCTCGGAGGCGGGTTTGGCCTGGGGCGTCAAAAGCCCATCGTTGATCAGGGCAGCGAGCGCTCTGCGGCGCGGATCCTCGGCGATGCCATCGAGGGCCACGGCGACGTCGATCACCTGGGCGGACGAGGCGGGGAGGGCCGCGCACGCGATTTCGAGAAACCGCATCGAGGAGCTGTCGAGAATGCCGAATCGCTCTTCGAGCAACGCGCGGGGCCCTAGAAACTGACGTCGCTCCGCGTGCTCGTCGCGAAACACGAACCGGTGGCCGTCGTGGACGAGATCCCCGGTGGCGATCATCGTTCGTGCGGCTTCGGTGATTCCCAGCATGCTGAGCCCGCCGGTGATGACGAGCTGCTTCGCAACCTCGAAGTCGGCGTCCGGACCCAGAATGGCGCTGGCCATCGACAGGGCTTCGCGCGGCTCGAGTGACGGCAAGTCGAGCGTGATACTGGGCGTGATCCCACGCAGCTCGGCCGGAATGCTCGATTCGTTCGTACGCACCACGAGCAGCGCAGCGGAGGCTTCGCGGCCGAGAGCCGCTCCCAACACGTCGAGGGTGCCAGGGTCGACGGCCGAGAGACGGTCGATGTAGATCCAAGGAAGGAGCCCACCGCGTCCCAACGTCTGCAGGATCGACTGCAAGGCGTCGATCGCGGCGGCACGCGGTGGTGGCGTCGCGCACGCGATGGCTTTGAGCGCCTCGGCGACGTGCGGCTCCGAGCCCTTCAAGCTCCGTCGGCTCGGTTCGAGGGCTCGCCAAGATTTCAGCAACGCGAGCCGGAGGCTTCCGAGCGGCTCGAGCCCGCCGGGGACCGCACCGATTTCGAGCAAGACCGGCGGCCGGAGCTCCTCGCGAAGCCCCCGAAGACAAGAGCTCGCGCCGAGCCCGAGGGGGCCTTTGAGATAGAAGGCGCGGCTGTGAGGTCCGGCCGCGGCTGCGCGGATCGGCTCGAGCGCCTCCCGCAAGGCGCTCGGAGCTGGGGCCGGTTGCAACAACCCGACGGCCCGGCGGCAATCCTCGAGGAGAGGCCGATTTCGATCGATCGCTGCTCCACGCAGCGCGAAAGAGCTCGTGCTGACGGTGCGGCCGAACAGATATGTCCTCGAGGCAG
>CAZBWQ010000011.1:28232-65138 GCA_964495565.1 uncultured Sandaracinaceae bacterium | reverse complement strand
CGAGGCGCATTTTTTTCGCGTCCGGCCTCTGGCGCCGATCCGGTATCCTCGGCTCCATGGCGCCTCCCCGCATGCGGCCGCGGTTTCGGCTTCAGCTTCCGGTCTCGCCCGAACGATGGCTCGGCTCGCTGCGCGCTTTGCTCGAAAGCGACGCCGGCGATTTGCGCGGGCAGGTGTTTCGCAAGCACGCAGTCGTCCAAATGAGCGACGCAGGGCGAACTTTCTGGTCACCTTATTTGAATCTCGAAGTGGATGAAGAGCCGGACGGCTCGGCGATCATCGGCCGGTTTTCCCCGCATCCGAACGTTTGGACGCTGTTCATGGGGGTCTACATTCTGCTTGCGATCGTCGCGCTCGGCGGCCTCTCGTACGGTATCGTTCAGTATACCCTCGGCCAGACTCCCTGGTCGTTCTTGATCGTGCCGGCCGCGATTGCGCTCTTCGGATTCGTCTACGGCGCCACGTTGATCGGACAGGGGCTCGGTGCTGAGCAAATGTATCTCATGCGTAGCCTCGTCGACCGTGCGACGACGCGCGCTTTGGAGACGCCGCTCGGACTGCGCACGCGCGCTCCCGACTGAGCTGATCTTGGTATTGGTCTTGCATCGATCCCGGCCATGAAAGGGTTGTTCGTGCGATCTCGTCGGAAGCGACAAAATCGTGACGCAAACTTCGAGATCAGGCGCAGAATTTTCGCGCGCCCGTCGGCGAGTATTGAAAGCGTTTTTCAACGACAATCCTTTGATTTTTGCCCCGAAATGGAGACACTCGGCACCTGGAATGACGGGAGATTGGGATAAGAGGGTCATGCACATGAAAAAGCCTTGGTTGATTCGATTTGTACTGACGGGAATTCTCACCGCAGCGCTTGCGGTGGCCGGGTGCTCCGACGACGACGGTGATGGCGGCAGCGGCGGTACGGCAGGTACCGGTGGCACCGCGGGTACTGGCGGTACGGCGGGTACCGGTGGCACTGCCGGCATGGGCGGCACCGGTGGATCCGGAGGCGGCCTCGACCCGTGCACCGACGAGCTCTGCATCGACGCGCAGCCGGCGAGCACCTCGTTTGCAGGCAGCATCGACGTCGAGCTGATCGCCAGAGGACCGTCGGGCGACGCGGCGACGATCTATTACACCACCGACCTCAGCGAGCCCGGTGAGGGATCGCCCGAGTACGACGGCGAAGCGATCACGATCAGCGAGACCACCGTCTTGAAGTTCAAGGCCGTCGCACCGGGAGATGGTGGTGCGGCCGGCGCAGGCGGTGCGCCTCCCGAAGACATCGAGGCCGATGGTTCCGAAGGCTACACGCTCGCCGAAGGACCGGCCGCGGACATCTACGATCAATGGTCGCGAAGTGGACACGGCAACATGACCGGAGAGCCTTGGCGTCACTGGGACGAAGACGGCGCGGTCGACCCGCCGTGCACGCAATGTCACTCGGCACCGGGCTTCCTCGAATATGCCTCCCTCGGCCTCGTCGAGACCGCTCAGCCACTGCCGCTCGGCCTCGAGTGCAGCGCTTGCCACACCGGGTCGCCTTCTACGTATTTCAACCCTGCGTTTGCTGCGAATCTCGAGCCGGTGGCGTTCCCCGTGAACGACGCGGAGCAAACCGATCCGAGCCTCTCGATGTTCGGCAGCAGCAACATGTGTCTCGTCTGCCATCAGGGTCGCAGCTCGGGTCCGACCTTGCAGAACCGCATCGATGCGGGGAACCTCGGCTTCGTCAACATCCATTACTACGCGGCTGCTGGCTCGTTGTTCGGAACCGAGGCGCAAGCGGGCTACGAGTACGAGGGCAACGAGTACATCCCGCGCAATACCTTCCCCTCACACCCCGACGAGTTCTCGACCTGTGAGGGCTGTCACATGCAGAACGCCGAGAACGGCGAAGCCCACACCTGGATTCCCGACATCGCCAACTGTCAGTCGTGCCACGGCGGCGGCGACAGCTTCGCTGAGCTCGGCGGCTCGCCAGGCGAGAGCTTCACCAATATCAACACGTTGACCGGCGAGCTCTACGCCGCGATCCAGGACTACGCGGAAAACACGCTCGGAGCTCCGATCTTGTACGACGATGCGTCGTATCCCTACTGGTTCAACGACAATGGTCAGGGGAGCAACTTCCCGAACCGTTATCAAAGCTTCGATGAGACGCTTCTCAAGTGTGCGTACAACTACCAGGTAGCCCTGAAGGATCCGAATGGCTTCATCCACAACGGAAGCTACATCCAGCAAATCGTCTACGACTCCACCGAAGCTTGCGGCGGGCTTCCGTCCGTCGAGGTGATCGGTCGTGGCGACCTCACCCTCGACGGGTCGGGCATCGGGGCGCTCACGAGCGAGTCCGGCAAGACCCGGCAGTGGCAGCTCAGCGGTCACGGCGCGGCGGCCGGCGATCCCTTCCGTCACTGGGACGAGGACTTGATCATCTCGTCGCGCTGCACGAGGTGCCACAACACGAACGGCTTTGCCGAGTACGCCATGGGCGACGCGACGACCGATCAGTTGCCGCTTTCGACCGTGGGTTGCACCACCTGCCACAACCAGTTCAACCTCTACAGCAACCCCGAGACGCGCTTCGACGCCGCGGCCGAGAACCCGGCCATTCAAGACGTCGAGTTCCCATCGGGTCTGACCGCGACCTTGGACAACGCCAGCAACATCTGCATGGGCTGCCACCAGGGTCGCGCTTCCGGCGTGCAGGTGGCGAACGCGACGCCGAACGACACCATCCAAAACCCGGACTACCCGTCGTTCAACTTCATCAACATCCACTACTACGCGGCTGCGTCCACGTTCTTCGGCGCCGACGTCAACGGTGGATACGAGTATGAAGGCGAACAGTACCGCGGGCGGAACGGGTTCGGCGTCCACGCCCAGCTGGGTGCGGCCGAGGTGCTCGTCGACTGCGTCGGGTGTCATTTGAATGCCGACCCGGCGGAGCCGGACAAGCACACCTTCCTGCCCAAGGTGGCGGACTGCAACGCCTGTCACGCCGGCGGCGCCTTCGAGACGTTGCGCGGCTCGCCGAGCGACAACTTCGAAGACATCGAAACCCTGAAGGACGAGCTTCTGGCTGCGATTCAGGCCTACGCCATCTCTGGCAATCCGGTGAACTCGCCCATCGTGTACTCGACCGGCTACCCGTACTGGGTCACGCCGTCAGGTGCGCCGTACCGCGATGCGGACTTCACCATGTTGACTGCGATGTACAACTACCACCTCGCTCAGGAGGATCCGGCTGGCTACATCCACAACGGCGCCTACATCATCGAGCTCCTTTACGACTCGATCGTGGCGGTGGGCGGCACGCCTAGCGTGCCTCGCCTGTAGTCGGCAGGAAAACACATAGAGGCGGCCTCTGAGGCCCCAAAACGCACGCCGGGGCACGTCTTCACTTGAAGGCGCGCCCCGGTTGTTTATGATCAGCGCGATGTTCTCTTCGAGGCGGGCTTCTTGGCTTTCATGCAACGACTCGTCGGGGCCATGAGAGCTCGGGCAAGCGTCCATTGGCTCTGGTGGCTGATCGGCAGCATGTCGTTGCTGCTCGGCTGCAGCGAGGAACGCGACTTCGTGGAGCCTCCGATCGTGTTTGCCGACGTGAGCACGATTCTCGAAGAGAGCTGCGTGGAGTGCCACGGTGGCACCGCGCCCGCAGCCGGCTACAGCGTCGAAGACTACTTCACGACCATTCGCTGCATTCCCGATCCCGAGGGACCGCCCGCGACCGAGCCCGCCGACTCGACTGCGCCCATCGTCGCGGTCCTCGAGCGGGACGATCACGCCGGTCTGCTGAGTGAGGAGGACGCCGAGACGCTGACGGACTGGGTCGTCGAAGGGGCGGTGCCCAACCGCCGATCCACGCACCCTGAAACTTGGAACGACCCGCGTTCACCAGATTGGCATGGCACGTATCTCGCGGAAACCGACTGGCAGCCGATCATCGATCCCGAGCGCACCGACGCGTGCGGCTTGTGCCATGCAGGCTCTCCCGCGCCGGTCGACAGCGTCGTGAGATATCCCGAGGGTGCGACCGACTGCACCGTCTGCCACGACCAACCCGGTGGCGTCATGGCCTGTGGCACCTGTCACGGCGACGGCGAGCGCTCGTACCCCCCTCGCGACCCTTGCTACTTTCCGGGACCGCCGTTCGGACTTGCCCATGGGCCTCACGTGCAGCCCTCGCCCAACAACTGGAGCGGGCTCGGCTGTGAGACCTGTCACTATGACGAGGACTTCTCGATGCTGGGGGGCAAGCACGCCAATGGCGTGGTCAACGTCGAATTCGACCCCACGTGGGGGCCCGATGCGACCTATGATTTCGAGACCTTGGGGTGCACGACGACCTGCCATGCGCGGGGCGGCACGACGCCTGATGTGGCTTGGAACGAGCAAGGGCTCGACCTTCAGTGCAATGCCTGTCATCAGAATCCGCCCCCGGCTCACCCGAGAATTGCATGTAACAACTGCCACATCGGGATCAACCGGGACGGAACGATGTTGACCCCCGACGCCCCCCACATCAACGGCCAGGTCGACACCCTTCGATAATCGGTTGCGGCCCGGTCACGAAATTCGATAGTCTCGCCCAGACTGGAGGCGAGGCGAACGGATGAAGCTCGATCGGCGGACGATCGTGAACTGGTTCGTGGGCGGCAGCGCGGCCGCCTGGCTCGGCTCGGTGATCTACCCGGTCGTCCGCTTTCTCATGCCGCCGCCAGCCCAGGAGGCGGCGGTTTCGAGCGTGAAGGCCGCCACGCTCACCGAGCTCGAGCCCAACTCGGGCAAGATCTTCAAATTCGGCACCAAGCCTGCGCTCTTGGTTCATCGGCCCGACGGAACGTTCGCCGCGTTCATGGCGAAGTGCACGCACCTCGACTGCATCGTGCAGTACCGCGCCGACAAAGAGCGGATCTGGTGCGCCTGCCACAACGGTTTTTACGATTTGAACGGCACCAACGTCGCGGGTCCCCCTCCGAGGCCGCTCGACGCGTTGGAAGTGCACATGCAAGGGGACGATGTCTACGTCACCCGAAAATCGTGATCGTGCGCTGCTCCGCTGGTTGAAAGACCGGTACCCGATCGCGCAGTTCGCCGAATGGGCCGAGCACAAGACCGTGCCGGTCGGACGCAATGCGTTTTGGTATTACTTCGGCGGCATCACCCTGTTCCTGTTTCTGATCCAGGTCGGCACGGGCATCATGTTGATGTTCTATTACAAGGGGAGCGCCGACACCGCGTTCGAGAGCGTTCGATTCATCTCCGCGAAGGTGCCTTTCGGTTGGCTGGTCCGATCGGTGCACGCCTGGTCGGCGAACTTGATGATCCTCTCGGCGTTCATCCACATGTTCAGCGTCTTTTTCATGAGGGCCTACCGAAAGCCGCGTGAGCTCACCTGGCTCTCGGGCATCGTGCTTCTCGCGCTCCTCCTCGGATTCGGATTCAGCGGATACCTTTTGCCTTGGAACGAGCTCGCCTTCTTCGCGACCAAGGTGGGCACCGACATCATCGGCGTCATTCCCGGAATCGGCGAGCCCATCATGTACGTGCTCCGCGGCGGCGAAGAGGTCACCGGCTCGACACTTCCCCGGTTCTTCGCGCTTCACGTGGCCCTCTTTCCCGCGCTTCTCACGATCTTCATCGCCGCCCACCTGTTCTTCATTCAGCTCCAGGGCATCCACGAGCCCGAGGTCTGGAAAGAGCAGCCCGAAAAGCGAAAAACCATGCCGTTTTTCCCGCACTTCTTCGCGCGGGAGATGCTGCTCTGGCTCGTCACGCTCAACATCCTGGCCGTGCTCGCGGTGTTTTTCCCGGCCGAGCTCGGCGTCAAAGCCGACCCGTTCGCCCCCGCTCCGGCGGGCATCAAGCCGGAGTGGTATTTCCTCGCGACCTTCGAGTTCCTCAAGTACATGCCTGCGCACATCGGGCCGATCGAGGGCGAGCAGTTCGGGCTGCTTCTGATCTCGCTCGGCTTCTTGATCTGGATCCTGGTGCCTTGGATCGATCGCGGGCGCCATCCGGCGATCACCAAAATCGTCATGGCCTCTGGGGTCCTTATTCTCGTGTTTCTCTCGATCATGACTTACCTGGGGTGGGCGGCATGACCCGGATCGGCATCGCCACGTTGATCGTGATGCTCTGTGGGCTGAGCACGAGCGCCCGGGCCAACCCGCTTCCCGGCGGGCAGTGCCTGACTTGCCACGCCGCGGAAGATGCCGAGCTCGCCGAGCTTTGGACGACCGACATCCACGCCCATGCGGGGCTTGGCTGCGAGAGCTGCCACGGCGGAGACCCCACGGCCGAGACCAAAGAGGCCGCCAAGCGGCGGGGCACAGGCTACCGGGGCGCGCTGTCCCCGATGGACATCGCGACGGTGTGTGGGGGCTGCCATGCAGATGTCGATTACATGAAGGAGCGCAAACCGCTTCTCCCCACCGATCAGCTCGACAAGTATTGGACGAGCGAGCACGGCAAGCTCCTCAAGAAGGGGGCCACGAAGGTCGCCCAATGCGCGAGCTGCCACGGCGCGCATGGAATTCTCGAGGTCAACGACGCCAAGGCCCCGGTCTATGCGGCCAACGTGCCGGCGATGTGCGGACACTGCCACGCCGACGCCGAATACATGGCCGAATTCGCGATTCCCACCGACCAATACGAGGAGTACGTCGGGAGCGTGCACGGCCGGGCGCTTCTCGAGAAGAAAGACGTGCGGGGTGCGCCGGCCTGCAACGACTGCCATGGCAACCATGGCGCAGCGCCTCCGGCGATCGACGCGATCACCAACATCTGTGGCACCTGTCACAGCTACAACGCCGAGCTCTTCCTCGACAGCCCACTCGCACCCGCCTTCGAGGCGCGTTCGCTCGCCGATTGCGTGGCGTGCCACGGCAAGCACCACATCACGCATGCGACCGACGAGTGGCTCGAGGACGAGCCCGGTGGCGCCTGCCGCAAGTGCCACGAGACGGGCGACGAAGGCTCCGAGCTCGCCCTGTACTATACCGACACGCTCAGCTCGATTCACATGTCCTTCGACGAGATCGACGAGCTGCTTTCCGAGGCGGAGGAACGCGGCATCGACGTCACCGAAGGGGAAGACTACAGGGAAGCCGCGCGGCAGGGCCTCATGCAGGCGCGGACTTTGATCCACGCGTTTTCGAAGCCCGTGATGGAAGAAAAGGTGAGCGAGATTGCTGCCAACCAAGCGGCGGCGCTCGAGGTCGGCTACGCGGCGATCAACGCCTTCGAGGACCGTCGGCGCGGGCTCGCGATCAGCACGCTCTTGTTGCTTCTGCTGACCATCGCCGTGGCGATCAAGATTCGGACGCTGCCGCCCCTCGATTGACCCCGTGGGGGTATTCGGGAAGGCCGCGCATCAGGGACGCCGGCCGCTCACGAAGATGTGGCACCCCGAGCAGACCTCGGCGTCGGGCTGGTGGTCGATCATGTCTTCGTGACAGCTCGTGCAGGTGGCTCGATCGTCACGCACCTGGTCTTCGTGGATGCCGTGACAGGCCGTGCAATCGGTGTGACCTTCGCCCATCGGCACGTTCGGCAGCCGATGCAGGCCCGGAAGCTGGGCGACCTCGTGGCAACCGGTGCAACTGCGATCCCCGAGCACCTTGCCACCATGGGGCTCGTGACAGGTGAGGCACTCGCGATGCCCGCTCGGGCTCTTGGTGAGCTGCTCTTGGTGGCAGCTGCTGCACTCGGCCACCCCCGTGAGCTGATGGACCGTTCCCTCATGGCAACCTTCGCAGCTCGAATGCCCCATGTTTCGGCTCGTCAGGCGAATCTGAGAAACGTGGCAGCGGCGGCAGAGCGCCCGATCGTTGATCATCGACAAATCGAAGCGATGGGGCTCGTGACAACCGGTGCACTCCGTGTTGCCGGCATGGAATGCTCGGTCCGATTGCGCCTCCTCATGGCATTGCGAGCAACGAAGCGCGAGCTGGGTCACGCGGCGAGGATGCGGCTCGTGACAACCGACACACTCCTTTTGGCCCTGCGGCGGGTGCGTCGAGGCCACCTCTTCGTGGCAGCTCTGGCAAACCTGGCCGCCGGCGGCGCGGACGGCGTGGGGCTGGTGGCAACTATTGCAGTCGCGATGGGGGCGCGCGGTGTTCTGGGCGATGACGCGCACGCCTTGGTGGCAGGAGTTGCATCGAGCGGCAGTCGAAGCGGAGAACGAGTGCGGCTCGTGGCAGCTGACGCAGGTCTCGTGCCCGCCCCCGAACGTCGCCGAAGCAGGAACGATCGGCTCTTCGTTGCCATGGCAGCTCATGCATGCCTTGGCCTCCGACGCGAGCTTGTGGCCGCCGTGGCAGTCGGAGCAGGTTCCGCTCAACTGGGGTCGCCCATGCTGCACGTTCATCTTGTCGTGGCACTCGCCACATTCGCGGAGGGTGTCGGAGGTCGGCTTGTGAGGGTTGTGGCAGGTCTCGCACGGCACCGTCGTGTGCATCGCGAGCCCGTCTTCGATTTGTTTGCTCTGGAAAGGCCCATGGCAGCGCGTGCAGTGCCATCGACCAAACACCTCGGGCTGTGCGCCGAAGACGTGGCACGTGTAGCAGTCCATCGGCATCCCATCCGGGTTGACGTGGGAGAGCTTCGCCTGCTCCTCGTGGCACTGGGTGCAGACGCCCGTATCGGGCACTCCGAAGGTGTCTTTGGTCGGGTCGTGGCACTCGTTGCACTCGACGACCTGGTTGATGACGTGCTGCGAATGGCCGGGCGAAAGCCGAACCTCCGGCCAGTTAGCCGGAACGGTGCGGGGGTCGAGCGGTTGACGCTGCTCCTTGAAGGTCGGAATCACTTCCTTGGTGAGCTGCGAATAGAGGAAGCCGCCGGCGAAGCCGAGCGCCGCGAACACGGCGATGATGACGGCAGCCCGTTTCATAGGCCACCCACGTGACAAAGCCGGCATGGAAGGTCGTTGAGCTGGTCGAGGCGGCTCGAAAAGCCTGGCGGATGCGGATTCCCGCCTGGCCCGCCGACCACGTGGCAGCTCACGCAAAGGACCTCGCCGGCGCCGCTATGGCAGCTCGCGCAAGACAGCGGGTCGACCCGGGCTGCGGGCCCGTGGAGATTGGCGGAACCGGGGGGACCCGACCAACCCGGGGGATGCGGATTGCCGCGCACCGGATTCTGGCCGGAGATCCCGAGCCGGGTATGGCAGTCGACACAGAAGAGCTCGCTGTGGCAGACGACGCATGCCCCCGGGTCCGCCGCGGCTTGTTGGTCGTGCACCGAGATGAAGTTCGCGCGGTGCATCGTGTCGCGCATCGGCTGGTCGAACTTGAATCGTGAAGGGATGGTGGGGACGGTGATGCCGTGACACGCGGCACAGTCGCGTTGGGTATGACAGGTGGTGCACAGATCGCCCTGCGCGTTGGCCTGGACACCGTGCTCACGCAGGAAATTGCCGTCGTGGATCACGTGGCTTTCGGGCGGCGCCATGTCGGTCGACAGATCCACGTGGCACCCGCCGCAGTCGCGGGTGTCCCATTGCCCTTTGTGCGCATGACATCCGAAGCAGGTGGGGTGCTTGACGCGCACGTGGTCGGCGTCGGTGGTGACGTTGACGTGGCAACGGACGCACTGGTCGACTCCGGCTTCGACGTGCTCGGCATGCGAAAAACGAAGGTGCTTGCGGGCCATTTCGGCGGCATGCCGGTTGCGCGCCCGCCCGTGGCAGTCGGAGCAAGTGTTGGGGTCGTGGGGATCCTCGTGACACGCGATGCAATCCTCGGTGCTTGGAAGGTGCAACGGGTCGGTGCCGTCGCTTTGCTGGATGCCGGCATGGCATTGCAGGCAATTGACACCTGTGATGACGTGGGCGCGATGCTCAAACGCCCTGTCTTCTTTTTCTTGCTCGAGGCCGAGCATCTTCGCGCAGGCTCCCGTCAACCCGCTGAGCACGATCAGCGCTGCGACTGCAAAAGCGATTCTCATTGTTTTCCGTGCCATGTGTGTTGATAGGAAACCCGGGCAAGACCCCGCACGTCGAAGCGCTGAAACTGTGTGGAGCTCGCCTCGGCGGCCGCGGCCAGGGACCAACCCTTGTCGTGCGCCCACCGAAGGGCAAGCCGCCCCCAGGGCCAGACTTTGCCGGTCTCGGACGAGCGGTCGTCGGGGATCACGACCTCGACCTCCGGCATCAGACCGATGTTCTGTTCGTGGCTCTCGAACACCGGAATCACCGCGGCAAGGCGAATTCCTGTCCATTCGGACACGGAAACCTGCTGCCTCCGGATCTCGCCGAGGATGCTTCCTTTGCCCTCGTCGTCGGTGCGCAAGAGGCCGCGAAAGAAGCCTGTCCAGCCCCAGGTGTCTTGGGCTTCCTGTGCGGCGCCCTCGAGCCAGAGGTCGAGCCGTGGTGCAGCGCGCCAAAAGAGATTGGCGCCGGTCTTGAGGGCACCCGGATCGCCGAGGACGGTGAACAGCGACGTCTGTTGCAGAAGCCGGATTGGCGATCGCTTCGTCGCGAAAATTTCGCCTCGGAATTTTCGGTTCTTCGTTTGTGCGGAGATCGTTCCCAGCACCTCGGCCAAGCCGGGATTGACGATCTCCCACGAAAACTTGGCGGCCATGTCGAGCCAGTGCGCGACGCGAAGGGCGAAATCCGCGCCGACTTCTTCGTCGGAGCGCTGGCCCGCATTGTATCGATTGTAATAGGAAACGCCGAGCATCCCGCGGTTGCCGAGCCCCTGGGAAATGCGGCCGCCGACCATCCAATCGGAGCTGCGCCCTTCGATGTCGCCCTCCACCGGGACGCCGCCAAAAACCTCGAAATGGGTCTTGGACGGTGCGCGCAACATCACGTGCCCCCCGTCGATGTGCATCGCGCGCACGGCGCCTGTGCCCAAGATGAAGCGCCCCAAGCGGGTGTCCACGATGCCCCGCGGATCACGGACTTTGAGCGAAATCACGAGCGGCTCGAGCGTGAATTCGTTGTCCCTGAGGCCGAACTGAGGCGAGCCGGCGCCGCCCCAAATCAGCGCTTCGGCGTCGACATACGGGTATTTTCGAGTCGATCCTTCGAGGACGATCAGGCCCACGTTGGGGTCGAGCTGCCCCCAGAGCTCGGCCCCGACGCTGTGCGGCTGCGCCGACGCCCTGGAAGACGGGCACAGGAGTGTCAACGCCCATGCCGCCGCGATGCCGAGGAACCAGCCCGCCGTGGCTGATCGAATCTTCCCTCTTGCGTGAGTCCCCGACTTCGGACCATGGTCTAGCTGCTGCGGCTCCTCGAACGGCCGCGCGCCAATCTGCTCATGCACGTATCGCCGCTCTCTTGGATTGCACTGGCCAGCGCCCTCGTCGGTGCGTCGATCATGATCTACTACCTGGTCCGCAAGCCGCAGCTTACGGGCCCGGTGAAGATCACGCTCTTCATCGGCATCGGCGTCCTTCCCATCATCACCGCGCTCGTTGGAAACATGGAGGGGCTCGCCGCGACCGAGCACCAGGAGTTCTGTGGGAGCTGCCACACCATGGACCTGTGGATCGAGGACGCGAACGATCCGAACAGCTTCAGCCTCGCGGCCATCCATTCGCGGACCAAGAAGTTCGGGGACAAGAGCTGTTACGTCTGCCACAAGGACTACGGCATGTTCGGCTATGCGCTCACGAAGATGGGCGGCATGAAGCACGTTTACATGTTCCTGACCGAGTTCGCGTGGTTGGATATCGATGAGGCGCTCCCGAAAATTCACATCGCACAGCCGTTCAAGAACGACAACTGCATGCAGTGCCACAGCACCACGGGAAGCATCTGGAACGGCGTGGCCGACCACCGGGGGCTCCTGGAAGAACTTCGAACGGGACAGACCAGTTGCGCCAGCGCCGGATGCCATGGCTACGCGCATCCTTTTAGCAAAACAGACGAAGAACATCCATCGCCTGCCGAAGCGCGGAGCCCCGAAGATCGACGTAACCCAGAGGAAACATGATCCGGCAAAAGGTCGAAGCGAAATTCGAAGATCTCGTCGAGACTGGATCGAGGCGGCGCATCCTGGTTTGGGCGTGCATCCTCGGCCTGATCGGGCTCGCACTGATGTGCTGGTCGCTCTTCGACCAAGGCTGGATTCCCGTGATGATGGCGATGTCGGTGGGCCAAGGCATAGGCACCGTATCACTCGCCCTGTTCATATTGGTAGTCATTATCGACCTTCAGAGGGCGACATTTCGGCCTTCGATTCCGAATCCTCCGCCCCAGCCGCAAGAGCCTGAGGAGCAGGCCTAGTGGCCGGCGCTCTTTCGGGTTCGTAGCGCGACGAGCACGGCACCGAGGGCGAGGATGCCCCCGGCAGTCACGAGGGATCCGCTCGGCACGAAGGGCATGAGCGTCACGCAGGTGACGGCGCCGAGGACCGGGGCCACGGCGGGGGCGCAAAATGTGCGCGACGGTGCCTGGTCTCTTCGTTTGATCACGAGGAGCGCGATGTGCAGGGTCAAGAAGACCGCCAGCAGCAGGAAGCTGGTGGTACCCGCCAGGTACGTGAGGCTGCCCGATAGCGCCAATGCCAAGGCCACGATGAAGACCGTGACGATCGCCACGTGCGGCGTGCGGCGTCCCGGGTGCACGTAGCCGAACACGGCTGGCAGGAGCCCCTGCCGCGCCATGCCGTAAATCAAGCGCGAGCCCATGATGAAGTTCAACAAGCCGGTGTTGGCGACGGCAAAGAGGGCGATCAGGGTGAAAGCTCGATCGGGGACTGCATCGGTCGACTGGCGAACCACCGCGAGCAACGGAGCATCGGAGGTGCCGAGCACCGACCCCGGCAAGATGCTCGTCGAGACGACGACCACCACGAGGTAGACCACACCGGTCACGGCAAGGGCCGTGAGAATGGCGCGAGGCAGGTTCCGTTCCGGGTCCCGGACTTCTTCGGCGACGTTCACCATGTCCTCGAAGCCGATGAACGCGAAGAAGCCGAGCGCCGCGCCTTGCGCGATGCGAGACCAGTGTACCTCACCGCTTGCCGCGATCGTCTCCGCTACGGCTCGATCGGGCGTGCGCCCGAGAAACAGAGAGCCTGCGACGATCACGATCAACAGTCCGCTCAGCTCGATGAGCGTCGCCACGATGTTGGTGGCCGAGGACTCGCGCATTCCTCGAAAGTTGATGGCGGCGAGCAGCACCAAGACGCCGACGACGCTCGCCTGCGATGGCAGCTGAGGGAGCAGCCCGCTCATGTAACCGCCGAATGCCACCGAGACCGTGGCCAAGGAGAGGACCCCGGAGCAAAGGACGACCCAGCCCACGAGGAGCGCCAATCCCGGTCGGCCGAACGCTTCGGCGGTGAAAAACGACTCCCCGGCGCTTCGAGGGAACCGACCCCCGAGCTCGGCGTAGGTCAGGGCGGTCAGGGAGGCTACGAAAAGCGCGAGGGCGAAAGCCGCCCAGCTCGCCGGTCCCGCCTCCCCGGCGACTTTCCCGACCAGCGCATAAATGCCTGCACCCAGGATGTCGCCCACGCCGTAGAAGACGAGAGCCCAAAATCCCAGGGATCGGCGGAGCTCGGCTTGGGAGGGGTCGGTCATGGGTGGGAGACAGATCTCGAAGGACGGTAGGGGTCGTCTACGACGCAAACGGCTGGTAGGCTCCCCGACGCCATGAAGCAAACCAAGATCACCCTCGAAGAGAACGAAATTCCAGAGCGCTGGTACAACATCGTCGCGGACATGCCGAACAAGCCGTTGCCGCCTCTCAATCCGGCGACGAAAGAGCCGATCGGACCCGATGCGCTGGCGCCGCTCTTCCCCATGGGTCTGATCGAGCAAGAGGTGAGCGCCGAGCGTTGGATTCCGATTCCCGAAGAGGTGAGAGAGATCTACACGTTGTGGCGCCCGACGCCCCTGTACCGCGCCCATGCGCTCGAGAAGGCGCTCGATACGCCTGCGCACATTTATTACAAGTACGAAGGCGTGAGCCCGGCGGGCTCGCACAAGCCGAACACGGCGGTCGCGCAGGCGTTCTACAACAAGCAGGAAGGCGTCAAGCGCATCACCACCGAGACGGGCGCAGGGCAGTGGGGAAGCGCGTTGAGCTTCGCTTGCCAGCGCTTCGGAGTCGGCTGCGAGGTCTACATGGTACGCATCAGCTACGACCAGAAGCCGTATCGCAAGCTGATGATGAACACCTGGGGTGCCGACGTGATCCCATCACCGAGCGAAAAGACCGAAGCAGGGCGCAAGATCTTGGCGCAGGATCCCGACTCTCCGGGGAGCCTCGGTATCGCGATCTCCGAGGCGGTCGAGCGCGCGGCGACGGATCCCGACACGAAGTACTCGCTCGGCAGCGTGCTCAACCACGTGCTCATGCACCAGACCGTCGTGGGGCAAGAGGCGCTCAAGCAGATGGAAAAAGCGGGAGAGCTTCCCGACGTGGTGATTGCGCCGTTCGGGGGAGGGTCGAACTTTGCGGGCCTCAGCTTTCCCTTCCTGCGCTTGAATTTCACCGAAGGGCAGAACATTCGATGCGTCGCAAGCGAGCCGACCTCGTGCCCCAAGCTGACCCGTGGTGTGTTTCGCTACGACTTTGGCGACACCGTCGGGATGACTCCGCTTCTTCCGATGTACACGCTCGGCCACAACTTCGTGCCCGCGCGCATTCATGCAGGAGGGTTGCGTTATCACGGCGCCGGCGTGCTGGTGAGCCAGCTCCTCCACGATGATCTCATCGAAGCAGAGGCGGTCGATCAGATCGAGAGCTTCGAAGCCGGGGTTTTGTTCGCCCGCGCCGAGGGCATCATTCCCGCGCCGGAGGCCAATCATGCGGTCGCTTCGGCAATTCGGGAGGCCAAGCGCGCGAAAGAAGACGGCAAGAAACGAGTCATCCTCTTCAACTTGTGCGGACATGGTCACTTCGACATGTCGGCGTACGAGGCGTACTTCGCCGGAAAGCTCCAGCGGCACGAGCTCACCCAACAGGACATCGAAGCGGCCATCTCCCAAATCGACACGCCCGAGATTCCGGCGTCGCCCTGAGCACACGGAGCCGCCCTCATGCGCATCCAATCGATCGAGCTCTATCACGTCTCCGTCCCACTCCGGGAGACCTTCTGGCCCTCGTGGATCCCTGGCTATCCGCAGACCCACAACCGGTTCACGCTCGCGAAGCTGACGACCGACGATGGAATCGAAGGGTTTGCGGCGGGGCAGTCGATGGGCAAGGAGCGCCAGGGCCTCGGTGACTTGCTCGGCCCGTACTTGCTCGGCACCGATCCCACCGACATCGATCGCGTTCAGGCGCTGATCGAGCAGGCCGGTTTTCTCGGCTGGCGCAACTATTGGATCGAAGCCGCCTGCTGGGACATCATGGGAAAGGCGCAGGGCAAGCCCGTCTACGAGCTCTTGGGTGGGACGGCCCGGTCGATCCCGGTGTATTGCTCGACGGGGGAGGTCCATCCGCCGGAGCAGCGGGTCGATGAGCTTCTGGCGATGAAGGAGCGGGGCTTTCGGACCGCCAAGCTTCGCGTGAAGAGCCCGCAGCTCGAAGAGGACATCCGCCAGATCGAGGTGATCCGCAAGGGAGTCGGCGACGAGCTCACGCTCGGCGTCGATGCGAATCAGGGTTGGCTCGTCTCGATCGTCGATCGGATTCCGGCTTGGGATTTGAAGCGTGCGACCGAGTTCGCGGCAGCCTGTCACGCGAATCGGATCTCGTGGCTCGAAGAGCCTTTGAACTGGCATGATTACGACGGGCTGTCGGCGCTCAAGAAAGCGTCCCAAGTGAAGATCGCCGGCGCCGAGCTGAATCACGGCTGGGACGAGATCAAGATCATGTTCGAAAAGGACAGCCTGGACATCTACCAGCCCGATGCCTGTTTCGCGGGCGGCATTGCACAGGTGAAGAAAGTCATCGACGCTTGCCATGCGCACGGCCGAACCTTCTCGCCGCACACCTGGAGCAACGGGATCGGCTTCTACGTGAACTGGAACATGGCGCTCGCGGATATGAAGAGCGAGCATCCGCTCGAGTACCCCCTCGAGGAGCCGTCTTGGATCCCCGAGCTTCGCGAGGGAATCATCGATCCCATCGTCCCCGATCGAAACGGCATGCTGCCGCCTTTCCGCAAGCCGGGCCTGGGCTTCGAAATCGACGAGCGCCTTTTACGCAAGCACGGCAAGCGCTTCTTCAAGCTGACCGAAACCGGCCTCAAGCTCCGCGTCATCCGCGAAAAGGGCCTGAAAAACGCCCTCGCCCTCAAGAAGCGCAAAGAGGGGACACGCACCCCCTCCTAAACCTTTCCAAATTCCAACACTTACGACCCACAGCGCGAAAACCGACGGCACAGCCCCGTCCGCGGCGCGTGCTGATTTCGCACGGGCGGATTTTCGCGGTGTGCCCCTCAAGCGGCTGAAATTGTTCAGGTTCCGGAGGGGGTGCGTGTCCCCCGAGCGGCGAGGTGCTCGGGGTAGCCGGCGCAGAGCGTGCCGAAGAGCGCGTCGGTCCAGGGGAAAAAGCCGGCGTAGTTGCCCTTCACCTTCGCGTGGTGGAAGTCGTGGTGGGTCGCTCCGTCGCTGAACGGGATCAGGTGCAGCGGGCTCCACGGGAGGTCGTAGCCCGCGTGCCCTTCGGCTGCCTCCCACTGGCGAATCACGATCCAAATGTAGAGCGTCACCACGTGCGCACCGACGAGCAGCGGTCCGATCAGCATGACCGTCCCCGTCAACACGTACTCGACCGGATGCATGTAGTGACCCGTGATCGCCCACGGCGTCATGATGCGGTGGTGTGTCGAGTGGACCTTCTTCATCAGCCAGCGGTTTTCGTGAAGCGTGCGATGCATCCAATAAAAGAGGAAGTCGTCGAGCACGAGAAAAAACATGAGCTGCAACACGATCACCCACCACGCGGGGAGCGGCCCGATGTGCACGCCCGACAGACGAAGCAAAGGCCAAGCCGCCAGCGTCGCGACGGCCATGATCGCGTTGTTGCGGGCGACGTGCCAGAACGCCGGTCCGACGACCGATCGACGCCCCGTCTTCCGAGCCTGAATCCGATAGGGCTCCGCCCACGCCGGTTGCTTCCACGCGAGAAGGGTGAGCGGAATGGCGAACGCCAAGAATGCGACGATGCCGATGACGGTCCCCGCTACCGGGAACCACCAAAACAGCGGCTCGGTGTAGATTTCGCGCAACCATTCCCACATGGCCATGAGAACGTAGCACCAACCCGTCAGGATTTCACCGCGGCGGGCTCACGCCGCGGCGCGTGCCCTCGAGACGCGTTGGATCTTCGACGTAGTGACGAAAGCGTTCGAGCGCCGTCGACGTGTAGAACCCATCGGTAATCCGTTCGTCGAAGCTGTAGCGAATCTGCACCACGTCTCGAACGACCAGCTCCCCTCGGTCGTCGACGATCGGAGCCTTGTGGACCCTGCCGACGACGACGAAAAACGGAATGTTTCCGTACTCGTACAGATGGTGGTAGGCGGCGTCGAGCCCGACGCTTCCGAGGTTGACGACGTAAGCGCTGGCGTAAAGCGGGTCGTTTCGCGTCATGAAGTCGGGCAGCAGACCGAGCCAATCCACGAAGCGCTGCAATCGCACCAGCCAACGCATGAGCCAAACTGGGAGCCGCGTGACGAAGCGCATCTCTCGTTCCGACTCGGTTTCGTGCTCGCGATCCTTTCCGATCGCGATCAACTCGTCGACCCGGCGGCACGTGTCGTCGATCGAATCGTCTGGATCGAACACCGCTTTGATCGAGGTCAACGGCGCATTCTCGTCGAGTGACTTCTTGACCGAAATCGAAAAGGCGATCTCGTTGCGTTGATAGAGCTTGCCGCCGGCGGTGAACCTGTTGAGCTGAGGGCGCTCGGCCCACACTCGAACGAGGGCGGCAATCACGAGCTGGTAAAGCGTGATTTGAGGCTCTCTGGTTTCGAGCCAAGCGAGCGTCTTGGTGAGATCGAGTTGCTGCTCGTAGTAGACGATCGAGCCGTTTCGTGACGGCATGAGGGTGGGGAGCATTCGCCGAAGCACCCCCACGTCGGTGACCAGCGTGCCATCACGCCGCGCCATGCGTCCTCACCTCGCGCCATTCTCTCCACGGGAACACCGCCGCCGAGGTCAGCCCCGCGAAGGCCCAGCCCCCGAGCACCAGCCAGCCCCCGGTCGGCGCCGGCTCCATTCCCGCGAGCACGGCGATCCCCGCGATGCATGCCATCGTCTTGTAGACGACCAGATACTGAAAGAACACCATGTACCGAAGCGGCCACAACGCCCCGAGCGCGAACATTGCGCCTTCGCCGACGATGGCACCACCGTAGAGCGCGGCCACGAAGGGGTCGGTGCCCACGTCGATCCCCATGCTCCCCCATGCCGAGGCGGGGTCGACCATCATCCAGCCGCCCAACACGAACGACGACGCCGCGAACGCGAAACAGACGAGCCGAATCAGTTGGAGCCGCGACTCGGAGATACGCAGGGTTTGCATGGGCGCACGATACGCAGAGAGGCGTCGCGGTCGCAAGCTTCCTTCACACCCCTAGACGCTGCGGCAAGAGCTCGATCATGGCGCGCTCCGCGTCGCGTTGGTCGGCGCCGATCGAGATCACGTCGAACTTCCCGTGTCGCGGCAGCGGACCGAGATTGTAGAAAATGAAGCGACCCTGGCGTGTCTCGGGCCGGAACAGCAGATCATCCGACAACGCGAGCAAGTCGGGGAGCCGTGCGCCCACCAGCTCGGGAAACACGACGTCCTGCGCGCGGTAGGGTGGGCGAGGCGCTTGCCACAGACGATCGAGCAAGCTCATCGGCGTGCTGGTTCCGCCCCAACGCCCATTGCACTCGGTGAGAAAGGCTCGGAATTCATCACGTGGATCGCCCGTCACCAAGTGATCGAAGGAGCAGCGTCCGACGTAGCCGAGCTCCTGAAGGGCCGCCCCCACTGCGAGCGCCGAAGTGGCCAGCTCCCGGTTGACCGCGTCTGGCAATCCCGAAGGACGGCTCCCCACGAAGACCCTGTGCTCTCCTTCGAGGATTTGCTCGTAGATTCCATCGAGCCGCGGCTCGCCAGATCCGAGCGGCGGGATCCAGAGCTGGGTGGAGGGCGACAGCTCCGTTTCCAACCACGCGACGGCGAGCACCTCTTCGCCCTCCGGCCATTCGGTACGGCGGAGAAACTTCTGCACCGCACCTTTCGCGTCGTCGGAGGAGCGGACGTCTCGGCTGGCGAACACCTCGTTGCCCATCGCCGAGGCGCACCGGGTCCGCTTGAGCCCCACGCGGGCGTGACGCTGGGCGAGCAGCCGCAGGTCGTTGGCGATCGTATCGACGTCTCGGCCGACGCGCGTTTCGACTAGTGCTTCGTGACCGAGGACCCGCGTCACGAGCTCGCCGAACGTCGCCTTGTCGTTGGCAATCCACGTCACCGGTGGAGGTGGCGCTAGCACTCGCACTTCGTGGCGACTGTCCACGGCCAGCATGGCGGCGAGCTCCCACACGTCTTCGATCCCCATGTACGGGTGAATCGCCAGGCCGCCCGCGTCTCTCGCGATCTCGGTCAGCCGGCGGCGCGTTCGCCCAGCCCCGCAGGCACGTGCGACGCAAATCGGCGGCCCAACCGGATCGGCGACCAGGTGCTCCGGCGCTCCGAGACCCAAGGTGTGGCGGCAGTAGTCCTCGTAGCCCTCGATCGCGGGCGTCACCGTCACGTACACGTCGCCATCGCCCGCTCGAAGACGACCTCGGTGCTGGTATTCCTCGACCCCCGCGATGTCCACCAAGAACGGGATCGCGGATACGTCGTCGAGCTGCAGCGTCGATGCTGACGTGCTTCCCGAGGTCCAGCGGTGCGCTTGGTATGGTTGGAGGCGGGCTTCGACCCCGAGGTCTGCCCCAAGCTCACGCCCTGCGCGACGTGCTCGTTTCCACCGTGCGTCGTCCAAGAAGATCAGTCGCTCGTTTTCGGCGGGGCGTATTCCCCGAGGAAGCCTTTGACCGCGGCCCAATAGACGTCGTGATCGGGCCACTTCTCCCAAAGCGCTCTCGATCCGTGTTGACCTGTCGATGCAGGAGTGAAGAGGATCTTTTTCTTCGAAGGAGATGCATCGAAGATGGGCTCGACTTGCGGCCGTTCTCGTTTGGAGGACGTCACGAACAGAGGTTGCTTCACCCGTTTGGCTAAGCCTTCGACGTAGCTCGGTCCTCGCTGCGCTTTGAAGTACTCACCCGGCGAGAACGCAAGCACTGCGGACACCCGCTCGGGATGCTCGGCCGCCAGCCGCAGCACCAAAGAGGCGGAATAAGAGCTTCCCCAGACGATCACCCGGGATGCATCGAGGCTCTCATGGGCATACGCAAGCGCGGCCTCGAGATCCGGATAGGCGTCGAGGTAATCGGTGCCCAAGCCCTTCTTGGTGGCGCGTTTGGCCGTTTCGTTCACAACGCCACCGATGCCCTTTCCGGAGCGCTGATCGACCGCCATGACCCGGTAGCCGAGCGCGGTGAGCTTGGGCGCGATCTCGCGATACTCGCCGCGGCTCCAGCCCGCCTGATGAAACAAGAGGATCAACGACGACGCCCCCTCTGAAGCGTAGAGATCGGCGGTTGCTTGGATGCCTCCGGAAGTCGAAAAGCGGACCTCCCGCGGACCCTTCTCGGCGGCGGAAACCGAGGCGGCCAAGATCACACACGCGAGGGCGAGCCCGACAATCTTGGTTCGATGACGCATCTGCTTCTCCTGCGAAGAACCTCGAGAAGAGTACCGAGGAAATGGCTCTCAGTATACCGGGGCGGCGTCCAAGACGACTTTCCCTCGCGCTCGCTTGGTTTCCATGTAGCGATGCGCCTCGGCTACGTGCTCCATTGAAAACGAACGATCGACCACCACCCGCAATTGACCGGCCTCGATTCGTTGGCGAAGCCAGTCGAGCTGATGCCGGCGCGAGCGCACGACCACGAGCTTAGCCCGCTTTCGACGCACGAAGGTCTTCGCCACGTCCTTGAAGATGCGCGCGCTCGGAATGGTTTGCACGTACGTGCCACGAGAGGTGAGAAGATGCTTCATCCGGTCGTAATCGTAGTTGCCAAACACGTCGAGGACGGCGTCGAAGCGATCCTCCAAACCGGTGATCTCGGTCTTGGTGTAGTCGATGACGCGATCGGCTCCGAGCTCCTCGACGAGCTCGGTGTTTCGGTGGCTGCAGACTGCGGTCACGTGCGCGCCGAGGATCTTCGCGATCTGCACGGCGAACACGCCGACGCCGCCCGAGGCGCCGTTGATGAGGACGGTTTGGCCGGGTTTGACGTGGGTATTGTTCCGCAGCATTTGCAGCGCGGTTTGTGCGGCGAGAGGCACGGCGGCGGCCGCGCTCAGCTCGATGTTGGAAGGCGCCAAGGCGAGCTGCCCGCAGTCCACGGCCGCGTATTCGGCATAGGCACGGCCCGCGAAGTCGTTGATCATCCCATACACCACGTCGCCCTCTGCCAGGTCCGCCCCCACACCTGCCCCGACGACCTCGCCGGCGATGTCGTGGCCGATGATCAGCGGAAAGCTCGTTCCGGTGGCGACCTTGAACTTGCCTTTTCGGACGATCACGTCCTTTGGATTGACGCCGATGTATCGCGAGCGGACCAGCACTTGGCCTCGTTTGGGAACCGGTCGAGGCACCGTCGCGATCCGAAGCACCTCCGGTCCTCCGTATCGATCGATGACGACGGCGCGCATCGTGGCGTCCGGGTCGAGGTGTCTTCCGTATTGCGGTAAGGCGCTCATCGCCCGCGATATCGGTAGAGAAAGAGGCCGGAGAGGATCTTCGGCTGAAAGAAGGTGCTCTTTTCCGGCATCACGATCTCCGGATTGTCGAGGCCCGCGTCTGCAACCGCCATGAGCTCGTCCAAGCTGACGGGGTGCAGGGCGACCGCGATGTCGTAGTCACCGCGATCGACCGCGGCCTTCATCTCGTCGAGTGCCGACTCGGAGTAATAGTCGAAGTGAGCCGGGTCGACGATCATGTCGTGGGTCAACCCCAATTTCGGGTAGAGCTCGCGCTCGAGGATTGCGCAGTCGAGCCGGCCCACCACGTCGTCGGGAACGTGCTGCGCCTCCAGCTCGAAGGCTCCCTCTCCGGTGTAGATGCAGAAGCTGTGCTTGGGGGGTGTGCGAAACGCATCGACGGGTTTCAGAGCGAGCTGATCGGCGATCTCCGAAAACGGGCGGACACCGTTGATGACCCGGTTGTAGGCCTGGATTACGGCTTCTTCGGTGACGTAGCAAAGAAAGTGGCTCTGCTCGTTGATCAGGCTCGCGTGGTAACGGTGATGTCCATCGGCGATGTAGAAAGGCTCTGGGGTAAGCGCCGTGCGGATGGCGCGTCCGCGTTCGCTTTCCTCGGGCACTCTCCAGACACGGTTGCGAATGCCCTCGAGCTCGCTGAAGCCTCCGAAGGCGCTCGTGAAATCGTAGAGCGGCTCCGAGTCTCGTTTCGCCTCGTCGAGCACGCCGGCGATTGGAGCGCGGGTGAGCACGAACACCGCTCCGAGCTGCAGACCGGTGGCCCGGCGCACGGCCAAGCGACCCTTCACCTTGTCGTCGAACGTCTTCTCGTGGCGAATGATTTGACCGTCTTCGTATGGAGACACTTCGGCCGCCACGAACACACCGGTGCGTTTGCCTCCGGGCCACGTCTGCTCGTAGACGTAGAAGGCCGGCTCGTCGTCCTCGACGAGCGTTTGCTGGTCGACCAGTCGCTTGCAGGCCTCCGTCGGGTGCTCTCCGAGGCTGACGTGAAACAGCGAGTCCGGCTCCTTCGCGAGCCAGCTCTCGAGCCTTGTTCCCGGCTTGATGACGTCGTATGGCGGCGCGGCTACGCGGGACACACGCGCCGGATCAGGACGGAGTCCGGTGAGTCCGATCGTGGCGACCATGGTGGGTTCCTCCGGAGCGTGCCGATCGCATATCGACTCGGGAAGTCAAGGTGCCCGGTGATCACGCCCGCTTCAGCGTTCCGAGGTCGCCGTCGAGCACGACCAGGTCACCAGTCTGGAAACGGCGCGTCGCGGCGCGAAGATTGACGACGGCGGGCAATCCGTACTCGCGCGCGACGACGGCGCCATGCGAAACCGCGCTTCCCACGTCCGTCGCCAACCCGGCGATGAGGCTGAAGTAGGGCGTCCAGCCGACGTCCGTGATCGGGGCGATCAAGATCTCTCCCGCCTGCAATTCTGCTGCGTCTTCCAAGGTGAGAACGACGCGAGCGCGTCCGGTGACCTTGCCTCGGCTCACGGGCTTGCCGACCAGGGATCCGTCTCCCGATTCCACCGCGGCCCGGTCGAGGGGCTCGGGCTTGTGCTTGAAGACTTGCGGAAACTGGAGCGGCATCTGGTGTCCCAAAGTCTTGCGCCTCTGCGATGCGAGCGCCCCCAGCTCGCGTTTGCCGCCGAGGAGCTCCCCGAGCTCGTCGTGCGTCAGAAAGAAGACCGCATCGGGGTCAGGGAGCCATCCCTCTTCCGTCATCCGAGCGCCGAGCGCCCGGTAGGCGCGCTTGAGCTTCAGGGTGACGGCGACGAGGGCGCTCTTGGTGTGCTCCCGGCTCCGAATGGCTGCATGGGCCAGGGGTAGCAACCGCCGAATCACCGGATGCCGTTCGACGTCCGGAGACGGCCCCGGCTTGGCGCGGGTGCTGGCGCCGCCACTCGATCGCGCGCGCACGCCGGACTGCAAGGAACGGATCAGCGGCGTCGGATCCGAGGCCCACTCTTGCTGGCGAAGCTCCAGCTCGCGGACCGCGCGATGACCGTGGCGCGCCAGGTACGCTGCGAGCTCGTCCCTGGCGCTTCCCGCGTCGGTCGAGCGAATCCAGGCGAGCGCAGCCCCCGGCTCCGCATTCACGAAGGCCTGACCGACCTCCGGCTGCTCCAGCAGCCGGTCGACGATCCGCTCCACCCCTTCGGCGATGTCCGCGCTCTCCACGTCGCTTGCGCCGGCGAGCAGCGCGGCGACCTCGGCATGATGCGCCGGGGTCGGCTCCCCACCCTTGGCTAGAATGCCCAACAAGATCGGGCTCAGCGCACCCGACGAGGCAGACGAAAGCAAGTGCAGCTCGTACGCTTTCCAGAGGGTCGGCAACTGCTCGTCGATGGCGCGATGGAGATCCTCTGCCGAGCCGCGCTCGGGTAGGGTCAGATCGGCGCGCAGCGCATCGAGCTCTTTCCGGTGCCTCGCGGCCGCGGCCAGAAGCAAGAAGTAACGGACTCCGTTCAGAGCGCGCCGAAAAGGATTCGAAGGCTCGGGATCGTCCACCTCCTCGACGTCCCTGCCGCAAATGGCGAGGCACATCTGTTTCTTGGTAGAGCCTGCGACGTGCGCGGAAAGCTCTGCGAGCGTGGTGAGGTTGATGAAGAGATGACCGAAGAACATGCCGACGTAACGCGGCTCGTCGCCATGCGGCACCGTCGCGCCGATCCGCCGGTAGGTGTGCTGCATGCCGATGTCGATGCCCCGGCCGGTCACCGAGTACGTCAGAGGTGTGACCGCACCGGGCATCATCTCGCCGATGTTGGCCCACGTGTACACGTGATCGGGATGCGCCTCGGTGTCGAGCTCGTTGGGATCGGCCGGCAGCTCGGTGATGGGGCGCGCCTGCAACCACCACGGTCGGCCGCTCCCGTCGAGGGCCCACTCCATGTCGAGCGGAGCGCCGTATCGATCCTCGGCGCGAAGCGCATCCTCGCAGAGCTGCCTCAGCTCAGCCTCGCTCAACGAGGGCTCGTCGCCCTGGAGCTCGCAGCGGAGCACGGTTCCGTCGCGGCTCAACAGCCAGTGATCGGGCGTTACCTTGCCGCTGACTAGCGCTTCGCCGAGGCCCGCCACGGCATCGACCACGATTTGATCCCGCCTCGCGTTGACGGGATTGGCAGTAAACAGCACCCCTGCGACGCGCGCATCGACCATGCGTTGCACGACCACGCACATCATCGCGTCGCCGTGCTCGAACTTCTCGGCGCGGTAGGCTGCCGAGCGTCTGTTGTCGACCGAGCGCAGGCATCGTTCGACGGCGCTCCTCAATGCGTCGGCGCCCTCGACGTCGAGCACGGTTTCGTATTGTCCCGCGAAAGACACCTGGGCGGAGTCCTCGCCGAACGCCGACGAGCGGACGGCCACTTTCCCCGCGCCGATCCCGCGGTAGTGCGTCTCGAGATCGATCGGCAGATGCCCGGGCGCCGCGCCGACGATCACGAACCCCGGCGGCACCGAAAAGCCGAGCTTCCACAGCCGTGCCAAGCCCTCGGCTTTGCCTCCGACAGCCTGGCCTTCGACCGCCTCGAGGGGGATGCAACGCGGAGCGATCATCAGGCTCCCAAGCGCGGTCGCAGTGCATCGATGACGCCGGCTGCGCACTCTGCCGGTATCGGAAAAGGCGACGCCATCGCCAGCCGGCGGGCCCGGGACCCATAGCGGGCGTGCAAGATGGCGGCGACTTCCTCAGGGGTCCCGACCGCCGCGACGCGCGACAGCAGCTCGTCGTCGATCAAGGCGGGCATCTCGTGCCATCGATTCTCTTTGGTGAGCCGCCTCAGCTCAGGCTGAAGGTCGGCGTATCCTTCGGCCTCCAGCACGCTGCGGTACGCCGGGGTCGACGCATAAAACGCGATCTGGCTACGGGTCATCATCCTCGCTTGCTCGAAGCTGGCCTCGTCGCTGCCCGTCACGATCAGCGCCTGGACGCACAATGTGAAATCGGATTCCGTGCGTCCGGATGCCTCCAAGCCCTTTTTCAGATTGGGCAAGGTGACCTCTTCGAGCGATCGTCGACTGTGAAACGGATGAACCAGCATTCCGTCCGCGACCTCCCCGATGGCTTCGGTCATCCGCGGGCCGACGCCACCGAGGAAGATCGGAGGCGGGCCGCCCTTGGCAGGCCCGGGATTGAAGACCGGTGGCATCAAGGTGTGCGTGTAGAACTCGCCTCGAAAATCGAGCTTGGCATTGTGATCCCAGGTCGCGAAGATCGCGCGTAGCGCGCGCACGAACTCCTTCATTCGCGAGACCGGCCTGCTCCACGGCATGCTGAACCGCGCTTCGATGTGCGGCTTGATCTGCGAGCCGAGCCCGAGCCAGAAGCGGCCGTTCGAGAAGTGCTGAAGATCGTGGGCCAGGTGCGCGACCGTCATGGGCGTGCGGGCGAACGCGATGGCGAGACCGGTGCCGATTTCGAGCTGGGAGTGCTCCGCCGCGAGCACGAGCGGCATGAACGGTTCGTGCGGACCCTCGAACGTGAAGCAACCGTCGAACCCACATTCTTCGAGCTCCCGGACACGGGCAGGAACCTGCCTCATGTCGCTGACGAGCAATGCGGCGTCGATCTTCATGTCCGGCTCCCCTTCGAGAACAGCCTCGTGGCACGAATCTCAGGACACTGTCAAGCACGGGCCGAGCTTGAAAACCGAACGCAAACCGTCTACTTCGGGCTGCGGAGGCGACGATGGCCGCACGAACCGGGCTTCTTCCGTTCTGGAAAAACTACGACCGCAAATTGTACCTGAGGGCGGCCATTTTGGCCGACGAGCTCGGCTACGACTCGTTTTGGATCCCCGAAGCCTGGGGCTACGAGATCTTTTCGCTCCTGACCGAGATCGCGATTCACACGAAGCAGATCAAGCTCGGAACCGGCATCGTCAATTGCTTCAGCCGTTCCCCGGGGCTCTTGGCGATGAACGCAGCGACGGTCGACGAGATCAGCGAAGGGCGACTCATCCTCGGGCTCGGCACCAGCGGCAAGCGCGTGATCGAGGGCTTCCACGCGCGTCCGTTCGAGAAGCCTCTGACACAGGTGCGCGACGTGATCCGAGTCACGCGCACGCTCCTCAGTGGAAAGCGACTCCACGAGAGCGGCGCCAAGCTCCACGACTACCGGCCGTTCGAGCTCGCGATGAAACCGGTCCGGCCCGACATTCCGATTTACGTGGCGGCGCTCAAGCGCAAGTCGATCACTTCGATTGGCGAGCTCGCCGACGGATGGATTCCCGCGTTTTGGCCCTACACCGAGCTGTCCCAGGGTCATGCCTGGATCGCCGAAGGGGCGGCCAAGGCGGGGCGCGACCCGGCGGAGATCGTGACCGCGCCCTTCACGACGGTCATTCCGCTCGGTGACGCCGGAATCCAGCAGGCGCGTCAGATCGTGGCGTTCTACATCGGCGGCATGGGGGACTACTACAAGGAGCTGCTCAGCGGCTTCGGCTATGCCGACGAGTGCGAGCGTGTGGATGAGCTCTACCGCGACAAAAAGACCCGGTCCCAGGCAGCGGATGCGGTTTCCGACGCCATGATCGAAGCGCTCACCATCGCCGGAGACCCGCAGCATTGCATTGCCGAGCTCGAGCGGCGGCGACAATACGGGATCGACCTTCCCATCCTGAACCTGCCGACCAATCTGCCCTGGGAGATGATCGAGCTCTTCATTCGAACGATGGCGCCGCAGCGCTGAGCCGGCTTCAGGCTCCGGCCTTGCGGCGCGAGAGGACTGCTTTGGCCAGCCCTTCGATCACCGGCACCGTGGCGTCCCAGCTCATGCACGCGTCCGTGATGCTCTGCCCGTAGGTGAGCTCGGTCCCGGGGCCATTGTCCTGGCGCCCCCCGACCAAAAAGCTTTCGAGCATCACCCCGAAGATCCCGTGGCTGCCGCCGGCGACCTGATCGGCGATCGATTGAGCCACGGCGGGCTGACGCTCGTGATTCTTGTCGCTGTTCGCGTGGCTGCAATCCACCATGATCCGCTTGTCGAGGCCCTCGGCCTCGAGCATCCGCACCGTCTCGGCGATGGCCTCGGGATGATAGTTGGGTTTCCCCGCGCCGCCTCGAAGGATCACGTGGCAGTCCAAGTTTCCCTTGGTCGCCACGATGGCCGTGAGACCCTGCTTGGTCACCGACAAGAAATGATGCGGGTTCCGTGCGGCCTTGACCGCCTCGACGGCGATCACCACCGTCCCCCGCGTCCCATTCTTGAAACCAACGGGCATCGACAAGCCGCTTGCGAGCTCTCGGTGCACCTGGCTCTCGGTCGTGCGTGCTCCGATCGCGCCCCACGCCACCAAATCGGCCACGAACTGGGGCGAGATCGGGTCGAGAAACTCGGTGCCTGCGGGAAGCTCCATTTCTGCGAGCGAGCTCAGCAAACCGCGCGCGACCCGCAGCCCATGATTGATGTCGAAGCTTCCGTCGAGCCTGGGGTCGTTGATGAGACCCTTCCAACCGACGGTGGTTCGGGGCTTCTCGAAGTATGTCCGCATCACGATGCAAAGCTCGCCCTGATGCGTGTCGCGCAGGGCCTTGAGGCGCTGCGCGTAATCGAGAGCGGCATCCGGGTCGTGAATCGAGCATGGTCCGACCACGACCACGAGGCGGTCGTCGCGACCGTGCAGGATGTCCGCGATCTGCTTCCGCGCCTCCGCGATTCGCGCGATCGCACCGTCGCCCGGATGGATCTCCTCCATGAGGATGGCGGGCGGAATCAGAGGCCGGAGACCTTCGATTCGGACGTCGTCAGTAGATGGGCGAAACATGAGGTCGCGATCCCTAGCATGGATGAGCGGCGACGTCTCGCCCGTCGCCCGCGGACCCTCGGTGCTGTGCTACACCGCCGCCTCGTGAGCGCCTTCGTCCGACTGTTCCCGTTGTGGATCACCCTTGGCGGGGTCGCGGCGTTGGCTCATCCCCCGTTGTTCACGTGGTTCCTCGACTACGGTCTGATCACGCCCGGGCTCCAGATCATCATGCTCGGCATGGGCCTCACGCTCGAGCTCTCGGATTTCAGCCGGGTTTTGCGGGCGCCCGCAGCCATCGGGATCGGCGTCTTGCTGCAGTACACCATCATGCCCTTCTTGGGGTGGGCGGCCGGATACCTGTTCGGTCTGCCGACGCCGTTTGCGGTCGGGTTGGTGTTGGTGTGCTGTTGTCCGGGAGGCACCGCCTCCAACGTGATTGCGTACTTGGCGAGAGCCGATGTGGCGTTGTCGGTCTCGATGACGGCCTTCTCGACGATGCTTGCCGCGATTTGCACCCCCCTGCTGACGGCCTGGATCGTCGGAAGCCGAGTCGTGGTCGACGGCTGGGGGTTGTTTCAGAGCACGGCGATGGTGGTCTTGCTGCCGGTGTGTCTCGGGGTGGTGATGCGGCGCTACATGCCGACGCTCACGCGAGCGGTGCTGCCCGCGGCCCCGGCGGCGGCAGTGTTGATGATCGTCTTGATCGTGGCGGCCATCCTCGGAGCCCGAAAAGAGGCCGTGCTCGAGTCCGGGCTCACGTTGGTCGGCGCAGTCGTCGTCACACACGCCCTCGGCTTCATCCTTGGCTATCTCCTCGCTGGGCTCGCCGCCGGGTTTGGGAGCGTCGCGCGCACGACCTCCATCGAGGTCGGCATGCAGAACTCGGGCCTCGGTGCGGTGCTGGCCCAAGCCCACTTCGCCAATCCGCTCACCGCGATTCCGAGCGCCATCTCGGCGATCACGCACTGCATCCTCGGCAGCCTGGCGGCGGCTTGGTGGTCGCGGCGGCCCCCGAAACCCACAAACTTGCCCCAGGCCTAAGATCTGTTGCTACTATGAGGTTATAGCTGTGCTGTAAATTGACAGCTCGTGGGGTAGACCCGTGGGACCCATCAAACGCCGTTTCCGACTCTGGATGACGGTCGCGGCCATCACCGCGGCCGGTTGCAGCGTCTACGATCCCGGTCTCGTCGACAAGAGCTTGGCCTCGGTGCCCGATCGGCCTCCGGCCGACAGCAGCTCGCCCGGCGATGGCGTCGAGGCGGTCTTTGCGTTTCGCAACATCTCCCTCGATCAGTCCGGTGACCGCTGGCGGCGTCTTGGTCTCGATCTCGACGGCTTGAATACGGCGACGATGACCGATCCTTTCGAATGCCTGGCCGGCGACGGAAACCCGATCCTCGATGGCGAAAAGGGGATCGACAATGCGTTTGGACAGCACGTGCTGCCCACGGTGGTCGACTTGATCGCGTGCCTCGAGGACAACATCGCGCTCAACCAAGGGCTCGGCTTCGGCACGGTGCTCTTGCGGCTGCGTGAGTGGAACGGGACCCCGAACGACGCAAAGGTCGACGTGTCGGTGTTGTCTGCCGTCGACGGCACTTCGCTCGACGACGTCTCGTCCCTCGAGTGGGGAGGCCCAGATGGCGCCACGTTGATGATGCAAGGAGGCGGGGCTGAAGCGCCGCCACCAGCGTGGGACGGAGAGGACGTGTTCTTCGTCGATCCTTCGAGCCTCGTTGCGGGGGATCTCGGGCACCCTCTGGTCTGGAAGACCGACGCGTACATCCGAGACGGTCGCGTCGTGTTGCCGGTCGATACCGCGACGACGTTCGTCTTCTTGACCGGCCCGGGGAGCTTCTCGATTTCCGTCGACGGCTTTTTGATCGCCGACATCAGCGACGACGGACAGATCCTCGAAAAGGGGCTCCTCGCAGGCCGATTTTCGGCTGGGGAGCTCGTCGCAACCCTGGCTCCCCTCGGCATCTGCGACGAGGGCTTTCGCCAGAGCATCACGAGCCTCCTGACGAACAATCTCGACCTGCGCATCGATCCGAGCTTGGGCACTGCGGACGAGCCGTGCACCGCCACCAGCATCGCCTTCAGCTTTCAAGGCATCCGCGCGCAGCTCGCCACGACGATTGCGCCGGTCGATTTGCCGATCCCGGACCCTTGCACCGGCCGGCCGCAGGACGGACCCGAGCCGGCCTTCGATCGCTGCTGCCGCTCGGTTGCCCTCGAGAGCCCGGAGTCGCTACCGCGCGACTGCTCAGCGCAAGACCTGCAGCGTTACGCCGACATGCCGAACCCGATTCCCGTGCCGCTCGAAGAGGGCTTCTAGCCGACCTCGAACGATTGCCCGCAACCGCAGTCGCCCGAGGCGTTCGGGTTCTTCCACTTGAATCCGTAGCTCATCAGACCTTGCTCCCAGTCGAGCACGGCCCCCTTCAAGAATTCGATGCTCCGGTTGTCCACCACGACCTTCAGCCCGTCGAAGTCGAAAGTCAGGTCCTTGTTGGGCCGGATCTTCGTGGCGAAGTCGTACACGTAGTAGTAGCCCGAACATCCACCTCCCTTGACGCCGAGCCGGAGCCCCTCGACCGGGAGGTCGGCGGAGGCCACCTTCCGTTTGCCCATCTCGATGGCCCTGGGGGTGAGGTTGAAGGTCTGAGTCTCAGTCATCTTTCTTTCTATTTAAGACGGGTCGGCCCGGACTGCCAGCCCGTCCCTCACCAGTCGATCGACTTTCCCTGTTGCTTGGCCTCCCAGAGGGGGGACCGTGCCCGGAGACGCTGGACGATTTCGATCGTGGCCTCGGCCGCCCTGGCCACTTCGTCCGCCGTCGTATGGCGGCCCAGGCCGAAGCGGATCGAGGCGGCGCTCCAGTCCGGTGGAAGACCCAAGGCTTGCAAGACGTAGCTCGGTCCGGCCTGCGCGCTGCTACAGGCCGATCCACTCGACACCGAAACCACCTCGCACAGCTCGATCAACAACTGCGCCCCATCGACGTAACCGAACGAAAGATTCAGGTTTCCCGGATGGCGGGGGCTCGGGGCGCCGTTCAGGCGGATCTCGTCCAATTGCGCGCGAAGGCGCGTGAGCAAGTCGTCGCGAAGGGATGCCAGACGCTGGGCTTCCCGTTCGCCTTCGACGCCCATGATCGCTGCCGCGGCGCCGAAGCCGACGATCCCTGGAACGTTCAAGGTGCCCGATCGAAACCCTTGCTCGTGCCCGCCGCCGTGCATCTGCGGCGCAGGAACGCCACGCCGCTGAAGCGCTTCCCGAACGTAAAGGCCGCCGATGCCTTTCGGGCCGTACATCTTGTGGGCCGAAAGGCTCACGAGGTCGGCGTGGGCGGCAGCCACCGAGAAAGGGATGTAACCGAGGCCCTGGGCGGCGTCGCAGTGGAAGACCACGTCTCGGTCCCGCGCGATCGCGCCGATGGCTTCGACGTCCTGCACGACGCCGATTTCGTTGTTCGCCAACATGACGCTCACCAGCACCGTGTCGCCGGTGATCGCGTCGGCCACGGCCTCGGGAGAGACGAAGCCTCGGTCGTCGACGTCGAGCCAGGTGACCCGCCAGCCATCGCGCTCGAGGGCTTTGCAGGTGTCGATGACGGCGCTGTGCTCGGTGCGTACGGTGACGAGGTGGCGTCCCTCCGCGGCCCGGGCGATGGCGGTTCCACGGATGGCCAAGTTGTCGCTCTCGGTGGCCCCGGAGGTGAACACGAGCTCCTGCGGCTTGGCGCCGATCAGCCCGGCGACCTCGACCCGAGCCTTCTCCACGGCCTCTCGGGCCATCTTGCCGTGCGCGTGGATCCGGCTCGCCGCATTGCCGAAGCGCTCGTGGAAATAGGGCCGCATCGCCGCAAAGACCCGGTCGTCGACCGGCGTCGTCGCGTGATGATCCATGTAGATCGGCATTTCGAGCATGGCCCTCCATTACCCTAGCGCCGACCGTGTGCGCCTCCAACGGCTTGGTTTATGCTCCGGGCATGGCAGCAAGCATCCTCTGCGCGGTTGATTTGACCGCCGCGACCCCCAGAACGGTCGATCTTGCGATTGCATCGGCCAAGGCGTTTGGAGTGCGTGTCGATCTGGTTCACGTGTTGGACGACGCCGATTCTTGGTGGCCGGAGTCCCCCGAGCTTCAGGAGGTCGCCCAAGCGGCCAAGGAGGACTCGACGAAGTTCGAGGCCGAGCGGGAAGCCGAATTGCAGCGAGAGAAGGAGCGCTGCATCGAAGCGGGAGTCGAGTGCGAAGCCCACATCGTGCGCGGCCGGCCGTGGCGTCTCATTCCGGAGCTCGCGCAGCAGCAGGGCGCGTTCCTGATCGTCGTCGGCGCCTACGGAGCGAGCGGCCCGCAGACCGTCGAGCGAAAAGGGGTCAAAGAGAAGGTGCTCGGCTCGACGGCGCAGCGGGTGATTCGGGCGGCCGACCGGCCGGTCTTCGTCGCCACGGGCGAAAAGCTCATTCCCGAGGGTCTTCGAGAAACGAAGTGGTTCGTGGGGACCGATTTCTCCGAGTCCTCGCTCGCGGCCGTGTCATGGGCCAAGCGTGCGGCCGCCCGAGTCGACGGCGAGATTCACGTCGCGAACGTGGTGATTCCAGCCGGCGGCGAGGACAAGCCGGACGAAGAGCGGACTTGGCAGCAGGTTCTGCGCGACCAAAGCAGGATCGAAGCGGGTCAGAAGCTCGCGGAGTACATCGAGAAGCACGCGCCGAACGCCGAGCACCATCAGGTGGTCTCGATCGACTATCCATCGCATGCCTTGTGCGACGCCGCCGACATGGTGCAGGCGGACATTCTGGTGGTCGGCACGCATCGGCAAAGCGTGCTCGGACGGCTGCTCCTCGGCAGCACGGCATCGCGGTGCCTGGACATCGCCACCGTTCCCGTTCTCGTCGTTCCAGAAGAAGCGCGGTAGCCCGCGCGTGTGGCATCTCGGGGCTGCTTGACAGCCGGTGGCGGACACCCCATATGAGGATATAGGACCGGACAGGTCCCGTATATAAGCTTCCGGAAATGCTACGTATTTCGAAAATGACGGATTATGCCGTCGTGCTTGCCACCCACCTGGCGGCCTCCGAGGGTCCCCACGCGGCCCGGGATCTGGCGCTGCAGACGCAGATCCCCGAGCCGACGGCGAGCAAGCTCCTCAAAAAGCTGACGAGGGCCGGGGTCGTCGTTTCGCAGCGTGGCGCCAAGGGAGGTTACGCGCTCGCGCGTGCGCCCGAGCAGATCGGCATTCAGGAGGTCATCACAGCCATCGAAGGCCCCATCGCCGTGACCGAGTGCTCCGACGAAAGCAGCGACTCGTCGTGCGAGTACGAGACCAACTGTGGCGTGCGGGCGAATTGGCAACGCATCAACCTGGCCGTCCAAACCGCGCTTTCCGACATCACCTTGGCCGACATGGCCATTCCCGGAACTGCCGAGCTGGTGCTGCTCGCCCGCTCGGGCGACGAGGCGAAACGCATGCGAGCGGCAGGCTCGACGAACAGCGACATCCACTGAGCTGGAGTAACTCATGTCCACAGCAACGGAATCGATCGAACAAATTCTCAAGAAGGGCTACGAGGCCGGTTTCATCACCGACATCGAGCAGGAGTACGCTCCGCCCGGCCTGAACGAAGAGATCATCGCATTCATCTCCAAGAAGAAACAGGAGCCGGAATGGATGTTCGCGTGGCGGCTCAAGGCCTACCGTCGATGGCTCGAGATGAAGGAGCCCCGATGGGCGAACGTGAGCTATCCGGAGATCGACTATCAAGACATCTGTTACTACGCGGCGCCCAAGTCGAAGGACGATGCTCCGAAAAGCCTCGACGAGGTGGACCCGGAGCTGCTCGAAACCTACGAGAAGCTCGGCATCCCGCTGCACGAGCGGGAGGTGCTCGCAGGCGTCGCCGTCGATGCGGTCTTCGACAGCGTATCGGTGGCGACGACTTTCCGTGAGAAGCTCGCGGAAGTGGGTGTCATCTTCATGTCCTTCTCGGAAGCCGTTCAGAAGCACCCCGAGCTCGTCAAGAAGTACCTGGGCTCCGTCGTGCCGGTGTCCGACAACTTCTTCGCGGCGCTCAACAGCGCCGTGTTCAGTGACGGATCGTTCGTGTACGTGCCCAAAGGCGTGCGATGCCCGATGGAGCTGTCGACGTACTTCCGCATCAATGCCGCCAAAACGGGCCAGTTCGAGCGCACGCTGATCATCGCGGACGAGGGAAGCTACGTCAGCTATCTCGAGGGATGCACGGCTCCGATGCGCGATGAGAACCAGCTTCACGCGGCCGTCGTCGAGCTCGTCGCCCACGAAGGCGCGGAGATCAAGTACTCGACCGTGCAGAACTGGTATCCCGGAGACGAACAGGGCCGCGGCGGGATCTTCAACTTCGTCACCAAGCGCGGCCTATGCGAGGGCGCGCGCTCCAAGATCAGCTGGACTCAAGTGGAGACTGGCTCCGCGATCACCTGGAAGTATCCGAGCTGCATCCTCAAGGGAGACGACTCGATCGGCGAGTTCTACTCGGTGGCCCTGAGCAACCACCGACAGCAGGCCGATACCGGCACCAAGATGATCCACCTCGGAAAGAACACGAAGTCGACCATCATCTCGAAGGGCATCAGCGCCGGACACGGACAGCAGACCTACCGAGGCGGCGTGAAGATCATGCGCGGGGCCACCAACTCCCGGAACTACACGCAATGCGATTCCCTGTTGATTGGCGACAAGTGCGGCGCGCACACCGTGCCCTACGTCGACGTGCGCAACGGCTCGTCCAAGCTCGAGCACGAGGCAACCACGTCACGCATCGGAGAAGACCAGCTCTTCTACTGTCGTCAGCGCGGGCTTTCGGAGGAAGACGCGGTGAGTCTCATCGTCAATGGTTTCGCGAAGGAAGTGCTGAAGGAGCTTCCCATGGAGTTTGCCGTGGAGGCTCAGAAGCTTCTCGGAGTCAGCTTGGAAGGAGCGGTCGGTTGATGTTGAAGATCGAAAACCTGCATGTGGCCGTCGATGGAAAGCCGATTCTCAAGGGCATCGACTTGAGCATCGAGGCCGGTGAGGTTCACGCCATCATGGGTCCGAACGGCTCGGGCAAGAGCACGCTCGCGTACGTGTTGGCCGGTCGCGAGGGGTATGAGGTCACCGAGGGACGGATCCTCTACAAAGGACGAGACCTGCTCGAGATGGCCCCCGAAGAGCGCGCGGCCGAGGGAGTCTTTCTCGGATTTCAGTACCCCGTCGCCATCCCCGGCGTGAGCAACATCTACTTTCTCAAGGCTGCGATCAACGCCATCCGCAAGCACCGCGGCGAAGATCCACTGGATGCGATCGACTTCATGAAGCTCTCGAAGGAAAAGGCCGCGTTGGTGCAGCTTCCCGACGAGCTCACCAAGCGCGCGGTCAACGAGGGGTTCAGCGGTGGCGAAAAGAAGCGCAACGAGATCTTTCAGATGGCGATGCTCGAGCCGTCCCTCGCCGTGCTCGACGAGACCGACTCGGGCCTCGACATCGACGCGCTCAAGATCGTCGCGCAGGGCGTCAATGCGCTGCGCAGCCCCGAGCGTGCGATGCTGGTCATCACTCACTACCAGCGGCTGCTCGATCACATCGTGCCCGACGTGGTTCACGTGCTGATCGACGGTCGAATCGTTCAAACCGGAGACAAGGACCTCGCGAAACAGCTCGAAAGGCAGGGCTATTCGGAGGTCCGGGACGCGCTTGGCCAGTGACCGACACCAATCGCCAGACGCTGTACGCGAGCTTGCCGACCTCGTTCGAATCGGGGCCGTCATGGTTGCGCCTGTTGCGGGAGAGGGCCGCCAGGGCTCTGCACGAGCAGGGGCTGCCGACCAAAAAGACCGAGGCTTGGCGCTTCACGCCGGTGCGTTCGGTCGTCGAGGGGGAATTCCGCCGGAGCGAAGGAGACGTGCCGTCGATCGGCTCGCCGCTCCCCGAGGGGGTCGAGGTGCGAAGCCTTCGCGAGACCCTCGATACCAACCCGCATCTCGTCGAAGGAATCCTCGACTTCGGCGGGCCGCCACTGCATTTTGCAGCGCTCAACACCGCCTTGTTTTCCGATGGTCTCTGGATCGACGTGCCTGCCGGACAGCACGTCTCGCAACCGCTCGAGATCGTGCACGCCGGCCCGGCCGACGCGGAGTCTGGCGTGACCTATCCGCGCATCTTGATCACGGTCGGTGAGGGCGCGTCGTTCGACTTGATCGAGACGTACCAGGGGCCCGAAGGCTCCCACTTGATCAATTCCGTCGTGGAGGTCGATCTCGGCCGCAATGCGCGCGTTCATCACGTCCGGGTCCACGAGAACCGAGGGTTGCAGGTTGGGCGCGTCGACGTCCGGCAAGCCGCGGATAGCCACTACCAATCGACGGTCGTGA
>CAZBWQ010000011.1:19121-28132 GCA_964495565.1 uncultured Sandaracinaceae bacterium | reverse complement strand
GGGCGCGTCGACGTCCGGCAAGCCGCGGATAGCCACTACCAATCGACGGTCGTGACCCTGGGCGGTGCTCTCCACCGTTTCGACGTCCGCGCTTTGCTTCAGGGGCCGGGCGCCCAGTGCCAGCTCGATGGCGCTTATCTGGTCGAAGGGCGAGATCATGTCGACCACCACACGCTCGTCGAGCACGAAGCCCCTCGTTGCCGGAGCGATCAGACCTATCGTGGAATCGCATCGGAAAACGGCACCGCGGTATTCGATGGGATCGTCGTCGTGCATCGCGGCGCCCAAGGAACCGAAGCCCACCAAGAGAACCGAAACCTGCTGCTCTCGGACTCCGCCACGGTCCACACGAAACCGCACCTCGAGATCGACGCCGACGACGTGGTCTGCAGCCACGGCGCGACCATCGGATCCCTCGACGAGGATCAGCTCTTCTATCTTCGCGCCCGCGGCATCCCGGAGGAGCTGTCGCGTTCCATCCTCACGTTCGCGTTCGTCGAGTCCATCGTGGACCGAGTGGACCACGAGCCGACCCGCGCGCGGCTGCGCGAAGCCTTGCTCGCCAGAATCCCGCACGGCGAGGACATTCGGGGGATCGCATGACCGAAGCCTCGGCTTTGAAAACGGTGCCCATCGATTTCCGGCGAGCCCGTGCCGATTTCCCGGCGTTGCATCAGCAAGTACATGGCAAGCCGCTCGTCTACCTCGATAGCGCGGCGACGGCGCTGAAGCCTCAGTCGGTGATCGATGCCGTGGCGGAGGTTTATTCGAAGGATTGCGCCAACATTCATCGAGCGGTTCATCTGCTCTCGCAGCGCGCCACCGCTCGGTATGAGCGAGCCCGGGAGAAGGTGCGGGGGTTCTTGAACGCTGCGAGGACCACCGAGGTCGTCTTCACGCGCGGCACCACCGAATCGATCAATCTCGTCGCGCAAAGCTGGGCGCGCACGCACCTGCAACCAGGCGACGAGATTCTGGTGACCGAGCTCGAGCACCATTCGAACATCGTTCCTTGGCAGCTCGTCTGTCAGCAGACCGGTGCGAAGCTGGTCGTGGTGCCGATGACCGATCGAGGGCAAATCCTGCTCGAAGACTTCGAGCAAAAGCTCAGCGACCGAACCAAGCTCGTCGCGGTGTCACACGTTTCCAACGCGCTCGGCACGATCCTGCCCGTGCAGTCGATGACGGCGATGGCGCACGCTCGCGGGGCCGTCGTGCTCGTCGATGGCGCCCAAGCCGTGCCGCACGTGAATGTCGACGTCCAGGCGCTCGATTGTGATTTCTACGCGTTCAGCGGTCACAAGCTCTACGGTCCAACCGGGGTCGGGGCGCTCTACGGCAAGGAACGCCTGCTCGATTCGATGCCTCCCTATCACGGCGGGGGCGACATGATTCGCTCGGTCACGTTCGAAGAGACGATCTACAACGATTTACCGTACAAGTTCGAAGCGGGGACGCCGAACATCGCGGGCGTGATCGGCCTCGGCGAAGCCATCGACTATTTCACCTCGCTCGATCGAGAGGCCGTGCACCGTCACGAGGCTGCCGTGCTGCACTACGGGACGGAGGCTCTCGAATCGATTCCCGGCGTTCGCCTGATCGGCACCGCGCCCGACAAAATCGCCGTGCTTTCCTTCCTGATGGAGTCTGCGCATCCACACGACATCGGCACCATCGTCGACGCGGAAGGCGTCGCAATTCGCACCGGGCACCATTGCGCCCAGCCGGTGATGGAGCACTTCGGGGTGGCCGCGACGGCGAGGGCTTCTTTGGGCCTGTACAACACGACCGACGACATCGATGCCTTGGTCGGGGCGCTTCACAAGGTGAAGGAGCTGTTTGGCTGATGGATCTGCGAGAGCTCTATCAAGAGGTGATCCTCGATCACGGGAAAAACCCCCGCAATCACCGCCTTCCCGATCACTACAACCGGGAGGGGCGAGGCTACAACCCGTTGTGCGGAGACAAGATCCTGCTTCGGCTTCAGGTCGACGGCGAGAAGATCGTGGACATCGGCTTCCAGGGGCAAGGGTGCGCGATTTCGCAGGCGTCGTGCTCGACCATGACCCAGGCCATCAAGGGCAAGCGCGTGCAGGAGGTCGAGGAGCTGTTCGAGAAGTTTCACGCCATGGTGACGGGGGAAGACGCGTCGGCGACCGACCTCGATTCCCTCGGCAAGCTCGCCGTGTTCGCCGGCGTCCGTGAGTTCCCGATGCGCGTCAAATGCGCCACCTTGGGGTGGCATACGCTCAATCAGGCGCTTCACGAGGGCGGCGGCGAGGTGACGACGGAGTAGAAACGTGAGCGACGACGTCGAGCGACTCAAGATCCACAAGATCCAACCCCGATCCACCTCGGAACACGTCTTTTTGCCGGTGCAAGGAGCCCATCCGCCTTCGGAGGAGCCCGTGACCGAGGCCGTGGGAGGCACCGGAGAGGAGCCGGCAGAGCCGGTCGAACCCGCCAAGGTCGAGGCCGCGATCGTCGAAGCGCTGCAGACGGTGTACGACCCCGAGATCCCCGTGAACATCTACGAGCTCGGTTTGATCTACGGCATCGAGGTCGACGAGCAGGGGCGCGCCGAGATCCGCATGACCCTCACTGCACCAGCGTGTCCCGTCGCGGGGGCGCTCGTCGAAGAGGTGGCAGAGAAGGCGGGACGTGTCGAGGGCGTCTCGACGTCCCACGTCGAGCTGGTTTGGGATCCACCCTGGAGCCCCGACCGGATGTCCGAGGCCGCCAAGCTCGAGCTCGGGATGATCTGACGCCGACGTTCAGGTCTTCTGCCCGACGAACTGGTCTTCTTTCCGCTTGAAGAGAACGTTGAAGGTGGTCAACGAGCCGTAACAGCCGGTGATGTACTGTTGCAGCTGGACCTTCTCTTCGTCGCTCAGGCCCTTGTGGCTGTTGATCTTTTGCTCCAGCACCCGCAGCTTGTCGCGGACCATCACGATCTTCTTGAAGAATGCGTCGAGAGGAATTCGCTTCTCTTGGGTGCCTTCTTTCCCGGGCACGAGCACGAGCTCCCCGCCGTCCCAACGGTCCCCGATGTCGACGTCTCGGATGCCCAGCTCGTCGAGAAGCACCTCGCGCAGCACTTGACGAAACGTTTCTTGATCCATGTCGATTCCAATCTCCTGTGGAATGATCGTTCGCGGGGTGGGCGCCGGCTCTTCCCGATATCGTCGCGGCGTTCCCGCCGCGGGCCTGCGCTTGAGGGCCAGCTCCCACGGGACGTCCTTGGCCTTGTGGCTCGAACACGTGGCCGTGTCCTTGAGCGGCCAATGGCCCTGACCGAGGCGGCAATCCCCCACCCAAGATCCGTCGGGCTCCTCGCGCTTGCGGATGTACCAACCACAGGTTCCACAACGCCCTGAGAGGTCCCGGCTCATCGGCGCAGACCTTAAGTCAGGGCCGGTGACGGCGCCACCCTCGGAAAGTGATTACCATAGGCATTCGGATGCTCTATTTCGCTTACGGTTCCAATCTCGACGAGCAGAGCTGGGCGACTTGGTGCGCGGCGCGAGGTTACGACCCCGCCTCCATCGAGCCGCTCGGTCCGGCGTGGCTTCCTGACTACGAGCTCGTCTTTCGCTATCGATCCCGCTTGCGAGCAGGCGGCGCCCTCGACGTGAGGGCGCGCCGTGGAAGCGCGACGCCCGGCGCCTTGTTCAGGGTGCGCGATTGGGCCGGCCTCGATGCGAAGGAGGGGGTTGCAGGGGACTACTACGAGCGGATTCGCGTCACGGTGCTGACCAACGATGGGCACGCCCATCTCGCGCAGACCTATCGCGTTCATGCCCACAGGCTCGAGCGCTCGTTCGTCGCACCTGCGCCCGAGTACCGGGAGATGGTCGCCCGCGGGCTCTCCCGCTTCGGGCACGGTCACGAAGGTTTTTTGGCCGCTGCGGAGGATCGGGTAGTGCCTCCCATGCCCAACGCGTTGTTCACCTACGGGACGTTGATGAGCGGACAAGCTCGGCACGATTTGATCGGACCGAGAGCGCGGCTCGCGCTCGGTCCGGGTCATGTGGCAGGCGCCAGATTGATCCACATCGATTGGTATCCCGGCATGGTACTCGGGGGGCCGGGCAGCGTGCATGGCGAGCTTTTCGAGCTCGATGACGTCGCTGCGGTGCTCGAGGAGCTCGATGCCTACGAGGACTTTGCAGGGTATGAGGACCCTGGCTCGCTCTACCGACGATCGTTGGTCGAGGTTCACGGCTCGTCGCGCACGACCTTGGCCTGGACTTACGTCTACTTGGGCGATCCGGAAGCTTTTCGCGCGATCGAGTCGGGTCGCTGGTCCGGCGCTTGACGGCTCGCTACTGCGCCGTACACTGGATTCGACATGAAAACCCAGTGCGACACGCTGCGTAACTACTTTTGGTTCACCGACTGAGGTGGCCTGCGCGCGCTGTCGCTCAAAGGCCGCCTCTCAGGGCGGCCTTCTCGGTTAAACATCTGGGGGTCGTCGTGGGAGGGGCCGGGAGCCTCGACGATGATCAAGCCCGAGAGAAATCACACGACGAAGACGGCCTCGCGAGTCCAACCGCGGGTCCGCAAGGCCCTGGTGGTGCATGATGGGTCGGCGTTCCAGCTGGCCGCCGACTTGCGGCGATACGGCTTGGACGTGGTCGAAGGCCCGCTGTTTTCCGCCGGGGATGGGCTCGAGGAAGGCGGCGGCCTCGCGGTGATCGCAACGCGCTCCGGTACGACTCGGGATGCCCGCTTGCGGCAATGGACGCATCGTCTCTGTTGGACCGGCTCGCCCGTCTTGGCCGTCGGTGCGGCGATCGCTCCAGTAGCCGAGTTCTTCGGCTCGTCCTTTTCGGCGGGCCGCTCGGTCGCCACCGACCGGCTGGTCGACGTCTGCTCCGAAGGGAAGGGCCTCTTCATGGGCCTGCCGTCCGAGCTCCGCCTGGCGCTTCCTGCCGGCCCCCGTCACGAAGCCTCGGCGCTGAGCGCCGAGCTCAGCGCCACCGCGTGGAGCAAGGACGGCCAGCTGATCGGTGCGTCGCACGTGTTCAGGCCGGTTCACCTCCTGCATGCGGCCGTGCTCGAGAGCCGGGACACGCGGGCGGTCGTGCTCGAGAATCTGCTTCGCCTGCTGCGCGAGCAGGGCGGACGCGCCTTCGGAGGCGCTGACTGACAGAAAATGACAATTGAGGCGCTCCAAGCAGCGAGACCGGAATAGTTGATTGTGTGTGAAGACCCACTCCGATTTCGTGTGTTCTCTTTCGCTTTTGTTGTCCGAGGTTAGGGAGCCATTGACCCGTCTGGGTGCAACGCCCGCCTTTGGAAGCAAAGCCCGACAATTCCGAATCCAGACCTGTCTCGTGTTTGACGCTCTTGGATCGAAACGCTAGTTCCAGCAGTGAAAGCGGGGGTGTGGGTGCATGGGTGCGCCTGCCACATCAACGGAGGAGAGTATGACCAAGAGCATTTTTCAATTCGGTCTGATTCTCGCGGTCTGCGCTGCGATGATGGGCTGCAAGAAGGCTGACGAGGCCGCCGACGAGGCTGCCGCAGCCGCGGAAGAGGCCACGCAGGAAGCGGAAGAGGCTGCAGAAGCCGCGGGTGAGGCGGCCGAGGCCGCGGGCGAGGAAGCCGCCGAAGCGGCCGAAGAGGCTGCGGAAGAGGCTGAGGAAGCAGCAGGCGAGGCGGCCGAGGCTGCGGAAGAGGCTGCCGAGGACGCCGAAAAGGCGATGGAAGAAAAGAAGACCGGCTACTGAGCCATTCCGACTTCTCGCTTTTCAGCATGAAAGCCGGCTCCTCGGAGTCGGCTTTTTTCGTGGGGTCCGCGCGGGGGGCTTGCATCTGGGGCCCGTCTAACTAGAACACGTTTCATTCCGGCAACGACGCCGACCGACGTGAGACGATGTATTTCGATTACACCCCGGAGCAGCAGGCGCTGCGCGATGAGCTCCGCGCCTACTTCGACCGCCTGATCACCGACGAGCTTCTCGCCGAGCTCGATCGGATCGAGGGCGGCGGTCCCCTCTACCATCAGGCGATGCAGCAACTGGGTGCCGATGGCTGGCTCGGCATCGGATGGCCCAAAGAGCACGGTGGTCAGGGCCGAGGGCCGATCGAGCAATTCATCTTCTTCGACGAGGTACAGCGAGCCGGGTTTCCGATCCCCATCCTCACGCTGAACACGGTCGGCCCCACGCTTCTCAAGTTCGGCAGCGAAGCCCAAAAAGCCGAGTATCCGCCCAAGATCCTCGAAGGCAAGTGTCACTTTTCGATCGGTTACACCGAACCCGGGTCTGGCACCGATCTCGCCTCGCTCAAGACCACGGCGGTGCGTGATGGTGAGCACTACGTCATCAATGGACAGAAGATCTGGACGAGCCTCGCGGACCATGCCGATTACATGTGGCTCGCCTGCCGCACCGATCCCGAGGCGCCGCCTCACAAGGGGATTTCGATCATCATCGTGCCGGCAGACGCCGAGGGTGTTCAGATTACGCCGATGCACGCCCTCGGCGAGAACAACGTGCACGCCGTGTACTACGACAACGTTCGGGTGCCGGTGGGAAACCTGGTCGGCGCAGAGAACAACGGCTGGCACCTGATCACCACCCAGCTCAATCACGAGCGCGTGGCGCTTTGTGCCGTCGGACCCCTGGAAAAGATCTTCACCGAGACGGTCGAGTGGGCGAAGAAGACCCCGAACGGCGAGGGCGGGATGCTCATCGATCTGCCCTGGGTGCGCACGAACCTCGCGCGCGTCTACGCGAAGCTGGAGGTCCTCAAGCTACTCAACTGGCAGCAAGCCTGGAGCATCGCGGAAGACGAGCTGTCTCCTGCCGACGCCTCGGCGATCAAGGTCTTCGGATCCGAGTTCTACGTCGAGGGCTCGCGGCTGTTGATGGAGGTTCACGGGGCTGCGGGCGTGCTCCACCACAGCTCGGAGGGGGCCCTGCTGCGCGGCCGCCTCGAAAAGTACTATCGAATGTCCTTGGTCCTCACCTTCGGTGGCGGAACGAACGAGATTCAACGCGACATCATCTGCCAGGCGGGCCTTCGGATGCCTCGTCTGGGAAGGCGCTGACGAGGGCAGCATGGATTTTTCATTCACCGAAGACCAAGAGAGCATTCGCACGCTGGTCAAGCAGGTCCTCACCGACCTCGTGACCGATGAATCGCTCAAGGCGCTCGCCAAAGAAGGAAAATGGTTTCACGAGCGAGCTTGGCAGCAGCTGGCCGACTCGGAGATGTTGGGAATCGCGATCCCGGAAGCCTACGGCGGCGCCGGCATGGGCCTGACCGAGCTATGCCTGCTGCTGCAGCAGGTCGGACGGACAGTCGCGCCGATTCCCGCGATCGAGACACTCGTCTCCGGGGCGTTGCCCATCGCCGAGCTCGGGAGCCCCGAGCAGAAAGATCGATTCCTCGGCCCCATCGCGCAAGGCCGGATGATCTTGACCCCTGCGCTCGTCGACGTGGCGAGCCGAAACCCCATGCTTCCGTCGGCGACCGCGCGGCGCGACGGGTCGGGTTGGCGGATCACGGGTCGCTTCAGCAACGTCGCCTACGCGGACGTCGCCGAGCGCATCCTCGTGCCTGCGCGCACCGAGGCCGGCGCCCTGATCGTGTCGCTGATCGATCCCGAGGGCGACGGGGTCCGGTTGGGCCCACAGCGCGGCACCAATGGGCAACCGCTGTGGCTGCTCGAGCTGAGTGAAGCGCCAGTGGCGTCGGGCGATCTACTCGGATCCGCGGATCGCGGTGTCGAGGTGTTTCGCTACCTCCTCGATCGAACGATGCTCGGTATCTGCGCCGTGGAGCACGGCATCGCGGAGCAAGCCCTCTTCATGACGGCCAACTACGCGGGCGAGCGGAAACAATTCGGCGTGCCGATCGGTGCTTTTCAGGGCGTGACCCAGCGCGTGGGCGACGCATACATCGACGTCCAGGCCATGCGGTCTTCGATGTGGCAAGCGTGCTGGCGTCTGGACCAGGGCTTGCCGGCCGACAAAGAGCTGGCGATCGCGAAGTTCTTCGCTTCGGAGGCGGGCGCGCGGGTCGTGGCAGCCGCCCAGCACGTCCACGGCGGCATGGGCTTCGATCGCGACTACCCATTGTACCGGTACTTCATGACGTCGAAGCACCTCGAGCTCACCTTGGGCGGCGCCCACGAGAGCCTCACGCGGTTGGGCGACTTGCTCGCCGGGTAGCGAGCCGCGCCCAGCCGAAAGCACGAAAAAAGCCTGCCTGACGCCGCGGGATGCTGGATCCGTAGGCGCCAGGCAGGGGGATGAATGAAGGAGAGGTTGCATCCAAGCGTACGAACGAGCCTCGGGTTCGTTACGCGCTGGCGGCCCGGCCCGGTTCTTTTGCATGGGCGCCCTGCCGGCGTCGTCCGTTGGCCGTGGAGCGCGCGTGCTGTAGGTTTGCAGCCATGGCCATGACGACCTTCCTGCGAGCCGAGGCGCTCACGACCGAATCCAAGAGGAACTTCATTCGCGAAGCATGGGATCGCCTGGGACGGATCCCCGGTGGGAAGTTTCTTTACAGCCGCTTGATCGGGACGATGGCGCCCTACACGTCGACGATCGGGGCGGTGGTTCAAGAGCTCCGAACCGGATACGCGAGGGTCACGTTGGCTGATCGTCGCGCCGTGCGAAATCACCTGTCCTGCGTCCACGCGGTCGCGCTTGCGAATCTCGTGGAGCTGACCGGCAACCTCGCCCTCGGCTACTCGCTGCCAGACGACGCACGCTTCATCGTCGCCGGCATGAGCCTCGACTATCTCAAAAAGGCCCGCGGCACCATCACCGGGGAGTGCTCGATCCCGCCGATCTCGACGAACGAAAGGTGCGAGTACGAGGTCCCGGTCACCCTCCGCGACCCACAAGGCGACATCGTCGTCCAAGGCACCCTACGAACCCTGGTCGGCCCAAAACGCTGACTTCAGGTGGATCGAGATCCGAGGCGCGAGGTCCGGGGTCCGAGGTCCGAGGTCCGAGGTCCGAGGTCCGAGGTCCGAGGTCCGAGGTCCG
>CAZBWQ010000011.1:0-19021 GCA_964495565.1 uncultured Sandaracinaceae bacterium | reverse complement strand
TCCGAGGTCCGAGGTCCGAGGTCCGAGGTCCGAGGTCCGAGGTCCGAGGTCCGAGGTCCGAGAACCGCGGGGCGGGGATTACTGAGTTGCGCTTTGGAGGAGGGCTTGTGCGGCGGCGCGTGCTTGGTCGGTGACCTGAACGCCTCCGAGCATTCGGGCGATCTCTTCCAGTCGTTCCGGCTCGGAGAGCAGCCGAATGTCGCTCTTGGTCCGATCGCCCACGACTTCTTTTTCGACGCGGTAGTGTGCATCGGCGTAGACCGAGATCTGCGGAAGATGGGTGATGCAGAGCACTTGGCTGTGTCGTGCGACTTCGTGGATCTTGCGACCGATGACCTCCGCAACGGCACCGCCGACCCCCGCGTCGACCTCGTCGAACACGTAGAGGCTCGCAGGCCCCAACCCCGCGAGGACGCGCTTGATGGCGAGCATGGCGCGGGAAAGCTCGCCGCCGCTCGCGATCTTCCGCAGCGGCTTGGCGTCCTCGCCTCGATTGGGCGCGATCAAGAGCTCGGCTCGATCGATTCCGGTCGGAGAGAGCCGCGCGCCCCGCACTTGGAGCTCGCGGGGTCCCCCCTCGAGGGCTGCCAGCTCGACGAGCACTTTGGCCTCTCCCATGCCCAGTGAGGACAGCTCTGTGCTGATCGCCTTGCTCAGCTTGGCGGCTGCCTTTTTGCGCCTTTCCCGCAGGACCAAGGCGACCCGGGAGGCCTCCTCGAGCGCCTCGTCGAATTCTCGCTGGCAACGGTCGACTCGCTCTTCGTACCTTTCGAGAGACTCGAGCTCGGCCGCCGCTTGGTCCCGGTGCGCGAGGATCTCGACGGCGTCGCGTCCGTACTTTCGTTTCAACCGCGCCACGCCATCGAGCTGCTCTTCGAGGCTCGCGAGCCGATCGGGCTCGAAGGTCAAGTCACGGCTGTACCGGCCGAGCTCAGCCGCGGCATCTTCGAGCTGCACGAGGGCTTCTTGCAGTTGGGCGGAAATGGGCTCGAGCTTCGGATCCACGGTCGATGCATCTTCGATCGAGCCTGCAACTCGCGAAAGCGCGCCGCAGAGAGACTCGTCGTCCGAATAGAGCCGTGCCTCGGCCTCCGCAGACACCGTGCCGAGCTTCTCGGCGTGGCGAAGCCGCTCGCGCTCGAGCGAAAGCTCTTCTTCCTCGACGAGCGCCGTGCGCAAGCCATCGATTTCGGCAAGCTGGAAGCGCAGCAGGTCTTCGCGATCGCTTCGTCCGCGCTCCTCGGTGACCACGGCTTCGAGCCTTGCGGCGGCTTCGACGAGCGCTGCGTGCGCTCGCTCCGCCTCGACGAGAAGATCGCCGTGCTTCGCGAACGCATCCAGGTAACGAAGGTGCTGCCGGGCATCCGCGAGGGAGTGGTACTCGTGTTGCGACGAGATGTCGGCAAGTCCCTTCGTCGCCTCCCGAAGCTGCGCGAGCGTGGCCAGTCTGCCATTGACGTACGCGCGGGTACGGCCGTTTGCGCTGACCACCCGGCGGATCAAGAGCTCGCCCTCGGTGTCGATGCCTTGGTCGCGAAGCGACTGGAGAAGGTCGGGCTGCTCGCCTAGGTCGAACAAGGCCTCGACCTCGGCTGCCGGCGCGTCGGTTCGTACCACTTCGGGTCGGCCGCGTGCGCCGAGCACCAGTTGCAGGGCATCGACCAGGATGGATTTCCCCGCGCCGGTCTCCCCGGTCACGATGTTGAGCCCCGAGTCGAGCTCGACCTCGAGCGCTTCGATGACCGCGAAGCTCCGGACGCGCAGGCACGTCAGCACGCCCGTTGCTCTAGCACACGCGTTGCGTAGGCGCTGCAGTGGCGCTAGCAATCCGAACCAATGGTTTCTTCCTCGGAAATTCGCGAATCGTTCCTGAGGTTCTTTCAGGAGCGTACGCATGAAAGGGTCGCATCGGGACCTCTCGTTCCTCCCAACGACCCCACCCTGATGTTCGCCAACGCAGGAATGGTGCAGTTCAAGGATGTCTTCACCGGGAAGGAACAGCGCCCGTACTCCCGCGCGACCACTTCGCAGAAGTGCATTCGGATCAGCGGGAAGCACAACGATCTCGAAAACGTCGGGGTGACGGCTCGCCATCACACCTTTTTCGAGATGCTCGGAAACTTCTCCTTCGGTGATTACTTCAAGCGCGACGCGATCCGATTTGCCTGGGATTATTTCATCGGCACCTTGAGCTTGGATCCCGAGCGAATCGTGGTCACGGTTTTCGGTGGTGAAGAAGGCCTGGCTCCTGCGGACGAAGAAGCGGCGGCGATTTGGAAAGAGGTCACGGGTTTTCCGAGCGAGCGCATCATTCGTTGCGGCGCCAAGGACAATTTCTGGCAGATGGGGGATACCGGCCCCTGCGGTCCTTGCTCCGAGATCCACTATTGCCTCGGTCTCGACGAGGTCGACCCGCGAACGTTCGGCCAAGAGCCCTCAGCCGATGGACGCGGATGGTTCGAGCTTTGGAATCTGGTCTTCATGCAGTTCGAGCGCCAAGCGGACGGCACCATGGTGACGCTCCCGGCTCCCTCCATCGACACCGGAGCGGGGCTGGAACGCATCGCAGTCGTGAAGCAGGGCGTGCTGAGCAACTACGATACGGATCTCTTGCGGCCTCTCGTCGACCTCGCGGCCGAGATCTCGAGCAAACCGTATCGTGGAACCCAGAACGACGACGACATCAGCATGCGCGTCATCGCCGACCACGCGCGAACCACGGCCTTTTTGATTTCCGAGGGCGTCTTTCCCGACAAAGAGGGCCGCTCCTACGTGCTACGCCGAGTGATGCGTCGCGCGATCCGGCACGGGCATCGACTGGGCATTGCGGAGCCGTTCTTGCATCACTGCGCGCTGCGCGTCGTCGACCTCATGGGCGACGCGTACCCTCAGCTGGTCGAGCGACGCGCCTTGATCGAGCAGATCACGCTTCAAGAGGAAGAGCGCTTTCGTCGTACGCTGGACCGGGGCCTGCAGCTCATCCGAGACAACGAAGAATGGATCGATCACGGCGGTCAGCGCTCGCTCCCGGGAACGGTCGCATTCCGCCTCTACGACACGTACGGATTCCCGCTCGATCTTCAAGACGTGATCGGGACGGAGCAGGGCTTCGAGGTGGATCACGAGGGCTTCGAGCAAGAGCTCGAACAGGCGCGTCTTCGCAGCCAGGGCTCCAAGGTCGGCAGCAGCGCGGTCGCCGAGGTTCATCAGTCTTTGGCGCAGAGCCTCGAGCCCACGCGGTTCCTCGGCTACGATCGAGAGAGCGCGCAGAGCGAGATCCTCGCGTTGATTTCCCATGGCTCTCGCACCGAGGTCTTGGCGGCCGGCGATCCAGGAGAGATCGTCGTCCGCGAGACCCCGTTTTACGCGGAGCAGGGCGGCCAGGTCGGCGATCGAGGCGTCATCGAGCACGATGGCTCCCGCTTCGAGGTGGAAGATACGCAAAAGCCCGTCGAAGGGCTGATCGTACACCGCGGAAGGGTCGCTTCGGGCTCCTTTTCCCCGGGCGTCGAGGTCGATCTCCGGGTCGACTCGACGCTTCGAGGTGCCACGCGCCGCAACCACAGCGCGACGCACCTCCTGCACTGGGCTCTTCGCCAGATCGTGGGCCAGACCGCGGCGCAAAAGGGCTCCCTCGTCGGCCCCGACCGACTGCGTTTCGACTACAGCGGGACCCGTCCCCTCTGGCCCGCAGAGATCGCGCAAATCGAGGACCTCGTGAACGCCGAGATCTTGAAGAACACCGAGATCACCACGGAGTCCCTTCCGATCGAGGAAGCGAAAAATCGCGGTGCCATCGGCATCTTCGAAGAAAAGTACGGAGACGTGGTGCGGATGCTTCGAATTGGCCCTTCGCTCGAGCTTTGCGGGGGCACGCATGCGCATCGTACGGGCGACATCGGCCTATTCAAGATTCTGTCCGAAGCAGGTCTTGCAGCTGGGGTTCGCCGAATCGAGGCCACCACCGGTCTCAACGCCCTCGGTCACGTGCGTCGCGTCGAGTCGGAGCTCGCCGACACGGCTTCGTTGTTGAAGTCCCCCGTGCCCCAGGTGCGCAGCCGCGTCGAGCGCTTGATCGAGCAACAAAAAGAGTCCCAGCGCGAGATCGATCGTCTGCAGCGCGCGCTGATGTCCGGGGAGCGAGCCGACCTTTCCGCAGAGGCCAAGGACGTCGATGGGACGAGGGTCCTCGGCGCCACCGTCGAGGTGGGGGATGTCGGCAGCCTCCGCGAGATGGCCGACCAGCTTCGGGACAAGCTCGCACCGGCCGTGGTGCTCCTCGGGTCGCCCAGCAAAGACGGGAAAAAGGCCATGCTCGTGTGCAGCGTATCCAAAGCGCTGACCGACCGATTCCGTGCAGGCGACATCGTCAAGGCAGCGGCCTCGGTGGTCGGAGGGAGCGGTGGCGGGCGTCCGGACTTCGCGCAGGCCGGTGGGCCCGATCCGAGCAAGCTTCGCGAAGCGGTGACCAAGGTCTACGAATTGGTCGGAGCGGTTTGATTGTCTGCGAAATCCAAGCTGTTGGGTGAGGTGTTGAACCTGTACCTGAGCTCGCGTCCTGCGAAGCATGCGCTCTACGAGGCGGGCCGGAGGCTTCGCGGAGGCCGCCGGCGCGCGCGCCTGTACTACCGAGCCGACGACCCTTACAGCCATCTGCTCGCCCAGGTGGCGCCTCGCTTGACGGACACGTACGCCATGCAGATCGACGTCATCCCGGTGGCGCAACCCGGTCCCGGCGCCCATCCGGCACCGGATCTACTCTTGGACCACGCCATCCGTGACGCAGTGCTGCTCGCGGAGAGGTACGGCCTTTCCTTTCCCCGCGACGCCAAGCCTCCACCCGAAGATCGGGTCAGGCGGGCGCACGCGGTGCTCTTGGAGCCGCGCTCGGCACAAGAGCGCTCGAAGATTGCCGTGCGGGTCGGGGAGGCAGTCTGGGGCGGCGACGGCGCGGCCCTCGGAGCCATCGTCGAAACCCATGGAGCCGTGTCCGGTGAGGCGGTCCGGCCGGCGCTCGAGGCGAACTATGCCGCCCTCGAACGCGCCGGGCACTACCAGCCTGGGATGCTTCACTACGGAGGCGATTGGTATTGGGGCATCGACCGCCTCGGCTTCCTGGAAGAACGCCTTCGACGGGAGGGCGAGCAGGGCAGCCTCGGTCTCGAGCCGCGTCCGGTTCCGACGCTTGCCTCCGCGATCACCATGACAGGCGGAACCAAGCCGGAGCTCGACGCGTTCGTGTCGTTCCGAAGTCCTTACTCTTACATCGCGGTGCCGCAGTTGATCGCGCTGCGAGATCGCTACGGGATCGACGTGCGTCTCCGTCCCGTTTTGCCGATGGTGATGCGTGGTCTTCCAGTTCCGAAGGCGAAGCGGCTCTACATCGCTCTCGATGCCAAGCGGGAGGCGGATCGCCTCGGGATTCCGTTCGGGCGCGTATGCGATCCTCTCGGCGAGGGAATCAAGCACTGCATGGCGGTCTTCTTCAAGCAGGCCGTGCCGAGAGGGCTCGAGCTCGAGATGGCGCGCTCCGTCATGGAGGGCATATGGTCCGAGGCGCTCGACGTCGGCCACCTCCCCGATCTCGTGACTCTGTGCGGGAGGGTGGGGATCGACGAAGCCGAGGTACGGAGCGCAATCGAGGATCGGAGCTGGAAGGACGAGGCGGCAAAGAACCGGGAGGCTCTCGCCGAGCTGGGGCTTTGGGGCGTTCCGTCCTTTCGAATCGGAGCCTACTCCACCTGGGGCCAAGACCGAATTCCTCTCGTCGAAGCCGAGATTGCAAGGCTTTTCGGCTGAGGTCGGCCTTCTTTTTGGGCCGAAAGACTTTACGAGCCCCGATTTTCCTGTGACATTGATCACGTGAGCATGGGGGAGGAGCAGCTAGCCGAGGTGGACGAGGCGCTCGCCGCGCTCGGCAAGAGCGACGACGACGTCAGCGAGGTCCGCAACCGTTTCGTCCAGGCCGAGCCGGCCGACTTGGAATCGGTCGACGCCGAGCTTCGCGCGTTGGTGCAAGACGCGGCCGTCGAGACGCGATCGGTGGAGTCGGTTGCCTCGGCACCGGAGCAAGCCGAGCCGTCCGAGGAAAGCTGGGACGACGAGAACACCGACGTCGAGGTTTTGGACGAGTCCGACTTCGTCTTGCTGGTCGACGAGGGAGAGCTCGAAGAGCTCGAGAAAGCCGGCGAGGACGAGAGCCGCATGACGTGCCCACCACCGGTGCCGCAGCAAGACGAAGCAGACGAGGGCTTCTTCAAGAAGCTGTTCGGTGGTCGACGCAGCAGCAATCGGCCGTAGCTGCAGACTCAGAAATAAAACGTCGCGCCAAAGGTCAGCAGAGCGCCTCCCGACGTGTCGGTCGCTCGGGTGCCATCGACGAACTCAGGCCTCGCATCCCGGTCCACGCGATGCCGGAGCACCCCGCGTGCGTCGAAGTTCAGTGCGAATGCGCGCGCCAGACGAAGCTCCAGCCCGAGGCCTGCCTGCCCGCCCACGTAGATCATCCGTCGCGTCTCGTCGAAGGTGTCGACCCGCCCGATCGACATTCCCGGCCCGAGCAGGAAATACACCTGCAGCTTGTGCTGCGGGTTCACGAAAAGCAGCAGGTTGGTCGTCACCGGGATCTCGCTTCGGTGAAACCCTTGGAAGTCGTCTCCGACGAAATACCCCGACCCGAGATCGATGCCGACGTGCTCTTTGGGTCGAAAGCGAAGCGCTCCATTGAACCCGCCCATCGTCACTTGGGGGCCGAGGGTTCCTGCCACGTCGAAGTGGAGCCCGACCTTTCGGTCGCGTGGCTTGGGAGGTGCGGCTTGCGGCGGGGGCACCGAGCCGTTCTTGTTCACGACCACGACCGTGGTCGGGGGCTTGGTCCTCACGACCATGGGCGCCGAGCTGTCTCGAGGCTCGACGACGACCACTTCCGCTTCGGCTTTGCGGGAGTCGGCGAGCAAGAGGGCGACGGCGATGGACAACAGCAGCGTGAATCGGGCCATGGGTTACCTCTCGTTCTTCTACGAGGGCGCCCTTGGAAAGATTCAAAACGCATCGCCGTCGCGGTCCCAATTCATGCATTTCGCATGCTTGCGGCGCTCAGCGGAGGGAGCGTCGGTCTTCGAGGGCGCGGCCCAGCGTGACCTGATCGGTGAACTCGAGCTCTCCGCCATGCGGAACTCCGGCCGCGATTCGCGAGACCCGAACGTTTCGGTCGGCCAGCGCGTCTGCCACGTAAAGGGCGGTGGCCTCGCCCTCGACGTTGAGCGGCGTGGCAATGATGATCTCTTGCACCCCTTGATCCTCGATTCGGCGTTCCAGCGCACCGAGTGGGAGCTGATCGGGACCGACTCCGTCGAGCGGCGCCAAGAGCCCGTGCAACACGTGGTAACGCCCTCGAAAGCTCCCGAGCGCCTCGAGCGCGATCAGGTCGGGCACCTTGGCGACCACGCAAACGGTCGCGCCGTCTCGACGCGGGTCGGCGCAGATCGCACACAGGGACTCCGCGCCGTAGTTGCCACACACCTCGCAGCGCCGGACCCGGTCGTGGATCGTCTGGAGAGCGCTCCCGAGCGCGGCTGCGTATTGCGCGTCTCCTTCGAGAACGTGAAACGTCAGACGCGCCGCCGTACGCGCGCCGATCCCCGGAAGCCGCGAAAACAGCGAGATCAACGATGCGATGGGGTCATTCGGAGTCACGGCTCAACCAAGACCTGGAATCGCGAGACCTCCCGTGATCTTTTCGATCTCTGCATCGACGTGCTCTCTTGCCTTGGTGAGGGCTGCGTTGGCCGCGGCGACGACGAGATCCTGGACCATCTCGAGGTCTTCTTCTCGAAGCAGTGCGGCGTCGATACGCAGCTCGGTCAGCTCGGGGATGCCGTTTGCAACCGCCGTGACCTTGTCGTTGCCTGCGCTCGCTTCGAAAGTCTCCGCTTTGAGCTCCTCGCGTCGCTTCTCGACTTTACGTTGCACGCGGCCTGCCTGCCGCATCAGCTCTCCCATTCCGCCACGAAAGTTCATTGCATCCTCTCAGTCTGCTTCGATGTGAACGTCGAGCTTTCCAGCCGACTCGGGAAATACGTCGATCGCGTCGCGCACTCGCGGGTGATTGAGGGCTTCTTTCTTGCGCGCCTCGATTTCCGCTTCCCTGCGCTGCGCGGCCACGGCTGCGACCGTCCTGCTCGACGCATCACCATGCGCGTCGAAGCGAATCTCGATCTCCGGACGGGCGCCCATCCGCTCCTCGGCGAGCTGGGTGATCGCCGCAATCGACTCCGGGGACTGCGCCTGACGGCCGTAAAACGAGCCGTCTTTGAAAGACAGTACGATCCGCTCGGGGCCCACGGCCTTCGGAATGCCATGCTCCAACACCGCGGCGAGAGCAGGTTGGCGTTGCGCGAGCGCTTCGACCAGCTCCTCCCACTCCTGCAATGCGGCTCTTCGGATCGGCGTCAGCACCTCGCCGCTACTGGTCTGGAAGCCGGTCGCATGCTTCGTCGCAGGCATGATCGGCTCACTCGGCTTGTCACGCTTGGCTTGTGGCTCGGGTGGCGGCTTGGGAGCGCTCTCGGCCGGGGGGGTCGGGCTAGCGGTCGGGGGCTTCGACTCGGCGGTTTTGGCCGTCGTCGGCGCGGGTTTCGGAGGCTTCGAGGCGGCCGTGGGCTTTCGAGGCGTCCCCGACGAGCCTGCCGGACCACTCGACTGTCCCTGCAGCGCGTCGAGCCGCGCGAGCAGCTCCGACACCGATTGCAACGGCGGCCGTGTGGCCACGCGAACGAGCCCCATCTCCAACATGAGCTTCGGATTCGGACTCTGCGCCATTTCGTCCATGACCATCGCGGTCGCTCGGAAAGCACGCTGGAGCTCCAAGATGTCGACCTCGCCAACCAAGGCTTCCGCCATTTCTCGTTCTTCAGGAACCCAACCGGCCGGATCGCCGGCGTCGAGCCTGAGCACGATCAAGTCGCGCATGAGTTGGAGCAACTGGCGCGCGAAGTGATGCATGTCGACGCTCTTGTCGGCTAATGCATCGACGGCGCGAACCACACCGGCCCCGTCTCCTTGCAGCACCGCGCGTGCCACCTCGTACAGAGCTTCTCGGGCGGCGATTCCGAGGCTCGCAGCGACCGTGTCGGCGGTGATCCGGTCGTCCGAGATCGCCACCAACTGGTCGAGCAAGGTGAGGGCGTCGCGCATCGAGCCAGCAGCCTCACGGGCGACCACCGAGATCGCTTCCTCGTCGGCCTGGAGGTTCTCCGCTTCGAGGATCGCGCGGACTCGATCGGCGATGAGACGGTGAGGGATGAGCCGGAAGTCGTATTGCTGGCACCTCGAGCGGATGGTGACCGGAACCTTGTGGCTTTCCGTGGTCGCGAAGATGAACTTCACGTGATCGGGAGGCTCTTCCAGCGTCTTGAGAAAGGCGTTGAATGCGCCCGCCGACAACATGTGGACCTCATCGACGATCACGATCTTGTAGCGGTCGCGTTGCGGCCGGTAAGGCAGAGACTCTTGGAGCCTGCGCACGTCTTCGACGCTGTTGTTCGACGCGCCGTCGATCTCCTGGACGTCGACGTCGACGCCGGCGGTGATGTCCACGCAGGGGTCGCACTGATTGCAAGGCGTGGCCGTGGGCCCCGTCTCGCAATTGAGGGCTTTGGCGAGGAGGCGGGCCGTGCTCGTCTTGCCGACCCCTCGGACGCCCGTGAACAAGAACGCGTGCGCCACCCGGTTGCCCGCGATCGCGTTGGCGAGGGTGCGCGCCACGTGCTCCTGACCGACCAAGTCGGCAAAGCTTTGCGGTCGATATTTCCGGGCTAGAACGGTGTACGCCATCGGGCGGATGAGCCTATCATGGCTGCGGCGGACGCGCAGCCACGCTCACTCCTCCGGATCGACGTCGGTGTCCTCGTCTTCTTCCTCGTCTTCGAGGTTGCCGTCGTTGTCACCATCTTCGGCATCGAGGGCCTCGTCGTCGGCTGCTTCTTCCTCTTCCTCCCAGTCCCAGCCGTCGTCCTCGCCCATCGCTTCCTGCATCATTTCTTCCATGGTGGGCATGCCGCTGTCCTCGATGACTTCACCCGAGTCGTCGAGAATCACGTTCGGGTCACCACCCATGATCGCGTTGCCGAGACCGATCGAGACTTGGGGATACCAGGTCACGACGGCCAGGCCGATCAACATGAGCCCGACGAACGGCGCCACGCTGCGTATGACGTGCCCCAAGCCTTTTTCATAGAGTGCGCTGGCAACGAACAGATTCAGACCGACCGGCGGGGTCAGGTAGCCAATCTCGAGGTTCACGATGAAGATGATGCCGAAGTGCATCGGATCGACGCCCATGGAGGCGGCGATGGGCGCCAACAACGGTACGAACACGAACATCGCGCTCAGGATGTCCATCATCATGCCGACCGCGAGCAGCATCACGTTCAGCAACAGGAGGAACTGCCAATACTCGAGATCCTTGCCTTGAATCCACTCGACCATGGCGGCCGGGACCTCTTCCTTTTCGAGAAACTCCCCGAGGGCCAGCGCCATGACCATGATGACGAGGAAAGACCCGAGGAACACGCCGGTTTCCCCGAAAATGCCGGGTACGTCTTTGAGCTTGAGCGCGCGGTGCAACCAGACCTCGACCACGACGGCGTAGATGACGCTGATCGCGGAGGCCTCGACTGCATTGAAGATTCCGCCGTAGATGCCACCGAGGATCAAGATCGGGAACATCAAGGCCCAGAAACCGTCTCGCGTGGCGGCGACCAGCTTCCGGAAGCGGAAAGCCTCGGTCGGCACTCGGTCGACCATGCCGTGATAGAAGGAGTACCCGATCAAGATCGAACCCATCACCAGGCCGGGGCCGAAGCCCGAGGCAAACAAGCGCTCCACCTCGATGACCGCACCCTGGTTGACGATCGGGTACACGATCATCGGAATGGAGGGCGGGATCAGGATGCCGAGCGAGCCTGCCGACGTCAGCAGGCCGTGCGAGAACCGCTCGCGGTAACCTGCGGCGATCAAGGCCGGCCCCATCATCGAGCCGATCGCGACGACCGTCGCTGGGCTCGAGCCGCTGATGGCAGCAAAGAGCATGCACGCGATGACGCCGCTCATGGCCATGCCGCCGGGGACCCATCCGATGAGAGACTGCGCGAAGTCGACCAGCCGCTGGCTGATGTGGCCCTTGCTCATGACTGCGCCGCTCATGATGAAGAAGGGGATCGCCAGCAGCGTCGGGCTGTCTGCGAGGCTGCGGATGCCTTCGATGATGATCGAAAACTGCGTCAGGCTTCGGAAGTCGCTCCAAAGGAACAAGCTGCCGAGCGTCGCGATGCCGATCAGCACGAAGAGCGGGGAGCCGACCAAGGCGGCGGCGAGGAGCGCCGATGCCAGCAAGCCTCCCTTGCCGAGGAACGGCAGGAAGATGATCAAGATGAGCACGATGACGAAGGGGAGCTTGCGCTCGCGGACGGCGTTCATCCTTCAGCTCCCTTTTTCGCGGCGGCCTGCGTTGCGGCGATCATGTGCTCCTCTTCGGGTGGGGCCCCGTAGGAGCCGCCGAGCATCGCGCTGATCGCGGCGGCTATGTAGCGGATCGTGGTCAAGGCAAAGGCAAAGGGCACCGCGATGGTCGCCACCCAATCGGGAATGTTGGTTTGCTCGAATCGCCCCTCGAGCTGCAAGGCCTCTTTCGCGTAGGCCCAGCCCAAGAGCGCCATGAACAAGCAAAAGGCGGCGGTCGTCAGGTACCCGATCGACTCGCTCCACCGGCTCAACGACGGCGGCACCACGCGCTTGAGCGCACCGACCTGGATGTGCTTGCCCTCGTGTGCGCACACGCTCGCACCGAGGAAGCCGACCCAGAGAAGCATGATCAGCGAAAGCTCTTTGGACCAGCTGTAGCCGTCCGGGAAGTAGTTGAGCGTCACGTAGACGAAAAGACCGGTCACGACGAAGAACGCGACGAGCTTGCTGATCCAACCCGGAGCTCGCTTCCGAAACAAGTTGAACAACCAGGCTGCCGAGGAAAGTCCGTACAGGAGGAGGTAGAACCATCGGGACTCGAACCAGCGCCGCGTCATGAGCCAACCGAGGATGCCAAGACCCGCGCAGGTCGCGATGGTGTTTACGATCGGCTTGAGCCGCGACTCGGCTCCCGGTTGGGAGGTGTGCTTCTCGGCGGTCCAAAACGCGAAGTATACCAGACCCACACCGATGACCGCCGTCGCGATCGGCCCGACGGCGTTCAGAGTTTGCATCCCTTGCTCGCTCTCGATGCCGAAGATGCGCGCCACCAGCTCCGCGACCTTGCTGTCCGGCGCAGCGAGCCGGCGATACATGACGTCGAGGAAGACCATGAGGGCCGATGCGGCGAGGAAGGTCCACAACACCCCCATCTCGACGTGGAAGATCCAATCATCGAGTCGCCGTAGGATGCCAAACCGACCGTCATACGGTCTTTCTTCGCCCTGGTTCGCCATAGCGCGTGACGGTACGTTCGTTCGCGCTGGCAATCAAGACTTCTTGGAGTAGGGTCGAACGGTCCCTCATGCGCACCATCATCCACTTCGACATGGATGCGTTCTTCGCCTCGGTCGAGCAGCTGGACGACCCGGATCTGCGAGGCAAGCCGGTGCTGGTGGGGGCCCGGTCCCGAAGGGGCGTGGTTGCGGCAGCTTCGTACGAGGCGCGTCCCACCGGGGTACGGTCGGCCATGTCGATGGTGGAGGCGCTCCGGCGGTGCCCCGAAGCGATCGTGGTGCCTCCGCGCAGAGAACGGTATGTCGAGCTCAGCCGTCGGGTTTTCGAGGTCTTTCGCCGGTATACGCCCCTGGTCGAGGGGCTTTCCTTGGATGAGGCGTTTTTGGACGTGACCGGGAGCCGCGCCTTGTTCGGCGAGGGGCCGGACATCGCTCGGCGGATCAAACGGGACATTCGTGCAGAGGTCGGCCTCACCGGGTCGGCCGGGGTCGCCCCCAACAAGTTCGTCGCCAAGATCGCGAGCGACCTCGAAAAGCCGGATGGGCTGACCGTGGTTTCAGAAGATTCGGTGACGTCGTTCCTGGCGCAGCTTCCTCTCGAGCGGATGTGGCGGGTCGGCCCGCGAGCCCGCTCGAAGCTGTGGGATGCCGGGCTTCGGACGATCGGTGACCTCGCTCGCGCGGACACCGAGGCGTTGACGCAGCTCCTCGGAAGCTGGGGACCGATTGCCCAGGCCCTCGCTCGAGGGCAGGACGAGCGGCCCGTCGTCGTCGGGTCCCCACCGAAGAGCCTCGGCAGCGAGTGCACTTTCGAAACCGATCTGTCCACTCGTGAGGCGCTGCTCAAGCCCATCCTTCGGCAGTCGATGGAAGTGGCCGACCGCTTGGTCGACAAGGGCCTGTGGGGGCGCGTGGTGACTCTGAAGATCAAGTACGGCGACCATCGGATTCGCACCCGGCAGTTGCAACTTCCCCGCGGGGTGGCGGATACCGACGCGATCTTTCGAGCCGCCTCGCAGCTTTTGGAGCGCTTCGAAGACCTGGGTGCGGGAGTCCGGTTGACCGGCGTCTCGGTTTCCATGCTCGGCCCGACGCCGGACCAAGAGCTGTTTCCCGACCACGACAGAGCCCGGCGCGAGCGATTGGCGGCTGCCACGCGAGTGCTGCGCGAGCGGTTCGGATCGGCGGGTGTCACGCGTGCTTCCCTGATCGACGGACCTGCTGCACCCGGACGGCCGCAACGCTGAAAAACGAAGACAATCTCGGGATCGCGACGATCGCCTCGAAGTCGCGTTGACACGCTCCAGTCGGCCCTTTAGGGTCGCCGTGTTGCGCCCGCCGCGCAACGCTCGAGGAGCCCCACCGGATGAACGCGCGACACACCAAGTTCATCTTCGTCACAGGGGGTGTTGTCAGCTCGATCGGAAAAGGTCTTGCGGCGGCTTCGATGGGCGCGCTTCTCGAAGCGCGTGGGTTGAGGGTCACGAACATCAAGTTGGACCCGTACATCAACGTCGATCCCGGCACCATGTCGCCCTTCCAACACGGAGAGGTATTCGTCACCGATGACGGAGCCGAGACCGATCTCGACCTCGGCCACTACGAGCGGTTCACCAACGCGAGGATGACCCGGGCCAACAACTTCACGACCGGAAAGATCTACGACACCGTGATCTCCAAGGAGCGCCGTGGGGAATACCTCGGAGCCACCATCCAGGTCATTCCCCACATCACCGACGAGATCAAAGCGCGAGTTCGGGAAGCCACCCGAAACGTGGACGTGGCCATCGTCGAAATTGGCGGCACCGTGGGCGACATCGAATCGCTGCCCTTCCTCGAGGCGGTGCGTCAATTACGGGTCGAGCTAGGCCCCCAAAACAGCGTGTCGGTCCACGTGACCCTGGTGCCCTACATCGCGGCCGCCGGCGAGCTCAAGACCAAGCCGACGCAGCACTCGGTCAAGGAGCTTCTAGGGCTCGGCATCCAACCCGAAATTCTGCTTTGCAGGGTCGATCGCGAGCTGCCGCGCAGCCTCAAACAGAAGATCGCGCACTTCTGCAACGTCCCCGTGGATGCCGTGGTCGCGGCGCCGGACGTGCGGGTCATCTACGAGCTCCCCTTGACGTTGCACGAACAGGGGCTCGACCGCCTGTTGGCCGAGCGGCTCAACATTTGGGCGCGCGACCCGGATCTCTCGATCTGGCGGCGAACCGTCGAGAAGTGCCTCGCCCCGGAGCGAGGGCACGTGTCGATTGCCGTCGTCGGCAAGTACGTGCACCTCCCGGATTCGTACAAGTCGCTGCACGAAGCCCTCGTGCATGCCGCGCTCGCCTCGGACGTCAAGCTCGATCTCGACTACATCGACAGCGAGGAGCTCGAGGGCGGTGATCTCGAGACCCGGCTCGGAAGACACGACGCGATCTTGGTGCCCGGAGGCTTCGGCGATCGCGGGTCGGAAGGAAAGATTCACGCGATCCAATTTGCGCGCGAGAATGGCATCCCGTTCTTCGGCATCTGTCTCGGCATGCAGATGGCCGTGGTCGAGTACGCGCGAAACGTGTGCGGCTTCGATGGAGCGAACAGCGCCGAGTTCAACCCCCAAGCCAAGCACCTCCTCGTCGACATCATGCCGGATCAACGAACGGTCGAGGACAAAGGCGCTACCATGCGACTCGGAGCGTATCCGTGCTCGCTCAAGCCGGATTCCTTGGCGGCGCGCATCTACGGGACGTTGCAGATCAGCGAGCGCCATCGGCACCGCTACGAGGTGAACAACCGCTACCGCGACGAGCTCGAGCGGGGAGGGCTGGTGTTGTCGGGTCTTTCGCCGGATGAACGCTTGGTCGAGATGATCGAGCTGCCCAGCCATCCGCACTTCGTCGGATGCCAGTTCCACCCGGAATTCAAGAGCAAGCCACACAAGCCGCATCCACTGTTCACCAGCTTCGTCCGGGCCGCGATCGAATACCATGCCCGCCAGGGGCGCCCGATCGAAAGCACGACCGAAGCGCGCGTCAACTGAGATCGGACGCGCTCACGTCGGTTTCGGCCGAGGACTCGCCAGGCTGGGCAGTCGGGTTTAGGATCGCGGCATGGTGCGTGCGGCGCGGCGGAAATGGCTCACGATTCCGACCCGGATCGTGCTGGGCTACGTGGTCGTGCTCGTGGCCTTCGCGGTGGTGGGCGGCCTCAGTTTCGTTCAGCACCACCGCACCTCGCAGACCCTCGGCTTGCTACGCGACGGCTACCTCCCGCTCGCCCTCACGTTGAGTCAGGCCAAGGCGACTCAAAGTGTCTACGCCACGCTCGTGGAGCGAGCGCTCGAGTCGGAGCGCAGCACGCCCACCAAGGCCTGGCTGCGTGCCGCGCTGCGCATTCGTCCAACCACCCTCCGTCGCGCCTACGAGGGCGTGGAGCGTGCCGAAGCGTTGGCAGAAGAGCTCGGCCAACCCGCTCCTCTGCGATCGGTGCGTCGTGAGCTCGATGCCATCGCGGAGGCCTACGGATCGATCGACGCGCAGTACGAGCAGCTCTTCAACAGCGTCGACGAAGACGCGGAAACGGTCGACGCGCTGTTCGCCAAGCTTCGGAGCACCGAGCAGCGCATCGAGCGCAACTACGACCGGGCTTCCCAGAGCGTGCAACAACGAATTTCGAGGACCAGCGCGCTCGCCGCCGCCCAGTCGCGGCGGGCGACCTTTTTGCTCGGCCTCTTGGGGCTTCTCGCCTTGCTCGTCGGCGTGGCGGTCACTTTTCTCTCGCAGCGCTTGCTTCGGCCCATACCTCTCTTGCATCAGCGGGTTGCGGCCGTGGCGCGCGGGGATCTCTCGAGCACGGTGGACATCAAACGCGACGACGAGCTCGGTCAATTGGTCGCGGAGTTCGAGCGTATGGTGCAGGCGTTGGCGGCCCGGGACCAAAGCCTACGGGAAGCAGCGCTCGCAGAGCAACGCCTTCAACGAATGCAGGTGCAGATCGTCGAGGCCCTGCGCGCTGCGATTCTGGTCATCGACGACCAGCGCGTGATTCAGACCACCAATCCGGCTGCCGACTCGATACTCGGCGTGAGCGCCCGCGACGTCGGCTCTTCGATCGACGACACGTCTCTATTGCGGCGCTGTCCAGCCTTGGGCAGGGCGATCGCCGAAGTCTCCCGCGGTGGTGACGCCGTGACCCTCGAGGGCGAGCCCATTACCGGCTTTGACGAGCGTCTCGTCGACGTGCTGGTCACGCCCTTCGGCGAGGAGGCCGGAAAAGCCGACCGCGGGGCGGTCCTGGTGGTGGCGGAGGACGTCTCCGAAGCCATCGCGACGAAGTCGCGGCTCATTCAAACCGAGAGGTTGGCGGCGATCGGCCGGATGGCCGCACACGTCACCCACGAGGTACGCAATCCTTTGTCGAGCATCGGGCTCAACGTCGACATGCTCGGCGAAGAAATCCACGGATCAGGGCCGGAAAGCCTCAAGCTGCTCGAGTCGATTCAGCAAGAGCTCGAGCGGCTCGAGAGCATCACCGAGGAATACCTTCGGCTCGCGAGGCTGCCCGAGCCCGCTCTGACGCCTCAGAATCCGGTCGAGTTCCTGCACGACGTGGCGGAGTTCGTCCGACGCGAAATGGACGCCTCCGGCGTCGAGCTGCGGTTGGATATTTCTCCGACGCTTCCGGCCGTCGCGATGGATGAGCCGCAGTTTCGGCAGGCTCTGCTCAACCTGCTACGCAATGCGCGCGAAGCGATGCCAGACGGAGGCGTCGCCAAGTTGGAAGCGATGCGATACGACAACGGAGTCCGAATTCAGGTACATGACGAGGGTCCGGGAATCGGGGAAGAGGAGCGTGAGCACGTGTTTGATCTTTTCTACACGACGAAAGAACGCGGAACGGGCTTGGGGTTGCCCCTGACGCAACAGATCGTCGTGGCTCACAACGGAAGAATCGCTTGCAAGGCGCGGCATCCGAGAGGGACCACGTTCGAGATCTGGCTGCCCGACCTCGATTCGATGCTTCACAGGATGTCGAGCGAGCCCCCGCCGCCGCCCGCCAAGGGCAGCGCACGGAGCATCGGATGAGCCGGGCAGACGGACGCGCTTACGACGCACTTCGACCGGTCACCATCGAGACCGGGGTGCAACGCAACCCCGAGGGCTCGGTGCTGTATCGGTGCGGCGGCACCACCGTGTTGATCGCAGCCTCGGTATCCGAAGACGTGCCCGACTGGATGCGCGGCAGCGGCCGAGGCTGGCTGACCGCCGAGTACGCAATGCACCCACGCGCCAATCCCGAGCGCAAACGCCGTGACGGGCGCAACGGACGCATCGACGGCCGAACCTCCGAGATCCAGCGGCTGGTAGGCCGTGCGCTGCGCGCCGCCGTCGACTTGGACAAGCTCGGCGAACGAACCGTCACTGTCGACTGCGACGTGCTCGACGCGGATGGCGGCACACGCACGGCGTCGATCACGGGCGGCCTGGTCGCCACCGCGATGGCGCTCGACGGGCTGCGACGGGCGGGCCTCGTGTCGAGCGGCGTATTGCGCGAGCCCATTGCGGCCATCAGCGTCGGCTTGCTCGGCGATCAGCCTTTGCTCGACCTCTGCTACACCGAGGACCGAGACGCCGAGGTGGACTTGAACGTCGTCGGCACACCCGGCGGCGGGGTCGTCGAAGTGCAAGGCACGGCGGAGGGCGCGCCCATCTTGCGGCAAAGGCTCGACCGGATGATCGACCTCGCCCTGGGAGCGTTGCCCGCGCTCGCCGGGGAGCAGAGGCGGGCGCTCACCACGGTCGGCGTCGACCTCGATCGCCTTCTGCCCTGACGCGAGGTCAACCGATGCGGATCGTCATCGCCACCAAGAACGCCGGAAAGCTTCGGGAGTACGAGCGCCTTCTCGCAGATGTGCCCGGGCTCGAGCTGATGACGTTGGCTTCGTTCGATCTGCGCATGGAGGTCGTCGAAGACTGCGACACGTTTGCAGGCAATGCGCGCAAGAAGGCGCGAGAGATCGCAGCGGCGGTCGCGATGCCTTGCTTGGCCGACGACAGCGGTCTCGAGGTGGACGCGCTCGGGGGTCGACCGGGCGTACGTTCTGCGCGCTACGCGGGCGAGCGTGCGAGCGATGCCGAGAACAACGAAAAGCTCCTTCGTGCGCTCGGGGACGTCCCCGACGAAGACAGAGCCGCGCGTTTTCGATGCGCCATCGCGGTCGTCGACGCGAAGGGCGTCGAGCTTGCCTTCGCCGAAGATGCCTGCGAGGGCCGGATCACGACCGAGCCCCGCGGGACGCACGGGTTCGGCTACGACCCTTTGTTCGTGCCCGAGGGTTTTTCCGAAACCATGGCGGAGCTCGGGCCCGAGACGAAGAACCGAATCAGCCACCGCGCCAAGGCGGCCGCAAAGCTCGTTCCGCTGCTACGGCAGTTGCGGGAGCCCTAGCGATCGGCTACCCATCGCGCCACACTACGAACGAGTCACGGGGTGTAGCACAGCCTGGTAGTGCGCATGCTTTGGGAGCATGAGGTCGCTGGTTCGAATCCAGTCGCCCCGAC
>CAZBWQ010000010.1:0-67991 GCA_964495565.1 uncultured Sandaracinaceae bacterium | reverse complement strand
AATCGGGTAGTACTTCTTGTCGTTGATGGGCACTTGGGGGCAGAGGCCGGAGGGAAATCCCGTCACGGCTTTGAGGCCGTGCTCCTCGTGCAGGCGCCGGATGGCCCGCACCTCCTCCATGCCGTTGTTGGGGTTCGCACCGTAGGAGGGAAAGAACCGGTCGGGGTGTCTTCGACAGGCTTCGAGATTCGTCGAATTGGGACCCGAAATGCCGAGCATGGCCCGCTCCACGCCCCATTTGTCCATCTCCGCGAGCGCGTACTGGACATAGTCCTCTTGAGCCTCGATCTGAGGAATGTCCTTGAACATGTACTGAGCCGGCATCTTGAAAACCTTCCGGCTCTCCTCGTCCAGCAGCAGTGGCTTCATGAACTCGTACCAGGCCGACGGGTCCCCATCGGGGATGTTCATCATGAGGTCGACGGCTTTCAGACCACTGGGTATCGGCATGAAATTGCGTCCTTTCGGGGTCCCAGCAGGGGCCCTACAATGAGGGGGTCCCGCTGGACATGCGCTAACCCCTGGGCTAGAACATGTTCTAGTTTATGGCCTGAGCCGGCCCATCTGTAAAGCGGTGACTGCATGACCCACGACACGCTCGCAGCGATCGAGCCTTCAGCGCCTGGAGATATCGAAATGGACGGAGACCAGAGCCCCATTCCCACCCGCGAGGAATTGATCAACCGCGCGCGCGAGCTCGCGCCGACTTTGGCGGAGCGCGCGAAAAAGGCAGCCGAGCTACGCCGATTGCCGGACGAAACCATCGAGGACTTTCATCGGCTCGGGTTCTTCAAGGTCGTGCAGCCGAGGCGCTACGGCGGCTACGAGATGGACCCGTCGATCATCTTCGACATTCAGCTCGAGCTGGGGCGTGGTTGCGCCTCCAGCGCGTGGGTGTACGGCGTGCTCAACGTCCACTCCTGGCAGCTGGCGCTGTTTCCCCAGGAGGCCCAAGACGAAGTGTGGGCGAAAGACCCGCGGACCTTGATCTCGTCGTCCTACATGCCAGTCGCCAAGACGGAGTGGGTGGACGATGGCGTTCGTCTGAGCGGGCGTTGGTCTTTCTCGAGTGGCTGTGACTTCTGCGAGTGGGCCTTTCTCGGTGGCTTCGTGCCCACCGAAGAGGGGCAGCCGCCGGACATGCGTACCTTCCTGGTTCCGCGCTCGGACTACGACATCATCGACAATTGGTACGTGTCGGGCCTTCGAGGCTCGGGAAGCAAAGACGTGGTGGTCGAGGGCAAGCTCGTTCCGCACCATCGAATGCACAAGTTCTCGGACGGCTTCAAGCAGAGCAGCCCCGGCAACGACGTGAATCCCTCGCCGGTCTACCGCTATCCATTCGGACAGATCCACGTTCGATCGGTTTCGACGCCGGCGGTCGGGGCGGCGTTCGGGGCGCTCGACGCATACGTCGATTTCATGAGGTCGAAGGTCTCCCAGGCGACGGGAGGGAAGGCCAAGGACTCTCATTCCAACAGCATGGTGGCCGCGGAGGCCGCCGCCGTTCTCGATCGGGAGGTGCTCACCTTGCGGCGCAACTTCACCGAGATGTTCGGCTACCTGCAGCGCGGAGAAAAGATTCCGGTCGAGCGCCGCGTGCGGTTCCGCAACGATTCAGCGCGCGCGGTCAAGGCGGCGACGGAGGTCGTCGAGGAGCTCTTCGTTGCTTGTGGCGCGCGAGCAGCCTTCGAGGATCATCCGGTCAATCGCCACTTCCAAGACGTGCATGCGATTCGTCTGCACCACGCGAACGGTCCAGACGGGCCTGCGGCCAACATGGGCGGGCTGATGTTCGGGAAGCAGAACACGGATTTCTTCATCTGACGGGCATGGATGATGTGACGCGCAGACAAAAGATCGAGGAGCTCGGGGACGAGCTCTACGATGCTCTGCGTACCCGTCGAACGTTGGCGCCGTTGACCGAGCGCTGGCCGGACATCACGATCGAAGACGCGTACCACGTCTCGCTCAGAATGGTGCGACGGCGCATCGAAGACGATGGGGAACGCATCATCGGCAAGAAGATCGGGGTGACCAGTCGGGCGGTTCAAGAGATGCTCGGCGTGTTTCAACCGGACTTCGGATATCTCACCGACAAGATGCTTTATCCGAACGGAGGCCCGATGCCGATCAGCGAGCTGTTGATTCAGCCCCGGGCCGAAGCGGAGATCGCCTTCAAGCTCCACGAGGAGCTGAACGGTCCGGGCGTCACCAACGAAGACGTGATCGATGCAACCGAGTACGTGATGCCCTGCTTCGAGGTGGTCGACAGCCGCATTCGCGATTGGAAGATCAAGATCGAGGACACCGTGGCCGACAACGCGAGCTGTGGTCTATTCGTGCTTGGGGACGAGCACGTGGCACCCACGGGCTTGGATTTTCCCAATCTGCGCATGCGCGTCTTCAAGAACGGGCAGCCTCTGAGCGAGGGTCTGGGCTCCGCTGCGCTAGAGTCCCCATTGAACTGCGTCAGCTGGCTGGCGAACACGCTCTCGCAATTCGGGATCACGTTGAAGGCGGGCGACATCGTGCTTTCGGGCTCGCTCGTTCCACTGGAGCCCGTGGTTGCCGGTGACGAGATGCGACTCGAATTGGAGGGGGTCGGCACGGCCTCGGTGCGCTTCACCTAGGAGAATCTGCAGATGACGACGAGAGTGAAAGCGGCGATCATCGGATCGGGGAACATCGGCACGGACTTGCTGTACAAGGCACTCCGCAGCGAGATCGTGGAGCCGGTTTGGATGGTTGGAATCGACCCGGAGTCCGAGGGGCTGAGGCGAGCCAAAGAGCTCGGGCTCAAAGTCACCTACGACGGGGTGGCCGGCCTCGAGCCTCACATCGAGGAGGACCAAGTCAAGCTCGCTTGGGACGCGACGAGCGCCTACGTGCACCGGTCCAACAACGACATCGTCAAGAAGCATGGTGTCAAGATGGTCGACTTGACCCCGGCAGCGATCGGGCCGTTCTGTGTGCCTCCGGTGAACCTGAAGGAAATGATGGGGCGAAACGAGCAGAACGTGAACATGGTCACGTGCGGAGGGCAGGCCACCATTCCCATGGTCGCGGCGGTGAGTCGTGTGCAGCCCGTCGAGTACGGGGAGATCATCGCGACGGTCGCCTCGAAGTCCGCAGGGCCGGGAACGCGCAAAAACATCGACGAGTTCACGCGCACCACGGCCCGCGGCGTCGAGGTCGTCGGTGGCGCCAAGCGCGGCAAAGCCATCATCATCATCAATCCGGCGGAGCCTCCGCTCATCATGCGGGACACGATTCATTGTCTGACCGTCGATCCCCCGAAAGAAGACGAGATCGTCGAATCCGCCATGCAGATGATCTCCGAGGTCCAGAAATACGTGCCCGGCTATACGCTCAAGAACGGTCCCGTGTTCGACGGAAATCGCGTTTCGTTCTTCATGGAGGTGGAGGGGCTCGGAGATTTCCTTCCCAAGTACGCCGGCAATCTCGACATCATGACGGCGGCTGGGCTCCGAACGGCCGAGCTCATCGCCGAGGAGATCCAGAGAGCGGAGGCAGCATGAATCTACGCGGCAAGAAGGTCACGTTGCACGACATGAGCCTGCGGGACGGCATGCACCCGCAGCGTCACCAGCTCACGACCGATCAAATGGTCCAAGTATCGACGGCGCTCGACGAAGCGGGCGTTCCACTCATCGAAGTGACCCATGGTGATGGGCTCGGAGGCGCGTCGGTCAATTACGGCTTCCCGGCCGCGTCGGACGAGGACTATCTGCGCGCGGTGGTGCCTCGCATGAAGCAAGCGAAGATCTCGGCCTTGCTCCTACCGGGTATCGGCACGGTCGACCACCTTCGAATGGCGCACGACTGCGGTGTGCACACCATTCGGGTGGCCACGCATTGCACCGAAGCAGACGTGTCCGAGCAGCACATCGGGCTCGGCCGGAAGATGGAGATGGACACGGTCGGCTTTTTGATGATGGCACACATGATCCAGCCGGAAGCGCTGCTCGAACAGGCCAAGCTGATGGAGGGCTATGGAGCCAACTGCGTGTACATCACGGACTCGGCCGGCTACATGCTCCCAGACGACGTTTCGGCGCGGGTCGGGCTCTTTCGGGAACGCCTGAACGCGGACACCGAGGTCGGCTTCCACGGCCACCACAACTTGCACATGGGAATCGCGAACTCGTTGGCGGCGCTGGAGGCGGGCGCCTCGCGCATCGACGGCTCGGTCGCGGGCATGGGCGCCGGGGCGGGCAACACGCCGCTGGAGGTGTTCGTGGCGGTGCTTCATCGGATGGGTGTCGAAACCGGAGTCGACATGTGGAGGCTCATGGACGTGGCCGAGGAAATCGTCTACCCGCTGATGACCCACAAAGTGCGGGCGGACCGCGATTCGCTGACCCTGGGCTATGCAGGCGTGTATTCTTCGTTCTTGTTGCACGCGAAGCGCGCGGCGGAGAAATACGGGCTCAAATCCACCGACATTTTGGTCGAGCTCGGCCGCTTGAAGACCGTCGGCGGTCAAGAAGACATGATCGAGGACGTCGCGCTGACCATGAAAAAGGCTGGCGCGGCTGCGGAGTAGTCGCGTGGGCGTCATGGAGACATTCCGACGAGAGGCGCGCGCCTGGATCAGGGAACATGCGCCGAAATCCCTTTGGGGCACGAGCGGGAGCGGTCCCTTCGAGGGTTACTGGGGCGGGTCGAGATGCGAGGAACGCGATCCCGACCTGCTTCGCTGGCGCGACCTCGGCATCGAGAAGGGCTGGACCGCACCGAGCTGGCCGACGGAATACGGCGGTGCGGGTCTGACGCGCGCGCAAGAGGAGATCATACACGAGGAGATGAAGGCGATCGGCGTGCCGCGACCGGTCGCAGGGCAAGGCCTTGCGATGTTCGGCCCGGTTCTTCTCGAGTACGGGACGGAGGAGCAAAAGGCTCGACATCTACCTCTCATCGCCCGCGGTGAGGTGCGCTGGTGCCAAGGGTATTCCGAGCCGAATGCTGGCTCCGATCTCGCCAACCTTCAGTTGCGGGCCGTCCGGGACGGCGATTGCTACGTCCTCAACGGGCAGAAGATTTGGACTTCGCACGCGCACCTGAGCGACTGGATCTACTGCCTCGTTCGCACCGATCCAAACGCGCCCAAGAAACAGATGGGCATCTCGGTGATCATGGCCGAGCTGAGCACCCCGGGCATCACGGTGCGCCGGATCGACCTGATCAGCGGGTACTCACCCTTCTGCGAGACTTTTTTCGACGACGTGCGTGTGCCAGCAGCCAATCTCATCGGAGAGGAAAACGAGGGCTGGACGATCGCCAAGGCGATTCTGGGCCACGAGCGCTCGTCGATCGGCCGGTCCATCGCGCGGCAGCCTGGGTCGGCACAGCGCGAGGTCGTCGCCAGGGCGCGCAAGCACCTGGGCGTGCCACGAGGGCCGATCGCAGATCCACTGACACGAGACGAAATCGCCGCGCTCGGCATGCGCGAAGAAGCCTTTCATCTGACGCTTGCGCGCATTCAACAGGGCGCCGAATCGGGCACGCCGGGTCCGGCGGGCTCCATCACCAAAATCGTCGGCAGCGAGCTCAAGCAGCAGCGCTACGAGCTCGGGATGAAAGTGGCGGGCTTGCAGGGCCTCGGCTGGGAAGGGCCTGGATTCGATCGAGAGGATCTCGATTTCACTCGCGAATGGCTGCGCTCGCGCGCCAGCACCATCGAGGGAGGCTCCTCCGAGATTCAAAAGAACATCGTCTCGAAGCGCGTGCTTGGATTGCCGGAGGGGAAGAAATGAGCGGGCACGAGGCTCCCTACCTTCTGCTCAACGACGAGCAAAAGATGCTTTCGAAGACCGCGCTCGATCTCATTCGCGAACGAGCGCCCGTCGCGCGGCTTCGGACGTATCGTGACACGAAAGATTCTGCGGGCTTTTCCGAGTCTCTTTGGAAGGAAATGGCGGATCTCGGATGGCTGGGTCTGCAGATCCCCGAAGAGTACGAAGGCCTGGGTCTCGGTTTCTTCGACCTTTGTGTCGTGTTGGAGCAGAGCGGCCGTGAGCTCATGCCCGAGCCCTTCGTCTCGACGCTCTTGCTGGGCACGCAGGCGCTGTTGCTCGGAGGCAGCGACGCCCAAAAGAAGTCGATGCTGCCGCGCGTCGCCTCGGGAGATCTCGTGCTCGGATTGGCCCATCCGCAAGGCCAAGTGCCGCCCGGCCCATCCACCCAGGTGACGGCGCAGCGCGACCAAGATCAATATCGCCTCAGCGGCGAGATTGCCCACGTACTCGATGCGCACGTGGCCGATCGGCTCATCGTCGCTGCGGCCACCTCCGACCACGGATTCAGCTTGTTCGTGGTCGATCCGAAACGGCAAGGCGTCACCGTGACGCGGCAGCACCGCGTGGATGGCCTGAACGCCGCCATCGTCCGGCTGGATGACATCGCCGTCGACGTCAGCGACATCGTAGGGTCACTCGACGACGGCGCGTCACTGATGGCTGCCGTCCTCGATCGAGCGGCCGTGGGAGTGTCCGCGCAGATGCTCGGCGCGTCCGAGCAGGCCTTTGCAGACACGCTCGCGTATCTCAAAGAACGTGAGCAATTCGACGTGCCCATCGGATCCTTTCAGGCGCTCCAGCATCGAGCCGTCTCGGTCTTCACGGAGATTGCGCTCACGAGATCTGCGGTGCTCGCCGCCGCGCGGGCCGTGGACGACAGGCCGGACGACGTGCCCAGGCTGGCATCCCTCGCCAAGTCGATGGCCTCCGAGACTTTCATGCTCGCTGCCAAAGAGGCCATTCAGATGCACGGAGGAATCGGCGTGACGGACGAGCACGACATTGGCTTCTATTTGAAACGTGCTCAAGCAACCTACATGACTTTCGGCACGCCCGCGCAGCACCGCCAGCGATGGGCAGCGCTTCACGGTTTTTGAGACCCACGGGGAAGAGTGAGAGAGGCAAGATGAAGAGATTCGAAGGCAAGAACGTTGTGATTACGGGCGCGGCTGCCGGCATCGGCCAGGCCACGGGCTTGCGTATCGCAGAGGAGGGCGGAAACGTCGCGTTGATCGACGTGAATGCTCAGGGGCTCGCTGCCTCGAAGAAGCTGGTCGAGGAGCAGGGCGTCGAGGTCTGGACGTACGAGTGCGACGTCACCGATGGGGCGGGCGTGAAGCAGGTCATCGATCAAGCGGCCTCCGACATGGGTGGCTTCGACACGCTGTGCCACTGTGCGGGCATCTTGCGTACCTACCACACGCACGAGATGAGCTTCGAGGAGTGGCATCGAATCATCGACGTCAACCTGAATGGGACGTTTTACGTGAACCACGCGGCGTTGCCGCATCTATTGAAGAACCGCCACAGCGCCATCGTCAACTGCTCGTCGACCTCGGCGCTCGGCAGTCACCCCTGGATGAGCGCCTACGCTGCGTCGAAGGGCGCCATCATCTCGTTCACCCGCTCGCTCTACCAGGAGTATGTCAAGCAGGGGTTGCGCGCGAACTGCGTGGTGCCCGGAGGCATCGCGACTGCGCTGCATGGGGACTTCAAGGCCCCGGAGGGCGCGGACATGGATCTGCTTCGTGGCGCGATGCCCTTCGTAGGCTTCGCGAAACCTCGCCACGCCGCCAGCGTCATCGCGTTCTTGGCGTCCGACGACGCGCGCTACATCAACGGCACCGAAATCCGCGCCGACGGCGGCGCCCTCTCCTGAGGGACACGCTCTCCCTCCAAAAAATTCGCAATTCCAAATACTTAGGACTCACACCGCGAAAATCCGGCGTCGCCGCCACCTAAGTGCTCGGCGAAATCAAGCAACCCCGGCGCTCGCTTGACGATAAGCTCGGCATGCCCCGGGTCGCGCGATGTCTGTCGGTCCTACCCGACCACCCCCATCACATCATACTCCGCGGAAACAATCGTCGGCGGCTCTTCTCCTATCCCCGTGAGCGACGCTATTTCCTCCGAGAGTTGCGCGCGAGCAGCGATAAGCACCGTGTCCCCATTCACGTGCTCACCTTGATGACCAACCACGTGCATCTCGTAGCCACCCCGACGCATCAGCTCGCTCTTTCTCGCTTCGTCGGATCGTTCTCTCAGAAGTACGCGCAGTTTCGAAATCGCAGCCGGAGCTCCAGTGGCAAGCTGTTCGAGCAGCGCTACAACAGCATTCCGATCACGGACGACGAGCAGGCTGCTGTCACGACGGTGTATGTGGAGCTGAATCCAGTGCTCGCAGGAATCTCGAGCGACGCGATCTCGTACCCGTGGTCGACCCACAGGCAACACTTGGGGCTCGAGCCCCATGAACCGCTTCTTGCCGACTTGTGGACGCCGAGCGCTTGGTACTTGTCACTCGGCTCGAACGCTGTCGACCGAGCTGCGGCGTTTGAGGATTGGTTTGACCATTACCGTTCGCGGGACGACTGGTCGGCAGTGTGCCGAGAGAAGGCATGGCCCTCGGATCGAAAGCGCTTCGAGAGGCCCGACCGGCGCGGTGCGACCTGACTTTTCGCGGTATGGGTCGTAACAGCTCGAGATTTTGCGGGTTTTGGGAGGGGTGCGTGTCCCCTAGTCGAGGTGGCCGCGGACGAAGGGGAGGTAGGTGGGTCGCCAGAAGCGGCTGCGGACGAAGGACTCGACGTCTTCGGGAATGTTCTCGCGCCGGGCGACTCCGTCCTCGATCGCTTGCTGCACCACGCGTGTCGCGACGCGAACGGAGGTTTCCTGGAGATCGCTCACCGGTGGATAGATGAGACCGCCCTCCACGTACTTCTCGATCGTGTAGTCGGCCAGGGCCTGGGATGCCTCGAGCACCATCCCATCGGTGATCGACCTCGCATCACTCAGGATCGCGCCGAAGCCCAACCCGGGAAAGATGAAGGCGTTGTTGCCTTGGCCGATCGGGTGGGTCACGCCACCCATCATCACCGGCTCGAAAGGGCTTCCAGTGGCCACGATCGCCTGGCCGTCAGTCCAGCGGAAGATGTCGACCGGCTTCGCTTCGGCCGAGCTCGTGGGGTTCGAAAGCGGGAAGATGATCGGCCACTTGTGGTTTTCCGCCATGGCGCGTACGACTTCTTCGTCGAAGGCACCCGGCCTTCCCGAGAGACCCAACAAGGCGGTTGCCTTGCTGTTGCGGATCGTCTCCACCAGGTCCGGGCTGTCGCCCGCGAACTCCCAGCCTCGAACCGCCTCGCGTTCGTGTGCAAATGCCTTCTTGTACTCTTCGATGTCGCGATCGGTGAGCAGCAGGCCACCCGAATCCAGGACGAAGACGCGCGCTTGCGCCTCTTTTCGGCTGAGCCCCGCGCGCACGAGCCCTTCACGAATCGCCCACGCCACACCGATGCCGCCGGCTCCGGCCCCGTGAATCACGAACACTTCATCGCGCAAGCTTTCCTCGCGCAGATGGCAAGCGGCCAGAATCCCAGCCAAAGCCACCGCGCCGGTGCCTTGAATGTCGTCATTGAAGGACGGTCCGCGGTCCCGATACCGCTCCAGCACGTTGAACGCGGCGGTCTTCGAAAGGTCCTCCCACTGAATCACCGCATCGGGCCAGCGCGACCAAACCGCGTCGACGAAGCGATCCAAGAACTTGTAGTAGTCGTCGCCTCGGAGACGCTTTTGCCTCACGCCCAAGTAGTTGTAGTCGCTGATCAGGTCCATCCGGTCGGTCCCCACGTCCAAGGCGACGGGCATCGTGTGAAAGGGGCTCACCCCTCCTGCGACCGTGTAGAGGGCCATCTTTCCGATGGGAATCGCGAGGCCGCCGTAACCCTGGTCGCCGATCCCGAGGATGGCCGAGGAATCGGTCGCGACGATCATGCGGACGTCTTCCATCGGATAGCAATCGAGCGCGAGCGGCGCCCGATCGATGTTCAACGGTGAAATCGAAAGCCCGCGGGGGCTTTGGTAGAGCGCGCTGAATTGCTGAACCGCCGCGCCGACGGTCGGCGTGTAGACGATCGGGAGCATTTCTTCGAGATGCTTCTCGAGAAGCGCATAGAACAGAATTTCCTGGCGCTCCTGCACGGCGCGAAGGTATTGATACTTGTCGATGTCGGTAGGGGCCTGCACGAAGCCCTCGTAGACGCGATCGATTTGCTGCTCGAGCGTGTTGAATTGGGGCGGCAGAAGACCTTCCAAACGTAGCGCTACGCGCTCCTCGTAACTGAACGCGGTGCCCTTGTTGGTCAGCACCAGACGAAGCAGCGCGATGCCATCGAGGTAGACCTCCATGTATTTGCGGCCACGTTCGTCTTCCTTCAGGTCAAACAACCGACTGACGCGTTTGCGGGGCATGGAAGTCCTTTCCTCAAGCGCCTTCGATCGCGGCGATGACCGCATGCGCCATTTCGGTGGTTCCGAGCGAACGCTGGCCGCCACTGAGATCCGCAGTGCGAAGGCCGTTGTCGAGGACTTTCTGTACTGCGCCCTCGATGGTCCTGGCGTCTTCGTCGAGATCGAGACTGTGCCTGAGCAACATGGCTGCGCTCAGAATGGTGCCGAGCGGGTTCGCGATTCCTCTGCCCGCGATGTCCGGGGCCGATCCATGAATTGGCTCGTACACTCCGAGCTTTCCTTCGCCGAGCGATGCGCTCGGAAGCAGGCCGAGGGAGCCGGTGAGGACCGCGCCCTCGTCCGAGAGAATGTCGCCGAACATGTTGCCGCTCACGATCACATCGAACGAGGAAGGCTCGGTGATGAGCCTCATCGCAGCCGAGTCGACGAGCTGATGGTCCAACGTGATGTCGGGGTTCTCTCGCGCGACCTCATTGGCCACCTCCCGCCACACTTGCATGGTCGCGAGCACGTTCGACTTGTCGATCGAGGTCACTTTGCGCCGGCGCTTCCTGGCTACCTCGCACGCGAGCTGCACGATTCGGCGAACCTCGTTCTCGTCGTAAATCATGGTGTCGAAGCCGGTGCGGAGCCCGTTGCGAACCTCTTTGCCCTTTGGTTGGCCGAAGTAGATGCCTCCGGTGAGCTCGCGAATGAACACCAAGTCGACTCCCCGCAACCGCTCCGGTCGCAGGGGAGATGCACCCTCGAGCCCTCGAAAAAGCTTGACCGGCCGCACGTTGGCGAAGAGCTTCAACGCCTTGCGCATGCCCAACAAGCCTTGCTCCGGCCGAACCTCGGCGGTGGGATCGTCCCACTTCGGTCCGCCCACCGCGCCCAGAAGCACCGCGTCAGAGCTGCGACACGCGACGATGGTGTCGTCGGGCAGCGCCACGCCGGTTTCGTCGATGGCGATCCCTCCGATGAGATGCGTGGAGAAAGTGAATGTGTGTCCCGACTTGCGCTCGATGGCTTCGAGCACCTGGCGCGTCGCATCGACGATTTCCGGGCCGATTCCGTCGCCAGGCAAGAGTGTGATCTTTGCTTTCATGTCTGGTCACCTACGGGGCGCGCCATCATGCACGTGGCACGCCGGAAGGGCAATCACTAAGTCTGCGGAGCGTGCTCGGGAATGCCCTTTTCGTCCCTGGCACCCTGCAACCTGAGCCCATACTCGATGCTATCGATCAAGGCTTGCAGCGAAGCCTCGATGATGTTGCTCGAAGCGCCGACGGTGCTCCATGTGTCGTGCTCCGACTGGCTGTCGATGAGGACTCGGGTAGTCGCGCCCGTCCCGCTGTGGCCGTCGAGAATTCGCACCTTGTAGTCGCTCAGGTGAATGTCCGCGACTCGAGGGAAGGACGGCCGTAGCGCCTTGCGGAGCGCAGAGTCGAGCGCGCTCACGGGGCCATTCCCTTCGCCCGCGGTGTGCACCACCTCGTCGCCGATCTGAACCTTGACCGTGGCCTCGGCGAACATCCCGCCACCGCGTCGCCGCCCGACACTCGCCTGGAAATCGAGCACCTCGAATGGCGGTACGTAGTCGGCCTGCTGACGCGCCATCAGGAGCGCGACCGAAGCCTCGGCAGCCTCGTATGCGAACCCCTTGGCCTCGAGCTCCTTGATCTTCTCGAGCACCCGTCCACCGTGATCCGAGCTGACCTGCAGCCCGAGCTCTTCGGCCTTGCTGAGGACGTTGCTGCGCCCCGAGAGCTCGCTCACCACGACCCGTGACGAGTTGCCGACGAGAGCCGGGTCGACGTGCTCGTACGACTCCGGATGCCGCCGAATGGCCGAGACGTGCACGCCTCCTTTGTGGGCAAACGCGCTGCGTCCGACGTACGCGGCATGATCGTTCGGATTCAAATTGGCGATCTCCGCGACGAAATGCGCGAGATCGTAGAGCTGACGAAGGCCTCCTTCGGGCAGACACCGAAGGCCCAGCTTGAGCTCCACGTCCGGAATGATCGAGCACAGGTTCGCATTGCCGCAGCGCTCTCCGTAGCCGTTGACCGTGCCTTGCACGTGATGAGCTCCAGCCCGCACGGCAGCTACCGAATTGGCCACTCCGCACTCCCCGTCGTTGTGGGCATGAATCCCGAGCCTCGCCTCGGGGAGGGCTTTCCGCACGTCGTGGACGATCGCTTCCACCTCCCAGGGCATGGAGCCGCCGTTGGTGTCGCACAACACCAGTGTTTCGGCACCGCCCCGCGCGGCAGCTCGCAGCGTTTGGAGCGCGTACTCGGCGTCCGACTTGTACCCGTCGAAGAAGTGCTCTGCGTCGTAGATGACACGTCGGCCGTGACCACCGAGGAATGCGACGCTTTGTTCCACCATGCGGAGGTTCTCGTCGAGTGTGGTGCGGAGCACTTCGGTCACGTGCATGTTCCAGCTCTTGCCGAAGATCGTGCAGACCGGCGTTTCCGCATCGAGCAAAGTGCGGAGTTGCTTGTCGTCTTCGGGACGAAGCTGGGCCCGGCAAGTCGACCCGAATGCGGCGATCGTCGCGTTCTTCCACGCCATGCCCTTCGCCCGCTCGAAAAACTCCACGTCCTTCGGATTCGATCCTGGCCAGCCGCCCTCGATGAACGTGACACCGAGCGCGTCGAGATGCTCGGCGATTCGAATCTTGTCGTCGCAAGACAGGCTCATGCCCTCCATCTGCGTTCCATCGCGCAGCGTGGTGTCGTAAATCTCTACGACGGGGCCGGAGCCGTTAAGGGCGTCGTTGCTCATGGCGCGTGATCTCATCCTCGAACGACAAGAGGTAACCGAGCTGATCGATACCCTCGAGGAGGCAGTGTTTCGAAAAGTCGTCGATGGGGAAGGTCGCCTCGATTCCGCCGGCGGCCTTCACGGTCTGGCTGGGCAGGTCGATCGTGATTTGCGTCGTGCGATCGCGCTGAACCCGCTCCATGAGCTCCCTGTGGACCTCGGGGCTCACTTCCACCGGCAGCAGCCCGTTCTTGAGTGAGTTGCTCTTGAAGATGTCCGCGAAGCGGGTGGATATGATCGCACGGAATCCCCAGCCGACCAGGGCCCATGGCGCGTGCTCGCGCGAAGATCCGCTGCCGAAATTGTCGCCGGCAATCAGAATCTGAGCCCCCTGCGACGCGGGCTCGTTGAGGACGAAATCGGGGTTCGGCGAGCCATCCTTGAGATAACGCCAGTCGGAAAACAGGTTGTCGCCCAGGCCGTGCTTGTCCGTCACCTTCAGAAAGCGTGCAGGGATGATCTGGTCCGTATCCACGTTGTCCGCGGGAAGCGGGACGGCGTGCGATGTCAGTGTCTTGAACTTTGCCATGTCGATTCTCTCTCACCCGAGCAGCAAGCTTCGGGGGTCGGTGACCTTGCCGGTGACGGCGGCAGCCGCAGCGGTCAGAGGAGATGCGAGGAACGTGCGTCCACCTTTGCCCTGCCGGCCTTCGAAGTTTCGATTCGAGGTGCTCACCGCGTACTGGCCCGGCTCGAGATTGTCGCCATTCATCGCGATGCACATCGAGCACCCGGGCTCTCGCCACTCGGCCCCGGCTTCCTTGAAGATCTGGTCGAGCCCCTCTGCCTCGGCCTGCTTCTTCACGTCGTGAGACCCCGGTACGACCAGGGTGCGAACACCCGAGGCCACCTTGCGCCCGCTCATGACCCCTGCAGCCATCCGTAGATCGCCGATGCGGGAATTCGTGCAGGACCCGATGAAGACCACGTCGATCTTCTTGTCGAGCAGAGGCTCGCCAGGGGCGAGATCCATGTACTTCATCGCTTTTTCGAAGGCGGCCCGCTGGGAAGGATCCGAGAACGAATCCACCGTCGGCATCGCGTCGGTGATGTGCATGCCCATTCCGGGGTTCGTCCCGTAGGTGATCATCGGCTCCAGCTTGTTGGCGTCGATGACGACGGTCTTGTCGTAAGTCGCCCCATCGTCGGTGCGAAGGTTGCGCCAGCGCTCCACCGCAGCGTCCCAATCGGCTCCCTTGGGCACTCGATCACGTCCCTCCAGATAGGCGAACGTCGTGTCGTCCGGTGCGATCATGCCCGCTCGGGCACCCGCCTCGATGCTCATGTTGCAGACGGTCATGCGACCCTCCATGTCGAGACTGCGAATGGCCGGGCCCGTGTACTCGATGACGTAACCGGTGGCGCCGCCCGTTCCGATCTCGGCACAGAGCGCCAGGATGATGTCCTTGGCCGTCACTCCGGGCATCAGTTGGCCTTCCACCCGAACCTCGAACGTCTTCGGCTCTCGCTGCAGCAGACACTGGGTCGCCAGCACGTGCTCGACCTCGCTGGTTCCGATCCCGAATGCCAACGCGCCGAACGCGCCGTGCGTCGACGTGTGGCTGTCGCCGCACACGATGGTTTTGCCGGGTTGCGTCAGCCCACGCTCCGGTCCGATGACGTGCACGATGCCATTGCGGCGGTCCCCGAGCCGGAACAGCTCGATTCCAAACTCTTCGCTGTTTCGCTCGAGCTGGGCGAGCTGGGCTTTGGCCTGATCGTCGATTACCCACAGAGACTTCGGGAGCGTCGGAGTCGAGTGGTCCATCGTCGCCACCGTCAGGTCGGGGCGTCGCACCCGCAAGCCCCGCTCGCGAAGGCCGGTGAATGCCTGCGGAGAGGTGACTTCGTGAATCAGATGCAAGTCGATGTAGAGGACTGCCGGGCGGTTCGCCTCCTGAACGACGACGTGATCGTCCCAGACTTTCTGAAATAGTGTTCGTGGTTCCATGATGGTCGTCATGCAGCGCTGCCGGCTGCCTTGCTCTCCTTCTGGGTCGCCTCTCGGATGGCGAGAATTCGATTGATCGCCGCGACGTAGGCCTTGGCGCTCGCGACGATGATGTCGGTGTGTGCGCCATGCCCGTGAAACACCCGCGCGCGAGACTGCTCGTGCTGGGGATTGATGCGATCCGGACCGAGATCGTGCTCGCCAGGAATGACTCGCACGCTGACCTCGCCCAGGGCATCGATGCCCTCGGTTACCGACTGCACGTTGTACTCGAGTAGAGTGCACGGCACGTGGACCAGCGATTGAATCGCTTTGTAAACCGCATCCACCGGTCCGGTGCCGACCTCCGCGGCGATTCGGGTCTGTCCGTCCGGTCCGACGAGGCGTACGGTCGCGGTTGGCATGCCGGTTCCACACCCGACCTGGATCTTGTCGAGCCTCCAGTACTCCGTCGGCTGGTAGAGCTCGTCGCTGACCAGCGCCACCAAGTCGGCATCGGTGATGTACTTCTTCTTGTCGGCGAGCTTCTTGAAACGCGCAAACGCCTTGTCGAGCCCGTCGCCGGAGACGGGGTAACCGAGCTCGGCCAAACGGTTCGCGAAGGCGTGCCTGCCCGAGTGCTTGCCCAAGACGAGCTGGGTCTTGCCAGCACCGACCGTCTCGGGACGCATGATCTCGTACGTTTCCTCGTGCTTGAGCATCCCGTCTTGGTGGATGCCGGCTTCGTGCGCGAAGGCATTGGCACCGACGATCGCCTTGTTCGGCTGCACGACCATGCCCGTCACCTTGCTCACCAAACGGCTCGCACGCGTGAGCTGCGTGGTGTCGATCTGCGTTCCGATTCCGTAGAGGTCACCCCGAACGTAGAGCGCCATCACGACTTCCTCGAGTGAGGCATTTCCAGCCCGCTCGCCGATGCCATTGACGGCGACCTCGACCTGGCGTGCTCCGTTCTGCACGGCTGCGAGGCTGTTCGCGACGGCGAGGCCGAGATCGTTGTGGCAGTGGACGCTGATCACCGCATTCTCGATGCCGGGTACGTTTTCCCGGATCATCGCGATGCGCTCGCCGAATTCGGCCGGAATCGTGTAGCCCACGGTATCTGGAATGTTCAGGGTGGTGGCGCCTGCCTCGATGGCTGCTTGCAACGCCTCGTAGAGAAACTCCATCTCGGTTCGGCCCGCGTCCTCCGGGCTGAACTCCACGTCCTCCCGCAGGCTGCGCGCGTACGACACCATCTCGGTGATCTTGGCGAGCACCTGATCTTTCGTCATCCGGAGCTTGTGCTCGCGGTGAATCGGCGAGGTGGCGAGGAAGGTGTGGATTCGGCCGTGCTTGGCCGGCGCGATCGCCTCGGCCGCCTGGTCGATGTCGGACTTGTGGGCGCGGGCCAAGCTGCAGATCGTCGGGGGCTCCGGCACCGGCCGCCCCTCGACTCCCGTGACCCCGACGGCTTCTGCAATGCTCTTGACGGCGCGCAAATCGTCGGGAGAGGCGGCCGCGAAGCCAGCCTCGATGATGTCGACACCCAGCCGCGATAGGGTCTTCGCCACCTCTAGCTTCTCCGACGAGGTCATCGTCGCGCCAGGGGATTGCTCTCCATCACGGAGAGTCGTGTCGAAGATCCGTACGTGGTCGGGTTGCATGATTCATTCTCCTGGGGCCGCGTGATCGCGGCACCTGTCTCAGTCTCCTTGTTTGATCTCTACCGGGTCGACGAAAGGCATCATCGACCGAAGCTTCGCGCCGACCTGCTCGATCGGCTGTTCTTGCTCGGCTCGCCGCTTGGCTCTGAACTCGGGGCGGCCGTTCTCGTTCTCGTCGATCCACCGCTTCGCGAAGGTGCCGTCTTGGATCTCCGCCAGGATCTGCTTCATGGCTTTCTTGCTGGAGTCACCGATGACGCGCGGGCCGCTGACGTAGTCGCCCCATTCGGCCGTGTCCGAGACGGAATAACGCATGTAGTTGAGACCGCCTCGATACATCAAGTCGACGATCAGCTTGAGCTCGTGGAGGCACTCGAAGTACGCGAGCTCGGGTTGATAACCCGCTTCGACGAGCGTCTCGAAGCCCGCCTTGACCAGCTCGGAGCATCCACCGCACAACACGGCCTGCTCACCGAAGAGGTCGGTCTCGGTTTCCTCCTTGAACGTGGTGGTGAGCACTCCGGCGCGCGCGCACCCGATCCCGGCGGCGTAAGACATCGCCAGCGCATCGGCATGGCCCGTCGCGTCTTGGTGGACCGCGAGCAGGGCCGGCACGCCGCCCCCTTCTTGGTAGGTCTCACGCACGCGATGGCCCGGGCTCTTCGGGGCGACCATGGCGACGTCGATGTTCTTCGGTGGCTCGATGGTGCCGTACCGGATGTTGAAGCCGTGGGCGAACATCAACATGTCGCCCGGATCCAGATTCGGAGCGATGTGCTTCTCGTAGATGGCGGGTTGCGCGGTATCGGGTGCCAAGATCATCACCACGTCGGCTTGCTTGACCGCCTCGGCAACGGACGCGACCGCCAAGCCCGCGGCTTCGGCTTTGGCCTTGCTCTTGCTGCCTTCCTGCAACCCCACGCGAACGTCGACGCCGCTCTCCTTCAAGTTGAGCGCATGCGCATGGCCCTGGCTGCCGTAGCCGATGATCGCCACCTTCTTGCCGCGAATCAGCGAGAGGTCCGCATCCTTTTCATAACGAATCTGGGTCATGTGTTTCTCTACTTCTCCATTTGGGGTTTATGCCGCTGAGCTGCGGGAGGCTGGCACCGTCGGGTGGGCCAGGTCGTGCTTTTCGGCGCCGCGAGTCATCGCGACGGTACCCGTCTGAACGAGCTCCAAGATCCCGAACGGACGAAGGACGGAAACCAGCCCGTCGACCTTGTCTTGCGGTCCCGTGATCTCGATCGTGAGCCGATCTGGCGACATGTCGATTGCACGCGCCCGGAACACCTCGCAAATCCGCAGGATTTCGTCGCGCTGCTCGCGATCGCAGGTGACCTTGATCAGGGCGAGCACACGGCTGATCGTCTGCTTGTGGGTGATGTCGTCGACCCAGAGCACGTTGACCATCTTGTAGAGATTCGCTTCGATTCGCTTCGCGGTATCCTCGTCCGCTTCGCAGACGATGGTCATTCGCGAGACTCCCGGCTCCTGCGTGGCGCCGACGTTGAGCGAGTCGATGTTGAAGCTCCTTCGGCGGAAGAGCGAGGCGACGCGATTCAGAACGCCGGGCTTGTCCTCGACGAACACGGCAAAGATTCTCTTGACGGACTGCGACATCACTCGTCCTCCCCGGTTTCGAAGATCGGGTTGTGGGCTTGCTCGCCGGGCTTGTATGGCCTCTCGATCATGTCGTGCAGGTTCGCGCCGGCCGGGACCATTGGATAGACCGAGTCCTCTTGCTCCACTCGGAAGTCGATCACCACGGTCCCTTCGGTCGCTTCTGCCTTCCGAACCGCTTCCTCGACCCCAGCCCGAGTTTCGACGCGCAACCCGGTCAAGTCATGCGCTTCGGCGATCTTGACAAAGTCGGGGCTCCGCAAGGGAGTCGCGACGTAGCGGCCGCCGAAGAAGAACTCCTGCCATTGCCGCACCATCCCCAAGTACCCGTTGTTGATGATGGCGACGTTCACTTTGATCCCTTCCTGCGCGCAGGTGGAGAGCTCGGCTTGCGTCATCTGAAAGCCGCCGTCGCCGCACACGACCCACACCGACTCGTTGGGTTGGGCGAATTTGGCGCCGATCCCAGCAGGGAGCGCGAAGCCCATCGTGCCCAGCCCGCCCGAGGTGAGCAGCTTCCGCGGGTAATCGTGCTTGTAATACTGGGCCTCCCACATCTGGTGCTGTCCGACGTCGGTGACGACCAGCGCCTTGCCCTCGGTGAAGCGGTAGAGATCGTGGATCACGTGGGCCGCGTAGAGCTTTCCGAGGTCGGGGAGATTCTTGATGTCACGGACCGCCGAATTTCCCTTGAGGTCGTCGATGTAGGCCAACCATTCGGGCCGGTCGCGGCGGTCGACGTGCGGAAGCAGCTCCTGCAAGACGGTGCGCGCGTCGCCGACGATTGGGACGTCGACACGAACGTTCTTGTTGATCTCCGCAGGGTCGAGCTCGATGTGAATCTTCTTTGCGTTCGGGGCGTAGGTCTTGAGATTGCCCGTCACGCGGTCGTCGAATCGCATGCCGACTGCAATGATCAAATCGGCATCCTGAATCGCTTTGTTGACCCAGGTTTCGCCGTGCATGCCCATCATTCCGAGATTGCGAGGATGGGTCGCGGGAAATCCTCCGAGACCGAGGAGCGTGCAGGCCACCGGGATGTTCGTCTTTTCGATGAAGTCGATGAGCGTCTGGCTGGCTTGGGATTTGATCACCCCTTGCCCTGCAAAGAGGATCGGCCGCTTGGAATTCTTGATGAGGTCGACGGCTTCCTCGAGTTGCTCCGCGAGCGGGGTGTAGTCGGGACGATAGCCCGGCAAGACGATCTCTTCGTCGTTCCACTCGAGCACGCAGCTCTGCTGCTGGGCATCCTTGGTGATGTCGACTACGACGGGCCCGGGGCGGCCGGAGCGCGCGATGTAGAAAGCCTCTCGAATCGTCGGCGCGATCTGCTCGGGCTTCGTCACCAAGTAGTTGTGCTTGGTGATGGGTAGGGTGCAGCCCGTGATGTCGGTCTCTTGGAAGGCATCGCTTCCGATGAGCTGCGAAGGAACCTGACCGGTGATGCAGACCATCGGGATCGAGTCCAGCATGGCCGTGGCGATGCCGGTGACGAGGTTGGTGGCGCCGGGGCCCGAGGTGGCGATGCAGACACCGACCTGTCCCGACGCGCGTGCGTAGCCGTCCGCCATGTGCGAGGCGCCTTGCTCGTGACGCGTCAGCACGTGGTGGATCGGATACTGAATCATCGCGTCGTACGCGGGCATGATCGCCCCACCCGGGTAGCCGAAGCAGACCTCGACCCCCTCGCGTACCAGCGCCTCCCAGATGATCTCAGCGCCAGAGAGCGATTCGCCGATGCGATTCTTGAGCTTGGGATTGGGCGGTGTCACGACTGTCTCCTTCGATGCTGGCTGGCAGCGCGTAGTGGATTTGGCGCCGCATTCAAGCACGCGGCCTCGAACGAAAAAGGCGCCGGGTCGAGCGATGACCGGGCACCTTCGATCGGGGCGAGCTGGGCCATCGCCCAGCAGGGCTTTGTGCCTGAATTTTTCCGGTATGTATGTTGATTCATGAGGTTCTTGCCAAGAAAAAAGCCCCCGCATCCTCGATGCGGGGGCCAGAAACTGAGTGGGTTGGTCTGTGGGTGGTCCTGGTCCCCGCCTATGCCTGAGTAACTAGCAGGAGGCTAATAATGAGGCCGACTACGACTACTACGCCGCCCAGCGCGCTCGCCCGTCGAGCGTCCCAGTCGGCTGCCATCTCCGTCGGGTTCCGGACCATCTTGCGCCCATTCTGCTGCCAAGGCTGCCTTGGGTCAAGGGCATGTGTGGCTTGCTTCGTTTTCGCGGCACGGTCCGTCGAGCCTCGCCGAGGGCCCGGAGGAGACCATCGCGGGCTACGACAGCTCGAGTTTCCAGTAATTGTCGGCCTTCAGGGTGCCTCCCGGAAGCTCGAGCACCATGGCCGCTCGGTGGCAGAAGGGCCCGGGCTCATCGGGCGCCAGGCCGGGCTCGGCGGCGGTGACGACCCCCGATGCGTTCACGTAGAGGACGTCGATTGGGAAAGGCACGCCCGCGTTGGTGATGCAGACCAGACCCTCGACCGGAAATACCAAAAGCAGGCCCTCGTCCGCACCCAAGGGGCCGTGAAGACGCAGGCCTTCGCGTCGGGCCTCCTCCGTGTCGGCGACGGCGATCTCGAGCTCGAGGACCACGCCCCCCTCGGCGTCCAGCAGCCGCCCCGTTCGACTGGGCTCGGCGTCGCTGCACCCCAGCGCGAAGACCGTCACCGCGATCGCGACCGCACGCTTCACAGCGACCTCAGGAAAACGAGGAGCAGAGCCCATTCATCGGGATCGAGAGCAGCCGCTCGGTCGCGCGCAGACGCGGCCTCTCCGGCATGCGCAGCAATCGCATCTTCCAGCGTCGCCGCACGCCCGTCGTGAAAATAAGGAGCGGTGTGGGCGATACCCCACAACGGAGGCGTGCGGAAGTCGTGCATGCCGGCGGCGCCGTCCGCGATGCCCGGGCTGTCGTCTCGTGCGACGTCGTGGAGGAGCAGGTCGGTAAACGCGCGCACCTCGACGTCATCGGCGGTCTTCAACGAGGGGACGTGGCAGCTTGCGCAACCGACCTCCTCGAAGACCGCGGCCCCAGCACGCTCGGCCGTGGGGTCGATCGAGCCCCGCGGTGGCGGTGCCAAGAGCTCCAGAAATGCAACGAGGTCATCGACGACCGAGGCATCGACCTCCGGGTCACCGGCCTGGTCGGCGTCGTCCACGAGCCCGAACGAGGAGCTCGCGTCGAAGGGAACCGTCAGGCCGAGCTCCGAGCTCAACGCGTCACGCACGAACTCGCGAAGGGTCGGAATGGACGCCTTCCAACCGAATCGACCGAGGCGGCCATCTGGCAGCACGTGTGCACGCCCGGCAATGCCATCGCCGTCCCGGTCGTCGGGATCGGCAAGCGCTTCGATGGTCGCCCGGGGTATGCGTTCGAGCAGACCGAGACCCAGCGTCGAAGGCGTCTGGCGCGGCTCGAAGAAATTGGCGGCCGGATCCGGCTCGGGCCGCACCGCGGAGGTGGTATGTCGCGGGAGCGTGGTGCCTGCGCTCGGCTCCTCGAACGACGTCCCCGACACGATGCCCTGCCGAATCACGTCGACGCCCGAAGGGCCTGCCCCGCCGAGCACCGGATCGAAGTGGCAGGAGCGGCAGGCATCTCCGTTGAAGGCGGGCCCGACCCCCGCCAGGTACGAAAAATCGCGATCGAACGAGCGTCTTCCCCGCTCGAACGAGGCGAGCTCCGCGGGAGTGAGGCCCTCGAGCGGTCCACCCGGCTCCTCGGCAAGGGGTGGTGGGGCGTCCGGAGGGAGCAAACCGTCGGTCCTTTGCGATGCCCCTCCGAGCGATTCGAGGAAGGCGAGCAGATCCCGGCGCTCGCTGGGAGCCAAGGCAACGTAGGCTTCGCGCATCACGGCGGCTTCTCCTCCGTGCCAACGGATCGCTTCGTCCAACGTCGAAGCACGACCGTCGTGCAGGTACGGGCTCACCGCACCAATCCCCCACAGCGGCTGGGTGCGAAACTCGCGGCCCGTGGCGCGGCCCATCGGAAACCCGTCCGCGAGGGCGTCACCCATGTCGTGAAGCAGCAAATCGGTGTAGGCCGGAATCGCACCGCGCGGACCCTGCAACGAACGGACGTGGCATTCGTCGCAACCGATTCGAGCGAACGTGCGCGACCCACGTTCCGTAGTCGCCGTGGGCACATCGGGGGAGGGGGCCGCGAGCAACAACGCGAAGCTCACCAGGTCGAAGACCTCGGACTCGGACATCTCCGGGTCCGGGATGTCGTCGAGGTCGACCGTCGGCTCGTCGGGAATCACGGCCTGCGCGGCGACGACCGCGTCGATTCCATCACCGACGCGCGTGCTCGCTTCGTTCGGGGTGGCGGGTGTGTCGGTCGAACCGGGCAGCTCCGCACGCCGCTCCATGCTCAAGGGATCGCTGGTGATGCCCATGTGATTGAACAGGGGGCCGCGGATGAAGAGCTCGATGCGCGCGGTCTGGGCTTTGCGGCCGAAGCGGCCGACGAGGTTCCCGTCGTAGTTCGCCCTTCCGCTGATGCCGTCTCCGTCGGCGTCGTCCGGATCTTCGCGTCGCAAGATTTCGGTCGCTGGAATCTCGGCGAGTAGGCCCACGCCGAAGAACGGAATCGGATTGCGCGTCGCGCTCACGTTCGCCAGGGGATCGGAGGGGGCCCGTCCGAGCCCCAGGGAAAACTGCTGCTGCACACCGTTTTGGCCGCGCGGGATCACCGTGCTCGGCGTGAGCGCATCGCCGACGAGCAAGAAGTCGCGGTAGTGGCTGGCGCTTCCCCCGGTGACGGGCTTTTCGTGACAACCCGCGCAGAAGGTGACGTTGAAGGCGGGCCCCAGACCCTCCGAGGGGGTGAAGCGGCGCAAGGCGGCCTCACGGCCCCGCTCGAATGCGGCCCGTTCCTCCGGAGTCGCCGACGGCAACGGGGCGCCGAGCTCGGCGAAGATCCCTTCGGCCATCCCGGGACCGGTGTCCGAGGCGGAGCCACAGCCAGCCAGCGTCGCGACGACGAGGACCCATGCGGTGTTTCGGGCGCGGTTTCGACCAAGCAAAGCGAGCCCGTCCACTATACCCCGCCCGAGCCGAGGAACAATGTAGGCTACCATGGTGCCGATGGAGATCCTTTCCAGCCGCTTCATGCTGCATCCCCGCGACTTCGACCGAAGCGTGCGGTTCTATCGCGACGTTCTAGGCCTACACCCCATGCGGGAGTTCGGCCGGGGCGACTCTCGGGGCGTCGTGTTCTTTTTGGGCGGTGGCTATCTGGAGCTCACTGCGGGGCCCGTCGAGCCTCCTTCCCCATCGACCGAGCTATGGCTTCAAGTCCGTGACGTCGAGCAGACCGAGAGTGATTTGCGTACGGCCGGCGTTCGGATTTTGGAGAGCGCTGTCCGCAAGCCTTGGGGTCTACTCGAGCTGCGGGCATCCGATCCGGATGGTTTGGTGCTCATCTTCGTCGAGGTTCCCGCCGACCATCCGTTGCGTCTCGATCACCGGTCCATCTAGTCGACCCGTCGATCGAGATCGATGGCGACGGTTTGATCGGTGACGTGGGGAGGCAGCGGTCCTTTGGCGCGCTCGATTTCGGGGCCAAACACGTCCCACCATGCTTCGGCGTCGGCACGCGTCCACCGCCCGACTTCGAGGCCGTCGAGCGCATCGGCCAGCTCCTGTCCGGAGGACGGACGGTTCGACTGCGACTTCTCGAGGCACGCCAAAAGCAACTCCTCCAGTCCGGCAGGAAGCGCTTCGCTACAGACCTCGGTCAAGGGGATGGGGGCCGTGTGGAGGTGGTGCATGCATACCTCGATGATGGTCTTGCCATCGAACAAGTGACGACCCGCGAGAAGATAGTAAGCGACCGCGCCGAGGGAGTAGAGGTCGCTGCGCGGGTCGATGCCTTGGGGGTCTTCGATGGCCTCTGGGCTCAGGTAGTGCGGCGTGCCCTTGATCGAGAGCGTGTTCGTCTTTTCGAGGTCATCGACCTTTCCGAGATTCTTCACGAGCCCGAAGTCGAGGACTTTCGTCACGTCCCGGACGCCGCCCTGACGCGCCAACATGATGTTGCTGGGTTTGATGTCTCTGTGGATGAGCCCGGTCTCGTGTGCTTCGTTGAGCGCGAGCGCCGCGTCTCGGAGGATCCGGACCACGCGCTCGACCGGTTGAGGGCCGCTCGCGTCGACGACCTGGGTCAAGGTGGCCCCGTCGAGCAGCTCCATCGCGTAATAGAAAAGACCGTCCGGGGTGCGTCCGTAGTCGTAGATCGTGACCGTGTTGGGGTGCGTGAGCTTGGCCGTCAGCTGCACTTCCCTGCGGAATCGTTCCAAGGCCTCCCGATCCGACAGCTCGGGTCGCAGCAACTTGATCGCCGTCGGTCGCTTCAACATCCCGTGCTTGGCTTCGTAGACGACGCCCATCGCGCCTTCCCCGAGCTTTCTCTCCAAGTTGTATTGGCCGAGGCTCTGGATGTCGCTCACTTCCTTGCGAAGCTTGTGGATCACGCGGGAGGCGAGGGCGGACAAACCCACCGTGAGCGTCCACCACATCGTGGTGATGATCGCCTGGGAAGTGGCCACGCGTCGCACGGAAGGGCCGTCGTATCCGAACATTCGCCAAAGTCCGAGATCGACTCCCAGATAGTGCCAATACATCGCGGCTACGAGAGGGACTCCAATGAACACGCCGAGGATGGCCGTGCGTCTCGCGGTGCTGGGCACATAGACGCTTCTCGCGAACATCATCAGGGCCAGAATGAACGCGGTGATGGTGGATGCCCCGACCTCGGGCCGGATCCCCAATCCCATCCCGATGTAGCCGAGGCTGGCCAGGAAGATTCCGGTGTTCTCCACGGCGTGGATTGCCCCGACGGAGAGGCTTCCGCGCCGGCAAATCAGCCAGACGGCAAGCAGAGGAAGCACGGCGGCCGCGTGAATCTGAAAGCCCGGGTCCGCCAGTTGATCGCCGAGGAACCCGAACAGAACACCCATGATCAGACGGAACACGAGCGCCGTGCCCGCGAGGATCGCACCGATCAGACCAAACGCGGCGACGCGTCGCTGCAAGAACGCCCGCGTTTCGGGATTCGCGAAGTAGGTGTTGCTGCTCATCGCTGGATGCGTCTCCCGCTCGTACAACGATTCCCAAACCCGAGCAATCGCGCTTCAGCTGCGGAGATTGTAACCGTTGCGAAGAAGCGCGCTCGTCATCGTCGACAAAGCGAGGAAAGAAACGAGCACCACCGCGGCGCACGTGACTGGCGATACGTCGGAGACGCCGAGAAAGCCGAAGCGAAGCCCATTCACCATGTAGAGAAGGGGGTTGAGCCGACTGATGGTCTGCCATGGCTCGGGAAGGAGCTCGATCGAATAGAACACCCCCCCGAGGAACGCGAGCGGCAAGAGAACGAAGTTCGGAAAAATCGCCAGGTGGTCGAACTTCTCTGCCCAGAGCGCGGCCACCAGGCCCAACATGGCGAGCGTCGCGGTGACGAAGAGAGTGAAAAAGAGGGTCCAGCCCGCGTGATGCATGGGGAACCAAGTGAACCAGAGCGCGACGAGATACACCAGCGCACCCACGATCACCGCGCGGAGCATCGCCGCGCCCACATAGGCCACGAGCATTTCGAACGCTCCGATGGGTGCGATCAGAATGTCCGTGATGGTGCCGTTGATTTTCGATTGGAACAGGCTCGAGGACGTGTTCAAGAACGAGTCGCGAACCATGGTCATCATCACGAGACCGGGCACGACGAACTGAATGTAGGGGACTCCGGAGATTTCGCGCAGGCGCGAGCCAAGTGCCACGCCGAACACCAAGAAATAGAGGCTCGTGGTGACGAGCGGGCTGAGCACCGTCTGCAGCCAGACCTTGCTGAAGCGCCGAATCTCCTTGAGGAAGAGCGTCTTGAGCGCAATCGGGCTCACGCGGCAGGCCTTCCGTCGGCTTTGCGGGTCAGCTCGAGGTAGATGTCCTCCAGGGAGCGGTCGCCGTGTCGCTTCAAGAGGCTTTCACGGCTCTCGACCAAGAGGAGCTCGCCCCTGTTCAAGATCCCGATGCGATCGGCGAGTCTTTCGGCCTCTTCGATGTAGTGCGTCGTCAAGACGATCGTGGTGCCCGCCGCACGAAGCTCCTGGACTTCGGCCCAGAGCTCGCGTCGAAGCTCGACGTCGACGCCCGCGGTCGGCTCATCCAAGAACAAGAGTCGCGGCTGGTGAACCAGCGCCTTGGCCACCAGGAGTCGCCGCTTCATCCCGCCCGAGAGGGTCCTGGTATACGCATCGCGCTTTTCGTCCAGGGCGAAGGTCTTCAAGAGCGATTCCGCCCGCTGACGGTTGGGTCTGACGCCCATCAGGCCCATCTGGATCATCAGGCTCTCGAGGGGCGTGAAGAACGGATCGTAGTTGATCTCTTGGGGCACCAAGCCGACGAGTCGGCGGGTCGTGCGAAAGTCTTCGATGGTGTCGAACCCGAGGACTTCGATGTGCCCCGACGTTTGCTTCGCGAGACCCGTGATGCAGTGAATCAGCGTCGATTTGCCGGCGCCGTTGGGCCCGAGAAGCGCGAAGATCTCACCTTCGTAGACTTCGAGCGACAGGTCTTCGAGCGCCGTGAACTTTCCGTAGCGTTTCACCACGTGCCGGCAGCGCAGAACCGGGGGCTTCATCACGCCGGACTATAGTGGTCTGCAACTCGATGACCAGGCTACCCGGGGGTTTCCCTGAGATGGAACGACTTCGGTCTGGTGAGCTGGGCGTAGCCGAGCCGGGACAAGCTGCATCCGCGCCCCGAGTCTTTGACGCCCACCCAGGCGAGCTCCGGATCGAGATAGTCACAGCGGTTCATGAACCACGTGCCGGTGTCCACTCGGGCACCCAACTCGCGTGCGCGCCCGAGGTCGCGCGTCCAAACCGACGCCGTGAGACCGTAGCGGCTGTCGTTCATGCGTGTCACGGCTTCGTCGTCGTCTCGCACGCGCATGATGCCCACCACGGGCCCGAACGTCTCTTCGGTCATGACTTCCATGGAGTGGTCGACGTCGACGAGCACCTGCGGCGCCATGTAGGGAAAGCCCCGCTGACTTCCTTCGAAGGTCGCCGGATCGATCAGCGGTCGGGCTCCGGCCGCAATCGCCGCATCGATCTGGGCTTGGATCGCGCGGGCGTTACGCAGCCGCACGACCGGTCCCAACGTGGTCGAGCGCTCGCGGGGATCGCCTAGGACGAGCTTGTTCGTCTCGGCAACGAAGGCCTCGACGAAAGGCTCGTAGACGTCTTCGTGCACGTAAACGCGCTCGATCCCGCAACAGGACTGTCCAGCGTTGTAGAACGCGCCATCGGCGAGATTGACGGCAGTCCGCTCCAAGTCGGCATCCGGACGAACGTAGGCGGGGTCCTTGCCGCCGAGCTCCAAGGTCGCACCGATGAACCGTTGGGAGGCGGCACGTTGAATGGCGTGGCCGCCTTCGACCGACCCCGTGAATGCGACGAACGCCACGCGTGGATCCCGGATGACCTGCGCAACTCGTTCGTGGTCGAGATGCAATACCTGCAGCACCCCTTCGGGAAGACCAGCCTCGACGGCGGCTTTGCCGATGCGTTCGGCAACGAGCGGAGTTTGCTCGGAGTGCTTGAGCACCACGGGGTTTCCAGCGACCAAGGCAGGAACGAGGGAGTTCACGGCCGTGAGCCAGGGGTAGTTCCACGGCGCGACGAGAAACAAGACGCCCAGCGGCTCTCTCCGGATGAAACGAGTGAAACCCTCGCGTGGCTCGAGCCGAATCTCGGCGAGTGCTTCGGGCGCGAGGTCAATCATCGTCTTTCCTCGGAGGAGCCAACCTCCTACCTCGCCTGCACCGTCGCGGATGGGCCGTCCCATCTGCATGGTCAGCTCGTGCGCCACGGCCTCGCCGTCCCGAACCGCAAGCTCGACGAAATCGCGCACCGAGGCGCATCGCTCGTCCAACGGCACGGCCTTCCACGCCGGGAGTGCCGCGATGGCTTGATCGAGAGTCCGATGGATGGCCTCCGTGCCGTCGAGCTCACCTTCGAAGACGACGCTTCCGTCGACGGGAGAGATGGTGTGAAACTTGTCGGCCATGTCGGAAGCGTTTCCTAGAGGGTGGCCGGCGTCAATCTGTGCTTGCGCCGGGGCGCCGTCCGGTGCACCACGATGGCGATGGGCAGGGTCGCGCTGGAGGGCAAGACGCTGATTACCGGGGCGAGCGGCTTCATCGGAAGCCGTCTGCGGGACTTGCTCCTCGAGTCGGGTTGCGACGTGGTTTCGCTTCGACGGTCAGGATCCCCGACGCCCGAGGGCGCCCGTTCCGTCGAGGTCGATTACAGTCAGATCGGGGAGCTCGAGCGCATCGTCGCGGCCGAAAAGCCGGACTACGTGTTGCACGTGGCTGGCGTCACCAAAGGACGATCGTACGAGGACTTCAGACGCGGGAACGTCATGCCGGCCCGCAACCTGCTCGCTGCCGTGCGCCGTGAGCATCCGATGACCAGGCGCTTCGTGCTGGTCTCCTCCCTCGCGGCGTACGGCCCCTCGGCCACCTTGGCTCCGCACCGCGAAGACGATCCGCCGCGACCGATCGAGTACTACGGCGAGAGCAAGCTCGAGGCCGAGCGGATTGTCCAAGAGGAGGCGGCTGGTGTCCGGTGGACCATCGTGCGACCTCCCGGAGTCTATGGGCCCGGTGACGTCGACTATTTCAACTTGTTCCAGGGCGCCGTGCTCGGCTGGAATTTGCACTTCGGCAATCGCGATCACGTCATGTCGATGGTTTACGTCGATGACTGCGTCCGGGGCATCGTCGAAGCCGCGAAACACGAGGAGACCATTCGGAAGGGCTACTTTCTGACGGGAGACGAGAAGGTGACCTGGGAGGAGCTCCAGTCGGAGATCGTCCGAGCCGTCGGCAAGCAAGTCCGCACGGTCGACTTGCCGCGGCACCTGATGACCTTGGCTGCCATCGGCGGCGAGATCGTGACGCACATCGATGGGCAACCACGCCTGCTCAACATGCAGAAGGCACGCATGGCGGCTCAACTCGCGTGGACTTGTTCGGCAGATGCAGCTCGGCGAGACTTCGGGTTCGAAGCCGAGGTCAGCCTGACGGAGGGCGTGCGCCGCACCCACCAGTGGTACGTCGAGAACGACTGGTACCTCAGCCTCGATCCGAAGCAGCTCGCTTCGCCTCGCTCACTCCGCCGCTTGATCCGTAGGTTCCGCGACCGCCGGCGATAGCTTCCGCAAGAGCCGCTGGCCCGTGGTGGCAATCGTCTCGTGAAGGCAGCGCGCTTTGGGCTCCACGAGCTCCAGATGTCGCTCGAGAACGTCGGCGCGTTCGGGGTGCTTGCGCACCTGGTCGAGCAGGAGCTCCGCGATCGCGGTGTATCCGAGGAGCTGGATCAAGCGTTCGGCGTGAAGCATCGCATAGGCGAAGTCGCGCTTGGGATCCCAGCTCTTCGTCAGCTCGGTCGACCACTCGGCGATCGGCTTGCCTCGTAGGCCCTTCATCTTGTCGCCCGCCGTCTTCAACACGAGGTGCTGCTGCGCTCCGTAGCAAAGGGTCTGAAGCTGAGCGACGCGGCGCTCGAGGGGGTCACGACTCGACAGGGCACGCCAGCGAGCCTGCGCCATCCTCCGGACGAAGGCCTGGGGGTTCTTGATGATGCCGCCCAGCGTGTCCTTCATGGCCATCAGGGCTTGGATCTGGCTCGTGCCCTCGTAAATCGGCATGACCAAGGCATCTCGAACCAACTTCTCGGGCAAATATTCGGTGACGTAGCCGTTGCCGCCATGGATCTGCAGGGCGAGCCGCGCGTGCTTGACGGCATTCTCCGCTCCGAAGTACTTGAGAAGGGGCGTGAGCCGACGCGCTTTCTTTTGGTGCGACCGAAGCAAGCGCTCGAGCTGTGGGCGCTCCGACTCGTCGACCCCGCCGTGACGGACGGTCAGGGCGAGCTTTTGCGCCATCTCTTCGTGGAAGCCAGCGGCCACGGCGATGGCCCGCACGCCTTGGATCTCCGTTTGCATCGTCTCGAGGTAATCCGCGATCATCTCGTGCCGTTCGATCGGCTTCCCCATCGAAACGCGCTCGGACGCGTATTGGGCGGCGACTCGGTGAGCGGATTCGCTCAGCCCGATGCACTCGAAACCGACGCCCACCCGAGCGTTGTTCATCAGCGTCAGCATGTACTTGAAGCCCTCGCCACGCTCTCCGACCAGCTCCGCGGGCGCTCGGTCGAACACCAAGCCGCAGGTCGCGGACCCGTGGTGGCCGAGCTTTTCCTCGACCCGGCTGATTTGAACGATGCGTCGCCGATTGCCAGCTTCGTCTTCTTCGTACGTGGGGACCAAGAACATCGAAAGCCCGCTCAGGCCGCTCATCGGGTCTTCGGGATCGTGCTCCTCGGTTCGAGCGATCACGAAGTGGTACTTTCCGTGTCCCGAGGTGATGAAGATCTTCTCGCCGGTGACGTACCAGTTTCCGGCTTCGTCCTGCTCGGCGACGGTGCGCAGCGCGGCCATGTCGGAGCCCGCGTCGGGCTCGGTGATGTCCATGCAGCCCCACGCATCCCCATTGGCGATTTCCCGGATGGCCTTCTCCCAGCGGGTCTTCGAGATGCGCCCCGTCTTCGGGTCGATTTCGGAGCTGCCTTCCAGCGCGGAAAACACCAGCATGGCCATCGCGATGCCCGCGTGGAATCCATGGTGCGCCATGGCCGAGACGTCTGCCCTCGCCATGAGCTCGCTGTTCAAGAAGTAGAGCAACAGCGGCGCGTTCATGCCGCCCAGCTCACGCGGTACGGGCAGACCATGTAGATCGAGCTCTTTGATCTTCTCGAAGATGCCGGCGAGTCGCGGCGGAAACACGACCTCGCCGTCCACGAGCTCGACGCCTTGTTCGTCGATCTCCTTCTCGTAGGGCTTGATTTCCTCCGCCACGAATTGACCGAACATCTCGATGATCTCTCGATAGAGCTCGACGGCCTCTTCCGTGTTGGCGAACCCTTCGCCCTCCGCGTCGGCAAACTCGTGCTCGGTGATTCGGACCAGAGAATCCCAGTCGATCCCCTTGTCGAAGTAGTATCGAAGATCCTCGTTGTCTTTGAAGAAATTGGCCATGATTACCTCTTGCCTTGCTCGTTCGTATAGAGACTCGATCGCGCAACACGGATGAGCTCCGACGCATGACGCTTTCGGGTGCTGCCTCGTTCGGGGTCCGGGGGCAAAATCACGCCGAGCGTGTCGACCACCGCCGTTCCTGCAACCGCCATCGTGATCACTTCCACGGCGTACGCTTGCGGGTCGACGCCAGGTTGGACCAAGCCCTGCTCCTTGGCTCGTTGGAGCTGCCCACCGAGAAGCTGGATCCACGGTCTCACGAACTCGCCGAGGAGAGCCTGCATCTCTTCGGGGCGATCCAACGTCTCTCGCAGAAAGAGGCGTGCACGATCGGGGTCCTCGAGGAAGAAATCGGTGAGCGCCTGCATGGTGGCGTCGAAGCGCTCCTCGGTGGAAGCCTTGAGCAGCAAACCGGGGAGCACCGCATTCCAGTGGGCGAGCATTTCGGCCAAGACGCTCTGTCGCAGCACGTCTTTCGACCGAAAGTGGTAGAGGAGGCTGGGCTTCCGGATGCCGACCGCGTCGGCGATCTCCTGAACCGAAGTGCCGTCGTAGCCTCGCTCCGCGAACAGGCGGGCGGCTTGGCTGAGGATTTCGGTGCGCACGTCCATGGTGGTCCCTACCAAGTGGTCGTCATTTCTCTACCATATGGTAGGCATCGTGCAAGGCGCCTCGGGCGCCCGCCGTTCGATCCCGAAGGGAAACGGAGGATTGCGATTTGGATCCGACGAGGGTAGGACCGCCCCGAACGAACGGAGGTCTCGGGATGCGAAGATTCGGCTCGACCGCGCGATGGGCAGCCCTCGGCTTGCTCGTGATGGCTCAGGCGCTCTTGGGCTGTGGCGGCGATGACGGCGACCCTGGGATCCAGCAGGGCACGCAGATCGCCTTGCCCGACGGAGTCGTGATCGGCGAGGTCGATGGAAGCACGCGTCGATTCTTGGGGATTCCCTTTGCCGCCCCGCCGACGGGCGAACGACGTTGGCGAGCCCCGCAACCTCCGGAGCCGTGGGATGCGGCCCTCGATGCCACCGAGTTTTCGGCGGCTTGTCCACAGCTCGGATCGCTCACCAGCCCGGCATCGAGCGAGAACGAGGACTGCCTCTATCTGAACGTGTGGGCTCCGGAGCCAGCACCCGCGTCGGCCCTGCCGGTGATGCTCTGGTTTCACGGAGGCTCCAACATCACGGGCTCGACGGGCGACACGATCCCCTTCGTCGACCCTCCCACGCTCTTTTACGACGGGCGCGGCTTGGTCGAGGAAGCCGGCGTGGTGGTGGTCACGGCCAACTACCGCCTCGGGGTCATGGGGTTTTTCACGCATGAAGCGTTGAGCGCAGAAGAGGGCTCCGCCGCCGGCAACCAAGGCCTGTTGGACCAGCGAATGGCGATGCAATGGGTGGCCGACAACATCGCGGCGTTCGGAGGCGATCCCGACAACATCACGATCTTCGGCGAGTCCGCAGGCGCATTCGACGTGTGCTTTCACGTCGCGTCCCCGGGCTCGCGCGGTTTCTTTCACCGGGCCATCAGCCAGAGCGGAGGCTGCACCACGGCTCTGCGCACGCGCGAGACGGCCGAGGCCGAGGCAAACGTGTTCGCCGACGCCATGGGATGCGGTGACGCGGCCGACGTGGCCGCCTGTCTTCGAGCCGTCCCGGTCGCCGATCTGCTGATGGGAGCGCCCGTCGATGGCGCCCAGGAGGGGCTCCCGGGAGGTGACCTCTACGCTGGAGGGACTCCGCGATGGCAGTTCACGCCCATCGTCGACGGCACGGTGCTGCCAGAGCAACCGCGGGCGCTCTTCGCAAGCGGTGACGTGGCCGACGTTCCGTACTTGCTCGGCAGCAATTCGGACGAAGGTACGCTCTTTCACGTGCTTCAGACTCCGGTGACGACCGAGGAGGAGTACCTCGCGGCCCTCGAGCGGCGGTTCGGATCCGAGCTCGCCGTCCAGGTGGCAGCCGAGTATCCCACGAGCGCGTTCGACTCTCCGCAGGACGCCCTCGAACGAGTGACGGGAGATGCCGCGTTGGTCTGCTCGACCCGAGACACCGCCAAGCGGGCCTCCGATGCCGGGCTTCCCGTCTTCGTCTACAACTTCGCGCGTCCGATCCCGATTCCCGCGCTCGCGCCCTTGGATCTGAGGGCTACGCACGGCGCGGAGATCGCCTACGTCTTCGGCTCGGTCGGGCCGGATCTGATCGGCGAGGAGGATTTGGCCCTCTCTTCCGTGATGCGCCGCTACTGGGGCCGCTTCGCGGCCGACGGGGATCCGAACGGAGACGGCGACCCGACTTGGCCAGCCTTTTCCTCGATGTCCGATACCCGGCTCAACTTGGACGTCACGCTCGGCACCGTCGACGATTTTCGTAGCGACGTCTGCGCGTTTTGGGAGTCGGTGTACGACCGGGAGCTCGAGGTCGGTGTAGGACCATAGACGTTCCTCCGGCTGGCTTCCGCGATGGGCTCAGGTCTTCCTTCGTCCGACGAAGCGAATGACACTGCTCAGCCCGTGGTGGTACTTGCCCTCGTGAATCTCCGTCTCGATCTGCTCGAGGTGCAGCAGGGCCAAACCCGAGAAGTCCTCCCGGATTTCGTCGAGTGCGTAGAGGAGCTCCTCGTTCGGCGGGCCTCCAGTGCCGTAGCGAAGCTGCTCTTTTCCGTAGGCTTCGAGAATCATGATGCCGCCCGGGACGAGCGCCTGGCTGAGCCGACGGTGGAGCGAGCGCCGCGCGCGTTCGTGGACGTGTGCGAAGATCAAGGCCACGACGTCGTAGGCGTCGGGCTCGATCGACACGCTTTCGTAGTCGGCGACCTCGTAGTCGATGTGCACCCCGTGTTTGGCCGCGAGCCGAAACGCTTTTTCGCGTCCTACCGGGCTGATGTCGAACGCCTCGACCGCCCAACCTCGGCTCGCCGCGTACACCGCGTTCCTGCCTTCGCCCTCCGCGGGCAGCAGGATTCGACCGGGCCGATCGATGCGATCGAGCGTCGCTTGGAAGAACGCGTTTGGTGCTTCGCCGTATGCATACTCTTCGCCGGCGTAGCGCTCGTCCCACATCTGTTTCATGACGTCGACAGCGCAGGGACCAAATCACGGACCGTGCCGGTTTTCAAGCGCAAACCAGCCGCATGCCAAGAATGCCTCGCGATAGTCCTTGCCATTTTCCCGTTGCTGCGCTCTGCTTTCGTCCGGAGGAAGACCGTCATGGCGAACACGATTCAGGGAGCCGATCCCGAGATGCTTCGAACCATCAAGCGGCATGCCGGTGTTGGCATCGCCGTCGGAATCTTGAGCGCGATCGCCGGCTTCTTGGCGCTGGTCGCCCCGCTCGTCGCCGGACTCTCGGTGGCGCTTACCGTGGGCGTGCTTTTGATCGTCGCGGGGGTGTCTCGGTTGTTCCTCGCGTTTCGGATGGGCTCATTCGGCCACGGGCTGCTCGTCTTCGTGATCGGCCTGCTTTCGGTCGTCGCAGGTGGTTACATGCTCGGCCGACCGGGAATGGCGCTCGCGACGCTGACCCTTTTTCTCGCCGCGTACTTCTTGGTCGAAGGAGCCTTCGAGATCATCTGGGCATTTCGACTGCGTCCCATCAAGGGGTGGGGCTGGACCTTGTTCAGCGGCATCGTGGCGTTGGCGCTGGGCGTGATGATCTGGGCCCAATTTCCCGTTTCCGGGGTCTGGGCCGTGGGAACGCTCGTCGGCGTCAGCTTGATGTTCGGTGGGATCTCGCTGGCATCGGTCTGCGCAGCCGCCCGCAGCGCCGCGAAGGAAGCCGCTCTCTGAGTCGCCGACGGCCGTCCGCAGCCGTCGCGATGCCACGGCGGCCCCGCGACCAGGTGGAGCGTGATAAGATCGAAGCGATGTCTCGACTCGAACAAGCCTTCCACCGTTTCGACGAGGCCAACGCCGACGATCCGAACCGGGAGGTCGTGAACGGCAAGGCGGTCCCCAAGGAGTTGATCTACGGCATGCGCATGTCCGCGCGCCTCGATGCCTTTGCTCCCGATGCGCCGGAGACCGTCCGGCTTGCAGCGCGCGCTCAGCACATTCGTCGTTGGGAGGTGCCACGTGAGAGTTATCCGGAGGGGAGGGCCGGGTACCTCAAGTGGCGGACCGATCTCTACAAGCGTCATGGGGACATCGCGGGTCGCATCATGGAGGAGGTCGGCTACGACGAGCAGACCATCGGCCGAGTCCAAACCCTTCTTCGCAAGCGCGGCTTGAAGACCGATCCCGACGTCCAACTGCTCGAGGACGTCATCTGCTTGGTATTTCTCGAGCACTACTTCCACGATTTCGCGAGGAAGCACGACGAGGAAAAGCTCATTCCCATCATCCAAAAGACGTGGGGCAAGATGACGGAAAAAGCTCATCGCGCCGCGCTCGAGATCGAGTACGCACCCGAAGACTCGGCGATCATTCGGAAGGCGCTTGGGGTGGAGTAGCCGCCGGGGGGATGGAGTACGTCACGGTGGCATGTGCGACCGGATCGTCCGTCCCTACCGAATGAATCGTCACCTGCCCGACGGCCAGGCGCTTTCCGAGCTTGAGCATCTTCGCCTCTGCCACGACGTCGCCCAGCTTCGGGGCCCTTAGGAAGTTGATGTGGAGGTTCGTGGTGAGAGCGAGCGCCACCGGTCCGATCATCGACAGCACCAGGTAGTACATCGCAGTGTCTGCCAGCGTCATCAAGGTAGGGCCGGACACGGTGCCGCCGGGGCGCAGGTATCGATCGCTCACCCGCAGCCGAATCCGAACGAGCCCGTCAGCCACGTCCGAGATCTCGATCGGCATCCGCGCCTGCGGGAAGAACTTCTTCATGAAGTCCTCGATTTCCTCCGCATTCATCGCCGGCATCAGAGCTGGAGACGTCCTTCCTTGATGTCGGCCCAGCGTTCCGCGGTGAGGGGCTCGTATCCGCGGTTCGTTCGCACGAACAGCGGGTCTTCGACCGCGGCAGGATCCGCTCCTTGAGCCCTGAGATCGCTCTTCTGAATCTTGAAGGTGGCCGTCTTCGCCAATCCCCCCACCACGCGGACGAATCGCGGCTGTGCATACGAGGGGAGCTCCGAGATGGATTCCCAGAACCGCTCGGCGTCGAACGCTCCGACTGGAACGATTGCCGCGAGCCCGGCCCGCCCCTCCATGTTCGGCACTTCGACACCCACGACCGTCGCTTCTTCGATGCCGTCGTGAGTCGCGATGACGTCTGCGACCTCGGCGGTCGATACGTTCTCGCCCTTCCAACGAAACGTGTCGCCGATGCGATCGACGAAATAGTAGAAGCCGTCCTCGTCGTATCGAAGCAAGTCGCCCGAGCGGAAGTACTGGTCGCCGCTCTTGAAGACGTCGCGTAACAGCTTCTGCTCCGTCGCGGCATCGTCGGTGTAGCCGCGGTACTCGAGACCGCCGGTGGAGACCTTCGGCACGCGAATCAGGAGCTCACCGACCTCGTGTGGCTCGCAAGGGATGCAGAAGCCTCGCTCGTCACGCACGTGGTCTTCTTGGTCCACGTCGTACCGTACCAGGCGCATCCATCCGAGCCCTCCCAAGGGAACGCGACCCACGGAGCCCTCGCGTCCGCTGAGATTGGCGATGAACCCGGGTGCCTCGGTTGCGCCGTAGAACTCTCGAATCTGATCGATGGCGAACCTCGACTTGAAGTGCGGCCAGATGTCCGGGCGAAGCCCGTTGCCGACGGCGACGCGCACTGGGTTTGGAAGCTCCCTCGGGTGCGGCGGAGAATTCACCAGGTATCGGCAGAGCTCGCCGATGTAGAGAATCGCGGTCGCCTGGTACCGATGCACGTCGTCCCAGAAGGCGCTTGCGCTGAACGAGCGTCGCAGCGCGACGGGGACGCGCGACGTGATGGCGGCGCTGACACCCAAGAGAAAGCCGCTCGCGTGATAAAGCGGAAGCACGCAATAAAGCTTGTCCCCGGGGCGAAACTCGTACATCAGCGGACCGAACCCCGCCCCGGCCAAAATGGCGCGTGCGTGTGAGATCCTGCACGGCTTGGGAAGGCCGGTGGTTCCAGACGTGTAGATGTAGATGAAGTCGTCCTCGGCGCGTACCGGTGCAGGAGGAAAAGGAACCGTCGGGGCGTTTCCGAGAAACCGTTCGTAGGGTTTCTGGTCGAATACGAAGATCCGATCGAGCGATTGGCAGAGCTCCTCGCACTCGCGCAGCCCGGGCTCGAGCGTATGGCTGACCACCACTGCCTTGGCGTTTGCTTTCTCGACCGCGTGAGAAAGCGGACGGCCGCGAAGATTGGTGTTGATGAGCGCCACCGTGGCTCCGACGCGTGAGATGCCCAGCACGGCGGCGACGTAGAACGGCGAGTTCTCAGCGAGGAGGGCGACCACGTCTCCCTGTTTGACGCCTGCCCCTGCGACGACGTGAGCCATCCTCGACGTCGCGTTTGCGAGCTCTGACCACGTGAGATGCTCGTCGTCCATCTCGAGCGCGAGATCATGCGGTGCACGTTCCGCGTTTCGGAGCGCGACCTCGAGCAAGCTTTCGACACGCTTGAGCTTCGTCCGGAGCAGCCATGGCACCGTTTTGCGAAGCGCGAGCGGTCCGACTCGGAGCTCGGCCGCGATCGAGGAGCGCCAAAACGGCGATGCCAAACGTTCAAGCATGTCGTGAAGTGTACGCAGCGCCGGGGGAGTTTCGAGCCCTTTTTTCCGGGTTCTTGTGTTACAACCGTTCGCCCGTGCCGACGTGGACCGACATTCAGGATCACGCGAGGTCCAGCTACAAGTTGGCCGAGGAGCACGAGCACGGCTTCAAGGTCGTTTTCGAGTATCCGGGGGGAAGGCTCCAAGCGGTCATCGTGGCTCACTACCACGCGATGGGACGTGCCTGGGTCGACTTCTCCTCGGCTTGTTGCCGTGTCGAGCGTTTGGAGCCGATGGACGCGCTGCAACGAAGCTTCAGCCTGGCCGTCGGATCGCTTTGTTTGGACGGCGACGTCTACGTGGTACGCCATACCGTGATGCTGGAGGAGCTGCAGCTCGAGGACCTGGAGCTGTTCATGCATGCGGTGGCGAGGGCCGCGGACCAGATCGAGCAAGCTCTCCCGATGTACGAGCCTGCTTCGGATGTAGTCCCCGGGGCCGAGGAGGAGCTGGGCTGACGTGCCTCTCGCGGTCGAAATTTCGGGGCTCTTTGGAGTCCTCGTCGTCCTCGTCGGGGCCTGGGGGGTGCTCGCGCCGGCGCGTCTGACCGAGCTCATCCAGCGATTTGCAACGAGGGGCGGTCTCGTGGCAGCCGTAGTGATTCGGCTCGTGCTGGCGCTCGCGTTGTGGTTTGCCGCCTTCGAGTCGCGCGCTCCTCTGCTCCTTCAAGTGCTCGCCGTCCTCGCTTTTTTCGCCGCCGCCACGCTCCCCTTCATCGGCGTCGACCGGTACAAGGCGCTGATTCAATGGTGGGTGGACCTTCCCGCCAGCAGCCAGCGCCTCTGGAGCTCGATGGCGGTGGCTTTCGGGGCGGCGATTCTTTGGGCGCTACTGCCGAGCGCGACGTAGTGCTCGGGCGCACACCCGGTGCGGGCGCTCGGTCAGAAGCCCATGCCTCCGAGTCGCTCGCGATCCCCGCGGTAGATGAATCCGATGAAAGGCTCCAGCCACCACTGCGTGCGATCGAAGAAGTTTCCTTTTCCACTCATCGAATACTGCAAGCCGACGTCGAGGTACATCGCGCCTTTGAGACGGATCGCCAGGCCTCCCTTGCCGGTGAAGCCAGGAGCAAATCGTCCGAGGCCGTCGTCGCGGCAGTAGTACCAACCGCACGAGGCTCCGAGCGCTTCGAAGCTCCACACGTTCGCATCGAATGCACCGGTGACGTAAGGCAGGACGGCCTCGATGGTCGGCACTTGGAAGCGCACTTCGGGGGAGAAGAATAGCCGGACCAGAGGCTCGTTTCCGAGTGGAAAGAGCACGCCCGGAATCTCGTTGGTGTCGATCCGGGTCCATTGCCATCCGAGGCCGAAGCCGAAGACGAACCATCCGAGATCGAAGCCTCCCCAACCCATGATGCTCGCACCGGGCCGCACGATGCTTCGGTCCACGTCGAGGAAAATCGGAACACCCATCTTCACGCCACCCTGAAAACGCAGGTCGACGCGGCGCTCCTGCGCCGACGCAGTCGACGCAATCGTCAAGCACAACAGGGCCAGTCCGGCCATGCCGAGCCCCCCACGCTTCATCGGGTCTCCGGCGCGGGGAGCGCGTGGGCGGCGATCCAATCTCGGTATCCCCGGTACCCGATCTCGTCGTACCGGGCCTCGATGCGTTGGGCCAACGAGCTCATGGCGGACGGCGTCATGGGCGCGCCGGTCGCGGCGCGATCCGCGACCTCGTCGAGGCGAGCGTTCGGGGCGTCCGGTGCCTCCCGTGGCTCCTCAGCGACACCCAAGTACGCAGCCACCACGTTCTCGACGATCTCGATGGCGTTCGCGCGGCTGTCTTTGATGTTGCCCTTGCCCGTGAGCACGTTGCCCAGTCCGAAGACACCGGGCAGACCGTGGACCTCCCCGGTCTCCCAACTGTCGAAGTAGTAGAGCTCGCCTTGGATGGGAACCCCGGCGATGGGCCGTGGAACGCTGCCGATCGAGCTGATCACCATCTCGGCATGCACGTCGAAATCGGACCCCTCGACGGGGCGGACCCGTCCGTCCACCACCTCGGTCTTTCGGAAGCGAATTCCGACGAGCCGGCCGTCTTCGACGATGGTGGCCACGGGCATGCACGACGGCTCGAACGCCACCAGATACTTGCGCATGACCCGCTCCATGATCTTGACGCGCGCGGCCTGAAGCTTGGTGAGTTGCTCGGGCGTCGGATCCTCGGCGCTGGCAAGTGGCATGTCCTCCATGCGGCGTCGGTAGTAGAGGGTGCACCCCTTCACGCCCAGCTGCAGGGCGTCTACGCCGTGCGTTTCGAGCGTCTTCGGGATGCCTTTGATCTCCATCTCGACGACGTCGACGTCGATTCCACGGGCGCGCAGGGCCTTCGCGTAGAGCTCCAAGTTCACGATCTTGACGACGTCGATCGATGCGAGACCACCCCCGATCACGATCACGTCGTCTGGAATGTCGAACGAGGGACCCTGGTAGTCCGGCTCGTGATAGTGGTTGAACCAGTAGACGAGCTCGTTCTGATACACGAGGCCGCGACGCACGTATCGGTCCGCTCCTTCGACGGGCAGCGGACGGTCGCGCCATGCCCCATTCGCCAAGATGACGGCGCTGAAGCCCATGTCCCCATAGAGCTCGTCCCAGGCGAGATCTCGGCCGATCTCCGTCCGTGGCACGAAGATCACGCCTTCTCGCAGAAGATTCTCGTCGATCCGGCGATACTCTTTTTCGCGCAGCTTTTCGTGCCACCGGGGCAAGCCGTCCTCGATCTTGCCGTAAGGGCGAACGCCCTGCTCGAAGACCACGGCGATCGCACCCTTCTCGGCGCATGCCGCGGCTGCTTCGGAGCCGGCGACGGCTCCCCCGATGATGGCAACGACCGGCCTGGGCTCGGCGGCGTCCTTCAAGGCTTGGAGCTCGTGCACGAAGCGGGTCTAACCCGATTCAGGCTGCCGAACAACCGTTCTGCTACATGAAGCGGTCGGTGCCGCTCACGCCGGTGCTGCGCAGGTCCTCGCTGAACTGATAGCGTTCATCCAACAAGTCGTTGATGCGGTTCATGACGACGTCCACCGCGCCTTGAAACTTGTCTCGGTACTTGTGCTCGGCTTCTGCCGTGAAGGGTGCGTACGGCTCGTCGATGTGAAATTCCGAGAGATCCTGGTAGGTGATTGGCTCGCCGATCCGGTAGATGATCTTGCCGGACTTTCCGATGGGTAGCGAGCCCGTGTAGACGAGATCGCACCCGTTGCAACCGACCGGCACGATGGTCTTCTCGTAGCGAAGGGCGATTTCCATCATCCCGATGCGGCCCCGAGGCAGTCGGATCGACCGCGTGCCTTGAGGAAACACCAGCAGGTCGAGGCCGAGCTCGAAAGAACGCTCGTTCAGCCGAACGAACTGGCGCATCATTTCGTTGAACACGCGATTGATGCCTGCGGCGTACGACGTCTCGGCCGGGTCGAAGTCGACACCCAAGATGTTCCGCTTGGTTTCCAAGAGCGCCGCCGGAACGGCCGAGACGTCCACCGTGCTGGCGTCTCCCTCCGGATTCGCTTCCTCGTTCACCAGAGTCCGCAGGGTGTCGTACTCCGCCTCGGTCGGCCGGCGTCCCATCGTCAGGGCGAAATCCTTGGTGATGATGTAACCGCGAGACACGGTGGGCAGGTTGCTCGTCAGCTCCATGAAGGTCGCGACGATCGGTTGCTCGTAGTATTTGCCCTTCACCCAGACCGTCATGTAACGGTCCTCGAGCTTCCACATCTTGTACATGAAGGGAAAGTAGTTGAACCGGTCGGTGTGGTTCATCGCGAAGATGACCGGTTCTTCGGGGACGCGATCGAGGCCTTCGAGGCGTATGTCGATCCCGGGCAAGAAGTTGTAGTTCGGAGCGAGGACCGTGTGCCCGAAGAAGATCTGGCCGATGGGCCGTTTCATGAGCCGAATGCGCTTGAGTCGAGGAAGGTCGAGCATCGGTGGGCTAGGGTGTGCGCAAAAGGGAATCGCTTGTCAATTGGGAAGCTGCAGGCGATCGGCCACCCGGGTCGCCAGCGCCATGATCGCGACTTGTGGGTTCACCCCGACGGCAGTGGGAAACAAGCTCGCATCGGCGACGTAGCAGCCGGGGAGGTCCCATACCTCGCCGCTAAGGTCGACGACGGAATGACTGGACCGACTGCCCATGCGGCACGTGCCCATCATGTGCACCGTGAACAGCTCGATCGTGCTGCGGGACCGTTGGGTCCGCTCGATTTCTCTCAGATCGTCGACGCTTTTCGCGAGGTGGAAGTTGCTGAAAGGCAGGATCACTTTCTCCGCGCCCATTTCGAAGTGAAGCGTGGCCAGGTGCCGAACTCCCGTCAGAAACCGCTCGTGGTCATACCGAGTGATGGTGTATTTTGCCATGGGGACGCCGAAGCGTCGGCTCACGCGGCCGGCATGCGAGTCCTCGACGAGCACACCCGTCATCGCCATCGCGTTGTAGCTGCGCATGAGCTCGAGGGCTTCGTCGCCGAGGAAGGGAATCTGGGCCGCCGCCGTCCCTGGTGGCACGGCATTTTCCGCCATCAGAATTCCCTGTTCCCGAAACTCGCGAATCTGGCCTCCCTGGCTCACGCCTTGCCACGCGTAGATGTTGCGCGGGTAGATCGCCACGACTTTGGTGTTCGGATGGCAGAGGAAGTTCTTTCCGAGCTGTCCGCTCGGTCGGCCGAGCCGGTGACGGAGGAGGAGAAACGGAGTCTGAATGGCGCCGCATGCGACGACCACCGCTTTGGCGCGGACGCGGACCTCGACGTCCTCCTCGCGCGTGCGTGGGTTGATCGCCCGGCCGATGGCGCCGACGCAACGTCCATTCTCGATCCACAGCTCGCGGATCCGAACCTCGGTGAGGCATCGAGCGCCGCGAGAAAACGCACGGGGCAGGTAGCTCACCAGCGTGGACTGCTTTGCGCCGGTGGGACACCCGGTCAAACACTGATTGGACCCCACGCACCGATCCTGCGCCCGCCGATTCGGCTCGTAGCGCCACCCGAGCCGGCGCGCGCCCTGCTCGAGGAGACGGCTATCCTCGCCGATCGACGAAGGGTGCTGTGGTTTGGCGTGGATTCGCTCCTCGACACGGTCGAACAAAGGTTCCATCGCCTTGGGTCCTAGGTCGGGCTGCCGAGTCAGCCGCTCCCATTGGGCGAGCACCTGCTCCGGAGGCCGCCAAGCCATGCCGCCGTTGACCACCGTGCCCCCACCGACGCAACGCCCTTCCGCGTATGGGATCGGAGGCCTGCCTACGATGATCGTTCCTCCGGCATCGCGAAACAGCCTTGGAAGCGATTCGGTGAGGTACGGATTGAAGCTCGAGGTCGGATGGTATCCGCCTTCCTCGATGAAGAGCACGTCGCGCCCGGCTTCCGCGAGCTCCGCTCCGACCACGGCGCCGCCCGCTCCGGTGCCGATCACGGCGATCTCCGCGTGATGGGTTTCGACGGGTCGATAGTCGCGGTGCGCCAGGATCGCCGTCATGGCGCCACCCTCGCGGAGTGGTGAACCTCGTCGTCGGCGCCGGGCTCTTGCCCCTCGATCCACTTGCGTCGCAGCTCCACGCGTTCGGCGACGAACGACACCGGGGTGTAATCGAGCTCGCGATGGACGTAGTCCTGATCGAAATAGCTCGAGAGGAACAGGCCGGCTGGCCCGTACATCAGCATGCGAACCGGCAGCCAGCGGCTATGTGTCACCCCGAGAAGATGCCTGCGGGCTGTCTCCCGCGGGAGCGCGGTCAATGGCCGCAAGCCACGTAGACGCCAAAGCGGAGCCCAATTGAGCAAGCGCATTCCCCACACGAAAAACTGGGCCGACGACCGCGGCATGTATTGCAGCGACACCAGCGCGTGGTGCGTCACCTCGTGGAGCGTCTCCGGAGTGCGCGGGGAGGTCGGCAGAATCGCATCGGCAAGAGCCCTGAAAATTCGACGCATGCCGGCGCTGACCTTCATCGGGGTGGCGAGCGTCCATGCATCGTCGGGGTGTCGCTGGAGCACCGGAATCTCTACATTGATGCGTTCCGGCTGACTTTTCCACGGGCGGTGCTACAAAAACGGGAACCCCAGGAGTATCAAAACAGATACGGATGGGTGGCGGGGTACGCCGTGACGACTTAGGTTGCGGCGATACGGACGAGAAGAAGGAGATTGAGTGGCGAAACGAGGCCAAAAAGGAAGACGAAACAGATTCGAGCGGGATTTCGAGCCCGAGGACAAGCGCGATGACCACATCAAGCTGAGCGGCGTGGTGACCCAGGTCTTCGCGGGGGGCCAGTTCGAGGTGACGACCGATTCGGGCGCGACCGTGCGCGCGCAGCTCTGTGGTCGTATGCGCAAATTTCGCATTCGCGTGATCTTGGGGGACCGAGTGACGGTGGCGTTGTCGCCGTACGACCTCACGCACGGAATGATCGTATTTCGAGACAAGTAAGCGCTCGCCGTGTACGAAGGGGCGTTCCGCATCCTCAGAGCACTCGGCGACGGTCGATCGCTCTCGCAGGACGAGGTAGTCCGGATTGCAGGTGAGGCATCCTCGGTCGTTCGGGACGTAGTGAGCCGCTATCCGCAGTGGTTCCACCTCGACGACGGGCGGATCCAATGCTCGGAACGCGGCCTGGCTGCGCTCGCTCGGGAGCTGGTGGCGAGAACGCTTCCAGCGCCGGACTCCGCGAGCTGGCGCGACGAGTACGAGCGGATCGCGGCAGAACGAGGATCGCCCAAACGAGCGCTCGACCAGGTGTACGTCACGACGGATACCGTGATCCGGCGTGCATCGCTGTTGCTCGAAGCCGGAGAGCACCAGCGCGGTTTGGCTTTTCTCGGCGACGACGATCTGACGAGCGCGGCCGTCCAGCTCGCCGGAGCCGGACGAAAGATCACCGTGCTCGATACCGATCCGGAAATCCTCGGAATCCTGACCCGACATGCGGCGCAATCCGCATGGGATCACGACGTGATCGAGCACGATCTGCGTGAGCCCGTCCCCAAGAGGTTGAAGAGTCGCTTCGGCGCGGTCTTCACGGACCCGCCCTACGCGGTAGAGGGCTTTCAGCTTTTCGTGAGCAGGGCCGTCGAGATGCTCAAGCCGGATGGCCGGCTCTATGTCTGCTTCGGCCAAAGCCGGCGGGCGAGCGAGCGCGGTCTTCACAAACAACGCGTCTTGTGCGACGCGGGCTTGCTAATCGAGTGCGTGTGGGAGGACTTCAACGAGTACCGCGGCGCCGAGTCCATCGGATCGCGAAGCGCTCTTTGGCGATGCCGGATCACGTCCGAAACGCGACCGTTGGTGCGTGGTCGAGTGGAAGGCCCCCTCTACACCAGCCGTCCCTCCTAGCGAGCTGCGGCGACCACCTCGTCGCACCAACCGATCAGGTCCGCGGTGACTTCGTCCCGATTGGTCTCGTTCAGCATCTCGTGACGGCCCTCGGGGTAGAGCTTCAACCGCACGTCGAAGATCGCCGCGCGCTTGTAGGCATCGTGCAGGCGCTTCATGCCCTTGCCGAAGTCGCCGACGGGGTCCTGGTCACCGGCGAACAAATAGAGCGGTTTGTCTTTGGGGATCTTGGCGACGTTGCTCGGTTTTGCGATGCGGTCGAGCGCATCCAGCATGTCGATCCAAACCTGGGTCGAGACCGCGAACCCGCACAGCGGGTCGGCGACGTACGCGTCCACCTCGGCCGGGTCGCGCGAGAGCCAATCGAACTCCGTGCGTGTCGGCGCAAAGGCTTTGTTGTATTCGCCGAAGGTGAGACGCTGCAGAATCGGGCTCGGACTCCGTTTGCCCACGCGCAATCTCTCCATGCGAGCGACCACTTTGCCCACCGAAGCGATGGGCGGTGGCTTTCCGTTCGACGCAGAAAGAGCTGCAGCGATCATGTCGCTCGGACGCTCGAACAAGAGCTGCTGCAGCACGAACGACCCCATCGAGTGACCGAGGATGATGATCGGAACCCCCGGATGGCGCTTGGCGATCTCGCGGTTGATCCCGTGCGCGTCCTCGACGATCCGGTTCCAGCTATCGCTGTCGGCAATGTGCCCCGGGGGCACTCCGTCGGCGATGCTCTGGCCGTGTCCGCGATGGTCGTGGGCATACGTGCCGTACCCCGCCGACGCGAGCGCCCGCGCCAAGCGTTCGTACCTCGCTCCATGCTCCGCCATCCCGTGAAGCACCTGCACGATCGCTTTGGGTCGATCGACGACCCAGCCACGCACGTACACGTTGGCACCATCGACCGTGCCAAACCTGAAATCCACCGCCTTCATGACGCCGCAGCATACTCGAAATCGTCCGAGACGCCGCTAGTCCACTTGGAGGAAATGGCTCCAGAGCTCCAGCCCACGGTCGCAGTACCGCTCGAGGACACCGACCATCGTAGAGCGCTTTGCTTCGTCGATCAGAGGCTCGGGCAACAGGGGGTCGAGCACGACCTGACGAATTCCTTCTCGTCCCAGCAAGAAGGATTCTCGCACCGACTCGTGGAGCGAAAGATCGTCGAGGCGACGCATGCTGCTCGCGAGCCGTCGATGCAGCTGTTCGTATGCATGCTCGAGGGACGCGCCGTCCCAAAGAGCACGTGCGCGACGTTCCCCTGCTGGCGAGAGATCGTCGACTCGAAACACGAGGGCCTCGGTGTCGAGACCGAGGGCCTCTAGCTCTTCGCGAGCACCCTCGATCCCCGGAGTGAGATTGTTCGGTCTCAAGAACAGACCGGGCTTGAGCTCTTCGAAGCCGAGATAGCGGAGCGCACGAAGCCGCCGGCGGAGGGCGGGGCGGTCGGTCCGGGAAAGGTCCGCGGTGAATGCGGCCATCCAAGAGCCATCCCAGGGTCCGACACGCTCGGCGACCTTTCGCCAGCCGTGGATCTTCTCGTTGACGACCTTCGCGCCCGGACCCAAGCGGTATTCTCCTCGGGCAGGCGACTCGATGAGGCCCTCGGCGCGCAGACGGACGATGGCGACTCGCACGCTATTCTCGGCGATCTCGAATACCGAGGCAGCCTGCACGAGCGAGCGGACGGGCAGCGTGCTCTCGTAGATCGACTGGCCCGCGGAAAGCACCTCGAGCACGACGGCCTTGGCGCTGACGTTCATACAGGCAGATATTACGAAAAATCAAACGATGCGCCACCAGGCGTAATGGGTGGCTGACACGCCGAGCGCCTGCGCTAAGACTTCGGCCGATGCCTCGCCTCAGCGTCAACGTCAACAAGGTGGCCACGCTCCGAAATTCTCGGGGTGGATCCGTGCCGAGCGTCGTGGAGGCCGTTCGCGTTTGCGTCGAGGCAGGCGCGCCGGGGATTACGGTGCATCCGCGCGACGATCAGCGCCACATTCGGCCCGACGACGTGTACGAAATCGCCGAAGCCCTTGCGCCGGTCCGCGATCGAGTCGAGTACAACATCGAGGGGGATCCGAGGCCGGATCTGATCGACATGGTCGAGCGGGTGCGTCCCGATCAGTGTACTCTCGTGCCCGTACGTCCGGGCGAGCTCACCAGCGAGGCCGGCTGGCCCGCGAGCACGCCCAGGGACGAGCTGGCGGAGATCATCGGGCGCCTTCGGGCACGGGGGGTTCGGGTGAGCGTGTTCGTGGAGCCGTAGCCCGAGCCGATCGATTGGGCCGCCGAGCTCGGCGCCGACCGGGTCGAGCTCTACACGGAGCCATACGCCCGCGCGTTCGAGCGAGGGGGGGAGGACCTGGAAAGGACGCTCGCCCACTACCGCAGCGCGGCACGACGCGCATCGGCGTGTGGCCTGGGAGTCAACGCAGGCCACGACCTGGATCTCGCGAACTTGCCGCTCTTTCTTTCGGTTCCGCACGTCGACGAGGTGTCGATCGGACACGCGCTCATCTCGCGGGCGCTATTCGTCGGGCTGGGCGCCGTGGTCGAGGAATATCTGCGGATTACCGCTTCGCGTTGATCTTGAGGACTCAGTTTTCTAGAGTCCCCGCCCGATGGCCAAACGAACCCATGGCAATCCTCTGTCCGCCGTCTTGAGCGGCGTCCTGGATCAGCGACACGAAAAGCCCAAAGTCAGCCCCGTTTCGCCCCACGTGCGCTTAAACGGACGCACCTGCCTCGTGACCGGTGCCAACAGCGGGCTCGGAAAGGCCATCGCCATTCGCCTCGCCGAACGAGGGGCGCACGTGATCATGGCGTGCCGCAGCGGCATTCCCGAAGCGGGTGAAGAGGTCCGTGCCGCGAGTGGAAACCCTTCGGTCGAGATGATCCAAGTCGATCTCAGCGATTTCGACTCGATCGAGAGGTTCTGCGACACGTTGCGCGATCGAAAGGTCACCCTCGACATTGCCGTATTCAACGCGGGCGTGGTTCCCGCGACCGCCCGCACCAACAAGCACGGCCTCGACCTCATGTTCGCCGTGAACTTTCTCGCCAAGTTCGTCGTGCTGAGCCGATTGCTCCGAGACGGGGTGATTCCGAACGGCGTGTACGGAGCCAATTCGCGGGCCGAGGACCCCCCTCGTGTGATTTTCGTCTCGTCCGAGACGCACCGGAGCACGATTCCGATCGACTTCGATCGCTTTGGCGAGCCCGTCGACTACGGAATCGCCGACGGGGTGAAGTACTACGGCTCGAGCAAGCTGCATTTGACGACATATTTTCACGAATTGTCGCGACGGCTGAATGCCGGTCGCGAGGAGAGCCCCGACGTTTGCGTGCACGCTTTGTGCCCCGGTGCGGTCAACTCGAACATGGCACGCGAAGCTCCAATCTGGCTCAAGCCGATCTTGAAGCCCGTGATGAGCGTATTTTTTCAAAGCCCCGAGAAGGCGTCGATTCCGGTCGACTACCTCGCGACTTCCGACGAGATGGGCTCCAAGACCGGTGTATACATGCACATGATGCGCGTGAAAGAATCTTCCGAGGCATCGATGGACCCGGAGCTAGGGGCGTTGTTGTGGACCAAGACCGAAACGCTGTTGCACGACCAAGGCGTACGTTGAGGAAACCGAATGAGTGATGAGCTGACCAAGAAAGAGCAGGAGATCGTCGACGGAACGGTCTGGAACCAGTTTTGCGACACGCTGAAGATGGCTGGCAACGTCGTGATGGGGCCCAACACCCCGAGCGATCCGATGAACCGGATGGAGGGCTTTCGATACTTGAGCCGCATCACGCGCGCGGCGCTGCAGACGTTCGTCGAGCACAACGATCCGCTGGCTCCCGTCTTGCAACGCGTCGTTCACGAGACGGCGAAAATGGGCGCCGACCACCCCGACAACTACTATCAAAACGCCGCCATCAGCGGGGAGCACGAGTACCGCATCCGGGGCAACCGGGGCACGGTTCACTATCTCGGGTTCTTCACGCAGAAAGGAAACTACGGGCAAGGTCGTGGGATGCCGCCCACCGGGTATCTAGAGGCGTCCGAGCTCGAGATCGAGCCCGATGGGAGCTTCGAGATCATCGTCAGCACCGAAGAGAAGCCGGGCAACTGGCTCCCGATGGAAAAGGACACGGGCACGCTGATCGTTCGGCAAACACGGCTCGACCGGGACAACGAGACGATCGCCGATCTCCGCATCGAACGAATCGGAGGAGACGGCATGCCGACGCCCTTCGATCCCGTCAAATGCGCGGAGGGACTGACCATGGCCGCCGGCTTGGTCGCGGGCGCTTCGATGCTCTTTGCGAGCTGGGCCGAGGGCTTCAAGAAGCACATCAACCAATTGCCGCGCTTCGATCAGAACGTCTCCAACATGGCTGGTGGCGTCCCGGACATCGCGTACTACCACAGCTATTGGAAGCTCGCTCCGGACGAAGCGCTGGTGATCGAGGCCATGCCACCGAAGTGCGAGCACTGGAACTTTCAGCTCAACAATTATTGGATGGAGTCGCTCGACTACCGCTACTACCAAGTGCACGTCAACAAGCACACGGCCAAGTATCGTCCCGACGGCTCCGTTCGAGTCGTCGTGGCCGCTCGAGACAAAGGCTTCGACAACTGGATCGACACCGTCGGCCACGAGGAAGGCACCATGTGCTGGCGCTGGGTGCGCGCAGACGAGCATCCGGAGCCCCAGACTCGCGTCGTGAAGCTGGCCGATCTCTGAGAGAGCCATGGCGTCCGACGTGGTAACGAGCGCGTTCGATCGACCTCATCGTCCGGCGCCCATCGCGTTCGCCAACCGAGTGGGACGACTGCTTTCGCGCCTGGGCATCGGCGGCGGACCGATCAGCGTGTCCGGTGTGTTGGACGACGCCCGACGCAAGACGGAGCTGAGCGACTTCGGCGACGAGGCATTCGTCGAGCCGCTCGAGATTTTGATCGATTCGATCAATCGTGAAGCTGCGCTCAACACGGTGGGCCGCATGATCATTCGGGGGCGGATCGTGGGTGTCTTGGCCAACAAGCTGGTCGCCCACGACACGATTCGGCGGCACCCGGAGATCCTCGACATTCCCGTCGAAGGTCCGGTGGTCGTAGCGGGCCTTGCGCGTACGGGAACCACCATGCTGCACCGGTTGATTGCCCGGGACCCGGCGATTCGATCCCTCGCCTCCTGGGAGGCGATCAACCCGGCGCCGCCTCCGCGGCGACCTTGGCAGCGCAAGGATCCGCGATTCGCCCAAGCCGCGGCGGCCGCCCGTGGGCTCCGGTACATGTCACCCGGCTTTTTCGCCATTCATCCGGCCGAGCCCGAGGCGCCCGAAGAAGAGGTGATCCTCCTCGAGCAAGCATTCTTGACGACGACTCCGGAAGCGATGATGAACGTGCCGACCTATTCGCGTTGGCTCGAGCATCAGGATCACGTGCCGGCCTACGAGGCTCTAAAACGGATGATGCAATATCTCCAGTGGCAGCGGCCCGGCATCGGCAAGCCCACCCGCTGGGTCCTGAAGACGCCCCATCACCAAGAATACTTCGATCCACTGCTCGAGGTCTTCCCCGACGCGACGATCGTCCACACCCATCGCGACCCTCTCAAGACCAGCCCCTCGCTATTCAGCATGCTCACCCATCTGCAGATGATTTTCAGCGACGACGTCGATCCGCATCGGGTCGCGAGTCACTGGTTGGGCAAAATCGAGAACATGGCGCGTCGCACGATGGCGACCCGCGACCGAGTCGAAAATCGCGGCTTCGTCGACGTGTCGTACTACGACCTGGTTCGGGATCCTCTCCCCGAGATTGCACGCATCTACGAGGCGGCCAACCTCGATCTCACCGACGCCGCGCGGAGCGAAATGGAAGCGGCTCGCAAGGTGGACAAGCAACACAAGTACGGCCGTCACCGCTATTCGCTCGCCGACTTCGGGATGACGAAAGACGACGTCGAGGCGCGCATCGCTCCTTACCGTGCACGCTTTCAGGTGCCGTACGAGTGAGCGACCCGCTCGAATCCGGAAACGAGATGCGGGGAAGGAATCGCTGATGGAGGAGCTGGGTCCGCGCATCGTTCCTCTGCTTGGGCTCTTCGCGATGGTGGGCCTGGCTTGGGTGCTGTCGGAGCATCGGAGCCGCATGCCATGGAGAGTGGTGGCGTGGGGGCTCGTGCTTCAGCTTTCGTTCGGCCTGGTGGTGATGAAGACCGACGTGGGGCGCGCCGTGTTTGCCGTCCTCAACGACGCAGTTTTGGCCCTGCTCGGATTCACGGCCCGAGGAACCGAATTCGTCTTCGGCGACTTTGCTTCCGAGCGCTTCACGATCGCCCTCAACGTCCTGCCGACCCTGATCTTCTTCTCGGCATTGATGACCGTGTTTTACTACGTCGGCATCATGCAACGGCTGGTGAGCGGCTTCGCATGGCTCATGCGTCGTACCATGCAGACGTCGGGTCCCGAGACGTTGTGCGTTGCCGCCAATACCTTCGTGGGTCAGACCGAGGCGCCGCTGATGGTCGCTCCGTTCATCGGAAAAATGACTAGGTCGCAGCTCATGGCCGTCATGACGGGGGGATTTGCGACCGTCGCCGGGGGTGTGCTCGCAGCATACGTCGGGCTGCTCGAGCGGATCGTTCCAAACATCGCGGGGCATCTCATCGCGGCGAGCGTCATGAGCGCTCCGGCGGCCCTGGTCATCGCCAAGGTGATGTGCCCGGAGACCGAGCCTCCGCAGGGCGCCGAGCAAGGCGTCGTCACCACGCCGCGTCGAGACGCCAACGTGATCGATGCGGCGGCCAGGGGCGCCACCGAGGGCATGAAGCTCGCGCTCAACGTGGGCGCGATGCTGCTGGCCTTCATTGCCTTGATCGCGTTGGCCAATGGGCTGCTCGCTCTGCCGTTCGATCTCTACAATCAGTGGGCCGGTCTCGAGGGAAATGCAGCCGTCGAGCCGTGGACGATCCAACGGATCTTGGGCGGCATCTTCTGGCCTTTTGCCTTTCTGATTGGAGTTCCCGCCGCCGAATGCGCTCAGGTAGGCGCCTTGCTCGGTGAAAAGATCGTCCTGACGGAGTTCATTGCCTACCTCCATCTGCACGAAGCCCTCGCCGACGGAAGCAGCACGCTATCGCCACGGACCGCGATCATCGTGAGCTATGCCCTCTGCGGATTCGCCAACTTCGGCTCGATCGGAATCCAGCTGGGCGGAATTGGAGGGATCGCACCCGAGCGCCGTCACGACCTCGCAAAGCTCGGGCTGCGCGCCATGTTCGGAGGGATGCTCGCGTCGCTCATGACCGCGGCGGTCGCGGCGATGCTTCTGTGACGCGGCGACGGCGAGGCTAGTCGAGGCGAGCCAGCTCCTCGTCGAGCCGTGCATCCAACGGGTCGTCGCGGACGGGTCCGACGGGTCGTCGATCGGACCCGTTCGCCTTTCGGTAGCGTCGCGCCATGACGACGAACCACAAGGTCGACAGAGCGACTGCGACGAGGGGAATCACCCAACCCCACTTCACGGGCGGGATGCTCAAATCGAAGCCTGGCACCCTGGCCTGGAGCCGATCTCGGATCTCCGTGCCTGGGACCCCTTCCGCCACCCACTCGTTGATGTCTTGGCGCCACTCTGCAGCTTTCGGGCTCGGACAGGAATCGAGGGTCTTGCCCGGGCAAAAGGGGCTTGCGGTGCTGCGCACGATCGTCTGAACCTGACGGCTCTCGTCCGGCTCACCTTCGGCCGGAGCTGCCGAGCAACCCCATGCGAGCAAAGCTGCCATTGCCACGAGACGCACCATGCTTTCTTACGTAATCACGCTCCGGGCCCGTGCACAGGCGGCAAATTGTCGCACCGGGGCCACTCTCGAGCCGGCAGCCGACTCGGTCCCCTCAAATTCTGCAGATCACGGACGAGCCGTGCCCGAAAAGCCCCTGGTTGACGGTGACCCCGGCCCTCGCGCCGTCGACCTGCCGCGCACCCGCCTGGCCTCGTAGTTGCCAGGTCAGCTCGCAGACTTGTGCGATGGCTTGGGCCGGAACCGCTTCTCCGAAGCAGCTCAGCCCACCGCTCGGGTTGACTGGAATGCGGCCTCCCAGGGTCGTGTCGCCATCGCGAAGAAGCTTCTCGGCATCGCCAGGTGGGCACAGCCCGATCTGCTCGTACCAGTCCAGCTCGAGCGCTGTCGAGAGGTCGTACACCTCGGCGAGGTGCATGTCCTCGGGCCCGAGACCGGCTTCTTCGTAGGCGGCGTATGCGATCGAGTCCTTGAAGCCGCGCTCGGGAAGCCCGACGCCCGCCTTGGAATCGGTCGACAGATTGGGCATCTCGATGATGGTGTTCGGATAGACGGGCGTCACCGTCGACACGGCCGCGATTCGAACCGGGTTGGAGCTGCGCTTCTTCGCGAATTCCATGCTTGCCAACACGAGCGCCGCAGCGCCGTCGCTCGTCGCACAGATGTCGAGAAGGTGAAGTGGGTCGGCCACCAGGGCAGAGCCGAGCACTTCGTCGATCGACACCTCTTTGCGGTACCTGGCGTTGGGGTTCGTCAGCCCGTGCCGGGAGTTCTTGACCTTGACCGCCGCGAAATCTGCCTGGGTCGCTCCGTGCTCCTCCATTCGACGCCGAGCATACAAGCCGAAATAGGTCGGATTCGTGATCCCTTGAACGTGGAAGCGAAGCCAGTCGGGGTCGTCGGGGCGTCGGCCGCCGGTCGGCGCGAAAAAGCCCTTCGGCGCCGCATCCGCGCCTACGACCAACGCCACGTCGCAAAGCCCCGCCAAGATGTGAGCCCGCGCCACGCCGATCGCCTGTGCGCCCGTGGCGCAAGCCCCATACGAGCTCGACACCTTGGCGCCGGACCAGCCGAGCGCCTGGGCAAAGGTGGCGCCCGCTACGAATCCCGGGTAGCCGTTGCGAATCGTGTCGCCCCCGGCGACGAGCTGGACGTCCTTCCACGCGAGGCCGGCGTCCTTCAACGCCGCGCGGGCGGCGGCGACCCCGTAGCCGATGAAGCTCTGGCCCCACTTCCCCCAGGGATGCATCCCGACTCCCAACACGGCGACATCTCGGCTCACGATGCACCTGCCTCTGCGATCGGTTTCCAGCTCCACGTGAGGTAGACGTGCTCGTCGTCTTCGTAGAGCGGGCGAAGCACGAGCTCCATGCGCATCCCCGCGTGAATCCGATCGGTGCCGATGCCATCGGCGACCTGACCGAGGATCGTCATCCCTTCCTTTTCGAGCTCCACCGCCGCGATTGCAAAGGGCTCGAACGGCTCTTTGCCCACGAATGGGGGAGGGGGTTTGTAGCTCGCGCTGGTGTAAGACCAGACGCGACCGACGCGGCTCAACGTGACCTCCACCAGCTCGCCCTCGTCACATGCGGGATTGCGACAAAAGCTCCTTTCGGCAGGGAAGAAATAGGTGCCGCACGCCTTGCATCGTGTGCCGACGAGCCTCGGCTGCGTCGTGTCCATCGTGAAAAGCCCTTCGACGGCGGGCATGGGTGTCTTGTCGCTCATGGCAGCAGCCGGAGAAATAGAACGTGTTTCATCCAGCCGCAACCCCATTGGAAGGCGCGGGGCTCACCCGGTCCGGGGATATGCCGACTTCGCCCGCTCCAACAGCTCGACGAGCTCCTCCCGCAGCGCTTCGAGGCTGTCGAGGGCGGCGCGGACCGTCGGACGGCGCAGGCCGTCGATCTCTTCGATCATCCGTTCGAGCCGCCGCGTGGTCGCGGTGGTCCGGCGGATCGCGTCCATCTGTTCGGCGCCCTCGGGTTTCGGATGAAAGACCGGGTTGAAGCGCTTGCGCAGCTCCGTCACGGGCGCTCCCTCTTCGAACACCGCATGCCGGAGCTCGTCGACCACCTCCTGGTCCACCTCGCGAGCCTCGGTGTCGTTGTCGGGCACGCCCTGCAATGCCTTGGCGAAGTACTCGACCGCGTCACAGGCCGGGATTCGCTCGTTGAGACCATCGCGTTTCAAAACCGCGGGGGCATGGTGTTTCAGCGCCACGTAGGAGCCGGTGAGCTTGTCGGCCGTGGCACGCTTGATCTGAAGCTCCAGCGAGCAATACGAATAGAAGTCGTCGTATCCCCAGTCGAGGTACGCTTCACGATTGCGAACCTCGACCAGTGCTTCGGCCATCATCACCCAGGACCGCTTGAATTCCCTCGCGCGTCGGACCACGTGAACTCGCAGCTCATCGGCGCCCTGTGCTTGCAGCGTTTCGGCCAGATCGCCCAGTCTCTGATGCGTCGCCATCGGCGCTCTATAGCATTGATCACTTCGGGTTTATACCGCGCAGGCACACGCGACTCCCGGGCGGTCGTGGCTTGACCCATGCATGCGTGGCGATCGATATTTTCGACCATGAGCGATCGTGCGCCAGAGCACATTCGAGTTGCGCTCGTCGACGAGCTGGCCCTGACGCTTGCGAATCGCGTCATCGAGGCCTGCGCTGCACGCGGCGTCGTGTTGATGCCGTTGAAGGGAGTGCTCTTGCTCGCGCGATGGCCGGCGCTACGGGGCCGCCGGGATCTCGTCGATGTCGACTTCCTCGTGCGCCCTTCGGATCTCGAAACGGTGACGTCCGTCTTGCGCTCGCTCGGATTCGAGCCGACCGTTCGCTCGAGCGCCGGAGCGACGTTCGCGAGCGACGCTTGGCCGCTCGCCATCGACGTCCACGCCTTTCTGTTTCCGCACGGTCTCTTCGGACTGTCCACGGAAAGCGTGTTTTCGAGAGCGTCGCGCGACGACGGCCTTTTCGCGGCGCCCGTGGCTCGAATGTCGGACGAAGATCTCTTCGCGCATCTGGTCGGCCACTTCGTGAAGGGACGCGGCACGTTTCGTCGGGATACGAGCCTCGAGGACCTTCGATGGCTTCAGCAACGAGCTTGTCTCTCGGTTCGAGATGCACACGCGGTGGCGGCGCGCCTGCGGCAATCGGGGCTTCGACGCGCCGCCGGGTACGTGTTGGGGCACCACTCGGTGCGCGAGGAGCCGGTCGCCAGCGCGGTGCTCGACGCGTTGCGGCTCTCGTGGGTCGACCACTTGACGATCGTGTTGGCGCGCGTCGGAGCGGACACGCACGACGGATCGCCTCGCTGGTGGACTCCGCATCTGCTCGACCGGTCCCTCCCGGCGGGGCTTCGTTCCCTCGTGACGCATGCGGCCGAGGCCGGACACCGTGGCATCCGCGGGGTTACTTCGCGCTGGGGATCAACGTGGCGTGCCAGCTCGGCGTCCCGAGTGACACGACGACCTCTCGATTGAGAGCTCGCGCGTGCTCCTCGAGCTCCTCGACGGGGGGCGCGGCCAAGAAACCACCCCAGGAGGTATACGCAAGCTCGCCACGGGCACCTGCGGTCTGGGGATGGAAGATGCTCAGCAGGATGGGGCCGGCGGGCGCGATCCGATCGCAAGCGCGCAACAAATCGAATCGGTCGGCTGGGCGAAGGACGTGTCCGAAGCTGCCCCAGCCCAAAAGGACGGCATCGAACCGCGAATCGGGCCCGATCTGCAAGGGCGTGGGCTGGCCGAGGAGCACCGTCGCAATCAGATCACGGTAGCTCGCGCGATCGGCGTGGTCGGGGCCGAGGGTCTCCCGACACAGTCGAAACGCCGAGGCGGACGGCTCGAATGCATGAACCTGGTAGCCCATCTTCTGAAGCGCGGCTGCTTCCCGACCAGCGCCTGCCGCGCCGACCAGAATCGACGCCGGGGGTCGAGGCAGTCGCCGTTCGAACCACCGCCGTTCCCACTCGTAGAGTCCGTCATGATCGTTCTCCGCACGAAAGGACACGTCGTACAGGTCGACGGTCAGCATCTCTTTTTCGCGATCGGCGAGCGTCGCGCGCAACACGGCGCCCGTCCAATCTTCCATGGCGCGCTCGAGACGCCTCAAGAGGTGCTGGGTGTTGCGACTCTGCAGAGCCCAACCCCGCAGCAGGCGATAGCGGATGTCGAGCTTGCGCTTCATGAGATCTCCAACAAGTCGATCAGCGCGTCGGGGTGGTGCCACGATGCGTGCCAGGTCCGATCGAGCCCCACGAGCGCGCCCAAGGACATCGGGGGCTCGAAGAAAGAGGCTTCGGTCCAGTGAGCCAGGCCGACGCTCGTCGAAACGCGGGTCAGCTCCGTCGTCTCACCGGGCTCGATCCGGATGAAACGCACGTCACGCGCCGGGCACGTCGTTCGCTGCAGGGCGTGGTCCGGGACGAGATAGTAGGGTGGCGCTCGATTCGGCTCCGAGACGAGGGCATCCTCGTCGCGGTCGAGCCCTTCGAGGTAGTCCGGCGTTCGAACGCCAGCCTCCGGCGCGTCGAACCGGATGGCTCGCGGCCAACCCCACACACGCAGACCGTCCGTCACCACGAACTCGTCGGAGAAGTACCTCCAACCCCGTCGGACGGCGGCGAGCGCGAGTGAGCTCTTGCCGGCGCCGGAGGGTCCCGAAAAGACCACCGTGGCCTCATCCGAGACGACCGCCGCGGCATGAAACACGGAAAGCCGGCGCTTGTGCCGTGCCAATGCAAGTCGGTAGAGCCGTTCCTCGAAACCAGCAACCAAGCTCTCGGCGTCGTCGTCCGCCCACACGATCTCTCCATCCAGCGAGATCCGAGGTGACTCGTCAGCGATGACTTCGATGTCGCATTTGGAGTCGGGAGGGATGATCGGGGACGCAGCCGCCGACCAATGTCGCCGGATGTACCGGTTGGTTCTCGAGCAAGAGCTTCGGATGCTCACGTGAAGCCCGGAAAGAAAGATCTCGTGCTTCTCTAGATGGCCTCTTTCCACGTGATCAGCTTCCGTTGCTCGAGGTCATCGAGGAAATCCATGACGTCCCGAAGCACCGTTTCGCGTTCGGCGTCGACGTGGCGCATAATTTCGGCCGTGATCTCGGCCACCGATCGGCTTCCGTCGATCATGAGCCAAATGCCTGCGGCCGTGTCGTTGAGCACCAGCAGTTGCGGGCTTTCGGGGTTGCCGTCGTAGACCACGACTTCGTCCGTCTCGGTGACTTCGTGCGTGAGCGTATTCTTGCGCCGTGGCACACGCCGCTCCGAAGCGTCAGGCATGGTAACTTCCGTCGAGCAGAGCAGAGCGGGCCCGGCACTCCCAGCAGGCCAGCTTCTGTTCCCACTGCTGGGCGGCCGACAGCAGCTTTCGTTTGGCTGGGACCACCGCTTCGACCGACGTCAGGATGGCTTCGAGGCTTTGCTTTCGGATCGACCCGAGCAGAAGGTGACGGCTGAAGATGCAAGGATGGACGTTTCCGTCGTAGCTCACCGCAGCCGTGCCGCCGAAGTTCCTCGGCTTGGCGCTCTCGACGCCGCCTGCTCGCATGCCCGCCGTGTCGTCGGCGTCGTCCCATTGCATGGGATGGCCGCGACCGACGTCCCGCATTCGATCGATTCGGATCGCGGAAGGAGCTACCCCGAGGCTTTGCAAGTAAGCACGCGCGCGCGATGCGTGGCCTCGGTTTTGCTCCATGGCAATCATGCCGACTCGGACCTGCAACCCGTCTCGTACGGCCCGTCGAATCGCTCTCGTGGTGCGGGCATGACTTCCCGCGGTTTGGGTGATCGCGTCATGGGTTTGGGGGTCGTGGGAGTAGAAGGAAAAAGCAAACGACGGTCGAAGCGCCCGCAGCCGGTCGTAGGTCGTTCCCCGCAGTGCGAGCCCGTTGGTGTAGATTTCGATCTGCGGAATTCCGAGCGTGCGGCCGAGCTCCACCGCCGGAAGGCAATGCGGGCTGACGAGCGGATCGCCCCCGGTGAGCTGCACCAAGCCGAAGCCCAATGCCTTGGCGTCCTCGAGCACGCCTTGGAGCTCCGGCCACGACAAAGCCTCGACGCGATGCGGCGACGACTCGGCATAGCAGTGCACGCATTGCTCGTTGCACTTGCTGGTGAGCTCGACGAAGAGCTGCCTCCACCCGGAGCCGCGCAGTACTGCCTGGCGCGTGAGCGGTTGCAGAGGCTGCTCGCGCAGTCGTGCGCGGAGCTGTCCCACGAGAGGCTCGAATCGGGCGAGCGAATCCCAAACCGAAGCCGACAGCCGGTCGGTCAGCGCGCCTGCCTCCGTGCCGCACTCGATTCGAATTTGCTCGCCGCTGCTCAGCTGGATGGCTTCGAGCCGTCCTTCGCTCTGCCAGAGGATCCAATCGTCGGGCAAGAAGTAGCCGGCCTTGCGTCCGTCCATGAGGCTCATCAGGCGAAGGGCATGCAGGCCAGCGGCATGCAGTCGTTCGGATTGCATACCCCAGGCGCGCAGGTCGACGGATTGCACGACGCAGCCTGCGCGTGGGCCCTGTTCAGGGTGATCGTCGCGAGAATCGCCGGCGCCGTGTAGGTCGCGGCTTTGAGAAAATGGCGCCTCGCTCGATCGAGCTCGTTCCTATCCCCCGCGTCGTTCTTCATCGATCTCTCTCGTCTTGCCCTCTGCCCGCCCGGTACCTTGCTGATAGCAGGACGCTTCGGCCGCGTCACTCGGCCGGCCTGGCGTCTGCGGCTCGAAGCTACGCGTCGAAAGAAATGCTCGGCCTCGCACCGTCAACCTCATGGAACCGTTGGACAATTGTGCGACAAAATACCTGTTGACAACCGTAACTCCGAAGCTTTACCGTAACACTGTCGGTAGGCCGATCAGCAACCCTTCCGGCAGGGCAAATCGAGATTCGAACTCCTTGGGGGTACAACACAACGGGCGCTCGGGCGGGGTGTTCGCACCTCGCCCGAGATTTTTTGTGCGCCTCAAAGGCTTCGTTTCTTTGCGCGTAAGCCGCGACGGCTGCCCTTGGGCCTCTTCGCTTTGCCGAAGGACTTGCCCCCACGGCCGCCGTCGCGATCGAAGTCGTCGTCCCCGTGGGCTTCACGGCCGTAGTCGTAACGGCCGTAATCCTGCTGCGCGAGATCGGCGTCCGGCAGATCATCCGCGTGACGCGGTCCGTTTGCGCGCCGATCGGGCCGGGCCTTGAAATCTCGCCGCGGGCGAGCAGGACGCGGTCGGTCCTCCGCAATGTCCAACCGCAGCGCACGTCCGCCGACCTCACGGCCGTGCATCTGCTCGACCGCTTGCCGTGCGTGCTCCTCCGAGGCGAATCGAACGAACGCGAAGCCCCTCGGGCGGCCCGTCTCGCGATCCTTCGGAATGTGAACGTCCACGACTTCCCCAATTTCTCCGAACAGCGCGCGAAGCTCTTCGTCCGTCGTTGCGAAATTGAGGTTCCCTACGAATATCTTGCTCGAGATGACTGACTCCGTTCTCCAGTGTGCTGATCTGGCACGTTTTTGCTTCGAATCCAAGGAAGATAGGCAATCCGAGGCCGAAATGGAAGCGCTGGGTCAATAGTGCCAGGGGAACTTCCGGTAGTCCTGAGGGCGCTTTTCGAGAAACGCATCGCGGCCTTCCTGTGCTTCTTCGGTGCCATAAGCCAACCGGGTCGCCTCTCCGGCGAAAATCTGCTGACCGACCAGACCGTCGTCGACCATGTTGAACCCGAACTTGAGCATCCGCATCGCCGTCGGGCTCTTCGAGTTGATGGCTTCGCCCCAGGAAAGCGCGAAGCTTTCGAGCTCGGCGTGAGGCACCACGGCGTTGACCATTCCCATGGCGGCCGCCTCCTCCGCGCTGTAGCTCAGGCCCACGAAGAAGACCTCGCGCGCCTTCTTTTGTCCGACCTGCCGCGCCAGAAGGGCCGATCCGTACCCACTGTCGAAGCTCGCGACGTCGGGGTCGGTCTGTTTGAAGAGCGCGTGCTCCTTGCTGGCGATGGTCATGTCGCAAACGACGTGCAGGCTGTGGCCGCCTCCGACCGCCCACCCAGGTACGACCGCGATGACGATCTTCGGCATGAAGCGAATCAGACGTTGGACTTCCAGGATGTGCAGGCGTCCGAGCTTCGCCGGGTCGACTTCGCCCGCCGAATCGGTCTCGTACTTGTATCCGTCCTTGCCGCGGATCCGCTGGTCGCCGCCCGAGCAGAACGCCCAGCCGCCGTCTTTGGGTGAGGGGCCGTTGCCAGTCAACAGCACGCATCCGACGTCGGGCGTTTGGCGCGCATGGTCCAAGGCGCGGTAGAGCTCGTCGACGGTGCCAGGTCGGAACGCGTTGCGCACCTCCGGTCGGTCGAACGCGATCCGCACCGTGCCTTGCTCTTTGGCTCGGTGATAGGTGATGTCCTCGAAATCGAAGCCCTCGACCTCGACCCATTTGGACGCATCGAATATCTCGGAAACCATGGCTTTGCTCATTCCGTAAACTCGTTCAACACCGCCATGATGATCCGTCCGAGCAAAGTTGCCACCTGCTGGCGTGTGAACTCGCCATCGATCCACCGCTGCAAAATCTCGCCGGCCCCCGTCAGCATCATGTCCGCCAGCGCGAGCGCTTCGGCGTCGTCCACCCCGGTCAGCTCGCGCAGCGGGATCAACCACGGTTGCACGAGCTGGCGCCTGAATTCCTTGCTGATCTCGGAGATTTCCTGATCGGGCGCGACCGATCGGAGAAGTTGCCAACCGCCCGACCCGCGGGCCTCGATCGTATCGCACGCCGCGTCGATGAACGCCCGCGCGATGGCGGCCACGTCGGCGTTCTCTTCGCTGTGCAGGATGTCGGGCGCCCGGCTCATGAAATCATCCCGGAAGTCTTCGAGAACGCCCTTGATCAGCTCGTGCCGATTCGGGAAGAACTTGTAGACCACCGGGCGCGTGATCCCTGCCGCCGAAGCGACGTACGGGATCCGCACGTTGTCGACTCCATCCGTCGCGATGATGTCGGAGGTGACTCGGAGGAGCTGCTGCTGCCGGTCCTCCGGGCTCAGCCTCGTACGCGAAGCATCGCTAGGTCTTTCGCTGGATGAGGGCATGACTCACAAAAAAGGGTGGCTTCCAGTCGAAGAAGCCACCCCGATCGAGCACGACCGTTGGAAGGCTCAGTCTTGGGCGAGGTTCATCACTTGCTGAAGGCTCATCGCCAGCGTCATGTCGCCGTCGATCTTGATCTTGCCGGACATGAACGCCTGCATGGGGTTGAGCGACCCGTTGAGCATCCCCAACCAGTCGTCGGCCGAAACGGTAATGGTCGCACCCGGGTTGTCGTGCTTGCCTTCGCCGACGAAGCCATCGGTCTTCCCCTTCGTGAGGTCGAGGTTCCATTCGCCGCCGCCGTCACCGGTGATGTTGAACTGGTACACTGCGTTGGGGGCGGTGGCCGCGTCGGTATTTTCAGCGGCGCGCTTCTCAAACTTCTCGAAGAACTCAGCTACGGATTTCATTGATATTGCCTCTCTGTTTTCGTCTTGACCTCGCGGTCATCGAGCGTTTCCACCCGCCAATGGGTGTGGCTCGCCGGGGGAAGTTGTAACCGAAATCACTTCCGCTTGCACCCCCGGTCTGACCGCAAAAAAACCTCGAATTTCAGTCTTCGGCGATCGACAGCGCCTGGACTGGGCATATGTCCACGGCGTCTTGTGCGGCCTCGCGCAGCTCCTCGGGCGGGTTGGCTTCGATGACGATCAGTGACCCGTCGGCGGCGAATTTGAATAGCTCCGGAGCCACACCCACACACTGGCCGTGCCCGGCGCAGCGCTCTTTGTCGTGAACGATTCGCATCTAGCCGGAAATGTAGACGAATCCGCACCCCATGCCAGGCATTTCTGGCCGGGCGAAACAAACCCGAAACCTTCGACACATTTGCCGGAAACACGGCGGGTTTAGGCTCCGGCCGACTTTCAAGGAGGACCGGGGATGGATGCGATCAATCAAGCCGACACGGCGTGGCTCATGGTTTCGTGTGCGTTGGTGATGCTGATGACGCCGGGGCTCGCGTTTTTCTACGGTGGCATGGTCAATCAGCGAAACGTCTTGTCTTCGTTCATGCACAGCTTCATCGCGCTCGGCATCATCACGTTGCAGTGGGTGGTGATCGGGTACTCCTTGTCATTCGGTGCCGATGCCGGTGGCGGTTTGATCGGCGGCTTCGAGTACGTGTTTTTGCGAGGCGTCGGTCTCGAGCCGCAGGAGGGCTCCACGATCCCGCACCTGCTCTTCATGGCGTTCCAGATGATGTTCGCGATCATCACGCCTGCGCTCATCTCGGGAGCCATCGCGGAGCGAATGAAGTTTTCGGCTTATCTCTTGTTCATCGTCCTTTGGGCAACGTTGGTCTATGACCCGATTTGCCATTGGGTCTGGGGCCCGGACGGCTGGCTGGGGGCTCGCGGGGCCCTCGACTTCGCGGGCGGCACGGTCGTGCATCTCTCGTCCGGCACCGCCGCGCTCGTGTGTGCGATGGTGATCGGCTCCAGGCGTCGTCGAGGCCCTCCGCACAACCTCACCTTGACCTTGCTCGGTGCGGGCATGCTTTGGTTCGGCTGGTTCGGCTTCAATGCGGGAAGCGCGCTTGCTTCCAACGCCAACGCCGCGCTCGCTCTGGTCAACACGCATCTCGCCGCGGGCGCCGCCGCGTTTTCCTGGGCGGTCGCCGAGTGGGTCAAGCAGCGAAAGCCGACTGCGCTCGGCGTGGCTTCGGGCTTGGTCGCAGGGCTCGTGTGCATCACTCCGGCGGCGGGGTTCGTGGGCCCGGTCGCGGCCGTCCTCATGGGGCTGGTTGCCGGGCCGGTCTGCTACGGGGCCGTGATGCTCAAAGGAAAGCTTGGTTACGACGACGCGCTCGATGCTTTCGGAATTCACGGCGTCGGGGGTGCGCTCGGTGCGGTGTTGACCGGCGTGTTGGCGAGCGCGGCGTGGGGCGGCGCCGATGGCTTGATCGGAGGGAACAGCGAGCTGTTCGTCGAGAACGTTCTCGGGGTCATCGCGGCGGCCGCGTACTCGGTGGTCGTCACCTTCGCCATTCTCAAGATCCTCGATGTGACCATCGGCCTTCGCGTGACCCAGGACCAAGAACGCGATGGCCTAGACACGAGCTTGCACGGCGAGGAGGGCTACCACATGGGTGGCGCCGGAGGCCTCACCGAATGAGGAAGCCGGTGGGGCCGGGGTAACGCAGAGACATTGTCTCCGGCCGGCTTTCGTCGTACGGCTGGCGTATGTCGGTGCGACGTTTCTTCGCGCGGTTGTTGGGCAGAGGAGAAGCGCCGGCGGCTCCGATTCCCGAAGCCGAGGCACGTGATTACACCCGGGCCGAGCTCGCTGAGTTCGATGGAACGGATCCGAGCCGACCGCTTCTCATCGCGATCAAAGGTCACGTCTACGACGTGACCCGGGGCCGCGACTTCTACGGGCCAGGGGGCCCCTATGCCTCGTTCGCCGGCAAGGATTGCACTCGGGCGCTCGCGAAGGTCTCGTTCGATCCGGAGGACTTCACCAGCAACCTCGAGGGTCTCGACGCCGACGAGCTCGCCAAGCTGGACGAATGGATCGAAATGTTCGAGGGCAAGTACCGCCGCCTGGGTCGGCTGGTCGACGCGACGGCGCCGTGTTGACCGGCCCGAGGCCGAGGCGCAGCATTCTGCCGTGGACAACGAGAAGATCATCAACGACGTGATGGGCGGCGGATTGCGGGTCCTCAATCGGATCGCCGACTCGTCCCTGGTGGAACGTTGGGGTTTGGAAGAGCGGACGCAGCAGATCGTGTACGAAGGCGCAAAGCGGGTCGCCCGCACCGCCGCCAAAGCCGCCAAACGCCTCGTTCCGAAGCGACCTGAAACCGCCCGTCCGCCGTTCGCGAAGTTCGACCTGAGCCTCACCGAAGAGCAGCAGCTCATGCGCGACACGCTTCGCCGGTTCGCCGACGACGAGATGCGGGCCGCGGCTCGGAGGGCTGACGACGAGTCGAAGCCGCCGACCGATTTTCTGGAAGCATTCGAGAGCTTGGGAGCCATTTCGATGGCCATTCCCGAATCCAAAGGCGGGACCGCCGAGCGGATGTCGGCCGTCTCGCAGATGCTGGTGACCGAGGACCTCGCCCGAGGCGACATGGGGCTCGCATACGCAGCCCTGAGCCCGTTGTCGTTTGCGACTGCGATTGCGCGCTGGGGCGACGAAACGCAGCAGGCGAGGTGGATCCCGGCTTTCGTCGAGGACGGTGCTGCGGCGGCCGCCGTCGCCGTCGTCGAGCCACAACCGCTGTTCGATGCCCGTTCGTTGCGTACCACGGCTCGAAAGCGCGCCGGCGGTTACGAGCTGCGCGGCGAAAAATCGATGGTGGCCTTGGCCGAGCAATCCAAATGGTTCCTGGTGGCTGCTGATCTCGCCAAGGTCGGCCCGTGTTTCTTCGTCGTCGAGCGTGATCTTCCAGGTCTCGAGGTGATCGCCGAGCCGACCATGGGCTTGCGCTCCGCCGCGCTCGGACGAGTGCGGCTCGACGGCGTTCGGCTCGGACCGGACGCTCTGTTGGGCGGAGATGCGCTCACGAAGCAGCAGCGTCGCGCGATGTACGAGGACGCGATGAACCGAGCGCGTGTCGCTTGGGGCGCCATGGCTCTGGGGACCGCGCAAGCGGTGCTCGATTACGTGATTCCCTACTGCAACGACCGTGTGGCGTTTGGAGAGCCGATTTCGCACCGGCAAGCGGTCGCGTTCATGATCGCGAACGTCGCCATCGAGCTCGAGGCGATGCGAATGCTCGTCTACCGAGCAGCGGGCCGAATCGACGCCGAGCTGCCGTGTGAGCGCGAAGCCTACCTGGCGAGGGTGCTCTGCACCGACAAGTCGATGGAAATCGGGACCAACGGGGTGCAGCTCCTCGGCGGAGCCGGTTTCATCAAAGATCATCCGATGGAGATTTGGTACCGCCACCTGCGCGCCATCGGCGTGATGGACGGCAATCTACTGGTCTGAGGACGACGCCATGATCCACCTCGAAGTTCCCAAGAGCATGAAGCTTCTCGTCAACCAGGCGCATCAGGTGGCCAAGCACGTCTTCCGCCCGATCTCGCGCAAGTACGACCGCGCCGAGCACGCCTATCCCAAGGAGCTCGACCTGCTCGCGGCGCTGATGGACGGGTTGAATGCGGCGGGCGGGTCCCAGGACGCGGGCGTGACTGCCGTGACCCAACGGGAGCGGTCGGATGCAGGTGTACGGAACGGCGCCAACATGGCGACCTGCCTCGGTCTCACCGAGCTCTGTTGGGGCGACATCGGATTGGCGCTTTCCATTCCGCGCCAGGGGCTCGGCAACGCGGCCATCGCCGCGGTTGCCAACGACGAGCAGAAGCGACGTTTCGAAGGCACCTGGGCCGCGATGGCGATCACGGAGCCCGGCGCCGGATCGGACTCCGCCAACATTCGAACCACCGCGCGCCTCGATGGGGACGAGTGGGTCTTGAACGGGGAGAAAATCTACGTGACCGCAGGCAGCCGCGCCGATTCGGTCGTGGTGTGGGCGACGTTGGACCGGAATCTCGGGCGCGCCGCGATCAAGTCGTTCATCGTGCCGCACGGCACCCCCGGCATGGAAGTGGTCCGGCTCGACAAGAAGATGGGCATCCGTGCATCGGATACCGCCAGCATCACGCTCACCGACTGCCGAATCCCGAAGGAGAACCTCTTGGGAACGGCGGAGATCGACACGAAAGCGGGATTCGGGGGAGTGATGCAGACCTTCGACAATACGCGCCCGGTCGTGGCGGGTATGGCGGTCGGGGTCGCACGCGCTGCGCTGGAGCAGACTCGCGCGATCTTGAAGAACGAGGGCGTCGAGATTCGTTATCGAGGTCCCTTCTTCAACAAGACCGGAGCCGAGGCCGAGCTGATCCGCATGGAAGCCGAGTGGGAGGCGAGCCGTTTGTTGATGTTGAAAGCCGCATGGATGGCCGACAACGGCATTCCCAATTCGATGGAAGCATCGATGTCCAAGGCCAAGGCCGCGCGCGTAGCCAACGAGATCACACTGCGTTGCGTCGAGCTTTGTGGTGGGCTCGGGTATTCCGAGCGCGAGCTTCTCGAGAAATGGGCGCGGGACTCGAAGATTTTGGACATCTTCGAAGGCACTCAGCAAATCCAACTGCTCATCATCGCCCGGCGCTTGTTGGACAAGCGTTCGAGCGAGCTGCGATGAGGAGACCTTTCGTGGAGATCAACGGAATCGCGCACACCTTCGTGACCGTCGCGGACTTCGAGAGGTCCCGTGCGTTCTACGCGCAGCTTCTTCCGTTTCTCGGTCTTCGGCCGGTCATGGACATTCCTGGAACGTATTACTGCGTGGGCGGACGCACCGGGTTCGCCATTCGCGAGACCACCCCGGAGAACCGCCACGATCGGTTCGATCAGAATCGGGTGGGGCTTCATCACATCTGCTTTCGCGCGCGTTCCCGCGAAGACGTGGACGAGGCGTACGAGATGGTGAAGGGCCTCGGTGCTGCGATCATCCACGGCCCGGAGGAAGCGATCTGGGCGCCCGGCTACTACTCGATCCTGTTCGAGGACCCGGACGGCATCCGCCTCGAGATCAACTACGTCCCCGGCAAAGGCCTCCTCGATCCCAACCGCTAGCCGAGCCGACGCCCAAGCCCGGGCCTCGGCGGAACACGACACGAGGTCGTGCCGGACGGCTCGGCTTG
>CAZBWQ010000009.1:0-69424 GCA_964495565.1 uncultured Sandaracinaceae bacterium | reverse complement strand
GCCACTCCCCGAGGCTTTTCGCAGCTGCCCACGTCCTTCATCGCCTCTCGACGCCTAGGCATCCACCGTGTGCCCTTCCTAGCTTGACCTTGCTCCTAAGACGCATTTCGTCCTCGAGCTCGACAAATCGCCGATCCGCCGCTGTACTCGGACTACGTCCTGCGTACTGGCGCCTCGACCATTTCTCTTCACTCGAGGGTGGTGGCGGAACCAAACGCGAATATTTGGAATACCACCGTGGTGTTCGCCACGACGGAAAGTCTTTGTGGCAAACACCCTCGCAACTCGAGACCAGGGTTCGAAAGAAGAGCCTGGTCACAGTCGCGGCTAGAAAGAGAATTTTCTACGTTCTTCAGTTGTCAAAGAGCTGCGAGAATCGAGCTTTTGAGTCTTGATTGCTCGGGTCGAGTACGCGCGGTTGTCGCGTCGCCGACCGGAACGATCAAGAGTGAGTCGTGGGGTGTGCTTTGGCAAGCTCCCTTCGGACGTTTTCCCCGAGTCCACATGGTGACTCGGGGAGGAGGGACAAACGGGTGGAGCTGAGGGGGATCGAACCCCTGACCTCCGGCTTGCAAAGCCGGCGCTCTCCCAGCTGAGCTACAGCCCCTAGGCTACGGTGGGGCACGCTAGACTCGAACTAGCGACCTCACCCTTATCAGGGGTGCGCTCTAACCACCTGAGCTAGTGCCCCGTGTTTTCTCGCAAGCTGTCAAAGACGCGTCAGAAGCAGGTTCGGCCAACCGCCGCCGGGAGCTCGTTCAGGCGTAAGCCTTGAAAACTACTCCGCTTTGTTGGTTCCCGTCCCCAACTTCCTCCGCAAAGGGACGCCATCTTTAGCGGCTTGGGCCAAGCCGGTCAAGCGCTTTTCCGAGAAAGCGGATCAAGCACGAGAAACCGTCGCCTGCCAGCGGGGCGTCCCTTCAGTAGCGCTGCGATTTTCCAGCAAGGCTCCGGTTTTCGCCCTCACTCGACGACGTAGTACGCGCCGAGGATCCCGAACATCTCCTCCTCGGTGGTCACGCCGCCCCACACGGGGCAGGCGTCGCACTGCCCGCCCTCCCCGCAAACCGCGTCGTCACCATCACATGGCATGCCCTGGTTGGGACCGCCGACGCAGGCCCGGTCCGCTGGCGCGCAACCGCAGGGGCCGACGAAGTCGAGGAAATCGCCGATCGCGCAGGTGTTGGCGTCTGGCCGGTTCGAGTGTCTGCGAACCTCGTCGGGATTGGTCGCACCGTTGTCCCAGATCGCACAGTAGCGGAAGGTGCGATCACGCTCGTCGCTTCCATCGAGCTCGAGCTCGTCGTCTGCGTCGAAACGCTGATAGAGGGGATCCTGGTAGAAGAAGCTCTGGTAGTCGGGCTCGCGGTTCGGCGGCTCGCAGCTCGGACCCGCTATGCAGGGATCGTTCGGTGGGTACCAAATTCGGAAATCACGTCCGAACTTGTGCGTGTGTGAGGAAAGCGTCAACAGACGCGATCCCACCGGCAAGGTGAACGTCGCGCAAGCTTCTTGGCTGGTAAATGGCGCGATGGTCCCCATCGCAAAGATGTCGTCGAGCACGGTCAAGTCTTGCCGGAGATACCGCCGCTCGTCGGGATCGATGTACGTGAAGTTCATGTACTGCTCGACCGTGGTGTCCTGCGTCGTGAGGTTGAACGAATGGCTGTTCCAGATCGTGAAGCCTCGCAATGGAACCACGCCGTAGACCCCGGAGGAAAGATCCTCGACGAACGTCGATTCCTGCGCGACCGCGAGATTTTGACGAGTCGACGCTTGGCCGAAGAAGCCGAGAATCGTGCCTAGGTCGTCAGGTGCATTCGCGTAGCGCGTGCACCCGAGCGCGGTCAACGGCGCCGTCGCGCAAGCGCTTCGCTCACCGCACGCATCCTCGACGACCGGGTCGCAGGCCTCTCCATCCTTCGGACCGCCGAGGCACTGCCAGTTCTTCCAGGATTCGTGGTGCGGATCCCATTCATGCTCCTTGCCCTCGGGTGGGATGTACGTCTCCACGATCGAGTGGTGGGACTGAGGGTCCTGAGCCAACAAGAAGCGCGAATACGCAAAACACTCTCGGCTCGGCCCGCCGTAGGCTTCCGGACAAGGGAGCCTCACCTCGGCCGGCACGCGGTCGGTGTAGTCGTGGTAGGTGACGAAGCACACCTCGTCTTCCGACTCAGCCGGCAGCGTCCAACCACCCGAATAGAATTGAATCCCTTCGTCCGCAGGGGGCGGGGGCAGCGGCGGGATCTTGTTGGGAGAGGGATCGAGCTCGAGCTGGCATCCAAGCACGTCAGGCGCATCCGTCACCGAGCCCTGACGAGGCGCGCCTCCGCGAATCCAAACGCGCAGGAGCTCGAGCTCGTCCTCGGCGAGCTGATCTCCCGAGGCCGGCATGGGCGTCCCGGAAATTCCGTAGTCGCCGAGATCCGTCCCTCGCGTCTTGGCCGCGACTTTGAGGTAGAGGACGCTGCGTTCTTCGTCGCCGGGAAACACCAAAGGAAGCGCGCCGGTCGTCGCCGCGACGTTGACGACGTTTTCGTAGAAGTTTTCGGCCCGGAGGTCGAGCCCCGCCGCGGCCGCTTGCGACCCGGCACCGTGGCAAGTGCTCGCGGTGCAACCACGCGTCTCGAAGATCGTCTGAACCACCTCGAGCGTCGTTTGCGCGGTGCACTTGACCTCGGAGGAATCGTCCCCCCCGCAGCCGGCCAGAAGCGCGATCAGCAGAACCGAAAGTAGAGCTTTCCGACGGTGCATGAGCTTCATCTCTTCAGTCCTTGCGGTACATCGTCACGACGCACGCGCCGCCGAGGCCCAGGTTGTGCTGGAGGCCGATTCGAGCGCCCTCGACTTGGCGTCGATCCGCCTGCCCGCGGAGCTGCCAGACGAGCTCGGCGCACTGGGCGAGGCCGGTTGCACCGAGCGGATGTCCTTTGGACAAGAGGCCCCCCGAAGGATTGGTCACGTACTTGCCGCCGTACGTGTTGTCTCCTTCTTCGATGAATTTCTCCGCGTCCCCAGGGGCGCAAAGTCCGAGCGCTTCATACGTGAGGAGCTCGTTGGCGGTGAAGCAGTCGTGGAGCTCGACGACGTCGACGTCCTCGGGGCCGACGCCCGCCTCTTCGTAGACTTGCTCTGCGGCTCTTTGGGCCATGTCGAAGCCGACCATCTTGATCATGCTCTGCGGCTCGAAGCTCGAAGAAAAGTCCGTGGTCATCGCTTGGCCGGCGATGTGCACGAGGCCGCTCTTGCCATGCTTTTTGGCGAACTCGTCGGAGCAAAGGACCGCGGCGGCGGCTCCGCACGTAGGCGGACAACACTGATAACGGGTCAGCGGCTCGAACACCTGAGGCGCGCCCATCACGTCGTCGAGCGACAATTCGTCGGTGAAAATCGCGAAGGGATTCTTGGCCGCGTGCTTGCGAGCCTTCACCGAGATCTTCGCGAACGTTTCGGGCTTCGTGCCGTGGGCTTTGGCGTATTCACGGCCGGCGCCGCCAAACATCTGCGCGGCGACGGGCGCAGGTGCAAAGCCCTGCACGTCGTTCATGACCTGCACGTGTTGGACGAGCGGCGTGATCCGGTCGGTATACTTCGAGCCCAGCGCGCCTTTTTCCATCTTCTCGAACCCGACGGCAATGACGCATTCCGCGAGGCCGCCTTCGATCGCTTGGCGCGCCAACATCAGCGCCGTCGAGCCGGTCGAACAATTGTTGTTCACGTTGTAAATGGGGATGCCGGTGAGACCCAGCCGGTAGAAGGTGGCCTGGCCGCAGGTGCTGTCGCCGAATACGTATCCCGCGTAGGCCTGCTCGATTTCTTCGTAGGGAACGCCGGCATCCTCGAGCGCAGCCCGCGCCGCATTGGCCCCCATCACGTCGTACTCGTCACTGGTTCCTGGCTTGGCAAACGGGATCATGCCCACGCCGAGGACGTTCACTTTCCGCTTCATGTCTGACTTCTCCTGCTGACGGCCTTGTTCCGAAAGCCGTCGAGGCTATCACCGTCGATCGCTTGACAGTGTATGTAACGTTCGTTACAGAGCCGGGTCCAGCCCTGCATCCGGGAGAAGCTACATGACCGAGCCCCACTTCCTCTACGAAAAACGAGGCCACCTGGCGATTTGCACGTTCAACCGGCCCGAAAAGAAGAATGCGCTCAGCATCGAGATGTTGGTGCGGATGGCGGACGCCTGGGACGAGGCGGACCGCGATCACGACGTGCGGGCCATCATCCTGACCGGCAAGGGCGGCGTGTTTTGCGCGGGAAGCGATCTCGGCGCGATGCGGTCGGGTCAGTGGAGCGCCGACGACCAATGGCTGAAGCGGATGAAGGACAACCCCGACCTCCACTGGAAAGCCCTGTTGCGGCACTACCTGACCACGAAGCCTCTGATTGCGGCGGTGGAGGGCTACGCGCTCGCGGGGGGCACCGAGATTCTCCAGGGGACGGACATCCGCGTGGCCGGGCAGAGCGCGGTCTTCGGCGTGACCGAGGTTCAACTCGGGTTGTTTCCGCTAGGAGGCTCGAGCGTTCGGTTGCGTCGGCAGATCCCCTACACCATCGCCGCCGAGATGCTTTTGGCCGGTCGACGTCTGAGCGCCGACGAGGCCTTGCACTACGGGTTGATCGGACACGTGGTTGCGGACGGAAAAGCGCTCGAAAAAGCGATCGAGATCGGCGAGCAGGTCGCGTCCAACGGACCGGTCGCGGTGCAAGCCGTCAAACGATCGCTGATCGAGAACGACGGAATCCCCGCAAAGGAGGCGCTTGCTCGATCGTTGGAGATCGGCCAGCCGGTCTTCAAGACGAAGGACGCCATCGAAGGGCCCACCGCCTTCATGGAGAAACGCAAGCCCATCTTCCGGGGGGAGTGATGGCGCGGGCCGAGGCGGCACAGCGAGCTACCGGCACGCGGGAGGTGATTTTGGAAACGGCCGAGCGCTTGTTTGCGGAGCGGGGTTTCGCGGCGACCAGCGTGCGCGACATCGTACGCGAAGCTGGTACCTCGGCACCGAGCCTCTATCACTTCTTCGGCAGCAAGGAGAACCTCGTCGTCGAGCTGGTGGCCGACAGGCACGACGCGTACTGCGCCGCCCTCGAAAACCACCTGGGAGAGGCCGACACGATCTTCGAAGTCTGCCAGCGCTTCGTGCGGTTCGTCCTGACCAACATGAGCAAGAAGCCGATCACCGCCAAGTTCATCTTGGGAATCATGTTCGGCCCTCAGCAGGACGTTCCAGAAAAGGCAGTCGGCGAGACCTTGGTCCGCTCGCAGGAGATCCTGCAGGCGCGGCTGCGCCAGGTCTCCGAAGGCGCATCGGAATCGCGTCTCGTGTTCGCCCGGATGATGCTCGTGGGCATGGTCACGCCCGCGGTCTTGATGTTTCTCACCTCCGGCGTGCGGTCCTTTTCACCAAAGCTCCCCGCCTGCATCGCATACCGCGTGGTCGACATGGTGAGCGACTCGCATCCCACCTGTGCCTGGCCCACGGCCGAGCTCGTTTCGTGAGCGTGCCCATGGTCGATCCGACGTCGAAAGCCAGGTTCCTTCGATTCGAGCTCGAAACCGGCATGTCGATCGCCGCCGATGCGTACGGGGATCCCGCGCACCAGCCGGTCTTGTTTCTCCACGGCGGGGGCCAGACGCGGCATGCGTGGGGCGGAAGCGCGGAAGCCTTGGCGGACGCAGGGTTTTACACCATCTGCATGGATCATCGCGGCCATGGCGAAAGCGGTTGGGCCGCCCGAGGACAATACAGGCTCGATCACTTCGTCGAGGATCTGCGCGGAGTGCTGAAACAGCTCCCCGGGCAGCCCGTCTTGGTGGGTGCCTCGCTCGGCGGAATGACCGCCCTCCTCGCCGAAACGAGTCAGGAGGAGTCGGTGGCCAAGGCGGTGATCCTGGTCGACGTGACACCGCGCTTGGAAACCGAGGGCGTCGACCGGATCATGGCCTTCATGCGAGGAGGAACCGGCGGTTTCGGCTCGATCGAAGAGGCCGCAGACGCGATCGCCCGGTATCTGCCGCACCGAAAACGGCCCAAGGACCTCTCGGGCCTCGAGAAGAACCTGCGTCGCGGGGACGACGGCCGTCATTACTGGCATTGGGACCCCGAGATGCTGAGAACTTGGGAGCGCGACCAGTACACCGCAGAGGACGACCGCCGCATGAAGGAGCGCCTGTCGAAGGTTCGCAACCTCCGGATTCCCGCGTTGTTGGTCCGCGGACGGCTGAGTGACATCGTCTCGCCGCAGACCGCCGCCGAATTCCTCGAGATGGTCCCACATGCCGAGTACGTCGACCTGGCAGACGCGCATCACATGGTCGCTGGCGACCGCAACGACGCGTTCACCGGGGCCATCGTTCAGTTTCTGCTGAAACACTTTCAGCCCCAGCTCCACACGAACGAAAATCGAGAAAAAAGGATCTCGCAATGACTCACCCGCGACTCTTCGACATGCCGCTCCTTCCGCACCTGATCATCGGGGGGCTCAATCGATACGACGACCGGCCTTTTCTTTTCCTCGGTGATCAGACGATCACGTACGCAGAGGTTCGAGCCCACGCGAGTCGATTCGCCCAGGCTTTGCAGTCCAAAGGCCTGCGCAAGGGATCACGAACGGCCGTCCTCTCCGCGAATCGGCCCGAGGTGCTCTACAACTTGTGCGCCAACATGCTGATCGGCTCGTGCAACACGCCGCTTCACCCCCTCGGCTCCGCGAACGATCAAGCTTATGTCCTCGAAGACGCCGAGATCGACACGCTCGTTTACGATCCCACGCTGTTCGAGGCGCGAGCCGCCGAGCTGAAACAAAAAGTGCCCGGGCTAAAGAACCTCTTCGCCTTCGGCCCGACGCAGGCCGGCGAAGACTTGAACGCGTTGGCGGCGGGCTTCGAGGCGCAGCCTCTGGTGGCTCCCGACATCGGTGCCAACGATCTCAACACGATCGTGTACACCGGAGGCACCACCGGCCGACCGAAAGGCGTTCGGCAGCCCTACCGATCGGCGGCGTACATGACGATGATCCAAATGGCCGAGTGGGAGTGGCCCGAACAGGTGCGCTTTCTCATCGCGACGCCCCTTTCGCATGCAGCGGCCGCCTTCGTGGTACCGACGCTTCAGGCGGGGGGCGCGTTCGTGGCCCTGCAGGGCTTCACGCCCGACTTGTTCTTCGACGCGGTCGAGAAGCACCAGATCACGGCCACCTTCCTCGTGCCGGTGATGATTTACCCCCTCCTCGACCATCCGAGGGCAACGACGGCCGACCTGTCGAGCCTGGAAACGCTGTTCTACGGTGCCTCCCCGATGAGCCCGGCCAGGCTGAAGGAGGGCGTCGAAAAGTGGGGACCGATCTTCTTTCAGTGCTTCGGACAATCCGAAGCGCCCATGGCGCTCACGCACCTCAAGAAGCACGAGCACGACCTGTCGAAGCCAGAGCGCTTCGCCTCGTGCGGCCGTCCGAGCCCCTGGGTTCATCTCGCGCTGCTCGGCGAAGACAACCAACCGGTCCCCGAGGGTGAAGCGGGAGAAATCTGCGTGCGGGCACCCCTCGTGATGGAGGGCTACAACGGGCTTCCGGAGCAGACGGAGGAAGCATTCGCGGGAGGCTGGTTGCACACCGGTGACGTCGGCCGTTTCGACGAGGACGGCTACCTCTACATCGTCGATCGAAAGAAAGACATGATCGTCACGGGAGGCTTCAACGTGTTTCCACGCGAGATCGAGGACGTGATCTCCGCGCACCCCGCGGTGGCCCAGGTCGCGGTGATCGGTGTGCCGGACGAACGCTGGGGAGAAGCGGTCAAAGCAGTGGTGATCGTCCGCCCGGGCCACGAGGCCACCGAAGACTTGGCGTCGGAGCTCATCACGGCAGTCAAAGATGCCAAAGGCTCGGTGCAGGCTCCGAAGTCCGTGGACTTCGTCGACTCCATTCCCTTGTCCGCGCTCGGCAAGCCCGACAAAAAGACGCTGCGAAAGCAATATTGGGGCGACCAAGCGCGGGGAGTGAACTGACCGATGCAAGACCTTCCTCGGCAAAAAGTGGAAACGAAATGGGCAGTCGGGCTGCGCTGATCACGGGTGCGGGCGGCGGACTGGGTCGCGCCACGGCCGAGCGCCTCGTCGCCCGCGGCTGGAAGGTGTTTGCGGCCGACATCAGCGAAGAGATGCTTCGAACGTCGCTGCACGATCCCGAGCTCGTTCCGATCGTCATGGACGTGACCAGTCGAGAGAGCATTCGCAATGCATACGACGCCGTGGCGAGCCAAACCGATCGCCTGGACGGCCTGGTCAACTTCGCAGGCATCATGGGCGTAGGCTCTCTGACGGACATGCCGGAGGAACGCCTGGCTCGCATCCTCGACATCAACGTGATGGGCACGTTTCGGGTGAACCAGGCTTTCTTCCCGCTGGTCGAAGCCGCCAGAGGCCGAATCGTCAACGTCAGCTCGGAAACGGGCTGGCAGAGCGCGGCGCCCTTCAACGGGCCCTACGCCATGAGCAAGCACGCGATCGAAGCTTACTCGACGGCATTGCGACGAGAGGTCGCCCTGCTGGACGTCAAAGTGATCACGGTTCAGCCGGGCCCGTTTCGCACCAGCATGGTCGAAGGCATCGAACGCGCATTCACCGAGGCCGAGGCCGAGACGGCGCGGTTCGCTCGCGTCATTCAGAAGCTCAAAAAGCTCGCAGGGAAGCAGATCAACTCCGCCCGCGACCCGGACATCCTCGCGCAGGTCGTCGAAGAGGCACTCAGCGCAAAGCGGCCGAAGCCGGTGTATTCGGTGAAGCCCGATCCCTTGCGCTCTTCGCTCGAACGGCTTCCGGTCGGCGCCGTCGACAAGATCTACGTGGCGGTGCTTCGACGCGCGAACAAAGAATGATGCATCGACGAGGCACAGAGGGTGACGACATGACGACTGACATCGTGAAAATCAAACCGAAGCCGGAGGGCCTCGACAAGCCGTACGTCCGGAAGATCATTCGCACCATGTCCAAGGTGAACGTGGCGGTCTACCGTTGGACGGGCGGCCTCCTCGGCTCGAAGTGGCGCGTCGGAAGCGCATTTCCGTGGGGAGTTCCGGTGCTGCTGTTGACGACGATCGGTCGAAAGAGCGGCGAGCCGCGAACGGCGCCACTGCTTTACATCGAGGACGGGGACGACGTGATCGTCGTCGCTTCGCAAGGCGGGCTTCCCACGAACCCGCTGTGGTACAAGAACCTCCTCGCCAATCCCGAGTGCGAGGTCCAGATCAAGCGTCACAAGAGAAAGATGCGCGCCAGAACCGCGTCACCCGAAGAGCGAGCGCGCTTGTGGCCGAAGCTCGTCGCGCACTACCCCGACTTCGCGAGCTACGAAGCCTGGACGGACCGGGTCATCCCGGTGGTCATTCTCGAGCCCGCGGGCTCTTAGTCCCGCAGGCCGGGCAAGCGGTCGCCGTCGCGGGGCACGCGCGTGCTGATTCGACGCACGAGCTCCGGCCAGTGCCGCGTATCCAAAGCAAAGAAGGGCTTTCCCGAGTTCATGAATGCGACGGAGAGATCCCGTTCCGGGTCCGCCCACGCGAGAATGTTGCTGAGGCCCACGTGGCCGAAGGCCCGGCCACACCACACGCCGTAGAGCCCCACCGGATCGGTGCCGAGCATGAAGCCCATCGAGTAGCTCATCGGCAACATGATCACCCGATCGACCTGCCAGAAGGTTTGCGGCTCGATGGCCCGATGCACCGTGGAAACCGAGAAGATGCGTTTGCCGTCGAAAACCCCTCCGGACACGAGCATCTCGAAAAAGCGGCAGATGTCGTCCGGCGTGCCAATCAGGTTCGCCGAGGGAATCACCGCCGTCCGAAAGCGCGGATCGTTGGAAAGCTCGATCACTTCCTCGACCGAAATACCGAAGGCCTTGTAGAATATGTCCCGCATCGGCCAAATCAGCTTCGGGCCCGTGAATGCATCGACGGCCACCTCACCGAGCCTCTCGGGCGGCACTCCGTAGTTGAAGTGGCTCATGCCGAGGGGCTCCGAGATCTCACGTCGAAGGAGCTCGCGGATGCCGACACCGGCGACACGCCGGATCAGCTCCGCGAAGATGAACCCACTGCTCACCGCCTGGTAGGCGAGCACCGTGCCGGGCCGATGAATCGGCTCGAGGTCGTAGATGAGATCGAGAATCTTCTCCGGTTGCTCGAGAAGATCGAGGTCGGCCGCTCCCGGGGGCGCCGCGGGGAGACCCGCGCGGTGGGTCAAGAGATCACGGATGGTGATCCGATCCTTTCGCCTGCGCCCAAACTCGGGAATGAACGTAGCGACTGGCTCGTCCACGTGCAGCAGCTGCCGTTCCGCCAGTAGGTGAATGAGCATCGCCGTCACGGCTTTCGACCCGGAAAAGAAGTTGAACAGCGTAGCTGGTGTCGCCTGGACGAGAGGCGTGCCGGGGGAATCGTGCGGACTGTTGCCCCGCACGTGTCCGATGGCGCGATCGAGTATGACCTCGCCACGCCGGCGAATGCACAACCCGAGCGCCGGATGGAAGCCGGTTCGATAGAAGCTCACCACTTCGTCCCAAATCGCGTCGACGTCGTCCGGCCGAAGCCCGACTGATTCGGGATGGACCTCCGGGACGCCGTACGCCGTCACCGCTTCGGGATCGAAGACGCGGACGCGCTTCGAGGTAATCCCGCGAACTTCCCAACGGGAGTCAGGGCCCGGCCGCGTCATGCAGAAGCGTTTCTGCGGAGCCGGACGATCGTCGGCATGCCCCGCGGGCCCGGGTGCATCGACAGCTCCGTGACGAAATCTGGCTCGAAGCCCTCGGGCAGGTTGGGTTCCACCCGCTGAAGAAGCGTGGCGAGGATCATCCGCATCTCCATCATCGCGAATTGCTTTCCGAGACAGACGCGGGGGCCTCCGGCAAACGGCGTGTAGGCGCCCCGCGGCAGGCTCCGCTCGAGCTCACGCGTCCAACGTTCGGGCCGAAACGCCTCGGGCTCGTCGTAGTACTTTGGGTTTCTTCCCATCGCGATGTGGCTGATGGTGACGGTCTGCCCTTTTTTGATCTCGTATCCTTCGATGAAGAGATCGCGCTGGGCCTGCCGGGCGTAGGCCCATACCGAGGGGAGCAGCCTCAGCGACTCTTTCACCACCATCTCCAGGTACGGAAGATTCGGCAGGTCTTCGACTACCGCGGACCGCACCCCGAGAACCCGATCGAGCTCCTCGCGCATCTTGGCGACCGCGTCCGGATGCTTTGCCAGCAAATACCAGGTCCAGGTCAACGCATGCGCCGTGGTTTCGTGACCGGCGAAAATGAGCGTCATCGCTTCGTCGCGAAGCTGTCGATCGGACATGCGCCCGTGCTCGTCTTCGGCGAACACCATGTGGGAGAAGAGATCGCCGCGGTCTTTGCCGCTGGTGAGCCGCTCTTGGTGGACGCGGTGGATGATTTCCTCGATTTTGGCGATGGCGCGCTTCTTTCTCCGGTTGCTCGCCGTCGGCCACCAGCTGGGACGTGGAATCATCTTGTCGGCATCCGCCACCAAGATCTCACTCACCTCGCCGATCGCTTCGCGAATCGTCTTGGAGTCTTCCTTCCCGATGTCGATGTCGAAGAGCGTGCTCGCCACGACTTCGAGAGCCAAGGCGTTGAGCTCGACGCGCATGTCTCGCCGCTCTCCCTCCGTCCAACGGTCGATCATGCGACTGGTGAACGCGACCATCGTGGGCGCGTAGGCATCGATGCGCCTCTTGTGGAAGCCCGGCATGATCAGCTTGTGCTGCCGTTTCCAAGACTCCCCGTCGTTGGGCACCAAGCCGTTGCCGAGAAACGGCTTCCACATCGCCTTGATGTAGTCGGGCTTGTAGAAATCGGCCCAGTGGGTGACGTTGATCGCGTTGACCAGCGCGGGGTCACGGACACAGAGAAGATCCCGCACGAGCACACGGGCCACGAACGCGTCGCCGTATCGGGCGTGGCCGTCGATCAGGAAACCCGAGCGATCGCGGACGAGATCGAACAAGGACCCGAACAACCAGTGTCCGGGGGCCCTCGGAATCGGCCTCGGCGGGAACGAGCCCCGTCTCGTCTGCGCTGCGGCGTCTGCGGTCATGCCATGCCACCCTCGTGGCGATCGAAAGTTACCACTTTGTAAAATTGTCCTCCGGGGCGATGCAACCCGCCCAGACCCCTCCCAGGCCTCTTTACGGCCGTTTCATTAGAAACTATACGGGCTCGCATGAATCGAATTGCTTTTGGGTTGTCCTTGCTCGTGAGCCTGGGCGTGATCGGAACGGGTTGCGGAGATGATGGGGAGGCCGACGGCGGCAACGGTTGCGACAGCGGGCAGGTCGAGTGCGACGGCGTGTGCATCGACACCATCGAGCCGACGCTGACCTCCATTCAGACGGGCGTGTTCAACGTGAGCTGCGCCGCGAGCGCGTGCCACGACGCGGCCAACCCGCAGGCCATGCTCGATCTGAGCTCGGTGAGCGCATCGGAGGCCGACCTGATCGGCGTGAAGTCGGTGCAGGTGCCCAGCCTGCTCCGGGTCGAGGCCGGGAACAGCGGCGCGTCGTACTTGATGAACAAGATCTTGGGCGTGGGCATTCAGCCCCCGTTTTTGCAGATGCCCATCGGGGGGATGCTCTGTGACGCCAAAATCGACGTCATCGAGCAGTGGATCGACGACGGCGCGCCCATCCAGTAAGACGTAGCTCGCATGGAGATGGAATACCGGCGACTCGGCGATGCAGGCCTCAAGGTCAGCGTCCTGTCGTTCGGCTCCTGGGTAACCTTTCACAATCAGCTCGGCACGGACTCGGCGCTCGCGTGCATGCAGGCAGCCTGGGAAGCCGGGGTGAACTTCTTCGACAACGCCGAGGTCTACGCAGGCGGCAAGTCGGAGTCGATCATGGGCGAGGCGATCGAGGAGCTCGGTTGGCCCCGCGAGTCGTACGTGATCTCGACCAAGCTCTACTGGGGCTTGCGTGAGGGCCCCAACACGAAAAACACCCTGAATCGGAAGTACTTGATGCAGGCCATCGATGGCTCGCTCGAGCGGCTCGGGCTGGACTTCGTCGACTTGTTGTTCTGCCATCGCCCGGACCCGGAAACGCCGATCGAAGAGACGGTGTGGGCCATGAGCGACATCGTCGCCGCGGGAAAGGCTCTTTATTGGGGCACCTCGGAGTGGGAGGCGGAGTCGATCGAACGGGCCTACGACATCGCGGAACGATACGGCCTTCGAAAGCCCGTCGTGGAACAGCCGCAGTACAACCTGCTTTGGCGAGACCGCGTGGAGCGGGAGTATGCACCCCTCTACGAGCGACACGGGATGGGGACCACGGTGTGGAGCCCGCTCGCTTCGGGCGCGCTCACCGGGAAGTACCTCGACGGGATCCCCGAGGGCAGCCGTGCCGCGCTCCCCGGGTACGAGTGGCTTCGTGACTTGATCACCTCCCCGGACAACCACGAGCAGATTCGGCGTGTGGTGCGGATCGCCGACGAGCTCGGCTGTACCCCGGCTCAGCTCGCTATCGCCTGGTGCGCGAAGAACCCGAGGGTTTCGACGGTCATCACGGGCGCGAGCGACGTCGACCAAGTCCGCGAAAACATGGGCGCGCTCGAGGTCTTGCCCGAGCTGACGGACGAGGTCGTGGCGCGCTTGGAAGGCCAGGCCTGAGGCCGGTAGGTCAAAGACCGTTCAACGCATCGCGCGCGGCTTGGAGCTCGCCCTCGAAGGGCTCCCCCGCGTCGAGGGACGCGACCGCGGCATCGAGTGACTCGAGGGCGCTCGCGATCCCCGCAGCCGTGTCATCGATCCCGTGCTGCAAGGCCACCTCCTCCGCCGCGGCGAGCTGGACGATGGCTCGGCGCAGAAGGTCGCGCTCCGGAATCGGGCCAGCGGAGCCTGCCTCCACCCGTGCGAGAAGGTCGAGCGCCTGGTCGATGCCCGCCTGGGCCTGGTCGTCGACGTCGATGCCCTCGGCTGCCGAGGTCACGTATCGAGTCACTCCATTCAACGTGCCCTGGTAGACCGTGCCGTCCGGGCCGACGGTCGTCGCAGCGTACACCGAGTTCTCGCAGGAGTCCGGCACCTGCTCCAACACCTCCGCCACGCCGGGAAGAAGGGCCGTGACCTCGAGATACTCTTGGGGGCAAGTGCCCGGTCCAGCCGGAACCCAGAGACGGGATGCACCGGTGTCGAAGTCGAGACCTTCGAGACCCCATTGCCCGTCGCGCTGTCCCGCACCGTACACCATCCCCGAGGCTTCGCTGATGGCGGGGATGCCGTTGGGGATGCTGATCTCGGCGTTTGCCCAGACCGTCGCGCAGGTCCTCGTCACCGGGTCCCAGTCGATCCGCTCGACGCCGAAGGGGGCTTTTTCGGGGATGCCGCCTTCGAGCGCGGAGACGAGATTTTGGGCGACCGCGCCGAGGTCGAGCATGGACGGCGGGTTGACGGTCGGATCGGTGAGCAGATCGTTGACGACGACGGCGGCATAGCCTCGGACGGCCACCGACTGCTCCGAAATGGCCTCGGCGGCGCCGGTTCCGAAGTCGACCGGCACCTCGCATGCGATCCGCGGATCTTTGCCTGGCGCGATTGGCTCCCAGTCCTCCGGAACCTCGTCGCGCCAGAACAGCACGAGATTCATGAGAGCCTGCCCGTCGGTGATCACGACGAAACGATCGTCGTCTGCGCGCGTCCCCATGAGGCTCGGCGTCGAACCGGAGCCTGGGCCCAAGCGGATCGGGCTCGAAATCTCGGCCTCCGACTCGTATTCGGCGCGCCAAGCTTGCGTCAATCCGCTCCCGTCCCAGTCGTATCGGTACATGGCCGCGCTGGTCAGCATGTAGATGCCTCCGTTCTCGTCGGCGGCGAGGCTGTTGGACACGATCTCGAGGTCGGCGGGATCGGCGCTGCCGCAGTCGGGGTTGGCGGAGGCCACCGGGATTTCGCCCAAATCGCTTGGGTCGGCATCCGGGGAGATCACGAACAGGTTCCCCAGCTCGGTCGCAAAGGCGAGCTGACCATCGTAGGTGAGCGTCATGCCCGCAATCACGTCGTCTTCGTTGCAAAAGACCTGGTCCGGCATGAAGATCCGCTTCTCGAGGGCGATCGGCGAGAGGCGGTTCCCCTCTTCCTCGTCCCGAAACAATGAGACGAAACGGGTCCGACCCACCACGAAACGGTTCCGCGCGTCGATGCCCGTGTAGGCCCCGCTCAGCCCAAGCGTGAAGGTGGGCGGGTCGTCCTCTCGGTCCCCAGGCACGTACCAGTCGATGATCTCGAACGTGTCATGGTCGATCTTGACGATCGCGGCCTCGGTGCCGGTCACCGTGGACCATACGGCCCGGCCGCCATCCGGGTATGGAGCGCTGAACGAGGTGATCACCGGGATGCCGGGACCGTCGAGCACCAGGTGCTGGCTTTCGGTCACCTCGGGAACGCTTGGTCCCGGAAGTGACGAGGACCCTTGCGCGTAGCTCCCGCGGTGCGAGCCGGGCCAGGTCGTATCGGCAAAGCCTCCACTGCACAACGGCTCGTGAGGCGTGAGCGGGGTCTCACACACCCCGGACGTGTCGGTCGTGGGTGTGTACCCCGTTCCATCGGAGCTGCTGGAAGCACACCCGGCGGCGGCGCCCAGCGCCAGCGAAAAAAGAGCCGATCGTCGAAGCATGGCATCGCCTTGTACCAGCAGATGCGCACCGGCCAAAGCCCGTTTATGCTCCTTTCATGTCCGCATTCGAGGATCTGGCAGAGGCACGGTACGTGAGCCTGGAAACCTACCGAAAGAACGGGACCGGCGTGCGCACGCCCGTCTGGGTAGCCCGTGACGGCGAGGATCTCGTGGTCTTCACCAATGGAGACTCGTACAAGGTGAAGAGACTGCGCCGAAACCCGAAGATGCGAATCGCCGAATGCGGTGTGCGCGGCGCGATCAAAGGCCCTTGGCACGACGCGACGGGGCGCTTGGTTCACGACGAGCGCGAGAAGCAATCGGCCATTCAGGCAATCCGAGACAAGTACGGCTGGCAGATGACCTTGGTAGACCTCGGCGCACGATTGAGCGGCTCCAAGAAAAACTGGGCCGTGATCGCCATCCAGCTCGATGAGTAAGGGAACCACGGTCGCAATCGAGCTCACGACGTATCTGCTCTGTGCGTCGTGGTTGGGCCTCGGTTTGCCCGCGTGGGCATCCGCGCAGGAGGCCACCGAAGTACCCTCCCCTCGCTCGGTCGACGAGATCCCCGAAGACATGCCGCCGCCGCCCCGAAGCGCGCCCCCAGCCGAAGCGCCACCGGTCGAGGGCACCGACGAACGACCCCCTCATCCTCAGACGCCCGATCCGCTCGCCGAGGCACAACCATCGGTCGCCGTGCTCGCCTCGACGTCCTTTCACTGGCTGCCCGGACACTGGATTTGGACCGGGCAGCAGTTCGAATGGGTGAGCGGCCACTGGATTTACAAAGTCCAAGGCATGGTGCTGGTGCCGCCGCGGTGGGAGTGGAACGAAAACCAATGGGTGTTCCACCACGCGGGTTGGGCAAATCCCGGGACCGACGTGGTGATCTATCGCTCCACGCCAGCACCAGGATCCCCGGACGCGATCGGCAACGCCGCGCTTCCGCCCGCGACGACCGCAGAAGCGCCGCCGCCGCAACGCACGACGACGACGACGGTCTACGTATGGACCGGCGTTTACGTGCCGCCGCCCATCTTCTTTCCGGTTTGGCATCCTTGGTACCACTACCACTGGTACCACCGTCATCCCGCCTTCGTTCGAACGCCCGCGTTCCGCCACCCACGATACCGCTGGGCCGTGACGCATCGGGCGCCCCCGCCGCCGCGCCGGCCTCCTCCGACGGCGCGCCCCCCCCAGCGACCGGCTACCCGGCCCACCCAGACCCGACCGACGCAACCGAGCACACGGCCTTCCCAGCCGAGCACGCGGCCCAAGCAGCCCAGCACCAGGCCCACCCAGCCGAGCAGTGGCCGTGGGTCCCGTGGCAGGAGCCCGAGCACGCGGCCTTCCCAGCCGAGTCGAGGCAGCGGGCGCGGAGGCGGAAGCTCGCGCCGAAGCCGTTGATCCGCCGCTAGCGTTGCCGGATCAAGACGCCCACGTACGGGGAGAGCCACCAGCCGGACTCTTCGAAGAAGTCTCCCTTGCCCGTGAACGAGTACTGGAAGCCGGCGTCGATGTACACGCCGCTGTTCTTCACGTTGAAGCCGAGGCCAGCCTTGCCGGTGAATCCGGGTGTGAACCGATAGACCGACACATTGCTGCAATACCACCACCCGCAGGCGATCGTGCTCTCACGAAAGTTCCAGAAGTTGATGTCGAACGCGCCCGAGACGTAGGGCAAGACGACCTTCAGGCCGGGGATCTGAAACCGAACCTCGGGGATCGAAAAGTAGAAACGATTCAGGGGATTTCTTCCTGAGACGACGGTTCCATTCACGAGCGTCCCACTTCCGAAGTCGATCGGGTTCCACTGAAGCCCGAGCGAGCCACCGATGACGACGAAATCGAAGTCGGCGCCGCCGAAGAAGAAGATGTTGGCACCGGGCCGCACGATGTCGCGGGGAACGTCCAAGACGATGGGGACCCCGAGACCCAGCGACCACGTGAACCCGACGCCGACGCCTTTCTTGGTTTGCGGCGTCGAAGACGGAGGGGGCGCCGAGACCATCTGATCGGGCGGCGCAGGAGGCGGTGGAGGCGCCGGGGTCGCCGTCGTAGACATGCCGTCCTGGACGGAAGGATCCCACTGCGCCGCGGCCGAAGAAACGCTCAGGAAACAAAAGGCGACCACCAGCTCCCAAAACCGACGATGTCTGCGTGTCATGGACCCTCCGGGACGGCCGCAACTCTATAGCGCCGCCCGAACGGGTTCAATCTCCGGTTGCGCTCTTGAGGGGGACGGAAACTTCGACTAGTGAATACGCGCTCTTTGCAGGGCCGCTTCCACGGCCGGGCATTTTCACACTCGAAGGGACAGATCATGAGCTCATCCGCACAGCAGGTCCGCAGGCACGCACTCTACGCGCTGGTGCTTACTTTTGCAGTCGTTTCCTTGCCCCAGCGGGCCCCTGCACAAGAAGAAGCCGCCCAAGAGCAGAGCGTCGAAGCGCAGATCGACGCGCTGATCCAAGAGATCGAAAAGCGAAACGCCGAGCTCGAAGAAATGGACGCAAAGCTCGGGAACCTCGAGGACACGGCGACCCGCGCGATTCTGGAAAAGGAGCTTTCGGACCGGCGTTCGAGTCAGCGGCGCGACTTGGCAAAGCTCGTCGAGCTCGTGAATGAGGGAGCCGACGCCGGCGCAGATGTGGCACAGGCTCGCGCCACGGCGCTCGAAATCCTCGAGAAAGACGCCACCGCCATGCACGAGCGCCTGAAGGCGCTCAACACCGAGGGCCTGACACTCGTGGAAACCATGGAAAAGGGAGGCCTCGAAGACGCCAACAAGGCCCGCGAGGCCGTCGTCGAGAGCCTCTCGAGCTCGAACCGTCTCATCGGCTACCTCGATGCGAACATCGACCAGCGAGAGACGCTCGGCGCCGACGTGGAGAGCGAAGTCGAAGCCCTGAAGACGCGTCTCCAAGTGCGAGCCACGATGATCTCGGGGCTCCTGAAGAATACCAAGCAACGGATCGACGAGATCAGCGGCCGACCGAAGGTGAGCGAGGATGCCGAAGCGCAAAAAGAGCTCGCGGCCCTCAAGAAGGTGCGAGATGCCTTGGCCGACGCGCAGCGCATCACCGTGAGCCTGATGGACAAGTACGGCCTCGAAACGGCAGAGCTCAAGCAAGGCATCATCAGCGCAACCGGCAAGCTCTCTCAGGACGTTCTCGACACCGAAGTCGCTTCCGGATTGATCGAGGCGTGGTTCGCGGACGTCGGCGACTGGCTGCGCACCAATGGCGCCGCAGTCGTGTTCCAGGTGCTGGTGTTCCTGTTGATCCTGTTTGCGTTTTGGGTCTTGGCCCGGATCGGGCGTAGCGCCGTCAGCCGCGGGCTCGACCGTTCGAAGCTCAAGGTCTCCAGCTTGGCGAAGGATTTCTTCGTCAAGACCACGGGTCGCCTGATCCTGCTGATCGGGCTCATCATCGCGGTCGCGCAGCTCGGCGTGGAAGTCGGCCCGGTGCTCGCAGGCCTCGGCATCGCCGGCTTCGTCATCGGCTTTGCCCTTCAAGACACGCTTTCGAACTTCGCCTCGGGTCTGATGATCCTCGTGTATCGGCCCTTCGACGTCGGCGACGCAGTCGAGGCAGGCGGCGTGTTGGGCAAGGTCGATCAGATGAATCTCGTGTCCACGATGATCCTGACCTTCGACAACCAGCTGATGATCGTACCGAACAAACAGATCTGGGGCGGCGTGATCCGAAACATCACCAATCAAACGACGCGCCGTGTCGATCTCACGTTCGGGATCGGATACTCGGATGACATTCCGAAAGCCGAGAAGGTGCTCACGGAGATCGTCATGAGTCACGAAAAGGTCCTCAAAGACCCAGAGCCGGTGATCAAGCTTCACGAGCTCGGGGACTCGTCGGTGAACTTCATCGTTCGCCCCTGGTCGAACACGGCGGACTATTGGGACGTGTACTGGGACATCACGCGCGAGGTGAAGCGACGCTTCGACGAGGAAGGCATTTCCATCCCGTTCCCACAGCGCGACGTCCACATCTACAACGAAAGCAAAAACGGCGAAGACTGAGCGTTCACTCGATCTTCACCCGCTGCCGCTCTCCGAACCACAAAAAGGGTTTGAGAGCGCGCAGCCCCACTTCGGGGAAGGGGCGAAGCGCGTGAGCCAGCGCCGCGCGCGAACGTGGCACGCTGACCGCGAGCCGCGGTCGATCGACGAGCTCCATGACGACCTCGGCCACCTGCGCGGTGGTGAGGAGCTTGGGGGCGGCAAACACGAGCCCTGCTTCTTTCGATGACCGCACGTTCCGTACCATGTCGGTGTCGATCGCATCGGGGCACACGGCGCTCACCTTGATGGGCAGCGCGGCGCGCTCGAGGTCGCCAGCGAGCGAAATGGTGAAGCCCAACACGGCTTGCTTGGTGGCTCCGTAGACTGCGAGACCGGGGACAGGCGTGATCGAGGACATCGAGGCGATGTTGATCACGTGCCCACCGGCAGCACGCATCGCGTCGACGGCTGCCCGCGCGCCCCACATCATGCCAAGCACGTTGACCTCGGTCATTTGGCGGATCACCTCGTCACTCTGCTCCCAGGCGTTGCCGGTGTGCAGGACGCCCGCGTTGTTCACCCAAACCGCGAGGGACCCGCGCGCATTCGCCGCCCGCGCGACCTCGTGATGGGAGGCCGGGTCTCGGACGTCTTGCTGCATCGACCACGCATCGCCGCCGATCGCCTCGGCCGTACGCTGTGCGCTGGGCCCGTCCAGGTCCGTGACGAGCACCGCGAATCCCTTGCGGGAAAGGCCCTCGGCGATCTGACGGCCGAGCCCCTTTCCTGCGCCTGTCACCACTGCGGTTTTCATGGAGAGCTTCTTGGCGCATCCGGCACGGACTTCAAGGGCCGAGGTTGCTCACGCTAGCAAAATGGGACGGTTGCCTTTAGCATCGCGCCGATGAAACGACTCGAGCTCGTGTGGATCGGTCTCCTTTGTGGCGCGTTGTCGATCGGAGGCTGTGGGGACGACGGCGACGACGGAGCCGCCGGCTCGGGAGGGGCCGGGGGCTCGGCGGGCGCCGGCGGAGCGGGAGGCATGATTCCGGCGCCGCCGCTCGGCTGCGATCCGCTGACGCCGACCTACTGCGGATTCCCCTACCCCAACGATTACTGGACGGTGAGCGACGCGAGCACCGTCACCGGGATTCGCCTGGCGTTGCCCGAGGCGATCATGCCCGAAAACGGCGACGGCGTTCGCTCCACCCCCGACGCGTTCAACGAAATGGATGGATTTTCTCCCGGCATCGCGGCGATGACGCACTTTCCCGGCGCCACCGTGACCGGCTTGCCCACCCCGGACACCATCGCCGACTCCCTGCTCGACGACTCACCCACGGTGATCTTGAATGCGCAGACCGGCGAGCGGTTGGCGCATTGGGTCGACCTCGACGAGTACGTGGTGCAGGCCAAGATCCGCGTCGATGCAGGCGAAGACCGGCCGGACTTCAACATCGACCGGACGCTCGAAGAGCTTCGGCAGGAGCAGGCCCTGATGCTCCGGCCGGCCATCCGGCCCGAGGACGCAACCCGCTACATCGTGGCGATTCGGAACGTGGTCGATGGCGAAGGCGCCTTGGTGGAGGCCTCGCCCGGGTTTGCAGCGCTGCGCGACGGAGCTCCCTCCGACGACGAGGTGATCGAGTCGCGGCGCGCGCATTTCGAGGAGATCTTCGCCACGCTCGAGGGCGCCGGCGTGCCCCGGGAGGACCTTCAACTGGCCTGGGACTTCACCACGGCCAGCCGCGAGAACCACACCCGCGCGATGGTGCACATCCGCGACGATGCCCTCGGAACGTATCCAGACGGCGTGCCCTACACGATCGAGCTGAAGAACGAGGGTCTGGCTGCGGGCATCGTCTGCCGGCTCGAGATCACGTTCGACATGCCCCTCTACATGACCCAGGGAGCGGCGGGTGGATTGCTGAACCTCGGTGAAGACGGGCTGCCGGAGCAAAACGGAAGCTTCCCGTACGCGGCTGCCATGATCGTGCCCGAGAGCGCGATCGAGACCCCGGCCGCGCTGGTGGAGTTCGGCCACGGGCAGCTCGGGGCGAAGGAACAGGTGCTGGGCTTTCAGGCGATCGCGGCACAAGCGAACTTCGCGACCTTTGCGCTCGATTGGAAGGGATTTGCCTTCGACGACGTCCCGATCATCTTCGCCGCCATCGCAGGAGGGGATCTCTCGGACTTCCGTGCCATCCCCGAGCGCATGCACCAGGGCTTTTTAAACTTTCTGATGGCGATGCGAACGCTGTCTCGGGAGGCCGATGGCGGGCCCGATACCTTGCTCAACCAGACACTGACGAGCGACTGCGGTGGCGCGGCGATCGACGGGAGCAAGCGCTACTACTTCGGCGGCAGCCAAGGAGGTATCCTCGGGGCGAGCATCATGGCGCTCAGCACCGACGTCGAGCGCGCACTTTTGGCAGTCCCGGGGCAGCCATACAATCTGCTGCTCAATCGAAGCGTCAATTTCGACGAGTTCGCCCCGCTCTTTTACGCCAACTACGACTGGAATGCGCTCGATTCGCAGATGAACCTGGCACTCATCCAAGGGCTCTGGGATCGCGCCGAGCCGACCGGGTACTCGAAATACATTCGCACCAACCTTCTCCCAAACACGCCGCCGCACGAGGTACTCGTCCAGGTTTCCAAGTCGGACCACCAGGTCACTAATCTTGGTGCGCACATCATGGTACGCACCATCGATGGGATCGTGAACCTGGCCCCGACCATCCGCGACGTGTGGGGCATCCCCGTCGTGGAAGGCGAGCATTTCGGCTCGGCGATGATCGAGATCGACTTCGGCAATCCGGAGGCCCCGATCCTCAACATCCCGCCGTGGGGTGACACCATGCGCGACCCGCACGGGCGCGCGACCGAGCTCGAGGCGCTCGGCCCGGTGCTCGTCGACTTCTACGAAAATGGTCGTGCCATCAATCCCTGCGAAGGTCCCTGCGATGAAAACGACCTGGCGATGTGAGCGATCCCGCGGCAAGTAGAGGAATGGCCGAGGTCGCTTCCGAGAACGACCGCCGCGCACGCCAACGCGTGCTCGTGCTCTTTGCCCACCCAGCGCTCGAAAAGTCGCGCGTCAACCGGGTGATGGTCGAGGGCCTCGACCGGCTCGCGGGCATCACCTTTCACGATCTGTACGAGGCCTATCCCGATTTCGACGTCGACGTCGCACGGGAGCAAGCGCTCCTCGTCGAGCACGACGTGATCGTGCTCCATCATCCCTTCTTTTGGTACAGCACCCCCGCGCTGATCAAACAATGGGAGGACCTGGTGCTGGAGCACGGATGGGCCTACGGACGAGAGGGCACCGCCCTGCGCGGCAAAACCATGCTGAGCGTGATCACGACCGGCGGGCGACAATCCGCATACCAACACGGCGGCCACAATCGATTCACCATCGCCGAGCTCCTGCGACCGATCGAGCAGACCGCCGTCCTTTGTGGGCTCGACTACCTGCCGCCGTTCGTGGTGCACGGAACGCACGGCATGCAATCGGCGCAGATCGCATCGAATGCCGCGGACTACCATCGAGTTCTCAAAGCTTTGAGTGAAGGCAGTTTGAACCTCGCCGAAGCCCGGCGGCGCTCGATCTTGAACGAGGACGTGGAGGCCATCCTCGGGGGATGAGTCGTTGAGATGCACGGCCAAGGATTCTTCTTTCAAGCTTTCGTCTACCTGAGCGCGGCCGTCGTCGCCGTCCCGGTGGCCAAGCGTCTCGGGCTCGGCTCGGTGCTCGGGTATCTGCTCGCCGGCATGGTCATCGGGCCTTTCGGCTTCGGGCTCATTGGCGCCGAAGGGCAGGACGTCATGCACTTCGCGGAGTTCGGCGTCGTGATGATGCTGTTCTTGATCGGCCTCGAGCTCGAGCCGTCTCTCTTGTGGAGAATGCGCGGACCGATCGTCGGTTTGGGCGGGCTGCAGGTCGTGAGCACGACCGTGGTGATCGCCGGGTTGGCGTTGGTCCTCGGGCTTCGGTGGAACGCAGCCTTGGCCATCGGCATGATCCTCGCGCTCTCGTCGACCGCCATCGTGCTGCAGACCCTCGCCGAGAAAGGTCTGATCGGCACCGATGGCGGACAGAGCGCGTTCGCGGTCTTGTTGTTTCAGGACATCGCCGTCATTCCGATGTTGGCGGTGTTGCCGCTCCTCGCGTTGGAGCCGGCCTCCGCTCCCCAGGCGTCCGACGCCGCGACCCACGCCGTCTCGTGGGTGGAGGGCTTGCCGGCTTGGGGACAGACCCTGGCCGTGCTCGGCTCGGTCACGGCGATCATCGTCGGCGGCCGTTACCTCGTTCGCCCGCTCTTTCGCGTCATCGCGCAAACCCGGCAGACCGAGATCTTCACCGCGGCTGCGCTCTTGCTGGTGATCGGCATCGCCTTGCTGATGGTCCAAGTCGGCTTGAGCCCTGCGCTCGGGACGTTTTTGGCAGGTGTGGTGCTCGCCAACAGCGAGTATCGTCACGAGCTCGAGGCCGACATCGAGCCCTTCAAGGGCCTGTTGCTCGGCGTCTTCTTCATCGCGGTCGGCGCCTCCGTCGATTTCGGCTTGATTTTGAGCGACCCCGCACGGGTCGCCCTCATGGTGGGTGCGCTCATCGTGCTCAAGCTCGTGATTCTCGTCGTGCTCGCGCGTCTGTTCGGCATGGGCTTCGATCAAAACCTCTTGTTTTCGTTTTCGCTGGCCCAGGGCGGAGAGTTCGGGTTCGTCCTCTTTTCGTTTGCGTCGCAAGAGGGAATTTTGGATGCGGAGACGACGCAGCGGTTGATCGCGGTGATCGCGATCTCGATGGCGATGACGCCCATCTTGATGCTGCTCAACGAAAAGCTCCTGCAACCCCGACTCGGGACGCGGGAACGCGAGCGCCCCGAGCCGGATGCCATCGAGGAGAGCAATCCGGTGATCATCGCGGGCTTCGGCCGGGTCGGAGGCATCGTCGGCAGGCTGTTGCGCGCCAATGGGGTCGAAGCCACCGTGCTCGAGTACGACTCGGACCACGTGGAGGTCCTACGAAGGCTGGGGCTCAAGGTATTCTACGGCGATGCCTCGCGGCTCGACCTCCTCCGCGCGGCGGGGGCAGACGAGGCCAGGGTCGTGGTGCTGGCGATCGACGACCACGCCAAGCTCATGGGCATGGTCGAGACGATCCAGAAACACTTTCCCCACCTGAGGGTGCTCGCGCGGGCTCGCGGTCGCATCGAAGCGTACGACCTACTGGAGCAAGGCGTCGTAAAGGTGTACCGCGAGACGTTGGACACCTCCTTGAACATGGCGATCGACGTGCTCCGCGCCCTCGGTTTTCGCGCTCACCAGGCCCATCGATCAGCCCAGCAATTCAAGCGGCGGGACGAGGCGTCGCTCGCGGCTCTGGCCAGCCTGCGCCACGACCGCGAGCAATACTTGAGCGCGGCCCGCCAGCACATTCATGCGCTCGAAGAGACGATGTTGCGAGACGTCCGAGACGGCGACGAGCGCCGGGACATGGGCTGGGATGCGGAATCGCTCCGTGAGGAGTACGGCGAGGACTGAACCCCGTCCTGCGTCAGATCCAGCCGAGCCAAGCGCCGAAGACGATCAGGCAGAGGGCATCGAAACCCAAAATCACTCCGACGGCAGCGGCTTGCCTCTTGATGCAGCGCATGTCGTGCACCCAATAGGCGACGACGAAGAATGGAAAGTACCCGATCAGGAAGATCAGCCACGGCGCCGAGCGATTCCACCACGAGTAGTCCCAGGTGAGCGCGCCGACCGCATTGAGCAGGTACTCGACGAACACCGCCAGCGCTGCGAAAAAGATGGCGAAAAACCAGCGGTTCGGAACCCCGAGGATCCTCACCTCTTTGGCGGGCAGCATGACCGTCGTCACGATCCCCATGATCGCGAACATGAAACAGATCTCGATGTTCAGCCCGATCAGAATCAAGTAGGCGCTCTGGCCTGGCGCGGCCCAGACCGGAGCGTAGTCGCTGAAGTGGAAGACCAACGCGTTCCAGATCTCGTTGAACCAATCCATCCCCCACAGCGCCAAGCCGGCAAAGACGACGCTGTAGTTCTTTCGGCCGATCTGATCGTGGTAGATGTAGAGCACGATCAGCAGCAAGGGAATCACGTACCACTGAAAGTCGGCTGGATCCCGGAGATGCGAGAGCGCTCGTTGCGCCGATTCGGACGGCATGTCCGCGCAATTACCACCGGTGCACGAGGCTTTGCCACAGCTAAAATCACCCGAAATCGGGCCGCTCGACCGATCTTTTGAATCTCTGGGAAGTAGCGCTATCCTCGGACGGCGGCGCACGGAGGGTCGAGCGTCGCTTTCAACACGACGTGAGATGCTACGATTCATCGCAAATCGGTGGACCTTATTGTCGTTGGCGCTGCTGATCACCGGCGTCAGCATCGGGACGGTCGCGCTCGGTGAGCACGCCGGCGGCCGAGAGCACCTGGAGGAGACTTCCGACGGGCAACGCGTGCTTCGGGCACCGGGCCTCGACGACTGGAACGAGCGCTTTCGAGGCCCCAATGACGACCCGGGCCGCGCGGCTTTGTTCGGCGCCGCATTCCACTACGACGCCTTCGTCTACGAAGGTGCCACCCCAAAGCCGAAGGTGGCGGGGGTCGTGCGTCGCGGATCGGTGCTGCGACTCGGGAACAAAGTCGGTGGGTCGGGATGCGATGGCGGGACCTGGTATGAGGCCTCACCCTTCGGCTACGTGTGCAGCGCGCTCGGCTTTCACGTGCGCGACGAGCCGAAGGCAGAGAGCTACGGGGTTCCTCCTGCCCAGATCGACAACCATCTTCCCTACCAGTATTCGCGCGTGATCAAGCAGCGCGCACCGCGCTACTATCGCATTCCGACGGTCGAGGAAGAGAAGCAGGCGCGGCGCGCCATGGACAAGAAGGGGCCGACGCCGGAGGTGGTTTCCTCGCTGATGGAGGGGGATTACTTCCTCGCCTTGGCCGAAAAGGAGAAGCGCGAGGCCGATGGCGCCGTCTTCTACCGGACGGTTCGAGGCCGCTACGTGCGCGAGGGTGACGTCGAGCTTCGAAACCCGCAGCCGATTCGCGGCGAAGAGCTCGGGCGAGGCGGGTGGAAGCTGCCGATCGCGTTCGTGTACGATCGCGATCGCGATTTGGTCGACCTCGACACGGACGAGCTCCGTGTGGCTGGAAAGGCCGAAAAGCACGCCAGATTCGTGATCGAGCAGGAGCTCGTGAAGGGCGGCGTGACCTACGTCGTCGGGACGGCGGGCGCAGTCCGAAGGGACGAGGTGCGAGTCGCGCGGGCGGCCAAGCGTCCGAAAGACGTGCCGCAAGGTGCCAAGTGGGTCCACGTCGACCTGAGTGAGCAGACGCTGGTGGCCTACGAAGGCGACGAGCCGGTCTATGCGACGCTCATCTCGAGCGGCAAGGAGGGCTACGAGCCACCCACGGGCCTCTTCCAAGTTCAACAGAAGTACATCTCGACCACGATGAATGCCACCGATCCGATCGACGGGTTCTACGAGGTCGAGGAAGTGCCGTGGACTCTCTACTACCACGGAGGCTACGCCTTGCACGGGGCCTATTGGCACACCGACTTCGGCAAGGTCCGCAGTCACGGCTGCACCAACATCGCTCCCGTCGATGCCCGTTGGCTCTACTATTGGAGCGATCCGGAAGTTCCGCCCGCGTGGCATGCGGTGCGGTTCCAACCGGAAACGACTTGGGTGTACTTCACCAATTGAGCACCCCGCGGGTCAGCAGCAGCAGCGCAGCCCCACCCGCGACGACCACGATTGCATTGCGCAAGAGAGCGCCTTCCACGCGAGGAATCAGGCTTCGGCTCGCGCGAAGCCCCAACCAGACGGCTGGCAGCAGAGCCGCGCCGACGACGACTTCGCTCCAACTGACCTCGCCTGCCGCAGCGCGGACGCTGACGGTGATGCAGAGTCCGACGGCGAACACCAAGCCCAAGTTCGCCCGCACGGTAGGTCCGGTGTCGTTGCGATAAAGAAGCGCGATGGGCGGTCCGCCGATCGCCGACACCATGGCCATGGTGCCCGAGGCCACTCCCGCTCCGAACTCGCGTGAGGGAGTTCGGCGAAAGCCGCTGCGGCTCGACACGAGAGCCACGCCGGTGAGCACCATGAGGGCCATGATCACGTCCAGGGCGGGGCTCGAGAGCATCTTGAGCAAGATGACCCCGAGCAGTGCGCCCGGAATCCGGCCCGCGAAGATCCAAAGGGTGCTTCGAACCTCGACGGCGTGGCGCTCACGAAACACGATCGCCAACGTCAGTGGAAACACGACGAGCAGCTGCGGCACCGGCGCATAGACGGGGCCCAGCAACGAGAGGAGCGGCACGCTGATCAGCGCAAAGCCGAATCCCACGGTGCTGTGGAGCGCCGCCGCCACGAAGCTCACGACCAATGCGATTGCGAGCTCGGGCGTCGCAATGTGTGCTACGGCTTCTTCCATCGGCGGTGCTAGGGTAGTCAGCCTCGGATCATGCGGCCAACCAAGAAGACCATCGAGCTACTGCGCGCTCCCGCGGGAAGGGCCCTCGAAATTGCCGCGGACGCCCTCGACGCCAGCGTACGGCATCTCGACAACGCGCGTCGAATCGCCAACTTCGTGCGTGGGCGCATGGAATTCGAAGTGCGGCCGAGCGACGTGTTCGTGTCGAGCTATCCGCGCTCGGGAACCACGCTCACGCAGTGGATTCTCTACCTGCTGAGCCACGACGTCCAGCCCGATCCCGAGCACTTGACCAAAGCCTCGCCCTGGTTCGAGCGATCGCTCGCCATCGGAGAGCTCACCGCCGCCGATCTCGAGCGGTTTCCCTCTCCGCGGGTGTTCAAGAGCCACCTTCCCCGTGAATGGCTGCCGGACGGCGGCCGTTACATCTACGTAGAGCGCGACCCGAGGGACGTCTTGGTGTCCTATTTTCATTTCTACCGGGCGTATCTCGGGTTCGAGGGCTCGATGGACGATTTCTTCGAACGCTTCATGGACGGCCGGCTCCAATACGGCTCGTGGTTCGATCACGTCGGAGGATGGCACGAGCGATCGGCCGACCCCGACGTCCTCCTGGTCCGGTACGAAGACTTGGTGAGTGATCGAAAAAGCTCCATCCGCAGCATGGTCGACTTCTTGGGTTGGGCGTGCGACGAACGCGCGATCGACCGCGCGGTCATCGAAAGCAGCTTCGACGCTATGAAACGACGGGAGCCCGTCTTCGACCACGCCACGGCGCTCTTGCTCGAACGCGGAGTACGACAGCGCTCGTTCCTGCGCACCGGGCGAACCGGTGCAGGAAGGTTCGAGCTCAGCGCATCCCAGGCGCAGGAGCTCAGGGAGCGACGCTCGAGGGCGCGCCGGCCCGCGTCTCGGCGGCTCGCCGCGTACCTCCAATAGCGGGGGGCGACGACGTATCGACCACGAACTGGAGGAACGTCTCCGGCGTGCCCGTGTCCTCCCCCGTCAGGTGCCGATGCGCGCGGGCAAGCTTGCCGATCAGCCGGCGATATCCGCGGGCTGCGGGAGACGACGAGTCCGCATACAGCTTGCGCACCGCGTTTTCTTTCGTGCCGAGCAGCAGGCGGTCACGGGGCTCTCTGCAAAGATAGGGACAGGCGCGGGGACGCTGCGGGTTCAGCGTGCGGCCCCCGATGGTGTAGACGAAGGAGACGCCGTCTCCGAAGCGGTCACCATACAACCGGTCGAAATAAGTCTCGTCGTAGGTGCATGCCGACAGCGCCCATCCGACCTTCACGGCGGCACCTCGCTCCCGCATGATCTCTGTTTGAACGAGCTGCTGAGCCACGTAGCCGTTGTCGATGTCGAGGGCCTGCTGCCTTCGCTCGACTTCCAAGCCAGGCGCAAGCGAGGACGAGCGGCGCACGTCGACCGGAAACCGGAATCGTTCGATGAGTGCCTCGAGCGGCGCTTGCGCGAGCGATGCGGCGCGGTGCACGTCGAGCCTCGGTACACCCGCGTGACACGCGTTGCTGTCCGCGATGAGAATCGAGCTGCGGCTCAGCCCGAGCTCCCGGCGAACCATCTCTTGCGCGAAGACGAGGATCAGCACGTCGACCGGAAGACCGCAGCTGGCATCGTCGGCGGCGACGCCTACCCCGAACCACGTCGACGTGGCACTCGCGAGCGAATGCGCCGATAGAACCGGCTCGTACTGTCGCCTCGCAAACAGCTCTTGCCGGTTTGCAAGTGAGGCGAGGCGCTCCCCCGAAATGTCCGTCGCTGTAAGGCTTGTCATTACGCGTTTCGCCCCGAGGCCTGACGGGCACCCTAGCGGACATGGCACGAGGCCGCAAAACCTTTGCGCGTCGTCCACGACCTGAACATTTTCACCATAAAGTTGGAAAGCCGCCTCGGAGCGCGTCATGCTGAAGGCTTCGGAGGATGGCTTGCGAATCCTTGCTTCTTGTCTGGGTCTCGCGCTCGTGTGCGCCCTGACCGTCCGTCACGAGTCGAGCCATGCACAAGACACCCCCTGGAAACGCCGGATGCGAACCGGGGTGGTGTTGGACACGTCCTCGACGAGGGGTGCTCATGACGCACGAGGCGCCCTGGACGCCCAAGAGCTCCGCCGGCTCGGGCTGCGTCCGAGGGGCGCGGGACTGGCGGATCTTTCGCAATGGCCCGAAGAGCCGCCTTCGCCCGCGCGGGTCTCGACGACGGCCCTTGCGAGCGCCATGCGCAAGCTTTGCCCGACCTCGGTCGATTCACGGGAGCTCGGAACGTACGCCCGGGCGATCGTGCGTTACAGCCGGGAGTTTTCGGTCGATCCGTGGCTGCTCGCGGCCCTCGTCTACACCCAGAGCAACTGCTCCGCGGACCTGGACAACGGCTATGGGACGGGCCTCACGTTGATCAACGTCGGCATGCACGAACGCCACCTTCGCAACGGCTCCTATCATTTCGCGGTCCGGGGGAGCGACGGTTGGATCCGAAAGCAGCTCGACGTGAGCGCATTTCCGTTCCGCCACGCGGCGTTGCAGAAGCCCGAGCCGAACCTGTACTTCGCCGCGGCTTTTCTGAGTGTGTTTCAGCAGCAGTGTGCAGGCATCGACGCCCCCTTCGACTCGGTTCCACACCGCCACGCAGTTTCTCATTTCGTGTGGGGCGACCGTGTGGGCGACACGGGACCCGAGGACCGGGTCCTGACTGCCCGGCGCCGATTGCTGAACAGCCACGCGCAAACCGCACGTCCGGGTGGAAGCAGCATCGGCGCGCTCAGCCTGGACAGCCCACTCGACGGCTACCCCCGCATCGTGACCAGCGGCCTCGGAGACCTGCGGGACCACGGCAGGCGCCTCCATCGTGGGATCGACTTCGCATCGGAGTACGGAGAGCCTGTCCGGGCCGTGGCGGCCGGTAAAGTCACGTTTGCGGGAGTCGATTGGGAACGCAAAGCCCACATCCCGCTCGAGCCGTGGGGCGCCACCATGGTGCACGAGCGGCACATGGGACCGCGAGGCCTCTTCGTCGAGATCGACCATGGCAATGGCGTAGTTTCGCTCTACGCACACCTAGCGACCTACGAGGTGAAGACCGGCGAGTGGGTCGAAGCTGGCCAGCGACTCGGCGAGGTTGGCCGCACGGGGGTTCGTGACTCGGGACCGCATCTGCACTTCGGTCTCTTTCGGCACGGCAAGGTCTTGGATCCCCTCGACCATCTGGCCCCCTACGTGTTTCCCCCGGAGCTCACGAAGCGTGGAGGAGCGCAAGTCGCGCGTCGCGAGCCTCGCGGGATGTCGCCGACGCGGACCAATCGAAAGCCGACAAACAGCAGCGCATCACCCCGCCAACGGGCCTGGCTCCGCTAGCTTCAAGGCGCCGGACAGGTGTTCTTGACCGGCCACTGCTGGAAGATTCTCCGGACTGCGTCGCGCACGAGCTCGTTCACCTGCGAGCTGCTTCCGAGCACGGACTGGGCCAAGCCCCCAAACACCGCGACGGGCTCCTGGCCTGCTTGATCGGGAGCGCGGCCGGCGAGGATGAGCAAGCTGCCGATGTCGTATTCCACGTAGGTCGGGCACCAGTATGCGCAGGGGTCCCAGTACCAGCCCCAGTAACCCCACCACCATCCGCCACAGCACTCGTAGACATACCCGCCTTCGGTCTCGCGGCCCGCGCCGTTCGCTGCCCAGAGATCGGGTTGGTTGGTGTCCGAGACCTCGTCGGGCGGAATGAAGGTCATGCAAACCGGTTCGGCCTGCATGGCCTCGACGATGAGGAGATTGATCTGGTCGTTGAACGCTTCCTGCTCGGGATCGAGGTCCGGTGGATTGGCGATCTCACTGGTCACCACGCTGAACGTTTGGAACTGGGTGAAATCCTCGGTTTCGTCGTACTTGACCTCGACCGAGCCCAAGACCACGGCGTCGTCGGCACAGCCGGGACTCGCCAGAAATGAAGCGAAGAGGGCGAGAAGGACTGTGGGACGGACCATTCGAACCTCCCTTCATCCGCTCTTAGCACGCAGGCCGAGCCCATCAATCTGCGCTGGCCTCTTCGAGTCGCTATACTGGCGGCGATGGGGAACGGAACGTCGTTGAAACGCGTGTGCTTGGGTCGAATCTACGCCCACGCCGTGAGCGCCGAGCAAGCCCTCGACGAGGTTGCAAGGCTCATCGAAGCAGGTCGCGGCGGTTACATCGTGACCCCGAACGTCGATCATGTCGTGCAGGCCGAACGTTCCGATGCGCTGGCTCAGGCCTACGACGACGCGAGCCTCTCGCTGGTCGATGGTCAGCCCTTGATCTGGCTCTCACGACTCCTTCGGCAGCCGCTCCCCGAAAAGATCTCGGGAAGCGATTTCGTGCCGCTTCTGATGGAGAGGGCGGCACTCGAGGGTTGGCGGATCGCGTTCGTCGGCGCGGCCGAAGGTGTGGGCGCCAAAGCCGCCGAGGTGCTCCGTGAGAAGCACCCGACGATCCAAATCGTGGCCGTCGAATCCCCGCCCTTCGGTTTCGACCAGGATCCCGAGGAGTCGGCGCGAGTCCTCGAACGGGTGCGAGCGGCGCGCGCAGACCTGGTCGTGATGGCCTTGGGTTGTCCAAAGCAAGAGCTCTTGATGCAACGATGGAGGAGCGAGCTCGCGCCTGCCCTGGGCATCGGAAGCGGCGCCACGCTCGATTTCATCGCGGGGAATATCCCGCGAGCGCCTTCCTGGATGTCGAAAAACGGCCTCGAGTGGCTCTTTCGTCTCTTGCGCGAGCCACGTCGTCTGGCCCATCGCTACTTGATCCGCGATCCGCAGATCCTCGGCGTCGCGTGGAGGATGCTGCGCTTGGCGCCCGAGGCGCGTGCCGTCGAGGAGCCTCAGCGCAAGTCTTGAGCAGACGACTCTCGCTCTTGGCGAGGGGACGTCACCTGGGCGAGCTCACTCGGCGGCTTCGGAGCAGGCGGAACCACGCTCTCCGGTGGGATCGTCGTGCGAAGCATTCGGGTGCCCCATGGGGCGCGGGCGATCACGAAGAGGGACAACAAAATCAGGGCGAGCACGATGCCGGCGAGCCACCTGTTGGGTTGACGCTTTTCGAAGACGTCGCCGGTCCCGACCTCTGGCGTGGTGCGGGGCGCGATCTCCAGCCCGTATTCCTCGGCGAGCTCGACGATTTGTGTGATGTGAATCCCGGGCACACCCGTTTCGAGAAACGCACCCAGGACCGAAGGTGGGATGTCCTCGATCCCGCGAGGGGGCCGCAAGTTGACGCCAGGTGAGAACTTTCGCTTCCCCACCTTGGTGCCCACCGACACCGTGCCTCCGCCAATGTTGATGTAAGCCTTGATCTCGCGATCGCCGGCGACCTCGTAGTAGAGACGCACCCGCTCTTGGACTCGGTCTTGATCGACCAGCGCCAAGCTCGGAGTGGGCTGAGCCGCCTGGTCGTTTCCTTCTTCGATGAGCTCGTCCGGATCGACTTCCACCAAGAAGGGGACCTGGTTGCGCTCGATCGCGCGCTCGAGCATGCGCTTGCCCCGCTTGCTCAAACCGATCGCCTCATCCCCGACGCCACCCAGCGAAGCGGCCACGGACTTGTATGGAAAGACGCCCGCCTTTCGCAGAGCAGCTTCCATGTCGAGCCAGGTGAACGAAGGATCGTTCGCGCCCCACTGAGACGCGGCGGTGCTCGTGATGATGATCGGCTCGGCCCCGAGCTCGTGGAGCCCGGCGTATACGGCCACGTTCATGGCAGGAAACGAGCCCGACACCCCGACGGCCACGACGTCGCCGTTCCGCACTCCGAGGTCCTTCAACCATTGGACGATCACGGCTGCGAAGTTGGGATTGACCGAGGTCTGCTTCGAGACGAGGCTTCCGCTGCCGCTCGTGATCGGGGACAGCACCTCGCCGATGATCCTCGATTCGGCCGGATCGGTCTTCGGGTGCAACGGAATGCCTTTGCGATCCGAAGCTTCGGCGATGGCCTCGAAAGCCTCTTGGGCTTTGCGGGCTGCCAGCATCTTCTCGGCGTAGTAGGGCTGCTGCTCCTCGGAGGGAAAAACCTCGACGGCGATCAAACCGATGATGGCCAGCGCGGCCACCAATGCCCGCTGAATCTGCGATGCCCCGGAGGGCTTCCAATACATCCCCCTCATATCGCGACGTCTCCCAAGAACACGACCAAGACCATGCGGACGATGATCGCCGCGGTCAGCAGGCTCAGGGTCGTCTCGATGACTCCCTGTCGCTGATACCAGATGGCGATGAGGCCAGGGATGATGAATCCGATGATGGCGCCTTCCGCAAAAGGAGTGACTGGACTCTGCAGCCACATGCGAAAGGCCAAGCCGACGAGATAACCGACCAAGATGGTCAGCGCGGTCCGTCGACGACCGTACACGATCGCGATCTGCGAAATCCCCTTGAGAAAGCCGAACGTCAAGAGCGCCGCCACCAGCGTGAGACCGACGTCTACCGGCTTGTTCGCATACAAGGCGATGTATCCCGGAACGACCATGCCTCCGGCTGCGAGCCCGAACAGCTCTCCATAAAGCAAGCTGGCCGCGAGGCCGAGCCCGATCGACACGGTCAATAATTCAATTTCCGGCATGTTCCGTTCCCCGATTGGCAAAGTATTCGGCGAGTGCCAAGCCGGGCCCCGCGATGTTCCCCAAGCCCATCACGAGGGCCGAAGACTCGGCGAGACCGAGCAGAATCTCGAAGATGTCGCCTGGGTGCGTCTGATCGACGAACACCAGCCGAGTGGGATCCAGGCCGTTCTTCACGGCGGCCCGGGCAAAAATGTACTGACCCGTCCCGAGAAGCACCACCTCGTCGGCTTGGGTCCAGGTCGCGTAGGACTCGGCGAGCTGCTCGGAACGATTGGCACGGTCCGAACGACAGTTGAAGACCGCGATTCGCCGATTCAGCTCCTCGTGCCTTCGAAGGGACTGCTCCCAGATGTACTGGGTGGAGGTGGGGTCGTTCGCGGCAAATCCATTGACGAACACGATCGTGCGGCCGAAGAACTCGACGCGGGCTTCGGTCATGGCACCGGGATCGGGCTTTGCGGTCCACATCCCGCGGAGGGCGGTTTCGTGGTCGATCCCGAGCTCTTGGCAGACGGAAAGCGCGAGCTCCACGTTCTCTCGGTGCTCCAGGTACGAGAAGCCGGCGAGATCCTCATCGGTCACCGCCCGGCTGATCTCCTCGGAGCCGCGAAAGCGCGAGCCGCGGTCCTCCGTAGCGGCTTGGAACAGATCCCGATGCTTGCGCTCGGCGGTGATCAGCACGCCGCCGACGGGAACGGTCGCGGCCAGGGCCAGCGCCACGTCTTCCTCGCGCGGCCCCATGACCTCGAGGTGATCAGGCCGTGCATTGGTGATGACGCCGTGCGTGGCGCGCACCAGCTTCGCTTCCGAAAGCCACTGGAGCTGAGGCTGCAGGGCCATGCATTCGACGACCAGCGCATCGGCGCGCTGCGCAGCCGCCATCGCCACCGACTGCTTCTGCTCGATGATGTTGGCGCCGCCGGGGCGGTAGACCGGGACCTCGCGTCCGTTCGGCAGGATGAACCGCGGCACCGTGCCGGTGGTTTTCGCCACCGTGCGAATGCCCGCCTCGCGAAGACCTGCTGCGATGAGGCGCGTCACACTGGTCTTGCCGCGCGTGCCATTGACGTGCACACGGATCGGAATTCGCTTGAGCCGGCGTCGGTGGAGAAAGAGCTCCACCGCCCCCAACACGACGAGGACCGCGCTTGCGCTCAACAGGATTTTGATCTCGTTCGGCAACGGGCCTGACCCCTCATGGCTCCCCCGATACACCCGCGGGAAGCCAGCCTCTTATCAAATCGCATGGACGCAGCAAGCTGCATCGAGGGCGTTCATGCGCGCTTCCAAGTGCAATCGAGCCGGCCCCCCGGAGCCCTGTGCGAGATTCAGAGATAAACCAAACGGATGAATGGAATTGTAAAGAACTGTCGACGTTCCTCGACACCCACACCCTAAAGGGTTCATAAGCAAAGAGAGAGACAGAAGGGTAAAAGGGGTCTCTCGACTCCCGTCGGCGTCACGCCGGCTGGCATGGAGTCACTCGGAGATAACCAGGGCGGGTCGCGTTCGGGGGGACGGCGACCCGCCCTGCAACTCCGCCTCGTGCAGCGCGTGTCTCAAGCGCTTTTGCGCAGCACCGTCGCCTCGAGATGTCGGCAGGTGCGCTCGATGCCGTCCTCGACGCTCACCGCCGGGTGGTAGCCGAGCTCACGCCGCGCCTTGTCGATGCTGAAATAATGGTGCGTGCACATGTACCGAATCGCGAAACGGGTGAGACCGTCCTCTGCATTGAGCGTGCCCCCCTTGAGCGTGTCGATCGCTTCTTTGATGGCAGCAACCGCATAGGCCAGGCTCTTCGGCACCCGATGTTCGATCGGCGGGAATCCGAGCCGAGCTGCGACTTTGCGAACGAAGTCCCAAAACGGCATGGGCTCACCGTTGGTGATGAAATAGGCCTGCCCAGCGGCGACGCTCTGCGGACCTGCTCGCAGCGCGTCGTCGGCAAGCACGACGGCATCCACCAAGTTGCTGACGTAGGTGTAGTCCGACAACCACGTGCCCCGCCCGATCTGAAATCGCAGCTGGCCGGAGCGCGCCTTGTCCAAGAGGGCCGGCATGAATCGATTGTCTCCGGGTCCGAAGACGACGTGCGGCCGAAGCGCGCAGGTCGCGACGCCTTCTTTTCCATTGTCCGCAAGCACGCGCTTTTCCGCTTCGATTTTGCTGTCGGCGTACGGGGCCTGCGACACCGAGGAATAGGGCAAGCTTTCGTTCCCGTTCTCGATGTCCTTGCCTTCATACACCACGCTCCCGGAGCTGATGTACACGAAGCGGGGAACGCCATGGCGCCGCGCCCCCTCGAGCATGTTCTCGGTCCCTCCGAGGTTGACGCGCCAGACGAAGTCTTTCTTGTTTTGCTTGGTGTGGACGACGGAGGCGTTGTGAACGATCAAATCCACGCCGCGACACGCCTGGACCACGGCGGCTTCGTCGGTGATGTCGATGCGGCGATAATCGACTCCTTCGACGTCGCACTGCGGGGCCACGTCGAGGACGATCACCCGATCTCCACGGTCGACGAGGCGCCGTGCGATCGCCGAACCTACGAATCCGCAGCCTCCTGTCACCAAGCTGACGGTCATGGGCTACTCCACGGTGCCGAAGATGATGTCCGGGAGCGGCGTGATCGAAGCGTAGTTGCCCGACCGCATGCTGTGGTGATGCCGGTCGTGCTTGGCGGCGAGAATCCCCAAGGTCTTGAACGGGAACTTCGGCACGTCGACCCCCGAGTGGTTGAGAATGTTGAAGGCCGTGTAGGTCACGAACAAGACCCCGAGCGTGTAGATGTGCACGCCCCCGACCAACGCCACCGACCCGAAAAACAGACCCAAACCCAACATGGTCTCCACTGGGTGCAGCAAGAGACTGTCGATGACGCGAGGGTTCCGTGCCGCATGGTGAACCGAATGGACTCCTCGGAGGAGCTTCCACTCGTGAAACGGGTATCGGTGCATGAAGTAGTATCCGAAGTCGTAGATGAGCACGACGGTGATCGCCTCGAGCGCGAATCGCCACACGGGAATCGGGTGGTCGTAATACAAGTAGTCGGCCAGCCCGAACATCGCCGAAAAGATCAGCGCGATGGAGACGGTGGAGTTGAGAGCAACTCGCCAATAGAGCTCTCGATCGCTCTTGGATCGATGCGGGTCATCGCTGATCAGGTAAGCCTGGGCGTCGGGCGAACGGTAGGCGTAGAGCAGGACGGCGATGGCCAAGCCTGCCGACGCGTAGCTAGCGAGAATGACGATGAGAGCCTTCATCTTTCGATCCGTTGCATCATGGTACCACGGGGGGGACGAGTCTGAGTATGAGGGCGCCTGCGACCATGAAGGCGAAGACCGCAGCCGCCGCGAGCTGCGACGCCTTCTTGCCGAACGACGATTTCACGGCCGATGCCGCGCGAAACGACGTGGAGTCCCCGTCGACCTCGAGGGGCTCCCCGCTCGACGGAATGCTCTGGCAAAGCAACGTCACGCCTCGTTCGACGTCCCTGAGCGAGAGCGCCTCGTGTGTGCGCATGACGACCTTGCCCGTTTTCACGTGAGCCATGCACGATCCGCAAAAACCCGACTGGCACGAGTGAGGCGGACTGAGCCCTGCCGCCTGCGCGCACTCGAGCAAGGTCTTGCCCCGCACGTAGGGCACGGTGCGCGAACGGCCGCCGAGCCAGAGGCTGAAGGAGGAAGGCGCATCGAGGTCTTCGAACGCGACTTGCTGCTCGGCGCTCCGGTCGGAGTCGCGGGGAGAAACGAAGCGCTCGATGCGAATCAGCTCGCGATGCGCGCCTGCTTCGAGGAGGGTCGACTCGACGAGCTCCATGAACGGCTCCGGGCCGCAGACGTAGAGCTCGGCCACGTCGAGATCGTGCACCAGCGCCCGCACGTCAGCGCGTGACAGCTTGCCGCGCTCGGCATCGAGATGGTGGACGAGCCGCACACGGTCCGGATGCGACGACACCAACCGTTCGAGCTGCGTCCGATAGATGATCGATTCTCGATCGCGATTCGCGTAGAGCATGGTGACTGGACGCTTGGTCGTCGCGAGCGCGCTCTTGAGGAGCGAGATGATCGGCGTGATTCCGCTTCCGCCCGCGAACAGGAACAGTGGCGTGCTCGCCCGGGTGGAGGGATCGAGCACGAACCGACCCTCGGGGACGCTCGCGAAGACGACATCCCCGGGCGCAAGTCGATCGTTCATCCAATTCGAAACGCGCCCACCATCTACTCGTTTGACGGCGATCTCCAGCGGCTCACCGAGCTCCGGACAGCTCGAAAGCGAGTAGCATCGGCGGATCTCGCCACCATCCCAGGGCACTTGGAAGGTGAGGTGCTGGCCGGCCTGGTATTGAAATGCGTCTTCGACGGCCGAAGGGACCGCGAAGCGGAAGGAGCTGCAGTCGGGTGTTTCGCGGGTGACCGCGGTGATGGTAAGCGGGTGGACCTCGACCGTCATGGCGTCTCCGAAAGACCCGCGATCTCCAGAGCGCGCGCGAGATGCTCGGTCTTGCAGTAGCTGCGAAGCAGATGACGAATGGCCGCATCGGCGACCCTCTCCGGCGACTCCTCGGCTCCTCGATCCATCCAAAGCGCAAGCCGGACCTGTTGCGTCGCGATGGCCATTCGCGCCATGAGCTCGGGGTCGTCGTCGACGAAAAAACCCTCGCGGATACCACGGCGGAAGAGGTCCGCGAAGAGCGCGAGGCCCGCGCCGAGGGCTTCCACCTGCTCGGGGCTGCGCAACAGCTCGATGGTCGACCAGGCCGTGACTTCCCGGAGCTGCATGCGCGTGAAGTCGCGTCGCTGCATGAAGAACTGGAGCTGTGCACGGGTCCCGGCCACGAGTTGCTCGAGCAGTGTCATGTCCTGTGCGATCGCGTTCCCGACGAGCTCCATGACCTCGGCGATGCGGCGACGGTGGACGGCCCGATAGATTTCCCATTTCGAATCGAGCACGCTGTAGAGGGTGGTGAGCGAAACGCCCGCTTCGGCGGCGATCCGCTGCACCTTGGTCGCCTCGTATCCGTCGTCCCCGAACACACGCTCGGCCGCATCGAGAATCGCCTCGCGGTACAGCTCTCGCTTCTTGCTCCTCAGGGTTTGCTGTGGATTTTCGCTGGGTAAGGCGCCAGACACGACCATCGGAATGGTAGTGAGCAAAACCGGAATGTCAATTCTGATGTTCCTGGTCGGTGCCTGCGGGGCTCCCCGGCCCGACCCGGTCACGCTCGGGAATGTCCGAGAGCTTGATGATCGACATCTCGGGGTGAAGGTCCTCCTCCGCGAGGAGGGTACGGAGCACGACCTGCCCGCGGCGGCGACCCTCGGTGCAGATCCAGTTCTTCACGCCGGGGTCGTGCCGGCTGGCGTAGATGCGAAACGTGCCGTCGTCATCCAACACGACCTGGCGGTCGTTCAGCGCCACGGGATGGTGCCGGTAATCACCGGCGCGCAGATAGTGATCGAAAATCTGACAGGACCAATACCGGCAGGGGACGTCCTTGCCTTCGATCAAAATGGCCTCGTCGTCCGCGAGCTTGAAGGAAACGCCCGCGTACCCGATCCCAGGTCCCGGGAGGTTGTTCGCCACGACCTTCGGGTCGATCATCTCGAAGATCTCATCGGGTGAGTAACGGTCCTGTCTCTCCTCGTCGATCACGAGCTGCCCGTTTTCTCCAATTCGGGTCGGCGCGGCATCGGTATCGACATCGTATTCGATGGTGCTCATTCCCACGATCGCGGAGACGCCCAAGCCTGCATCGACGGTGTCGTGCATGAATTCGATGATTCGATCGAGCCCCTCCTCGAGGTCGGATTCGGAATATTGCTCGGACGGCTCGATCTCGCGTGTGCACCTGATGTTCATCGTCGCCGGTCGATATCGGCCCTCGTCCACGCGGATGACGCATTCCGGGAAGTACTGGCGGGTCATCACGAAAGGCTCGATGCCCTCGAGCTCGAGCCAATTCTTCGCGTCTGGCGGGCGTTGGGCGCTGATGTGGATGGTGGCGACCTGCTGCCCCTCGTGCTCCTCGAAGGCGATGTCTTTGTCGATGAGGTGACTGATCATCGAGCGCATGCCGTCCTCGTCGCTGGCGTACACGACGATCGAAAAGAAGATGTCGTCGCCTCTTCGAATCGTGAATTCGTAGGACGAGCCGGGGTCGAGCTTCGCTTCGTGGTAGAGCGTATCGGGACCATCGCCCACGAAGCTGCGAATGGGCGTGAACATGCGCGTCATCACGGGATGCGCACGGTCCGCTTCCATCTCGAGCTCGTGGCCCCCTGCGATCAACGAGGCCAAGTAGCGAAACCCATCGGCTCGCTCGCGTGGGCTTCGTGCACCGATCGGTCCGACGATCTTCTCACCGACCTCCTTGAGGCGGTCTGCAAAACGGTTCCAGGCAGCTTGGCTCCGCGTGATCTCGTCAGTCATGGCCAGGTCCCCATTTGTACATCTTCTGCAAAATCCGCTCAGCCACCCCGTTGGGCATCAGCGCGAACATTCGGGCGGTGGTGCCGGCAGCCCGCGGAGCGAAGTAGCGGGCTTTCGGATGCTTCGCCTTGGCGACTCGCACGACGAGCTCCGCGACGGCTTCCGGAGCGATGGCGCTCTCCAACTGCTGCTGCGCGAATTCGTCGAGGTGGTCCATGAGCTCTCGGTAGGGGTTTTCCGGATCGTCTCGCAGATGCCGTCCGGCCTCCCGGCTCTTGTCGAAGGCGGGTGTGTCGACGAATCCGGGCACGATGACGCTGAGCTGGATGTTCCAAGGAGCGAGCTCGAGACGCATGCAGGCGTTCATGGCTTCCATGCCGCCCTTGGTCGCGGCGTAAGAAGATGCGAAGGGCGCGCCGATGTACCGGCTCAACGAGCTGATGTTGATGACGCGGCCGCCGCCTTGTGCTCGCATGATGGGCGTGAGCTCGCCGATGAGCTGCATCGCAGCCAGGAGGTTGACGTCGAACACGTGGCGGAGTGCCTCTCGGTCGAGCTGCTCGAGCGCGTACGGGGGACCGTAGCCCGCATTGTTGACCAGGAGGTCGACCCGGCCAAAGGCATCGAGGGTGCGCCGGACGAGGGCCGAGGTCTGCTGGGCGTCGCTCAGATCGGTCGCCACGACCAGCGCGCTCCCTCCCGCTCTGTCGATCTCCATCGCGATCCGTTCGAGCTCGTCCTCGCGCCTCGCGGCGAGCGCGACCGAGAAACCAGCGGCGGCCAGATGGCGGGCCGTGGCTTCACCGATGCCGGAGGAGGCGCCGGTCACGATGGCGACCGGCGTCGTTCGATCGTGGTCAGTCATGGGTCTTGCGGATTTTGCGGGCTATGAGGTCACGTGCTACCCGACGCAACCCTCTCGCGATGGCCGCTTCCCCTCCACATCGTCCTCGCCTCGTTCGATGGCTCAACCGGCTGGGCCGGAAGCTGGCTGCTCGGTGGCCTTCCCTCGATCCCGACGACATCATCGAAACGGCGGCACGAAAAGCAAAGTCGACGCAGCTCGGCGACGAGGACTTTCGAGCACGGCTTCCCGTCCTGGTGCAGACGGTGGAGCGCGAAGCGAGCCTGCACTGGATCGGCCGTATCGCGGTACGGCAGTCTTTGGTCATGGGCTTGCAGAGCCGTTTCGAGGTGTACGGCCACCGCGCGCGGCATCCCGAGCTCACCGGCGTCCCCATCGAAAAGCCCATCTTCATCGTGGGCTTCCCACGAACGGGCACGACCATCCTGTTCAACCTGCTCGCACAGGATCCCGCGAACCGCGCGCCCCTCGGATGGGAGGTGCAGTATCCTCATCCACCCCCGGAAACCGACACCTACCGCATCGATCGGCGGATCGAACGAGCGAAGAAGTATTTCGGCCAGATGGACGCCATGGCCCCCACGCTCGCGTCCATCCACGAGGTGGGAGCGGAGCTGCCCCAGGAATGCATGCCGATCATGGCGCACACCCTGCTCAGCCCACAGCCGAGCATCGCCTACAACGTTCCGGGCTACCAGGACTGGGTGGACGTGCAGGACGCGAGGCCGGCGTACGTCTATCACCGTCATTTCCTCGAGCACCTGCAGAGCCGCCACATGAAGGAGCGCTGGGTGCTCAAGAGCCCCGTGCACCTGGCAACGCTCGACGCACTGCTCGAAGAGTACCCGGATGCCAGGCTCATCTTCACCCATCGAGACCCCACCAAGACGATTCCCTCGCTGGCGAGCTTGGTCTACACGGTGCGTGGCATCGTGTCGGATTCGGTCGACCCGAAGGAAATCGGGCGAGAGCAGCTCACGTGGTGGGCAAGAGCGCTCGACCATGCGATGGAAACCCGCGCCAAGCATGCCGACAAGGCTGCGCAGTTCCTGGACATCCACTTCGACGAGGTCGTCGCCGACCCGGTCGCTGCGCTACGCCGCGCCTACGCGCATTTCGAGATGCCCTGGTCGGGTGCGATCGAGGACCGCATGCGCACCTTCCTCACCAACAACCCGCGCGGCAAACATGGCGTGCACCAGTACACCCTCGAGGACTACGGGCTGACGCGATCCGCGATCCGCGATCGATTCGCGAGCTACTGCGAGGCGCACCAGGTACCTCTGGCGCGTTGACTCGAGCCGTGTAACGCCGCGGATTGATTGACAACGCGCATACGGAAGAGTAGGAACGAAAATCAGAATGACTATTCCGATCGAGATCGGCACCCACGGGCGGGCGCCGACGGAGCCCGGACACATCCCATGCGTCGATCCGGCGACCCGAGAGCACCTGGGCTCGGTCCGCGTGGATACGGCCGACGAAGTCGATGCGGCGGTGGCTCGCGCCAAAGTCGCACAGGCGCAGTGGCGAAAGACGTCCTTCGAGGAACGTCGCGAGGTGCTTCGCGAGCTGATGGCCTACACCGTCGAGAACAAGGACGAGATCTGTCTGACCATTCAGCGCGACTCGGGCAAGACACGCGAGAACGCCCTCGTCGGAGAGATCTGGCCCACGTGCGAGAAGTTTCGCTGGATGATCAAGCACGGCGAGAAGCATCTTCGTCCTGAGCCCGTGTCCTCCGGTCTGCTGCTTCACAAGAAAGCACGGCTCGAATTTCATCCCCTCGGCGTGGTCGCCGCGATCGTTCCTTGGAACTACCCGTTCCAAAACATCGTCAATCCGATCATTCCCGCGTTGATGGCGGGCAATGCCATCGTGATCAAGCCCTCCGAGTGGGTTGCGTGGTCGAGCGAACGATTCATCGACGCGTTCAGGGAAGTGCTCGAACGAGCAGGCCACGACCCGGATTTGATCCAAGCCGTCCAGGGTCATGGAGAAACCGGGGCCGCGCTCGCTCGCTCTCGCGTCGACATGATCTTGTTCATCGGCTCGGTGAAGAACGGGCGGCGGGTCATCGAGGCCAGCGCGGAGCGGATCACGCCGGTGGTGATGGAGCTCGGGGGCAAGGACGCCTTCATCGTCTGCGACGATGCTGACCTCGATCAAGCCGTGCATGCCGCCATGGCCGGATGCTACGTGAATTGCGGTCAAAACTGCGTCGCTTCAGAACGCATTTTGGTGCACGAAAACATCTACGACGAGTTCGAACGTCGGGCTGCGGCGTTGGTCCGCGGGCTCCGGCAAGGCAATGGACGGAAGGAGCTGGTCGACGTCGGCGCCATCATCACACCGCTTCAGCTCCAGGTGATCGACGACGCGGTTCAGGGAGCGATCGCGCAGGGCGCGCGGCTCGTCGCCGGTGGAAAACGAACGCGCACGGACGAGGGAGACTACTTCGAGCCAACCATCTTGGCCGACGTGACCCCCGAGATGGACATCGCACGCGAGGAAGTGTTCGGGCCGGTCATGCTGTTGATGCGAGCTCGCGACGATCGGCACGCGGTCGAGGTCGCAAACGGCGTCTCCTATGGCTTGTCGTCTTCGGTCTTCTCGAAGAACCGAGCACGGGCACGCCGCATCGCGGAAGCGCTCGAAACAGGCATGTCGGCCATCAACGAATTTGGCGGCATCACCTACATGGCTCAGGACCTGACTTTCGGTGGCATCAAAGCCTCGGGCTTCGGACGAATGAACGGCCGAGAAGGTCTCCGGTCGATGTGCAACGTCAAGGCGGTGGTCGACGACCGCATCCCCCTCAACCGGGCGAACGTGATGTATCCGACGAGCCCGGCGCTTTATTCGACGTTCAGCGGCGTCATCGATCTCATCTACGGACGCGGGCTGAGGCGCCGGTGGCGCGGCTTGATCGAGGCTCTCCGCCGAAGGTCCTGATGGAGCGTTTCGACTACATCGTAGTCGGCGGCGGCTCGGCTGGCTGCGTGGTGGCTGCAGAGCTCGCCTCCGACGGGAAGCGCCGCGTCCTGTTGCTCGAAGCCGGACCTCCCGCCGAAGAGCACCCCGAAACGTTGGTCGCAAGCGGCTACAAGGAAGCCTTCATCAACGACGAGGTGATGGGTGAGCGTTTTTCCGTGCCGCAGACGCACGCTGGGAAACAGCGGATTTTCGCAGGGACCGGCACCGTCATGGGTGGAAGCGGCTCGGTCAATGGGATGGTGTACACGCGCGGCGCTCGGGAAGACTACGCGGAATGGCCGCCGGGATGGCAATGGGATGACGTCGTACCGGATTTCGAGGCCATCGAGCGGACGCTGAGGCCGCACCGCCGACCGCCGACCGAGTGGACCGAGGCATGCATTGCCGCTGCCCTCGAGCATGGATTTGCGGCCAAAGACGACCTGAACGATGGCAACATGAGCAACGCCATCGGCTACGAGTGGATGTCTTACGAAGAGGAGCAGCGCCGAAGCTCGTACGTCGCTTTCATCAAGGAGTCCCACGCGCTTTCGAGCTTGACCATCCTGCCGAGAGCCCGCGCCCACCGCATCGTCTTCACTCACGACAAACGGGCCAGGGCCGTCGAGCTCGAGCATGACGGCTCGCTCCTACGCGCGGAAGCTACCGAGGAGATCGTGCTTTGTGCGGGGGCTCTCGAGACACCGAAGCTCTTGATGCTCTCCGGCGTCGGACCGGGTTCGCACTTGCGTGAGCTCGGCATTCCAATCGTGGCGGACCGGCCCCGTGTCGGTTCCGGGCTTCACGATCACCCGAACGTCCCCGTCTTCTTCAAGAGCGCACGGGACATCGACTGCTTCTACCCGCAGCTCTACAGCTTCTTTCGGACGAACCCCAGCTCCGATCTTCCGCCGACCCAAAGCGACACCTGCTACGTGTTCTGGCCGGCACCGTCGGCGATGCGGCAGATGATGCAACGGATGTTGCCTCCGAAGATGATCCCACACGGGCTCTACGGGCCGCGTTCGCGTGCGTGGGCTCGCGGCCTCATCGGGGCCGCGTTCAAGATCGGCGCAGTCCAGAGCTACACCGATCGCCTGTTCGGGATCATCTTGATTCTGGGAAAACCCAAGAGCCGGGGCTCGCTTCGCCTCCGGTCGACCGACGTGCGAGACCAAGCGCTCATCGATCCCGCGTACTATTCCGAGCCCGAAGATCTGGAGACCATGGTCCGCGGCGTGCGTCTCGCGCGCGCCATTGGAGCCTCCGAGAGCTTGTCCGCATGGGGAGCCAAGGAGCTGATGCCGGGGCCTCGGACCCGGAGCGATGCTGCGATTGCGCGATACGTCCGGAAGAACACGATCACCACGTACCACTTCGCGGGCACCTGCGGCATGGGAACGCAGGAACAAGACGTCGTCGATCCGCAGCTTCGGCTGCGCTCGGTCCGAGGACTGCGCATCGCAGACGCGTCGGTGATCCCGTGGACGCCGGTGTCGGCCCTCAACGCACCGAGCATGTTGATCGGTCATCGCGCTGCGCGGCTCATCCGGGCGCAAAACGCATGACGAGTCATCCGAGGTCGTCGCGCAAGAACTTCAACGTGAGCTCGTTGAAGAGCTTTGGATACTCGACCATGACCCAGTGACCGCAACGCGCGATCAACATGGTACGCGATCGAGCACAGCCCGATGCCACCTTAGTCGCACCACTGACTGGACAAAACTTGTCGTCGACGCCCCAGAAGCACAGCACCGGGCACTGAATCTCCGAGAGGCGCTGCTCCTGATTTGCGACCTGAATGCGCGCGATGTTGTCTTTGTGCTGTGTTTGGGCGACTTGGAATCGTTCTTCGATGACCTCGTCGGTGATCTTCGACGGATCATGAAGCTGCAGCGAGAAGACCTTTCTCATGGTCTCGCGGCTTATGCCTTCCTTGTAGAGCACCCGGATCATGGCCTTGATGCCCTCCATCTCCATGTACGTCTCGCGACTTTCGAGGCCGCCCGGCGCCATCAACACCAACCGCTCGACGAGCTCGGGGTAGCGCAAGGCCATGGTGATCGCGATCGCGCCTCCCTGGGAGTTGCCGATGACGCTCACGCGCCCGACGCCGAGGGCGCGCAGTAGCGCCTCGTACTGGGCCGCGACGTCCTCGAGCTGATAGGTGCCGGTTTCGGGCTTGCTCGAGTATCCGTAGCCCATGGTGTCGGGCACGATCGCGCGGTATCCATGCTCGGCGAGGAAAGGGTAGTTTCCCTTGAAGTTGCTCCACCCGCTGGCGCCCGGGCCGCTGCCGTGGATGAACAACACCACGCCTTCGGGGCCCGCGCCCGAATCGTGATAGTGCATGGTGATCCCAGCACCGACGTCGACGTATTTTCCTTCTGGAACGGCCTCTACCACCATGTCGCCACCTGACTAGAACGTGTTCTAGCCCAAGGGCTCGGCGGGAGCCAGCGCCGGCTTCAACCGCCCTTTTCGCGCGCTTCCTTGGCCCGCCGATACGCCTTCGTCAGAAGCTGCGGCGGCTGATGTCCCCATTCGCTGACCTTGCGATGGGTGACGGGCGTCCACGCGTCTCCGATCTCGATCGCGTCGGCGCCGAACTCGAAATGAAAGCCGGAGGGCGTGTACCCATAGAACGAGAACATCTTGTCGTTGGGGTGACGTCCGAGCGTTTGATGCACCATGCCCCCGGCAAAGAGAAAACGCTCGTAGCAACGCCCGACGTCGTCGATCGACTTGGCCTGAATCATGAAATGATGGATGCGCTTGTGCTGTCCCCTGGCGAACGCGAGCGAATGATGACGTGCGTTGGCGTGCATGAAAGTCACGTCGATCTCGTGACCGAAGTACTCGCAACGGATGTAGTCGCTGAGCTCGAAGCCGAGCATCTCGGAGTAAAAGGCCTCGTGCTCCGCTTGGTCGCGCGACAGCACGACCACGTGACCGAGGCCTTGTTCGTCCGCTACGAAGCCCTCGGGAACCAGCTCCGATCGGAACGGCTCGGACGCGAGCTCGGGCCCCCAATAGACCTCGTTCGGGTTTCCCGCCGGATCTTCGAACCGGATCAAGCCTTTGACGCGGCGACGTGCCACGTCCTCGTCGGAGCCCCGGGTCACCCGGTGGCCGGCCGCGATCAAGCGCTCCGAAATCGCATCGACCGCCTCGGGACCATCGACCTCCCAGCCGACCGCCCCGAGGTCGTCCAATTCGCCCTTCTCGACGAAAAAGCGCCTTCGGTGGCCATCCATTCGCAACGAAAACCCGCGTTCGGGCTCGGGGTCGACCACTTCCAAGCCGAGCACCTTCGTGGCGAAGGCCTCCCATGCCTCGAGATCGGAAACCTCGAACACCAGGTATCCTAGCTGCCGCACCGCGCTCATTTGCCTAGCCTCCGGCGGGATCATAGTACGCAGCCACCATGTTGCTACGGAGAAACGCGATGGAATCGAAGACAAGGTCTGCTGGTCTCACCGTTCCCACGGTTTGGGTGATCGGCTTCGTCGTCGTGGGCGGCACGATCTTTCATGGATGGTTGCATCATCGCGTGCATGGCGTCTACAGCGGCACCCAGATCGCATTGGCGGCGTTCTTGGTGATCAACGTGTTGATCAACTGGTGGGAGATCGCCTTGTTGGTGTGCCAGGACCAGATTCGCGAGGAATACGAGCTGTTCAAGGAGACGTATCGGGGACGCGCCCTCGAATGTGTGGCACAGGTCTTCGCGCGACCGATTCCGTTGCTTCGCGTCCTGTCGTTCCGCGAATGGACCACGGTTTGGTCGAGCTACTCTCTCTTCGATCCGGGCTACGCCGACCGCCGGTCGTTCGGATACAACATCGACGTCGGCAACGGCTTCACCACGATCATTCCATCGATCGTCTTCACCTTCGGCATGACCTTCGAGCTGATGCCCGCCCGCGCTCTCGGGATCCTCGGCATCGTGATCTTCTGGCAGATGTTCTACGGAACGGCGCTTTATTTCTTTCAGTTCTTCCACAACCGACGGCACAGGGGACACTCGCTCCGCGATCTGATCCTGTTCGTCGGAGCAACCAACGTGACCTGGTTGGTCTTCCCTCTGTGGGGCCTGGCCACGAGCATTCAGCTCGTGTGGGACGGGTCTTACGGGGCGTTGCGCTGAATTTCCGCGCCTCGACGGGTTGGTTCCGTCGAGCTCGGCTCGGATGCTGCCTCCGGCTCGAGCCCGTGGCGCGCACGGGGTCGAAGCATCATTCGTTGCATCAGGTTGAAATCGGCGACCGCATGCGGGTTGTTGCGCGGCAACGGATAGGGAGCGCCGATGGCACGCGCGGCCACCAACCCGGACATGAACGACAAGTCGTGACCGCCCTCGGGCGTCGTGAAGGTGCCGCAATAGTAGATTCCGTCTTTGCCCTGCAAAAAGCGCATCATCGACATGATGAGGAGGTTGCGCAGGGACAGCTCGTGCGTGGGGTGCGGCAGATCGATGCGTTTTTGCACGGCGGACAGCTCTTTTTTGGGGCTGAACGTGACCAGCATGGGCACACCGGCGTCCTTCGTGCTCGGATTCTGCGCCGAGATCACGAACGTGCACTGGAGCGAGCCGGATTCGTCGATCTCCGAATAGGTATTGAACTCGGAGAGGATTCGCTCGCGATGTGCCGCCGGGAGCACGGTCGTATCGGAGTGCACGACGAGCTTCGAGAAGGTCGGATCGACGTCGTCGACGTAGCGTGCGCGTCCGAGAAGCAACCGTTGCAGCCAGCTTGGCGACTCGAGAGCCTGAAGGACGGAGCTCGAATCACACGCGAACACCACCCGATCGACCTCGTACGAGCGACCTTTTCTGTCTTCGAGGACGAAAGCCCCGTTGCGGCGAGCCACCCGAGTGATCTCGTGATCGGTGTGCACGCGATCGGCAAACGGCGCGGTCATGCGGTCGAAAACCTGGCGGGGGGCGCCCGTCCAGGTGCCCATCCGGGTCGGCTCTTCCAGAGGAACGATGCTTTCGAGAAGCGGCAAAATGACGGCCGGCACCCCTCGCATCGAAGTCGTGATGAAGCTGGCGCAATGAATGGGAACGAAGATCGTTTCCCAGAAATCACGGGAGATGCCGAAAAGCCGAGCCAGCCAGTACAGCGGGACGAGGTTCAACGGATTGAAATAGGAAAAGTGATAGAGCGAGTCGTGTCGGCCCTTCCGAAGGAAGAACCCATTCACCTTCGTGACGAAGGCCACTAACCTCTTCCAGCGCCGAAACTCGACAGCGAAGCGACGGTGTAGCGGGCTGATCGCGTCCTGGCAGAAATGGCCCCCTGGCGTCTGCACGAAATAGGCAATTGGGAGCGTGTCGATGCCGACGCCGAGCTCTTTCAAGAGAAGCTCGTAGTTGTGGTAGTACATCTGGGGCCAAGCGACGACCAACAGCGGCGACTCGGCATGACCACCGCCTTCGAGAGGCCAGCGAAACGTCTTCGCGTTGCCTCCGAGAGCCGGTGCCTTCTCGAAGAGCTCGACTCGATACCCCGCACGATGCAGTGACCACGCGGCTCCAACCCCGGCGATCCCTCCTCCGACGATTCCGATTCTCAGACTCATCTCTTTCCCCGAGGTGGCTGCTCCTCAAACGCGCCTCGGTCGTAAGTCGACGAGGGGTCCGTGACGCAGGGTATGGCAGGCTCCCTTGTAGATGCCAAGAGACTCGTAGACCGCGGCCGTCATCATCACCGTCCGCGTTTGGCCCGAAATCGAGAGTGGAAAGCCGCTGTGGACGAATCCGAAGGCGAGCCTCAAGGGCGGGTTGGCCCAGCCGCCCGCGCCCCCCAAGCCGAAATGGCCGAAAGCCTCGGGGACATCCATCAAGAACGCGTCGGCCCGGTGGTAGCCGAGCTTCCAGTGAAGCGGGTAGACGATCACGCGGTCTGCGCGCTTGGTCTGAACCTCGGCCGCCTTTCGAACGATCTCCTCGGAAACCAACCGCACGCCATCCAGCTCTCCACCGAGGGACAGCATCGCATACATCTTCGCGATGGAGCGGGCGGTCGCGACTCCGTTCATCGCCGGCAGGCAAGCACGCCAAAAAGCCGGGTGCGTGAACAGCTCCTTGGCGTAGCGAGGGACCAGCCCGCGCCGGTAGAGCGCCCGAAGCTTCGACGACCGAACCCACCAAGGTGCGCGGTAGTCCGTCGTCAGAGGCTCCGGCTCGCCTCGCTGGAGCGGGGGCAGCCCGACGAAGTCGGGAATTCGATCGAGCGCGGTGTCGGCCCGTCCGACGTAGAGACCATCGAGGCGGAGCGGCGCGGCAATTCGTCGTTCGACGAGCTCGGGCACCGAAAGGCCGGACACCCGCCGGATCAGCTCCCCGACGAGCCACCCGAATGTCATCGCCTGGTATGCGTTGGCCGTTCCCGGGTCGAAGTCGGGCCGGGTCTTAGCGAGCCGGGCGCAAATCAAATCCCAATCGAGGATGTCGGTGAGACGATCGACCAGGTGCCCCACTCGGTGAAGCCCGGCTTGATGGGAGAGGAGCTGGCGGACCGTGATCGCTTCCTTCCCGTTGCACCCGAATTCCGGCCAATACGCGGCGACGGGCGCGTCGTAGTCGATCGCGCCTTCGGTTGCGAGCATGTGAACGGCAGTGGCCGTGATCCCCTTGGTGCCCGAATAACAGATCGACATCGTGTCTCGCTCCCAGGGCGAGCCGTCTGCGCGGGCCGAACCCGCGTACACGTCGACGACGGGCTTGCCGTCCAGAAACACCGAGGCGGCCGCGCCTCCCCCGTAGTGACCGATCTGCGCTCGCATCAGCTTCGCGACGGGCTCGAACCGGGGCTCGTAAAACCCTCGAATCTGGACGTCCGACCTCGTCATGGCATTCCTCCGCACACGTCTAGATGGGCCCGAACAGCGCCGCTGCGAAATCCAGCAGGAACATCATGATCATGCTCGCGGACAGGGCCGCGCCCGTCGTGAGAGTGAGGCTCCAATTCGTATCCGGCTCCTCGTCGAGATGGTAGAAAATCGGAAAGCTGGCGACGAAGTAGAGCGCGTAGAACGCCGAGCCGTACGCGAGCATGCGCTCTACGTTCCGATAGTGGAACTGGGCTTCGATCCAAGGATTGGCCATCGACTTGGTCTCCATCCAGGCCCAGAAATAGGCCACCACGAGCACCAGCACCGGCCAGAGGAACGTTCCGACGGGAAGCCGCGAGGTACGGATCCTGCGAAGTACGATCACGGCCGTGGTGTGATAGGTCATGAAATACGCCTGCGTGAGCAGGTACATGATGACGGGCACGCGCTGCGACCCCGAGCCCACTAGCGTCGCGTCGAAGTTGAGCTCGATCATCGGGTAGTCGTAGACCATGCCGAGAACGTCGAAGAAGTATTCCGAGCCGAAGTAATTGGCCGCGAAGTTGAAGATGGCGATGTAGAGGTTCGCCTTGAGCCAGTAAGCTCGGTACCAGGGTCGCCCCAGCGGTCGCTCGTCGCGGATCAGCAGCGGAACCAGCACCAACGGCAGCGCGACGGCCAATCCCACCGCGAGGAACCCCCACTCTCCGATTCGGTCGGTGAGCCCGCTCGCCATCACCACGGCGATTCCGCTCATCCAAATCGGCGAGTACACGAGAAAGAGCTTCTCCCCCCACGCCTTGCTGGGGTTCGCCGAGAACCAGCGAGCCGTGCGAGTCGACGTCATGCTCGACGGCGTCTGTATCGAACGGTGATGGGAGGTTTGGGTCCCAATACCAAGCCCTGGAAGTCGGTTTCGATCGGCTCTTCACCGAGCTCGAGCTCGTAGCGATTGACCAAGACCGCGATGATCGTCTTGATCTGGAGTATCGCGAACGCATTGCCCATGCACTTGTGGCGACCTCCGCCGAACGCGATGTACGCGAAGGGTCTCTTGTCCTCTTCCCGTCCTGGGCCGTAGCGTCCGGGGTCGTAGGTGAGCGCATGCTCGAACACTTCGTCGTCCCGGTGTGCGACCATCGGCGACACGGCCACCCAGTTGCCCTTCTTGACGCGGTAGCCGAGGATCTCGCAGTCCTGGAGCGCAGCCCGGAGCAAGATGAACAGCGGAGGATGAATGCGCAGCGCTTCCTTGACCGCGCCTTCGGTCTTTTCGAGGTCGCGTAGGGATTGGAACGTGTAGTCCTCGGCATCGGCGTAACACTCACGGATTTCGCTCCGCACCTCGTTCAAGAACCGAGGGTGCCGCAGGAGCTCGATGAGGGTCCAGGCGGTCGTGACCGAGCTGGTGTGGTGCCCAGCGAACATCGCAGCCACCAGCATTCCCGTGATCTCGTGATCGCTGAGCTTGCTCCCGTCGGAATACTCGGAATCCATCAGCGTCTGGAGAAAGTCTTCGCCGCGGTAGCCGGATTGCTTTCGTTTCTCGACGATCTCCGAAACCATCTCGCCGAGGCGTGCGCGCGCGCGATCACGACGTCGGAAAGCGGGAATGGGAAGGTGCGGGTGGATGTACCCCCACGCCACGATTCCGCGCTCGAGGTCGTAATACACCTTGGAAAACTCCTCGCTCATCTCGTTCCGGAACTCGGTGCCGAGCAGGCAGCTGCTCGAAGTGAAGTTGGTGAGCATCCCGAAAAAGGAGCTGACCTCGATTTCGCCCTCGTCTCCCCATCCTTCGATGATGTCGAGTGTCTCCCGCGCGACGATCTCGGTATACGTGCGCATGCGATTGTTGCGCAGAGCCGGGTACAGCATGTGCATCTGCTCGGCCATCCGCGCAGGCTCGGCTCCATACGCGACGCCCTCGCCGAAGACCGGAACCATCATCTTGTAGGCAGCGTTCGGGCTCAGGACCTCGTCCGGTTGCCTGAATAGCGCTTCGTGTGCTTCGGGACCGGTGAAGAGGATCATGTCCTTGCCGAAGAGCTTGAAACGGCCGACCTGTCCACATTCGTCGTGCGTTCGTTGGAGCAGCCCAATCGTGTCCTTCACGAAGGTCATGGTGTGACCGAGGACGGGGAGACCTCCCTTGAGCTTGGGAGGCTTCTTGGCCCCCATGACGGTCGATCCGGGTGTCGTGCTGCGTGCAGGTGCTGTCACTGGTCGCTCCTGAAAAGGCTCCGCTTGATCTGTATCTCGATTCGAGAGACGAGGCTGGCCGTGTCCTCTTCCATGCCCGATTCGAACCATGCGGAAATGAACACTTGCTGCGTGGCCGCCATCAGGCGAGCAGCCGTCACCGGATCTCCCTCCCACAATGCACCGTCGCGCATGCCCTCTGCGATGACTCGCGCCATGAGATCGATGCCCCGGCGCCACGCATCGACGAGACCGGCCTCGGCCCGGCGTGGGTTCGAAGACCACGCGTTTCCACTCTCGAGGTGCATGCGTAGGTAATCGGGTCGCTCGGTGAGCCATCGAATGAAGACCCGGTTGCCCTCGATCAGGCGGTCGGCGGCCGCGGCGCGGCTCTTCATCGCATGCCCGGTGAGCAAGAACAGCTCGGCCAAGCGCTCGTCGTGTACGGCCGCGTAGATGTCGGCTTTGCCCGCGAACACGGAATAGAGCGTGCCGAGGGAAAGGCCCGAAGCCGCCGCGACCTGTTGAATCTTGGTGCGCTCGTAGCCCCGCGTCGCGAAGAGGTGCTCGGCCGCATCGATGACGAGGGAGCGGTACATCGACGCCTTGGCGTCGCGAGCTCTTGCGGTGGCTTCCGACAAAGCCAGAGCAGCTTAGAATAAAATTCTTTTTTTTGAAATTAAATTCTAAGGCTATGATCCAGGCGCCCGCCACGGGGCAAAGCGAGGAGACAGCCATGCGAATCAAAGTGGATTTCGACCTTTGCCAAGGGCACGCCAACTGCATGGGCGAGGCGCCCGAGATCTTCCAGGTCGACGATCAGGGCTTTTTGACGATCCTTCAAGAAGAGCCACCGGAGCGATTCCGCGAGCAGGTCGAGCTCGCGGTGAAGTACTGCCCCACCGGCGCGATCAGCCTCGAAGATTGAGCGGACGACAGTTCCATCCCGACGCTCAACGAGAGCGGCAGGGGCCTTGATCGGCGGGAGGACACTGTGCGACGGCCAGCCAGTCCATCGTCAGCGCCACACCGACGTGAATCAAGACGCCGCCCCAAATCGATCGCGTGCGCATCGCCAAGGTGCCAAGCGCGATGCCCGCCAAGATCGCGCCCAGGGTCTCTGGGATCGGCTTGGGATAGTGAATCATGCAGTAGGGAACCACCATGACGAAGATGGCGCCGTACCCGAATTTGTGCCGAAGCCCCTGGAGCATGTACCCGCGAAAGAAGAACTCCAACGAGACGAACTGGACCGCGTAAAGCACCTGCCAAGTCAGAAAGTGGGCCCAGGATTGGTTTGCGTACTTGTAGAATGGGTAGGTCGCGAGGAACGCATCCTGAGTCGCCACGAACAGGACGGCGGGCAACACCAACAAGTACAAAGCGCCGTAGATCCAGAGGTGTCGGCGGAAGCCCCGAAACGACAGGTAGTAGTCTCGAATGCGCTCTCCCGGCATGAGCAAGATCGTGGCCATGGGGATGATCACGTAGGTGATCACGCGGGTGCCGGACCACCAGGCTCTGGCCCAAAGCTCCCACTCGGCGCGTGACTGCGCTTTCGAGTCGTAAGGAAAGAGCTTCGAAAAGGTCGAGTTCCCGCCGAAATACTCGGCGAGAGTCAGGATCACGGCCGTCGTCACAAGCACGACGATGGGTCGCCAGTCGAGCTCGTCGGAAGCCGCCGTGTCGGCTTGCGCGTCCGCATCTCGCCAGGAATCCAGCAAGACGCGCCGCAGGAAAAGCTTGATGGTGCGCATCGGGGCGCGCGACTATACCCGATTGACCAGGTCGATTGTAGGCTAAGCTCCAAACGAATGCCCAATGGCGGAAATGACAGATTTCGGACCGTACTGCTGCTGATCACGGTGGCTGCGTGCGCATTTTTTCTGGCGCAAGGGACCACGGCGTTGATTTCGGCCAAGGTGCTGAGCGTGCCGGCGCCCGAGCGTGCGATTCCTGCCAAGAGGCTCCCCACGCGGACACTCGCCTCGAGCCGGCACGATCCGAGCGTCATCCTGCAACGAAACATCTTCGACTCGGACCAAGGCGACCTGTCGGACGTGCCGCTTCCGGATCCGGAGCTCCCCGACGAAGACGTCCCGATCGACGAGGTCGAGACGCCCTGCAAAGGGCAGCTGCGACTCGTCGGGACGGTCGTGCTGCCGGGGGATTTCGAGCGTTCCCTCGCCGCCATCGTCGGCGCCGACCAAAAGGTGGCTCTTCACCAAGGCAGCGCCGAAGTCGAAGGGTCGCGCATTCGAGCCATTCATTCGGATAGCGTCATCCTCCAAAACAAGAACGGATTTTGCCGCTTGGCCATGTTCGAGGTCGAAGGAAGCGAAAAGCCGCGGGTCCCGACTCCCGTGGCGTCCAAGCCCGAAAGAGCTCCTCGACGCGGGCCGAGCGTCGATCGCAATGCCGGGTTGAGCGACGAAGAGATCTCGGAGGGCATCGAAAAGATCAACGACACGAACTACAATTTGTCGCGAACGATGTTGAACAAAGTTCTAGACAACGCCGGCAAATTGATCGGAATTGCCGCCGTGTCTCCCAAGATGGAGAACGGCCGATCGGTCGGGTTGGAGATTCGCGGCATCCGCGACGGAACGCTGCTCACCAAGCTGGGCATCCAGAACGGAGACGTTCTCGAAAGCGTCAACGGGCAACCCCTGAGCAGCCCCGATGCAGCCTTGGGCGCCTATACGACGCTGAGGACGGCGGACAAGTTCAATCTTTCGATTCGCCGCGATGGGAAGTCGATGGTCGTGAACTACAACTTGCAATGAGCGCACGTCGGCGAGACGAGGCTGCCTTCATTTGCCTGGCGTCGACGGCCTAGTCCAACCCTCCGGAACCGAACGAAGGTGCAGATCTCGCTGCGGGAACGCGATCTCGATCCCCGCCTCGCGGAACGCTTTGTCGATGCTCATGTGCAGCTCGTGCTTGACCGGCAACAAATTGGCGACCGAGCGGATGTAGACCCGAAGCTCGAACGAGAGGCTGCTGTCGCCAAACCCGAGAAACAAGACCTGCGGCGCGGGCTCGTTCAAAACGCGCCACGATTCTCGGGCCACTCCTTCGAGCACCTCGATCGCCCGATTCGTGTCCGAGCCGTATGCGATGCCGACCGGGATTTCGACGCGAAGCACGGAATCGGACAGCGTCCAGTTGATCAGACGGCCAGTGACGAACTCCTTGTTCGGCACGATCAGCTCTTTTCGATCGAAGGCCGTGATCCAGGTAGCCCGGATCTGGATCTTGGAGACGGTTCCGCTGACCTCTCCGACCGTCACGGTATCACCGACGCGAATCGGCCGCTCGAACAAGATGATCAGCCCGGAGACGAAGTTCGCGAAGATCTCTTGCAGGCCGAATCCGAGGCCCAACCCGATGGCGGCCACGAGCCACTGAATGCTCGACCAGCCGATGCCGAGCGCGTCGAACGCCAGCGCCAAGCCGCCCAGCGCGATCGCGTACTTGAGGATGGTGGCGTAGGCATAGCGTTCGCCTGGACCGAGCCGCCGAAGCAACGTCGCCTCGAAGAATCCGGGCAACACCCGCATCGATGCCAGGGTCAAGAGCGCGACCATGAGCGACCGCAACAGGTCGGCGAGCGTGATCGCCACGACCCGGTCTTCGGTCGAAACCTGCGTCACGCCCGAGGGATCGACCTCGGAGACGGTGACCTTTTCGGTCGTCGTCCACAGATCGACCTCGTCCAGAATTCGGGTCGCTGGCAGGAGATCGGCCCAAATCGCGAACAGACCCAGGATCCCGAGCAGCACGCCCGCACCGATCATCAGGCGGGTCACCTCCATGGTGGCAGGCGGCGGTGGTGGCTTCTCTTCGAGCCCCTCTTGCTCGAGCGAGGCGCGCCGGGCCGCCACGAACGACCAGCGCGTGTAGAGTTGCACGCCGATCACGACCAAAAAGACGAATGCGACCGACAGGTGGAGTCGAATCGCGAGCTGTAGGGCGGTCCAGTAGAAGCCAAATAGAGCCGCGACGCCCAGTCCCAGCGGGACCAGTAGAGCAGCGAGTTGAAGGAGGCGCCACGCCCAGCGGTTCCCCAGCGCCCGTCCTCGCAAAACCTGCCCGAGCGAACGATCGGAGCGAAGCGAGAAGTGGTTGAACGCGGCCACCGTGATCATGGACGCGAAAAAGACGAGCCTGCCAATCGACTCTCGCCAGAGATCCTCGGCCCGCAACTCGAATACGAAGATGAGAAAGACCAGAGGGGTCGTGATCGCGCCGAGCCATCGCAGATCGCGCCAGAGCGCCTCGGCTGCTGGGGCTGGCCAGCCGCAATGAGCCTGCGCGACCCCTCCGGGACGCACGAGCTGCCGCGCTGTCCGAATCGTCGCCCAGTAGAGAGCCCCGACCAGCAAGCCGTGCGCAATGCTTCGCGTGTATTGCGTGGCCGCTGGGGAGACCCCGAGGCGCCAGCCGAGATAAGCCACGGCCGCCGGAAGCCAAAGCGCCAAAAGCACGCTCAACGCCACGGCTTGAAGGGTCGGAGCGATGCGAGTGCAGTCGGGTTCTTGCGCCTCCTCGCCTAGCTGCCGAATGCGTTCTGCAATGCGTGACGCGCGCACGAAGAAGGCCAGAGCGCCGAACAACACCAGCAGGTTGAGGAGCCACAGCCGGGTGAGCGCATCTTTCAAACCCGTGGCGAGCTGCTCCAAGTACCGAGGTCCGAACAGCCATTCCAGCGCATCCAGGCCGTCGGCGACGAGCTCCGGCTGCACGGTCTTGCCACTGGGAATCCAGAGGATGCGCGTATCGATGAAATCCAAGAGGTCTTGGGTTCGGTCGATCAACTCTTGTTGACGCGCATCGAAGTCGACCAGCTTTTGAAAGTAAGTCTCGTAGTCGTCGAGCAGCGCATCCATGTATCGGCGTTGGGTCTCGAACAACTGGCGCAACAGCCGCTCGATCTCGGCTCGCTCTCCTGGTGGCATCGGCTCCTCGATCGATGCCATGGCTTCATCGACCAACGCGTCGATGTCGGACAATGCTCGGCGCTGCTCGCGCAAGCGGATCTGCTGAAGCTGGACGTGGCCGATCTGCTCTCGCCGCATCCGGATGAATCGCCGATACATTCCGATGTCGGGCGCCTCGGCACGTTCGCGCCGGAGCAACGCCCCTACCGAATCCGCGAGCCCCACCGCCTCGACCCGCGCGGCAAGCCGCGTGAGCTCCGCTTCGATCTCGGCGACTTTGGCCTCGGCACGTGCGAGCTTCTCGCTCACGTCCCGGATTTGGGAATGGAGACCCTCCTCTCCGATCCACAGGGACGCCAGGGCCTCGTTTCGTTGGTAGACTTCGCGAAGAGTCTCCCGAAATCCATCGGGCAGCGCGGTGAGCTCGTCCATCAAGCGCTTCGCGGCTTCGCTCTCTCGTTCGACCTCGAGCCGCTCGACTCGTTGCTTCGCCTCACGAAGCCGCTCGGTCAGCGCCTGGTAGTGGGTGATCTGAGACGCCACCAGATCGCGCCGCTTGGACAACAGCGCGCCTCGAACGTCGTAGCTCGCAAGCTCGTTTTCGTAGGCCTCGATCTCGGCCTGCTGAACGGAGCGCCTCAGGAGCTGCAACTCGTGGAGCGCTCGTACGGTGGCGGGATCGGCGCTCGGCGCCGGCGTCGCAGCCTCGATCTCCCGCAGTCGCTGCCGGGCCGCAGACAGCAAGTCCGGCAGCTTCTTGCGTCGCTCCGAACGCAGCTCCGCCTCGACATCGAGCTCGGCTGCCTGCCGCCTCGCCGCGGCCAAGCTCTGCTCTGCCTCCACCAAATCGACGGACAGCTCTGCGGCGGTGGCCTCCTCCGAGATGCTCGCGCTCCGCTGCTCTTTGAGGCGCTCGATCTCCTCGTCGATCATCCCGATCCGGGTCTGCGCTTGGTCGGCCGTCTCCTGGTATTCGGCCGATTTCGCTTGCCATTCCTCGAGGCGGGCACGCAGCTCCTGGGCCTTTGCTTCGATCTCGGCGAGCTCCTCGGACGGGCCGGCCGCTGCATCGTCCTTCGGCATCGGGATCGGTCCCTGCGCGGCCGCGGAAGCTGCGGCGATCAGCGCGGCGAGCCAAATCGCGAAGAAGCGTTGCAGGAAGGTGTGGACCGTCGTGATCATCGAGGCTTCCGAATCCGGATGAGACCTTCTTGGGCGACGGATGCGACCAGGCTCCCGTCCTGCGAGTAAATGTGCCCGAAGTTCAACCCGCGGCCCCCCGAGGTACGGGGGCTGTGGGTCACGTAGAGCAACCATTCGTCGGCGCGGAAAGGCTGATGAAACCAAACGGCATGGTCGAGGCTGGCGAGAATCAGCTCCTCCGTCAGGAAGCTGTGCCCGTGCTGATTGAAAGAGCTCTCGAGCAGCCCGTAGTCGCTCGCGTAGGTCAGGACGGCCTGATGAACGACCGGATCATCTCCGAGCGCGCCGCGCGCGCGAAACCAAGTGCGCTGGAGGCCGGTATGTGCCGTCGGCTCGAGGAGGTCGACATGGTCGACCTCGCGCCTTTCGATCGGCCTGTCGAACGAGAGCAGCACTCCGAACACGGGATGCTTCGATCGGGCTTGGTACGCGCGCAGGCGCTCTGCGTTGGTCGGAACCGACTCGGGCGGCGGCGCGTCCGGCATCGACGCTTGGTGACTCAAGCCCTCTTCGGGAGCCTGAAAGGAAACGGCCATGTTGAAGATCGCCTGCCCGTGCTGTTTGGCGACCACACGCCGCGTGGCAAACGAGCGCCCGTCCCGAATGCGGTCGACGTGGTAGATGACGGGCACCGACGTGTCCCCTTCGCGCAAGAAGTATCCGTGGAGCGAGTGGGCGGTACGGCCTTCCACCGTCCGGCATGCCGCGATCAGCGACTGCGCAGCGACGAGGCCTCCGAAGATGCGCGGCCGGCCGTCGTGCGGGCTGAAACCACGAAACAAATCACTATCCAGGCGCTCGAGATCGAGCCGATCGAGGAGACCGTCGCAGCTCACGCCCGCCACTTAGCACGGGACGTCGATTGGCTGTCGTCCCCGTGTATGGGGCCCGGCGACTGGACACCTACACCCTTTTGGGTGTACTTACCATCCTTAGGGATTAATTCTATGAAGCGATGCTTGGCGATCGGTTCGCTCCTGGTGCTCGGGGGGTGCAGCGGCGTAATCGGCGATGCCGTGGGCGAGGAGGACCCTGGGGGTACGGACGGGTCCTCGGTCCCTCGTTGCGGGCGCTCGGTCTGCGGGGCGACGGGTGAGCTCGCCTCGGCGACCGCGTTCCCGAGGCTGACTCACCTGCAGTGGGAGAACACGGTTCGAGACCTTTTGCAGCTCGGGGGGCGCCCGAATCTTTCGGGCACTTTCGAGCCGGACACCCGACTCAGCTTCTTCGACAACAACACCCGGGCCTTGCGGGTCAGCGGCGACCTGTGGGCCGACTACCAGGCCGCGGCGGAGCAGCTCGCCGAATCGGTGGCCGTCGATTCGCAAACCCTCGGTCGACTCCTGCCGTCCGGTTTGCCGAGCGACCCGGGTGAACGGGCGCGCGCCTTCATTCGCGAGGTGGGGCGCCGCGCATACAGGCGTCCGCTCTCCGAGGAGGAGCTCGGGGCTTACGTCGCCTTGTTCGAACAGGGACCCGCGCATTTCCCGGGGATGGATGCGTTTTCGGGCGGTGCACGAATCGTGCTCGAGGCGCTGCTCCAGTCGCCTCACTTCATCTATCGCATCGAGCTCGGGGACGGCTCTGAAGGCGATACGGTCTTCCTCGATGACTTCGAGATCGCCTCGCGTCTCTCATACATGATCTGGAACAGCATGCCGGACGACGCGCTGCTCGACGCGGCCGCGTCCGGCCTCGTCCACACTCCCGATCAAATCGCCGCCCAGGCATCGCGGTTGCTCGCCGATCCGCGCGGTCGCGACATGGTCGAACGCTTTCACGCGCAGCTCCTCAACTGGGGCCTCTACCGAAACATCAGCAAAGACCCATCGGACTTTCCGCTCTACTACGCTGGCGTCGGCGAGGACATGTACGAGGAGGCCAAGGCGTTCGTGCAAGACGTCGTCCTCGAAAGCGGCGGCAGCTTCTACGATCTGCTCACGGCTCCTCATACGTTCGTCAATTCGGGCTTGGCGGCGATTTACGGCCTCGAAGGCTCCTTCGGCACCACGCTCTCGCGGGCGAGCTTCGACGCCATGGACCAGCCCGAGCGGGGCGGATTGCTGACGCAGCTCGGCTTCTTGGCATCGCACGGAGGGCTCACGGGCTCCATCCACCGGGGCGTGTTCATCAACCACCGAATCCTGTGCACGGAGCTTCCTCCGCCTCCAGACGCCCTGCCTCCGATTCCTGCCGATGATGGGATGATGATGACCTCTCGAGAGCGAATCGAGATGCACACGGGTCCTGGCACGTGCGGGGCCAGCTGCCACGGCAGCTTCATCAATCCCGTCGGCTTTGCCTTCGAGAGCTTCGACAGCTTCGGCCAGTACCGGACCGAGGAGATGGGCCTTCCGGTCGACTCCAGTGGCACGTTCGAGTTCCCGGACGGTCCGGTGACCTTCGACGGAGCCGAGGAGTTCACTCGCGCAGTCGCGGACCGCGTACAAGCACACGACTGCTACGCCAAACACTGGATCGAATACGCGCTGGGTCGAGACACCGCAGGGTCGGATTTGGATCTCGTCCAGAGCCTCGGCGACGCCTCGTTGGAAGGCCTCGCCATCGAAGATCTGATCATCGAGCTCGTGAAGAGCGAAGAGTTTCGATCACGAAACGCGGAGGAGTCATGAGCGCTCTTGGCAAACGGCCTTTTGCTAGACGGCTCTTCCTGACCGGCGCGGCAGGCGTCACGGTCGGGTTGCCGTTCCTGGAGACTTTCTCTCGAAAGATGGCTCGCGCGGCCGGACCGGACGATCCGGGCTTCGCGATCTTCATGCGGCAAGGAAACGGCTGCTCCCAAGCGATGACCTTCACCAATCCGGCGGAGCCCGAAATGTTCTGGCCGCGGAATCTCGGCACCCTGTCCGCAGCATCGATGGCCGCCGATGGTGACCGCGCAATCAGCGAGCTGAGCTCGTATGCCGACAACCTGCTCTTGGTTCGAGGAGTGAACGGCGCGTTTCCGATTCGGGGATGCGGACACGCCCGCGGTGCCCTTCAAGCGCTGACGGCCCAGCCCACGGGGGACGCCGAAGCGAGCAACAACTCGCTCGCGCTCGGAGAGTCGCTCGACAACCGCATCGCTCGCGAGCTCAATCCTCCGGGTCGCGGCCCGCTCACGCTCGCGGCCATGCGGCCCTACAACTATCTCGACAGCGTGCTTTCGTACCGCGGTCCAAACGATCGCAGGGGCGCACAAACGAACCCGAAAGTCGCTTTCGACGACATCATGGGGCTGGTCAATCTCGACTCTTCTTCTGCCAACGCGCTGGCCGAGCGTCGCCAGAGCGTCAACGACCTCGTTCGGGATCAAATGCAGAGCTTGCTGGGTCGAAGCGATCTCAGCTCGGAAGACCGGAATCGTCTCGATCAGCATTTCAGCTCCATTCGAGACCTGGAGATTCGCTTGTCGCAGTGCACTCCGCTCGATGCAGGCACGGTCGATGCCATCGAAGCCATCGACGGGAATCATGAGAACGGGGACCGCATCGTCGAGACGGCCGAGCTTCACATCGACGTGATCGCGCTCGCCATTTCGTGCGGCTACACCCATGCCGTGACTCTGCAGATCGGAAACGGAAACGACGGAACGCGGTACCGTTGGAATGGCGAGCAGTTCCCGTCGTACCATTGGATCTCGCATCGGATATTTTCAGACGGCGCGGAAGGCGATCCGATTCCCGATGCGCAGTCCAAGCACAACGCCATCGACCGAATCCATGCGCGATTGTTCAAGCGCCTCCTCGATCGACTGTCCGCGTACACGACCGAGAGCGGAACTCTGCTCGACGAAGGCGTCTGCGCGTGGATCAACGACCTCTCCAATGGACCTCCTCACGCGATCAACAATCTGCCGTACGTGCTCGCGGGCAGCGCTAAAGGATTTCTTCGAGCCGGTGTCTATGTGGATGCAGGCGGGGTACCGCACAACAAGCTGCTCAACACCGTCGCCACCGCGGTCGGTCTGCGCAAGGCCGACGGAAGCCCGGTGGATGATTTCGGCCACGAGAGCCTCGAGCAGGGGTTGATCGACGCCATGATGTCGTGAGGCGCCTCACCGCGCTGGCCTGCTCGCATGCGCAGGACCGAACCAGGGCGAACCGTGGTAAGCTGAGCGGGTAGCCATGGCGGAGTCGATCGGGTTTTGCGAGAAGCACGAGCTGCCGCTGGATCGCAATGGCGAGTGCGAGCTTTGCAGGCTGAGTGAGATGCCATCGCGTCCGCCCCCCGTTCGAACGGGGTTTTTGGCGATCGTCATTCCGGTGGCCCTTCTGTTGGCCGGCGCCGTCTGGGTCGTGTCCTCTTACTCTTCGCAGCCCCAAGGGACGACCGAGCGCGGTGTTCCACGGCCGGGCTCCCCCTGATTGTTGGCAGCGAGCGGGCTTGCTGGATACTCTGAAGGCGTGGTGGGGATTCCGGAGATCGCTGTTCCGCCAGCGAACGTGGGGACCGAGTTCGACGTGTCGATGTGGCCGCTCGTGCTGGTGACGATGCCGGCCCAGATCGTTCGCGAAGACATCGAATACCTACAGAGCTCCTACGAGAGCATCTTCGGCGCGCCGACTCGTCACGCGCTCATCGTGGACACGACGACGATCGAGACGATCCCGGACGCGACGCTGCGACGCCGGATGAAGGAGTTCGAAGACAGTCGTCGCGCCATCATCCGCGAAAAAAACATCGGAAGCGCCATCGTGCTGTCCAATGCGTTGGTGCGCGGTGCCTTCACGGCGTTGCGCTGGATTTCGCCCCAACCTGCGCCGAACAAGGCGTTTTCGAACGTGCGCGAGGCCGCCCGTTGGTGCATCGAAGGCATCGAAAGCGATGGTCAACAGGCCCCGGCAGCGGCATACCTCCTCGCCGGCGTTGTACGACCACACGGCTCGTGAGCGCGGCTCCCGGATGGCTCGTCATCGCGAAGCGGAAGCTTCGATCGACATGAAGGCGGGATCGCTCTCCAGCCCTAGGGCGTCGACGACGCGGAGTGCCACGCGGTAGGTGCCGGCTGCGTCCGGAGTCAACGTCGCACGTGAGGAGCTTGCGTCGGTGAGTCGCCATTGCGAGCCCGCAGGCGCGGAGACCAGCTCCCAAGAGTGAGTGAGCGTGGTGCCCTCCGGATCGCAGCTTGCAGTGCCATCGAGGGTCACGGGCCGATCCACCGCCACGTCGACCGGGGGCGCGATGATGGCTGCGGGACGCCCGTTGCCTTGCTCCGCGCGTACCCCGAAACGCCCCCCAACTGTTCGGATCGTCAGCGCGGCGCCCGATTCTTCGGCCTCGCAGGCCCCATCCAGGGTGGACCAGGAAAAGGGCAAGCCTTCGACGGACACCGTTCGCGGGACCGAGCCCAGGTACCACTCGACCTCGGCGTCGTTCTGGGTTTCGACGAAACGGCCCGAGCCCGTCACACGCGCCAATTGAAGATCTTCCCCGCGTTCCGCGTAACGAAGTCTCTCCTGGCCTGCTCGGGTCTCGACCAGAAGCAGCGTGCCATCGGGTTGGATCCGAGCCTCCGCGCGCCAGTCGCCATCGACGAGCACGATCTCCCCGTCCGATGCCGTCACCGCGGGCCCTGCCTCCCCCGCTGGATAGGGAAAGAGAACGGACAAGGCCTTCACGTCGGAGCCTTCGAGGCTCGGTTCCCACACCGTATGCGTGCTCGTGCCGATCTCCCCGTCCTCGCCACGCCCGCCGGGCTCGTGCACACCCGTCGCTTGCGAGTAATTCATCGGGCCGTCGGGAGAAACCGTGACGGCCAGAAGGCTCGCGCGCGTTCGATGCCAACGGGCCTCCGCGTCGGTGCGCTCGAAGGTCCCCTCGTTCGGGAGGTCTCCTTGGGCGGCGTCATCACCTCCGTTGCCGTGGAATCGCCAACCAAAGGAGTGGATGGCGCCCGCTTCGCTCGACACGACGTGATCGGCGATGACCAGGTAGCGGTTGGATGCGAACACGAAGCGGCGCTCCACCTCCGCGCCGCCTGCGATTCCGTATCGGCCTGCGCCGTACTGTGTACGCACGGTGACGCCATCGACCCACGAAGAATCGAATGAATCGCCGAGGTAGGCCATGCCGTCTGCGGGGGGCGGAGCGCTGGGCTCGAGCGTACCCCAAGCAAGAGACGCATCGAGGTAGTCCACCGGGCCCCGCCCGTCGACCAAGATCATGTTGTGATCCTCCGGACGATTCACCTCGAAGCGCCTCGGAAAATCGAGATAACCCGGATCGAGCAGCAGACGCTCGCCGTAGGCGTAAAACATGAACGAGCCTGGATCGGCATGCTCGTGGGAGTCGGGAAACACGGGATCGCCCTCGGGCCCGCGTCCAAATGAAGCCGCCACGTCGTGCTCTCCCAAAACCACGGCCACTGCGTCGTCCTGCTGCCAACCACTTCGAAAGATCGCGACGCCGCCCTTTTCGTAGAGGCGCGTGGGTGAGCCCGAGGGAGGACGCGGTGACACCCCGTCGTCGAAGCCGAAGATCGCATCGGGCGCGAGCTCGATGTTGCCGTCGGTCGGATACGGATAGGGCGCAGCGAGGTACTGCGAGTCGCGGCTCAAGGCCCACGCCCAATGCAACGCGGGCGCGGTGGCTTCGGTGGAAGGCGCGAGGCCATAGTAGTGGCGCCGGCCGACGTTGCCGTCGTCGTATGGCGCGAGCGACCCATCCGGAAGCATCACGTCGAGCATCCAGCGGTGAGCGCGCAAGATTCGCGGATCCCGCCAGGGACTGACGCGCGTTCGATCGGCCGCGACGGGCCAAGGCTCGCCTCGAACCCAGTGATCCCAAGCGCGTGCCATCGGCAAGAGGTTTTGGGAAGTGTATCGAAAATAGAAGGGCCCCTCCGAGTACGCACCATCCTCGGTGATGTGCGAATATTCGAGAATACGCTCCAGAAGCTCGAAGCCGTAGACAGCCCACGCGGATGGATCCTCGTACTCGGACGCGCGTGGATCCCCCGGGTCGGGCTCGTGCTCCGCCAACGCGATGGCGGCGGCGATGAACGCACAGCCCACCTTGGAACGGTGGTTGTTCTGGTGGAGAAGGGGAAAGCCGCCGGCTGTCGAGGGGTCGCGGTAGTTTTCGTAGAGAGCGGAGGTGAGCTCGATCAGGTTTTGCCGAATCTGCGCCTCGTCCCGTGGATCCATCTCGTACCCGGCGCCGAGGAGCGCGTCGTACGCGGAGGCCCACAGGATGATCTCCTCGCTCGTGGTGATGTCTCGATCCCAGCCACCGAGTGGAGGCGGCACCGCGATTCGGCTCTCGGTGTACATCGCCTTGAGCATCTCGGTCGCTTCCGCGGCTGCGGCCTGCCGGTCTTCGGGGCTCGGAAACGGCGTTGGCTCCCCCTCGATGACGGTCCAGTCGAGCATGTAGAACGCGGCCAGAGCACGCGCCGCGTTGGCCTTCATGCGCTCCGCGCCACGGAGGTGGTCGTCGGGCTCCTGCGCGCGTCCGTCGCTCACGCGTTGGGCCATTCGCTGCATCCAGCTTCGATGGGGCTCCTTGGTCAGCTTTGGTCGCAAGGCGGAGAGGTCCGCGCCGGCGCCGAGGAGCCGAGGCCGCTCCAAGGAAGCGCTCTGTGGCGGCCATGAAAGGACGAAGGGGACGCCCCCGTCCGGTGTTCCGCCATCGGGAAGCCCGGCGTCGGGCGTTTGGAGCTCGTTGCCGCCGCTGGAGCATGCAGCCAGCAGCCCGCACAGGAGGACAAGCCGTGGCATGCAGCGCCTTCGGGTGGTCGATGGGGTCAGGCTCATCTTTCAGTGCTTAGATGACGCGGAGAGCTGAGCAACATGGCGAGCCAGGACCACTCGTCGGACTGCGACGCGATGATGCGTACGATGATGGTCAAGGGGACCGACAGCAGCGCGCCGATCGGACCGAGCACGAAGCCCCAAAAAACCATCGACAGGACGACCACGGAAGGGGACAGGTCAGTCGCTTGTCCGGCCCAGCGGGGCTCGATCATGATTCCCAGCACCAAGTTGATGAGGAAGTAACCGAGAGCCAAGCCCACCGCGGGCAGCCAGCCGAGCGTGATGAGACACAGTGCCATCGCCGGGACCGAGGCCAGAATGCTGCCGATGCTCGGGATGTAATTCAGAACGAAGGCGATCAAGCCGAACAGAAGCGAATGCCCGAGACCGATGGCGCTGGTCAGGCCTGCCACCAGAAGCCCCGTCGCCGCGCTGATCACGGTCTTGATCAACAGGTAGCGCTGCACGTCACGGGCCGCGCCCTTGAGGACCTGTACGTCCATTCGGCCGAATCGATCCGCGCCTCGCAGCTTCCGCGAAATCGAGCCGCTCTCGACGACCAGAAAGACGGTGATGAGCAAGACGAGCGCGCCGGATGAGAGAACGGTCAGCCCCAAGGTCAGGCCGGGCACCGTCAGGCCTCGTACGACCTCACCCGGTTCGAACTGCTCCACCGTGGTCGCGGGAATCCCGAGGCCGTGGTCCCACAACCACGATGCGGTTTCGAACTGAAGACGATCGAAGTCGTCCCGGTACTGTCCGAACGCCATCGCGAAATCGGTCGCCGCGCGGGTCGTCAAGAATCCGAGCCCCATGACCACGGCGATCGCGGCCAGCACCGCGAGCAGAACCGCAAACCAATGAGGCAAGCCCCGTTCACTCAAGTCGATGATCTTGGAGAGGCTGATCGCGATCAGCGTCGCCAACAAAATGGGGATCACGATCGGCCGCCCCAGATGCAAAACGACCAAGAACACCCCGAACGCCGCCAGCCGAACCATGCCCCGAGGCTAGCACCCACCCCGCCCCAAAGCCGGGCCTAGGAACGGCCCGGCTCCAACGAACACGGCCGGGGAATCGGTCGCGACACCCCTGCTCGCGAGCGGGACCTAGGCGCTCGCGAGGGGGAGGCGGGGTGGGGATGAAGGGTTCACTCTCTGCGTCCACACCTCTCCGTCAGTCGACCTACGGTCGGATCGTGATCAGAGGATCGCGGCCCGGGGATCGTGGATCGTGACCCGCAGCCCGATTTTCCTCCGTATCCCCTTTCGCGTAAGCAGGGGCGCGAAAAAACGCGACATGGGACGCTCAAAGGTCCGCCGGGGGTTTTGAAAACACGACACGGGCGTTCCGCGGAACGGCCCGGGTCCACCGAACACGCCGGAGAAGCGATCGCGACACCCGTG
>CAZBWQ010000008.1:62467-73889 GCA_964495565.1 uncultured Sandaracinaceae bacterium | reverse complement strand
GAATCTTGCGAACATTATTGGGCTTGTTGCCACTCTTCTTGCTCGCCTTGGGCTTTGGAGCACGCTCGCGCGGCTCAGGCTCAGAGGCCGTCGCTTCAGGCTTTTGCATCGCTTCGTTGGCCTCTGGATCGTAGGTCATGAATCCGCTCGTCAAAGGAGAACCGAACGTCTCCCCATTCCTTTCCAAAGCTATGACTGAACCTTTCAAGGGTCAAGCAACTTAGAAAAAATTAGGCCTAAATTAACTAATAATTATACGTAACTTATATGAACCTCGTCAGCCATGCGCATACATCCGCGATCGCCGGGCACTCGTTGTGCTCGACGCGCGAACCTACCGATTGTCAACGAACGAAGGTGCCGCTTTTCATGGTCGCAACGGACGGGGCCGAAGGCAAAAAAAGGGATGGTGGGCTCCGGAAGCTTGCTCCGAGCCAGAGCTGTTCAACAATAGCGGCCGGACCGTGATGAGCTTCCGTGGGGTGTGGAGGGCCGCAACGATGGCGTTGTTGCTGGTCTTTTTGTATTCGCCGATCGCCAGCGCACAGCGCAAGCACACCGTGCAGCAAGGCCAGACGCTCGGGGCCATCGCGCGGCGCTACCGCGTATCCATCACGAACCTCGCCGCTGCCAACCAGCTCAAGAAGACCTCGACGTTGCGCGTGGGTCAGGTGCTGCGGATCCCCCCCAAGGGCGTGATCTACGTCTATCCAGGACAGACCCTCACGGGCCTCGCCCAGCTGAACGACGTCAGCGTCAAGGCGCTCGCACGCGCCAACCGTCTCAGCCCCGAGGCGACCTTGCGGGTCGGCCAGCGCCTCGAGCTTCCCGGCTACAGCGAGGCCGCGAAAGAAACCAAAGCGCGAAACTCGGTTTTGCACGGTCTCGTCACGCTCGAGCGCCCGGCTACGCAGGAGACGCTGCAGGTGCGTCTGTACGACGCCGCCGGGAAGCCGGACGCAAAGGCACGGGCGCAGCTTGCGCGCTTTCTTCGAGATCGGCAGACCGACGAGGAGACGCGCCCCCACGGCCGACTCATGCGCGCCCTCGCCTACCTGGCCGACCACTTCAACGGGCGAACGATCGTCGTGGTGAGCGGTTTCCGATCGGATGCGAACGAGTCGAGCCGCCATGGCAACGGACGGGCCCTCGACATTCGGGTGGAGGGAGTCTCGAATGAAACCTTGCGAGACTATTGCCTGACGCTCTCGAAGGTGGGCGTGGGGTACTATCCACGAGGCAACTTCGTCCACATCGACGTGCGCAGCGAGGCGGTCTATTGGGTCGACTGGTCGCGGCCGGGCGAGGACCCTCTCTATCTGCCCCCAGGAGAGACGCCCGAGCAATACGACGCGGGCGTCTCGAGCGCTTCGTCTCCGGCCGAGCTCTAGCGTCCCCGTTTGGGCAATTCGATGCCATGCTCTTTGAGGCGCCGGTAGAACGTCCGCCTCGGCATTCCGAGCGCTCGGGCAGCTCGGGCGCGATTCCACCGGTGGGCGTTGAGCGCGGCGACGATTCGATCCCGCTCTTCGTTCTTGTAGTCCTCGTAGGTGCTGGTGTCGTCGAGCGGAGTGGGCGTACGTCGATCGAGCTCGATCGAAAGGTCCGAGGCGCCGATGGTATCGCTTCCCGCAAACACCGAGGCGTTGACCAGCAAGTGCTCCAGCTCGCGCACGTTCCCCGGAAAATCGTGTGCTTGCAGACGGTGCAGCGCGTCGGCGCCCAAGCGCTTCTTCCGCTCTCCCCTCTCCTTTGCGATGCGGCTCAGGAAGTGATCGCACAACAACGGAATGTCCGACCTGCGCTCACGAAGCGGCGGGAGTGTCAGCTCCACGACGGCCAATCGGTAGTAAAGGTCCTCGCGGAGGCCGCCGTTTGCGGTCAGGTCTCGGAGCGGACGCCTCGATGCGGTCACCAGCCGGACGTCGACCGATCTCTCTTCCGAGGCACCGACCGGTCGCACGCGCTTCTCCTGAAGGACGCGAAGCAAGTCGAGCTGCATTTTGGCCGGCATGTCCACGACTTCATCCAGGAAAAGGGTCCCACCGTGCGCCTCGACGAACACTCCGTCCCGATTCCGCGCTGCGCCGGTGAACGCCCCAGCCACGTGGCCGAACAGCTCGCTTTCCAGCAAGGTCTCCGGCACCGCGCCGCAGCTCACCGAGACGTAGGGCCCTTCCGAACGTGGGCTCGCGGCATGAATGGCACGCGCGACCAGCTCCTTGCCCGTTCCGCTCTCGCCCACGATGACCACCGGTACCTCGGCGGCCGCGACGCGCTCGATCAGGGCGAAGACCTGGCGCATCGCGTCGCTCGCCCCGACCAGGCCCCAGCGCTCACCGGGTGCCGGTGGCATCTGAAGCTGCTCGATTCGCCTCATGGTCGCCCGAAGGGTTTCCGCTTGACCTCGCAGACGCTGCTCGAGTTGGGCGTTCGCGTCTTGCAAGGCCCGATTCGCCTCCTCGAGCTCCCGCTTTTGGGAATGCACCTCGTCGAACAGACGCGAGGTCTCGATCGCGATGGCGGCCTGGTCCGCATAGGCCCGCAAAACGTCCAAGTCGACGCCGGAGAATCGTCCGCTCGTGCTCCGGTGATCGAGGTACAACACGCCCCACGTTCGGCCGTGGGATGCAATCGGAAGGCAAGCGACGGATCGCAACATGAGGCGGTGCACGGACATGTAGTCCTGGACGCGTGGGTCCTCGGCGGCATCGACCGTCACCACGGGCTCGCCATCGATCAGCACGGTTTCGGCAATCGAGCGGCTGAACGCGGCGGTCTGCACCCCCAAGTGAGCTTCGGCTCCCTTCGATGTCCGCGCCTCGAGCGTGCCGTCCTCGTTCACCAGGAGCACGAAGCCGCGCTCGGCCCCACTCAAGACGACAGCCCCCTCGGTGATCACGCCGAGAAGCTCGACGGGGTCGCGCTCGCTCGTCAGCCGTCGAAGATTGGCAAGCAATGCGTCGAGCCCTGCGGGAGGGGTCGAGGCGACGCGACGGTGCGGAGCCCGGGACGCCATGCGCACGGCATCGCGTCGTCGGTCGTTCCAAAAACCGGTCCGGAGCGGCGGTGCCAACGAGGTCACCATGTCATCCCAGATCTCGACGGCGCGCAACGCCGCGGCGCGCATGAGCTCGGGCTCGTTTCGCTGCCGATGCCAGAGCGCGAGATCGGTCCAGGTCTCGGCTTGCACTCGCACGGCGCCCTGCTCTTTGGCCCGGCTCGCAGTCCTGGCGAGATCCGCGGCGACGTCCTGTCCTGCGCACCGGGCGCGCAGGCCTTCGATCTCGAGCGCGACCGCGGCGTCGGAAGGCTCGATCGAGGCCAAGAGCGACAGGGCCTCCGGGCCGCGCTCATGTTCGAGCCATGCACGCGCCGTCAGCAGGCGAGCGCGGATCCCGGACGGGGACGAGCCGAGCGTCGCACCGGCGAGCTCGCGCGCGGCCGCCCACTCGCCCCGTGAGGCGGCGATCCGCGCACGGACCATCTCGGCGCTTGCGGCATGGTCGCCACTCGCGCTCACGAGGGCCAGCGCTGCGTCTTCGTTCCCACAAAAAGCCTGTAGCTCCGCGCGGGTGCGCCGCCGCTCGGGCGCGACCGACCGATCGGCCGAATCGCTTTCCCACAGCACCGCAAACGCAGCGCCCAGCTCGCCACGCTCGAGATGACACCAGGCGAGCTCGGTCTCGATCGCGAGCCTCGCCGCGGGCTCACTGGCCTGATCCAAGCACTCTCGCAGCGACCGGACGCGCTCGTCCAGGCTCATCCAGGCACGGTCTGACACACCCCCAGTCTAGCGGAAGGTCACTCCGCGAGAAGGTCGATGATCACGACGCCACGGCTCGGTTCCTCTTCACGCTCGGGGGCGCGAGAGTCTTCGGGTGTCGGCAGCGGAAGCTCGATCCGAGGAACTTCTCGCCTTGCCTCTTCCTCCCGTTGCCGGATTTGCTCGATGATGAAGCCTGGAAGCATTCGATTCCTCTATTCTTAACGTAGGTCAATCGACCTACGACACCAACATAATAACGTGGCCCGAGGTCGCAACGTCTGGAGCAGAAGTGGATTCGACGTGGCAATTCAGGACCGAAAGTTTCATGATTCTGCCAGGTTGTGACCATGAGCTCCCAAGACGCGCGGCCCGGGCCAGATGCCAAGGATTTGCTGCGAAAGTATGATCTCGCGCCCAAGCGCTCGTTTTCTCAGAACTTCCTGATTCAGCCTCGGGCCGTCGCACAAATCGCAGACGCGGCGGCGGCTTTGGGACCCAGGGTCGTCGAGCTGGGCGCTGGGCTCGGCGCGCTCACCCACGCGCTGCTCGTGCGCGGGTGCCAGGTATTGGCCGTCGAGCTCGATCGCGACATGGTCCACGTCCTGCGGGAGGAGCTGGGCCGTGCTCCCGGTCTCGAGATCCTGGAGGCGGATGCCGCGGCGGTCGATTTCACTGCGTATTCAGTCCGTTATGGCTCGAAGCTCGTGATCGCCGGAAACCTCCCCTACCAATCGACGGGCGCCATTCTCCGGCAGGTCATCGCCCACCGGCCCGCGATCGTCGGCGCCGTGCTGATGGTCCAGCGAGAGGTGCGCGACCGCTTGGTCGCCTCGCCGGGGACGAAGGAATACGGGGCCCTCACGGTGTTCGTGCAGGCCGGGTTCGAGGTCGATACCGTGTGCCGCCTCCGCCCAGGTGCTTTTTATCCCCCTCCCGAGGTCGAAAGCGCGGTGGTGCGGCTCATTCCGCGGGCCGTTCCTTTGGCCGAGGAGACGTCCGGCTTTCGGGCAGTGGTCCGGGCCGCCTTCCAGACCCGCCGAAAGACACTCCGAAACGCCTTGCGATCGTTGGGAGATTCCGCCCGCGCGGCCGAGGCGTTGGCCGGCGCGGCCATCGATGGGGGAAGGCGCGGTGAGACCCTCTCGATCGAGGAGTTCGCTCGACTTGCCCAACATTGGGAGGCGGAGCGCTGAATCGAGCACGGATGGCGAAGCGATCCACGCCCATGTATCGTTGCCCATCGATGTCGAAAACCTTCTCCTGGTGCGTGGCGCTCGTCCTGCTGATCGGCTGCGCTCCCAAGAAAGTCGAAAGCCCGCTCGAAAAGACGGCGCCGGCCGAAATAGTGCGCGCGCGCGAGCTGGCCTCCGAAGGGGAAGCTCGAGCGGCCCAAAACGCCTACGAGACCTTTCTGGTTGGTCATCCCGGAACCGTCGAAGCGGATCTGGCCCGGTTGGAGCTAGGCATCCTGCACGCCGACCTCGGTCGATGCCAGGCCGCGGTGCCGCATTTCGAGCAGGCGCAGGTCAGCGCGGATCGCGCCATCGCCCTGCACGCTTCCCTCCATTTGGCGGCGTGTCAGCTTCGCTTGGGCGATCCCGATGCCGCGTTGCGGACGATCGAGCCGATTGCCGGGCAGCGGTTCTCCGCGGAGCAGCAGGCACTTCTCTGGGACACCGCCCTGCTCGCCTGCGAGCAGACCGGCGACGCCGTGGTCGGTTTGCGCGTGATCGAATCGCTCGTCCAAAGCGATGCCGATGTGTCCGATCGGTCACGTCTCGACGCGGTCGCGAAGCAGCTCGCGGACCGAATCACCATCGACGAGGCTGCCCTTCTCTTCGAGGAGCTCCGAGTTGGCGATCCCCCGCACTCCGCGGTGTCCATGCGGCTCCTGCGCCACGCTCTCGAGACGCAAGATGCGCAGTGGGTAGCCAAGGCGGCTGACGCGCTCCGCGCCGGCCCCTCGATCGAGGACGCCGACGTATCGCTGCTCGTCGCGCGTGCCGACGAGTTCCTGTACGGGAACCCCTACCTCATCGGCGCGCTCTTGCCGCTGAGCGGCCGCGGACGAGAGGTCGGGCGGCAGCTCCTTCAGGGCATGCAGCTCGCGCAACTCGACGAAGGCGGTCCAGAGCTCGTCGTCGAAGACAGCGGCGACAGCCCGACGAAGGCCGCGGCCGCGGTCGAATCGCTCGTCGACAATCAGCGTGTCATCGCCGTGCTCGGCCCCGTCAGCACGCGAACGACGGAGGCCGCCGCCCGAGCCGTGGAGCATGCTGGGGTGCCGCTCGTGAGCTTTTCGGCGTCGGAAGACATCGTCGACGCAGGGGACGAGGTGTTTCGGTTCCTCCACAGCCCTCGCGACGAGCTCGAGACCCTCGTGACGGCTGCGCGCCAGCGCGGCCTGTCTCGCTTCGTCATTCTCTATCCGGACCATGGCTACGGCCGCACCATGGAGCGCCTTTTCGATCAGGAGGTGGCGGCGGCGGGGGGCTTGTATTGCGACGGCGTTCCATACCCCCCGGGTACCAAGTCGTTCGTCGAGCACGTCCGTGCCGTGCTCGAAACCGACTGCGACGCGATCTTGTTGGCGGACGTCGCCGACCAAGTGTCGCTTATCGCACCCACCTTTGCCGCCGAGGGCGCGTGGAGCGTGGCAGACGGGATCGCGCCGGAGCACGCCGAACGTGGGATTCAATTTCTGCTTCCGAGCCCGAGTTGGTCCTCCAGCCTACTTCGAAGGACCCAACGCTACTTGCAGGGCGCGTTGATCGTGCTCCCGTTCCACGAGGGGTCCGACTCCACGGTCGGCGAACGATTTCGCACGGCCTACGAGACCCGCTATGGAAGAGCGCCTGGAACCTTCGCCGCGTATGGATACGACGCCTACCGGATGATCTCCGCTGCGTTGCGCCAAGGGCACCAGACCCGCCAAAGCTTGGTCGAGGCGCTCCGCGCCGGTGTCGGGGTGACTCCCGTCACTTCGGTGGGATCGTTGTCCGCCGATCGAGGCCCCGCCGGATCGCCGCGGCTCTATGAAATTCGGGATGGCTTCCTGCAGCCGGTGAACTGAAACGCGCCGTCGAACATGCGCGCTTCATCGGCGCATGCGGCGCCTGGGCCCAGTGCTCGACGTCCGGGCGCAACCCCACGGCTCTCAGTGCCGCTTCGGCGAAGGCGATGGCGTTTCCGAAGCGGAGCGACTTGTTCTTGTCCAGGCCCTTGCGAATCACGAGGTCGAGCTTGGATGGATACGAAGGATTCCAGGTTCGAACCGGGGCGGGATCGAGCGCCAGGACGTTCGACATGATCTCGCCGACGTCCTCCCCCTCGAACGCCGGACGACCGGTGGCCATCTCGTAGAAGATGGCGGCGAGCGCGAACACGTCCGTGCGAGGGTCGATGTCGGGCTTCCCCATCGCCTGTTCGGGGGACATGTAGTGCGGAGATCCCAGCGTCGTGCCGAACGCGGTGAGCTTCGGTCCCAAACATACCTGCAGCTTGACCGATCCGAAGTCGAGAATCCGTGCATCGTCACCGTTCTTCGTCTCGCACACGAAGACGTTTGGCGGCTTGAGGTCGCGATGAACCACGCCGTCGGCGTGGGCATGTTGCAGCGCGGTGGCGAGTTGACACGTCAGGCGCAAAGCGCGGGCCGGCTCCAAAGGCGCTTCCGTCGTCAGGATCGAGCTGAGGGTTCGACCCCGCAGGAGCTCCATGACGAGGAAAGGAATCCCGTCCTCCGTGTAGCCGTGATCGAACACGTCGACGATGTGCTGGTGTCGGAGGCTCATCACCGTCTCGTACTCTCGGCGAAAGCGCGCGCGCGACACCGAGTCGTCGGCAAAGCAATCTTTGAGGATCTTCACGGCCACCGTCTTGCCGTCGGGTCGATGATGCGCTTCGTAGACCGCGCTCATCGAGCCTTCGGCCACGAGCCGAGTCAAGACGTAAGGGCCAAGCCGCTCCCCGATGCGGTCACTCATCCACCGATCAGGGTAGCGGATCGGACGCGACATCCCCAAAACGGCTGGTCGCGGCGCTTCACCGCGCGCGGCGCGGCAATTCGGGCCTCGCCAGGAGGCGTTCCACGCCATCGTCGTCGTAGGTGACCAGGCCCTGCGCGCGAAGGTTGTCGACGATGGCCACCACGCGCTCGAAACGCTTCTGCTGGCTCAGTCGATCGCGGATCTGCTCTTCGACCTCGTCGATCGTGGGCTCCTCGGCCGGCGTGATCTGTACCAAGTAGATCGCGTGCCACCCATGCGAAGTTTGGACCGGACGCGGTAACGGTCCGATCGAATCGGCAGCGAACAGGGCATCTTTGTAAGCACGGGCGATCGACGCCCGCTTCGTCATCGCCGGAAGCTGCTCCGCCTCCACCTCGAAGGGCTCGTCGCCTTCTTGTTGGGCGTATCGCTCGAATATGGTCTCGGGCTCGTCGGCACGCCGAATCTCCTCGAGGATGGCAGCCGCTCGCTTCTTGCCCGCATCGCTCGGATCCTTCACCAAGATGTGCCAGGAGCGCCGCTTCTCCGGGGTTCGGAGCTTTTCCGCATGACGCTCGAAATCCCGGCGGACCTCCTGCTCACGCACCGATTCCGGGCCGAGCTCCGCTTCGATGTCTCGGAGCATGGCGCGCACCATCCTGCGCTCCACGGCTCGCTGCTCCGCGGGGTCGAGCTTGAGCCCTCGGCGGAGCGCTTCCTCGACGAGCAACTGCTCGTCGATCAGCGCCTCGAGCGCCGTGCGGGCATCGACGCCATCGGCTTGCATCCGAGCTCGAACCTCGGAAGCGCCAATCGGATGCCCGTCTACACGGGCGACCACGTCAGCGACCGTTCGGGAATCCAACGGCTCCCGATCGGTTCTTGCCGTCTCGCTAGAGCAGCTGGCCGCTGCCAAAGCGAGCCACGTCAACGAAGCAGCCGCCCGTGTCACGTGTCACTCGCCAGCCACTATCCCGCGTCGGGCGCTCGTCCGCGCAGGCGGGCCTGAATGGGCAGCGCTTCGCCCCGAAAGCGCGTCCACACGGACTGGCCTTCTTCCCGCGTGCGCAGCTCGTCGATCTTGGCCACCGCTGCGGGGCTTCCGGACTTCGCGATCCGGTCGAGCGCCATGAGAGCCGAGAGGCGCACTCCGAGGTCTTCGCTGCCGAGTTGTTGGACCAACGCGTCGATCGCCTGATCGTCGTCACGCGCGTAGCGACCCAACATGTAGGCACCCTTGCGCGCTTTCGTGTTGTCCGGGCTCGAAGCCTTCGAGACCCAGCATTCGACGCGGGTGTCGCATTCTTCGGCAAGCGCGAGCATTGGCTGGTGCTCTTCGAGCTTCTCCTTGTAGCCGCCCTCCTCCGACCGTTCCTCGCGCGCGATCACGCTCGCCAGCTTCTGCGCCTCTTCCTTGTTGGCCAAGAGGGCATAGTTCTGTGCCGCGATGAGACGCAACTCGGGGTTCGAGCGCTTGTCGGTGACCTGCTCGTAGATGAACGGCATCATCGCCTCGTCGTAGGTGTGCGCGATGGCTGCGAGCAACTGTCCTCGCATCGCGATGCCCTCGAAGCCTTTGGGCAGCTCGTCGTAGATCCTTCGTAGGGTCGCCCGAACGCGCTCGGTTTGCGCCGCGGGAACGTCGATCCGGACGAGGGCGATTGCAGCATTGAGCTTTCGCGGAACGTCGGAAGCGCTCGCTTCCTCGAGAAGAGGCTCGAGCGCCTCCGAGAAACCGAGGGCGCCGAGGGCGAAGCTCGCCTCGGCCCCCGTGACCTGACGGACCGTCATCCGCGTTGCCAAATCCGGTCGCCGCGCCTTGACCGCATCGATGTAGTGCTGGGCGATGGCGTTGGCCTTCTTGTCCTTGCCCTCGAGAACGCGCAGCAAGGGACGAAGGGAAGGCTTGCCGATCAGGATCAATGCCTCGGCCGCGACGTCGTTCATTCGCAGGTCGGGCTGATTCGGTGCGAACAGGAACAGACACTCGATGAGCGCCGGGATTGCCTCCGGATCCTTCAGCTCCCCGAGCTGCTGAGCCGCCAAGCGGTTGATCAAGAAGTTCTGATTCTCGTCCTGACGAGTCGCGATGTTCGTCAGAATCTCGGTCGCGCCACGGTCCTGAAGCGAGCCGAGCGCCATGATCATCGCCACCCGCATCTTGTTGTCCTCGGGACGCGAGCCGGTGATGCGCTCCAGCGACTTCGCGAGCGCATCGACCACTTTGGCTTTGTCTGCCTCGGGAACGTCCAACGATTGAATCGTTTGGGCCGCTCGGATCGCGTGGTCCTCGGAGACCTGCAAGCGCCAATTGAGCGCCTCGATCAGCGCGGGAAGGCTGCGCGGATCGCGCATCTCGTACAAGAGATCGAGGATGGCCAAACCGTTGATCCGGTCCTCCGGATAGCTCAGATAAGCCTGCGTCAACGGATCGATCACGACGTCGGCGACCGCCTGCACGTCCGCGCTGCTTCGGTCACCGCCGTTCGCAGCCAACGTCTTGGTGTAGATCTCCTTGAGGTTGAAGATCGCGTTTTCACGACGAACTGGATCGGAAAGCTCCCCGGCTTGTCCTTCCGGATCGTCCTTGGCTGCATGACAGCCCATTCCGAGCGCTGCAATCAATGCTGCAACCGCCCACCCCCTGTGGCGCACAATCATTCCAAAACCTCCCCGCAAGGCCCGTTTCCCCATTCGTTACGAAGGCTTACGCGACGATCAGATCATAGCGACCCGGGATCGGCCCTGTCAAACCTTCGTCAGCCGCCTCGGGTAGCCGTCAAATCCCAACGAAGGTCGGCCCGCCCGCGAGCTCCGGTGAACCGCAAGACGACGTACCGGGCGTCTGCTGGAATCGTCGGACGCCCTTCGGAGTCAACCGCTGGAAACGTCAGGCGAAACGTCTGTCGAAAGGAGTTGACCTGGGGGAAATAGACCCGGTCGACGGCGGTGGGCCGCCTCACGCGCTCCATCAAGATCGGCGTGGTCTGGCGCCCCTCGGGATCGACGAGGAGGACCCTCCAGGCCGAGCTCTTCCCGGCCAAGTTGGACTCCTGAAAATCCATCCCGGACAGGGTCACGAAGAACCGATGCTCCCGCTTCGAGCTCGCGAGGCTCGCTTGCAGCATCGCGTCCCGTGTGTCGGGCGCGAGGCTGTAGTCGTACGCATAGCGGATGACGTACGCCCACCGGAACTCCCAAGACTCGAAGGTGGCAGCCACGAAAATCTCGTGCGCCAGCTCCTTCCACGAAAAGACCTCTTCTTCCCGGGTCCACGCTTCCCACACCTCGGGATACGACTCCGGAGTAAACGTCCGCGGTCCGGGCGCCATCGAGATCGATTGCTGCTTGCAAGCCGAGCTGAAGAGGGCCGTCGCAACGAGGCCGATCGCGAGTGACCGTCTCATTGGTCTCCCATGAAGTCCGTGCGATCGTACAAGGCGCTGAACGGCACGCTCGCCTCGCGGATCGCGTCGGCGCCCCCTTCCAAGCGATCGACGACGGCGATCACGGCGGCTACCTCGAAACCGGCCTCTCGCACCGCCTCGACCGCACGCAAGGTCGATCCTCCGGTGGTTACCGTGTCCTCGACGACGACGAGCTTGGCGCCGGGATCGAGATGATCGGCTCCCTCGAGCATCTTCTTCGTGCCGTGCTGCTTGGT
>CAZBWQ010000008.1:25930-62367 GCA_964495565.1 uncultured Sandaracinaceae bacterium | reverse complement strand
CCTCGCTCCCGAAGCAGCTCGAGCAGTCGGTCCACGGGGGTGTTCCACCACGTTCGCGGCGGTTGCGCAACCAGCACGTGGTCTTGTCGGGAGCATCGGCGCGGGCTTCGTGGTAGGGTCCCGCGCCCCCCAGCGGATACCGAGGACACGTTGCCGACACCCGACGCTCCCCTTCGCGGGATGGACGACTTGCTCGTGCTCTTTCACGAGGCCGAGAAACCGCGGGAGCGGTGGCGGATCGGCACGGAAGCCGAACGGATCGCGGTCCGGCGGGCCGATGGCGCGTACCTGCCCTACGAAGGCCGAGTCAGCGTCGTGGCGATCTTCGACGCGCTCATTAGGGAGCACGGCTGGGAGCCGCTGCGAGAGGTGCCCGACGGTCCGGTGATCGCGCTCCGTCGAGGGGATGCCTCGGTGACACTCGAGCCCGGATCGCAGATCGAGCTGTCGGGCTCGCCCTATCGTTCGGTCCATGAAGGCAAGGCCGAGTCCGACGCCCATTGGGCGGACCTCCTGCCGGTGCTCGAAGAGTTCGGGCTGGTCTGGCTCGGACTCGGCTGCCATCCGTTTGCGACCGTCGAAGAGCTCGGTTGGGTGCCCAAGATGCGGTACGAGGTGATGCGCAACTACATGCCGACCCGCGGGTCCATGGCCGGCGACATGATGACCAAGACCTGCACCGTCCAAGCGAACCTCGACTACGCATCGGAGGAAGATGCCATGCGCAAGCTTCGAGTCGGGTTGCGCGCGCAACCGCTCGTGACGGCGATGTTCGCCAACAGTCCTTGGAACGAAGGAAAGCGAAGCGGCTACAAGTCGTACCGAGCGTTGGTCTGGCTTCACATGGACCGCGACCGCTCCGGGCTGTTGCCCTTCGCCTGGAAAGATCATCCGTCCTACTTGGATTACGTTCAATGGGCGCTCGAGGTCCCGATGTTTCTGATCCGCCGCGGTGAGCGGACGTATTACAACACCGGTCAAACCTTTCGCTCCTTCCTCGAAAGCGGCTTTCAGGGGGTGACCCCGGTCTACGAGGACTGGGTGGTGCACTTGCGGACCTTGTTTCCCGAGGTGCGGCTGAAGGGAACTTTGGAGTATCGAGGTGCGGACGGGCAGCGGCCGGAAATGCTCTTCGCCCTCCCCGCTCTGTGGAAGGGGCTCCTGTACGACGACGAAAGCCTTCGTGGCCTCGAACGGCTGGTCGACTCGTGGTCGTTCGAAGAGGTTCAGCGTCAACGCGACGCGCTCGCACGACACGGTGTGCACACGAGGTTCATGAATCGCGACGCAGTGGACTTGGCGGGGGAGCTCTTGGAGCTAGCCGAGGACGGTCTCCGGCGAATCGGCGAGACCAACGCGGCGGGCGAAGACGAAACGTCGTTGCTACGCCCGTTGCGCGCTCTGCTCGAAAGCGCACGCTGCCCGGCCGACGTGCTGCTGAAAGAGGTCCCCGACGAGGTTCCTTCACCCACGTCCGTCATCGGTGCGGCCTGCATCTGAAGGCTGGCTCACGGTGGCGGCACCGCCACGTCGAGCGGAGGGCAGGCCAAGAGCCTCGCGAGAAGCGCAGCGCGCTCGACCATCTTGTCGACGAGCAGATGCTCGTTGAGCGCATGTGCACCCGCGCCGACCGCACCCAGACCGTCCAGCGTCGGAGCGAGCTGGCTGGTCGTATTGCCGTCCGATCCGCCACCAGCCGCCGCCTGGCTGATCGGAATCCCGAGCTCCTCGGCACAGCGCTCGGCGAGCTGCCACAGGCGCTGGTTGCGGGCGGTCGGTTCCATCGGCGGTCGTCCGATCCGCCCTTGGACCTCGACACGGGTTCCCGGAGTTTGGGCCTCGATCGCATGGATCGCGGCTTCGACGCGGGCTGCGTCCGCTCGGGTGGGTACCCGAACGTCGACCGTGGCCTTGCTTTGCGGCGCGATCACGTTTGGGCTGAGCCCGCCATCGATCGTACCGACGTTGACCGTGACGCCCCTTTCGGGATCGCTGAGCGCAAAGAGCTTCTGCACGATCAGGGAAAGCTCGAGGATGGCGCTCGCCCCCTGTCCGGGGTCGAGGCCGGCGTGGGCCGCCTTGCCTTCCACGGTGATCGTGAACCTGCCCACTCCTTTGCGTGCCGTCTTGAGGCTGCCCTCCGGTCCGAGCGAAGGCTCGAGCACGAAGCATCGATCGGCTCCGCGTGCGAGGCGGCGAATCGCGCCCGTCGACTCGTGGCTGCCGACCTCCTCGTCGGAGTTGATCAAGAATACCGGCGTGACCGAGAGCGGCTCGGGGCTCACCGCCTGCAAGGCATCGATCGCGAACAACCCCTGCACCAGCCCGGCTTTCATGTCGTAGGACCCCGGACCCCAAAACGTTCCGTCCTCCACCCGGCTCGGCATGTCTCGAAGGGTTCCGATTGGCCACACCGTGTCGCAGTGTCCGAGGATGAGCTGATGGGGACGAGGACGAGGACGTGGCGACGGCAGGCTCAAGAGCATGCCTCCGCTCAGTGTTCCGGCCATGATGGACGCACGAAAGCCTTTTGCGCGAAACGCCTGGGCCAAGAGATCGAGCATGCGCCTGGTGGCAGCCGCGTCATGTGACGGCGATTCGCAGAGCACCCACCGCTCGAGGAGCTCGATCATGGCCGGGCGGCTCCGATCGAGGTGGTCCACAACTCGCTGCGACAGACTCGACGACATGGCGGCTCAGAGCTTGAACCCGACGTGATACGGAAAAGCGTGGGTCTCGGTGATCTCGGCGAAACGCCCCGGATGCAGATAGGCGAGCATGGGCGAATGCGCGATCATCTCCTGCGGGTCCCGATCCTGATCCCTCGCGCTGTCCTCCGCGACCGATGCAGCCACGACGCGGCCGATGATCACGCTATTGGGCCCGAGATCGTCGATGACTCGGTCGAGCTCGCATTCGAGATGCAGATACGCGTCCGCGACGAGCGCTCCGTCGATGCGGGTCGCGGCAACCGTCGGTATGGCCTGCAGCGAATGTTTCTGATCGTCATCGTATCGCGGTGCGGCGGCGAGGCTGGTGATCACGATTTGGTCGGGACGCGGGAAGCTGACGGTGAAGCAACCTTGGCGCTTCGCGTTCACGTAGGTCGCGTGTGAAGGGCTGCACACGAATCCGTAGTGGTTCTCCCAGCTCATGGGCATCGCCATGTGCTTCGGAGCGAGGTCGTAGCTTCCATCTGGCTCGCGCGTCCCGACGAGGACGAGAGGCGCAATCGTGTAGACCTGCTCCCAGAGCGGATACTCGAGTTCGAGGGAAATCATCTCACTAGCATACCGAATCGCGAACGAGTCGCGAGGCGACGCAGGCTCCGCGCTTCGGTTTCTACGGCGCGGAAGGTGCGGCTCGTCGCAAGACGCGAGCTTGGTGCTTGAGGACCTGGGAAAGCACGTTTCCCCCGAGGATTGCAGAGCAACAAAGCATGCCGCCGATGAGAGCGCCCATGACACCGCAGGAGGCGATGTCTGCGCCGGTCAGGTACAGGCCGCCAATTGGCGTCTGCGGCCTCAGCCAACGTTGCTCGAATCGTCGCGGCGTGTGCGTGAGTCCGTAGATTTCGCCACGAGGGTGCCCCGCGAAGTTCCGCGTCGAGAGCGGCGTGGAGAGCTCCGCGATCTCGACTTTTCCGCGGGTGCCAGGCGCATGTCGATAGAGAACGTCGAGCAGTCGCTCGGCGAGGCTGGCCTTGAGCTCCTCGTACCGTGCACCCCGCTTCTTCCAGGAGGTGCTCTCCCACCCCTCGAACTGCTCGTAGGACCCGAGCGTAATCGCCTCGATGGTGGAATGGCCTGGATGCCGGCGCTCGAAATCTGGGTCTTTGGCGGAGGGAAACGAAAGGTAGACGAGTGGCAGGGGTGCATCGAGATCGGCCAAGAAGCGCGCGACGTTCTTCTCGTGCTCGTGATTCGGATACACCCAGAGGTTGGTCTTCTCGAGGCCGAGCTCTTCGGCGGTTCCCTCGAGCCCGACGTACAAACATAGGTGCGCGATCGACGAACCGACCGTGGCCGCCTTCGCCGCGATGCCCGTGCTTTCGCCGACCTCGGGTGCGAGCAGATGCTCGAAGGTGTTGACCACTCCTGCGTCACTCACGATCACCGGGGCCAAGAGCTCGCGGCCGTCGGCGAGCCGGACGCCTCTGGCTTTGCCGTCTCGGAGGACGATCCGGTCGACCTCCGCATTGGTGACGACTTCGCCGCCTGCCCGCTCGATGACGGGAAAGATCGTTTCGCCGATCCGCGAGGAGCCGCCGACGGGATAAGCGGCGCCGCGCAAATAGTGGCTCGCAACCATCGCATGGATGAAAAAGCTGCTCTCGGCGGGGACCAGCCCGTAGTCGCCGAACTGGCCCGTCAAGACGCCGATGAGCTCTTGGTTCGAGGTGATGTCTTCGAGCACCTCGCGCGTGGTTCGGACGGCTTCCTTGAGAACCGGGCGACGCATGGCCCCGCCGAGCAGCTTCGAGACCATCGGGGGCAATGCTTTTTCGGCAAAAAACGTCTGCGCCTTCTTGGCGGTTGCGATGATCTCATCGAGGTATGCGTCCACGGCGTCTTTGTCGCTCGGGAAATAGCCGTGCATTCGTTCGCGGAAAGGTTCCAGCCCTTTGACGAAATCGTACGCGCGATCGCCGAGGATGATGCGGTCGTACACCTCGCCCATGTCGGCCCACTCGAGCTCACCGTCGGTGATGAAATCGAAGATGCGCCGCCCCGCGGCGCGGGGATGGGAGACATCGCCGATGTAGTGGACGCCGACGTCCCACTCGTAGCCGGGTCGTCGAAATGTGTGGGTGAAGCCCCCGGCGCGGTAGTGACGCTCCAAGACCAGCACTCGCTTGTTCGCGAGCTTCGAAAGCGTCGCCGCAGTCGAAAGGCCTCCGATCCCGGACCCGACGACGATCACGTCCCACCGATCGTCCAGATCCCGATGCTGCTTGTACGACCGGGGCAACTCGCGATCCTCCTTCCCAAGGCCTCCGACTCACGCGGATCGTGCTCGTCGATGCCGAGTGCGACGCGTCCAGCCTATCACGGTATGCCAGGCCGACGGTCGAAATCCGAGAGCGCTCGCAACCTATTTCAAGGTCACGGCGGCCCAGGCGCGCTTGCCGGCCTTGATGATGTACCGACCCTTCGGAAGCCTCGCTTGTGGATCGGTGATCCGGACGCCGTCGACTTCGACGCCTCCTTGCTGCACGCGACGCCGCCCGTCACTCGAGCTCTTGACCAGACCGATGTCGCTCAACAGCTTGGGGATCCAGATCGCTTCCTCCTCGAGCCTGACGTCGTGCTCGGGCATGTCTTGCGGCACTTGCCGCTTCGAGAACTGGTCGAGCCATGCTTTCGCGGCCGCTTCCGCCGCGGCGGCATCGTGGTAGCGCCGAACGATTTCCTTCGCGAGCGCGATCTTGGCGTCGCGTGGATTCATCTCGCCGGTTCCGCAAGCCTTCTTGCGTCGTTCGATCTCCGCCGTCGTCTCCGACGAAAGCAGGTCGTAGTAACGCCACATGAGGTCGTCGGAAATGCTCATCAATTTCCCGAATTGCTCTTTGGGTGGCTCGGCTACTCCCACGTAGTTGTCGAGCGACTTGCTCATCTTCGAGCCGACGATCTGGCCGTTCTCGAGTCGCGCGTTGATCCCTTCGAGGATGGGCGTCGTCATCACGATCTGCGGTCGCAGGCCCGTCTCACGCATGATCTCCCGCCCGACGAGGAGGTTGAAAAGCTGATCGGTTCCTCCGAGCTCGACGTCACATTCGAGGACGACCGAGTCGTACGCCTGGGCCAATGGATAGAGCAGCTCGTGCAACGAGATGCTTTGATGCTCTGCCCAACGCCGTTTGAAATCGTCGCGCTCCATCATGCGTGCGAGCGTGTACTTGCCCGCGAGCCGGATGACGTCGTCGAAAGCCATCTTTCCGAGCCATTTGCTGTTGTAGACGATCTGCGTCCGGTCCCGGTCCAGGATCTTGAATGCCTGCTCGGCGTAGGTTCGAGCGCCCTCGAGGATCTCAGCACGCGTGGGCACGGGACGGGTGCTGCTCCGGCCCGAGGGGTCCCCGATCTGCGCCGTGAAATCTCCGACGATGAACACGACCTCGTGCCCGAGATCCTGAAACTGGCGCATCTTGCCCAAGAGCACGGTATGCCCGAGATGCAGATCCGGCCGCGTCGGATCGAAGCCCGCTTTGATTTTCAGCGGCTTGCCCGCGCTCAGCCGTTCCAAAAGCTCGGACTCGACGTGCAAGTCGACCACGCCGCGCTTCAGCTCGGCCAGCTGCGCTTCGGGTTTCATGGGAGATCCCCTATTGGCTGGCCTCGCTGGCCCCGTCGTTGACGAGCTCCTTCAGCTCTTTGCCAACCTTGAAAAAGGGAAGCCGCTTCTCCGGCACCGGGACCGGCTTTCCGGTGCGAGGGTTGCGCCCACTGTAGGACTTGTACTCGCGCACGGTGAAGCTCCCAAAGCCACGAATCTCGATCCCCTCGCCCTGCTCGAGCGCCGACGTCATCGCGTTGAAGACGCAGTTTACGACTTGTTCAGCCCGACTCTTCGTGATTTTCGTTCGCTGCGCCACAGCGTCGATGAGCTCGGATTTCGTCATCGATTCTCTCCCCATTTGGGCGCCAAGTATATCCAGGGACCTAGGCGCGTCAATAGCGATTTCGCGCACTTGCAGCCTGCCCGAGAACGGCGAAAACCAGGCGCCGACAGTGAGGGGGGACAGTTGCAGCCAGGTTTGGTGAGCCCCGTCGCATCCTTCGGCTCCGTGCGTCAACCCGTGCGATCGAGGGCCTCCAGCACGTCGGTCACGAGCTCCTCGGTGTCTTCGATGCCCACCGCGTAGCGGACCAGGTTGTTCTTGATGCCGATCGCTTCCCTCTCCTCGGTGCTCAGCTCGAAGTAGCTCATGAGCGCGGGCTGCTCGATGAGCGATTCGACCCCTCCGAGGCTCGGTGCGATTCGGGGGATTCGACATGCATCGACGAAACGGCTGGTGCCGTGCAGGTCTGCATCCAGCTCGAAGGTCACCACGCCACCGAATCCGGTCATCAGGCGTTTGGCCGTCTCGTGGTTCGGGTGCGTCTCGAGACCGGGGTACCAGACCCTGCGAACTCTCGGATGGGATTCGAGGCGCTCAGCCATCGCCAGAGCGGTCCGATTCTGCTGCTCCACGCGGAGAGCCAAGGTCTTGATGCCTCGATGGATGAGATACGCCGCGTGCGGGTCGAGACACGCGCCGAAGACGCTCCGCAGGTCGCGAACGAGGGAAACGAGGCCGGCGCGGCCGGCGACCACCCCGCCGAGCACGTCGTTGTGACCCGCCAGGTACTTGGTCGCGCTGTGGACGACGAGGTCGATGCCGTGCGCTGCGGGTCGAAAGTTGATCGGAGTCGCGAAGGTGCTGTCGATGAGCGTCTTGACCCGCGTGCCCTGGCAAACGTCGGCAACTTGCTCCAGATCGGGCACCGTCTGATAAGGATTGGTCGGGGCTTCGGCGATCAACAGGCGCGTCTCGGGGCGGATCGCGTCACGGAGCGCGTCGACGTCTGCCGGCGGGATCAACGTATGTGACACTCCGAATCGGCTCAAGAACGTGGTGACGAACTGGCGAGTCCGGCGATAGCAGTCGCTGAAGAGGATGACGTGTGAGCCCGACTGCACGAGCGCCAAAATCGTCGAGGTGACGGCGGCCATACCGCTCGCAAAGGCGACTGCGTCCTCGGCGCGCTCCAAAGCGGCCACCTTCTCCTCGACGAGGCGAACCGAGGGGTTTCCGTAACGCCCGTACTCCTCACGCTCCTTGCGGCCCTCGAAGTAGGCGATGAGCTCCGCAGTGTCCGCGAACGAATAGGTGGCGGTCTGCGTGATGGGGGCCGCCAATGCGTCGTAGGGATACGTGCGCGGCTCGCCTCCGTGGACCGCCAGCGTCTTTTGGGTGATGTCGTCGTCCTCCGACATGGAGGCCGGAGCGTAGGAGAGCCGATCTGGAGGTGCAAGCACCACCGGCGCGACGGTCGGCACGCGCTCAGGGCAGGCTGCAGATGCCGGAGGTCGCGTCGCGCACGCAGTCGAACGCCGGATCCCCGGGGCCTGGGTTCGCGAGCTGTCCGTTCGATGCGTAAACGCGGTCGGTTGCCGGGCCGGCGAACATCGGGGCAGAGCCCGCGTAGACGGTAGCCGCATAGCTCGCCGAATGCGTCAGGCGCACCGCTCGCACGTCCACGATGGAGCCCGATCGAAAGTTGAGGTTGCCCGTCCCTGCGTCGAGGCCTCCGTAGGACACGATCACCTCGTCGAACACCGATCCGTCCGCTCCCTGGCTCAGATCGATGCCGCGCCAGAACACGGAGGACGCCGCATCGATGCTGGTGAACGTGATCGGCGCCGTCTCGGTTCCTCGAGCGTCAAGCACGCCTTCATTGCCCTGTCCGACCCGCAATCGGCGACCGCTGGCGAAGCGCAGCTCCGTTCCAGGCTCGATCGTCCACATGGGGATGGGGTCGAGCGGGCTCGACTGACGAAGCTCGATGTCACCCTGCACGACGTAGGGGACGTCGTTGGCTGGCCACACCGCGGAGGTGTCGATGACATCGCCCACCACCCACACGCCTTCGTGCCCGAGCGTCCCCGACGTGTTGTTGCCCCCGAGGAGATTGCCCGTACCGAAGCGGCCCACGCCGTTGGCCCACATTCGAAACGCCGAGAATCGAGAGCCGAAGATCGCGTTGTTGGTGCACTCCCCTCCACAGTGAGTGCCGTCCCCGAAGGTGATTCCGTACCCGTTGCTGCCGGCGATCGAGGTGTCGTGAATCGACGGCGTCGCAGCACGGGTCGCGCTCGCCTCGACCACGATGGCGGCCCGCTGAGGCGAGGCGCCGAGAGCGGGGTCCGATCCGGCAGATTGAATCATGACGTGTGCGAGCTCGGAGGCGCCCGAGCTGCTTGCGCCCCGCAGTTGAATCCGGTTCCAATACGAAACGCCCGAGGCGGGCGCGACCACGACGGGATCGTCCGCCGTGCCCTCGATGGCGAGCCTGCTGTCGGTGAACGCGAGCTGCGCATTGAGCGGCATTTCGATGCGATTCCCCGCCTCGATCCGTAGGGAGCCATCGATGATGCTCAAGTTGCCGGTCGGGCGAATGGGCTGCGTGCTCGAGTCACTCGCACGCGGCCGGCTCCAGGTTTGTTGCAAGTCGCGGACGGTGCCCGCCCGAACCTGAAGCGGGGCTTCGTACCTGTTGGAAGTTCGGAGCACGTCCCCGAACCCGACGAGGGGTGCGTCGACCGAGAGACCGGATGTGTCGATCACGTTGTTTTCGAAGGAGAGCATCCGTGCTGGACCCGTCAGAGCAACCCCAACGGCGTCAGGTGTCTCACTTTGCCAGAGGGTGTTCTCGACGATGACGGTTCGTGCGCCCTCGACCGCCGGCCGATCGATGCGCAGCGCGCCCTGCGGGCTCCCGGCAATACCGGTCGCGCGAACGTGCCTCAGCACCGTGCCGGCCCCGACGAGGCCGTCGAAAAACACGCCACTCCAGGGAGCGCCGTCCGCGACCAAGGTGATCGGAGCGTCCGGGGTGCCCGAAGCGACCAAGACCGCCTCTTCGGTATCGCTCGCCACGCGCAATCCCCGGTCAGGAGCAAAGCGGAGCTGAGCGCCTGGCGCGATGGTCATGGTGCTACCCGACCGAACGAACAGGCCCGCGCTCAGAAAATAGGGAATGCCGTGGTTTGCCCACGGCGCCAGTGCCCGGCTGACAGTCGCTCCACGCACGAAGATCCGGTCGTCGACGTTGCCCTCGAGCGCGAGCTCCGGTCCCAACGTGGACACGTCGTTGGACCCAATGCTGATCGGCGAGCGTGCGTTCGCGGTGAGCTGATTTCCGACGAACCAGCCCGGCTCCGTCGCGCCGACGTCGGCCTGAGCGTAGAGGCCGTAGTTGAAGCTCTCGCGAACGATCGATTCTGCGATGCGCGGGGCCGCCCCGCTGAAGACCTCGACTGCGCCCCGTTCGGTGGCGGCTCCATGTCGCCCGCCGAACTCCACCACGACGTTTCTGAGAAGCGTGGCGGCGGCCATGTTGTAGGCGCCGAAACGGAGCCCGCGATGATGGCCGACGGGTGCCGGGCCGCCCACGTCCTGAAGACGCGTCACGACGATCTGGTCGTCCGTGCCTGGCTGTCCTCCGTCGGCCGAAAGGGCGCCCGCGCTGGCGACACCGACGTCGATCACGGCATCGGTGTTCGCGGGCATCATGACCACGGCGCCAGGCTCGAGTCGGAGCGTCGCGCCGTTTTCGACGCGGAGGCTCCCCGTGAGCACGTGGGGGTTGTCGGCTGCGCGGAGCGTGACGTCGGCATCGATACGTCCGGTCCAAGTGGTGCCCACGCCCTGGGTGACGGTGAAACGCTTCGTGAGCACGGTGACCGATCCTTGATCCACCACGACGTCGTAGACCCCAGGCGGCCGTGTAGGATCGACGGGCACGGTGGCGCTGAGCACGTCTTTTCCGACGAAGGTCGTCGGCAGCGCCTCTCGGTGGTCGCCGAGCTCGAGCCAGATTTGGGGGTCCGCCGCGGCGACGAATCCACCGCCGCGCACCACGACCGGCACGTCTGCCTCACCACGGCCCGCCGCCGGCGTGATCGAGTCGACACGGGGTGGAGCGGCCAACACCACGATGTCGATGGTCGCTCGATCCTCACCCTCCTCGTTGGTTGCCACGACGTCGAATACGTAGCTCCCGAGGTCCGATTCATCCGGGGCGGGTTTGGACGTCGAAGGCCCGAGAAGGCCCGTGCGCGGGTCGAATTCGATGAAGCTCGGGAGCGCGCCGGAGATGCTGAGAACCGGCGTCGGCTGGCCGGTCGCCGATACCTGGGCGCCAGGGAACGGCTCTCCGACTTCGATCGTGAAGCCGGTCGCAGGCACGACTGCGATCACGGGAGCCGCGGGCGGAAGCACGGCGTCGACCGAAATCGTCGCCTCGTCGCCCTCCCCCAAGGCGTTTTCGGCGCGAACCGTGTAGCGATACTGCAGCTCGCCATGGGCTTCCGACGCCACGAACTCGACCTCCCCCGTGCCCGGGTCGATCGTGATGCCCAGCTCGCCCGGAACCGTATCGCCCTGCAGGCTCCACACGACTCCAGGGCTGTCGGTTTGTGGCGTCAGGTCGACGTCGTATCGGTAGGTCGCGCCCACGAACACGCTCGGCGGAGGCGGCGCCGTCGTGAGGTCGATCTCGGGAACGGGCGGCCGCGGATCCACGGTCACGGTGATCGCTTGAAGGCTCGCCGGACCGAGCCCGTTGTCCGCCTGCAAGGCGATCACGTAATCGCCGGGCGCGACGCCCGTCGTGTCCCACTCGACGATCACGGTCGCACCGATCGCCGGTTGCGTCACGAGCTGCACGCCCTGGGCCGGGCTTCCAGCGAGCGGCGGCTGAAGGCTCCATTGAATCAGCGGCGCACCGGCTGCGGTCGCGTCGTACCGCCAACGTTCCCCTTGGTAAACCCGTCCGGGGGCCATGGACGTGATCACCGCCGGGCCCCCGATCATGTCGACCTCGATCTCGAACGATTGATCGGTGAAGCGCTCACTCTCGATCTCGGTGGCACGGATCGTGACGGCGTGAGTGCCCTCCTGCGCACGTTCCGGAGTCCAACGGACCGCGCCTGTCTCCGGGTCGACCGTCATGCCATCTGGAGCCGCGGGGGCGCTCCATGCCACGGCGCCGTCGGCGATCACGCGCGGATCGTACGCATAGGGCGCTCCGACGGTGGCCTCGGTGGGTGGATCGGTGGTGAACACCGGGCCGTCGCGGGGCACGACTTCGACCTCGAAAGCCTGCGTGTCCCGCCCGGCGAGATTGCGAGCCTCGAGCTCGATCGAGGCCGTGCCGAGGCTCTGCGGCGTCCAGCGCACCACCCCTGCGCCTCGGTGAATCTCGAAGCCCTCGGGTCCCGAAAGAACCGAAAAGCCCATGGGCGTCATGCCTCGGGCCGTCAGGGTGTATTCGAACGGAACACCCATCGTCGCGGAAGTCGGCGGTGACGAGGTGATCTCCGGCGCCGCCGCGCCGTTGGGCGCGGTTCCCGCACCACACCCCACCAACACCATCGCGATGGCGCTTCCAGCCCACCAAGCCCGAGCACGTCCCCTCATCGTGTTTCGCAGCCCCGGCTTCCTATCCTAACAGATATTTACATCTCTGCTGCCATTTCCAGTCAATCCTGCCCGAGCTCGAGGTCCTCCATGAGCTCTTCCAGGGAGATGACGATGTCGACGCGCCAGTCACCTGCCCGCGGCCAGAGCGCGTGCGCCTCGATGAGGTCACCGAGTGTCCGGCGGATCCAGCGAGCCGATGGAAAGAGGTCATGGCGGGCGGAATCGATCCTGTGGAGGGTTTGCATCGGAGGCTCCTTTCGGTAGTGATATGAATCGCTTAGCGCTCCGTGAGCCCCCGTGTGCGCAGCGGTGTCCCGCAATTTTGCAGTTGCTAATCCCGTCTTGCGCTGCGATGATGCAGCCCATGTTTAACTGGGACGATGTCCGGTATTTTCTGACCTTACACCGTCATGGGACGCTCGCTGCAGCCGGCACTGCGCTCAAGCTGGACCCGACGACCGTAGGACGGAGGCTCGCCAAGCTCGAGGAGGAGCTCGGTGCACGGCTCTTCGACCGGACGCCCACCGGGTATCTGCTCACCGAGGCCGGGCACCGGCTCCTGCCCCGCGCCGAACGCATCGAGCGAGAGGCCCTGGGCGTCGAACGGGACGTGGCAGGCGAGGATCAAAAGCTCGAGGGCGTGGTGCGCCTGACCGCAACCGAGATGCTGACGACCCGCTTCATCGCGCCGCATCTTCGACGCTTTCGGGAACGCTATCCCGAGATTCAGCTCGAGCTGCATTGCACCAATCTCGACGTGAATCTCGCACGGCGAGAAGCGGACATCGCCTTGCGGCTGGCGCGGCCGACGCAGGAGGACCTGATCATCAAGAGACTGTCCTTCATCGACCTCGGGCTTTACGCGTCGCTCGCTTACGTGGACCGCTACGGGCTGCCCAAGCATTCGCTCGCAGGCCACCACATGATCTTGTTCGCGAATACTCGGCCCTTCCGTCGGGAAAACGACTGGTTGGTGGCGCGAATGGACGGAGCCCATCTCGCGCTCCGTTCCGATAGCGTCTCGGCGATGTACTCAGCTACGGTCGGAGGGGCTGGCATCGCGTTGCTCCCTTGTCTCGTGGCGGACCACGATCGACAGCTCGTGCGGATCCCGCTCGAGGGCGCGCCGGAGCCGCGGCAGATCTGGCAGGCGGTTCACAAGGACCTGCGGGACAGCGCTCGCATTCGCGCCGTTCTCGACTTCATCGGGGAGATCGTGACGCCGGTCTCCGAGCGGGTATCGGCCGCCTAGCGCGACGCGATCACGACAGGGCCATTCCGCCAGGGCCGATCTCGATGGAAAGCCTTCGCGCACCCCAGTCGCCCGCCGTACGCTCGAAGACGCCCGGGCAAGGCGTTTGGCAGCTCGGACAACGTCCTTCGTCGAGCCTCCAGGAACGAAGCTCATACCAACTGCGCTCGATGAGGGCTTCTCCGCAGTGTGCGCAATAGGTCGTGTCGCCTTCCGGATCGTGCACGTTGCCGGTGTACACGTGGTGAATGCCCGCCTGCTTCGCAATGCTTCGCGCGCGTCGCAGAGCGGAGCGGCGCGTGGCCGGGACGTTCCGCATTCGATGGCTCGGATGAAAGGCCGAAAAGTGCAACGGCACGTCGGGACCGAGCGTCTCGACGATCCAATCGCTCATCCGGCGGATCTCTTCGTCGCCATCGTTGTAGTCCGGGATGATCAGGTTCGTGATCTCCATCCATGCGTCGGTTTCGTGCCGCACGTAGCGCAAGGTATCGAGCACCGGCTCGAGCCGCCCCCCTGCGAGGCGGCGATAGAAGTCGTCGTCGAAGGCTTTGAGATCCACGTTGGCCGCATCGATGAACGAGAACATCTCGGCTCGCGGCTCGGGATTCACGTACCCCGCCGTGACGGCCACCGTACGCAGGTTCCGCTCCCGGCATGCCGCTGCGACGTCACGCGCGTACTCGAGGAAGATGACCGGATCGTTGTAGGTGAAGGCCACGCTACGGCAGCCCAAGCGGACTGCCGCGTCGGCGATGTCCTCGGGGCTCGCCGATCGGGAGAGCGTGTCGACCTGACGCGATTTCGAGATCTCCCAGTTCTGACAGAACTTGCACGTCAAGTTGCAGCCGGCCGTGCCGAAAGAAAGGACTGGGGTGCCCGGAAGGAAATGATTCAAGGGCTTCTTTTCGATCGGGTCGACACAAAAGCCGCTCGATCGCCCATAGGTGGTGAGGACGATCTGGTCTCGTTCGCGAGCCCTCACGAAGCAAAGGCCCCGTTGGCCTTCCCGCAAGGCGCACTCGCGGGGACAGAGCTCACACACCACTCGCCCATCGGGGAGCGAGCGCCAGTACTCCGTCGGAACGGTCGATGCGAGGCGTTGGTCCATGTACCGCCAAAATGCGCATCATGGCGGGGTCGCGCAACGTCAGGCACCCGAAGAGAGGTGAGCCCCGACGTGCTCGCTCACAACCGCGAGAAACGGCTCACCGTAGCTCTCGATCCGGGCCGGGCCCATCCCGTGGACCTCGGCGAGGGATTCCAAGGACTGCGGCTTTCGCGCAGCGATTTCTATCAGCGTCCGGTCGTGACAGACGACGTAGGCAGGGATGCCTCGTTCGCGAGCCATCTCGAGCCGGGCGGCTCGTAGACGATCGAAGAGCACGGTGTCGATTTCATCGGGGAGCTGCGCGTCGGCCCGGGACCGCGCACGGCGTCGCTCGCGGGCTCCCGCCGTGACCGTGGAAGGCAACAGGACGCGCGCAGGTGCCTCTCCCTTCATCACCGCGATCCCGGCGGGCGTGAGAAACGGCACCGGGAAGTCGCTGGTCGTCAGGTCGACCAAGCCCGCGGTGATCAGCCGTCGAAGCAACGCAAGGACCCAGGCCTTCGGCTCGTGCTTCAAGAGCCCGTGTGTGCTGAGCTCGACGAGGCCGAGCCGTCGCAACCTTTCGTTGTCCGCGCCATGCAGCATGTCCGCGACCGCGGTCAGACCGGCGCGTTTTTGGTTTCGTGCGACGCCGGAAAGCGCCATGCGCACGATGCGTGTGTCCTCCTGCGAGCCAGCCGCATCATCCTGGTCGCCGCGCTGCCCTTCCAGTCGCTCGCAGACGTCGCAGTGCCCGCAACCGCCCAACGTTTCTTGCTCGTCGCCGAAATAGCGAAGAATGAAGTCGTGCCGACAGCTGCCTGCTTCGACGTAGCGCATCAAGTCGAGGAACAGTCGCCACTGCTGGAGCGGATACTCGCCGTGGCCCTCGCCGCCCGGCGAAGCGGGGTCGAACCCGATCAGGCGTCTCCGGAGCCCGAGGTCGCCCGAGCTGCTCAGAAGCAAGCCATGCGCAGGTTGCCCGTCACGGCCGGCCCGCCCCACTTCTTGATAATAGGCTTCGACCGAGCCCGGAGCTTGAACGTGGATGACGGCGCGTATGTCGGGCCGATCGATTCCCATGCCGAACGCATTCGTCGCGACTACGACGTCGAGGGTCCGGTCCGAAAAGCGCTGGCTGACCCGTTCCCGCTCCGCGGCGGGAAGACCCGCGTGGTACGCCGCCACACGCCAATGGTCACGGCGTAGAGTCTCGGCGACCTTTTCGGCATTGCGCCTCGTCGCAGCGTACACGATGGCGCCTCCACGCGGCTCCTTTGGCTCGCCGAGCGCATCCCGCAAGGTTTGGCGCAAGTGCGCACGACGCTCGCTCGCGACGTCGCTCTCGATGACGGACAGGTGCAAATTGGGCCTCGAGAAACCGCGAAGGATCAGCGCGGTGTGCTCGGAAGCCAGCCCGAGGCGCTCTTGAATCTCGCGTCGTACCGATGGAGTGGCCGTGGCCGTGCATGCGAGGACCCGCGGTGGCTGGATTCGATCGATCACTTCGCCGAGTCGGAGATACGACGGTCGAAAGTCATGACCCCACTGCGAAATGCAGTGCGCCTCGTCGATGGCCAGCAGCGGGGGTCTCATGGCCGCGAGCTGCTCGAGAAGGCCGTGCGACTCGAGGCGTTCGGGCGCGACGTAGACGAGCTGGTAGTGGCCCGCGAAGATCGCGCGTGTCCGGCGGTGCAGCTCCTCGGGGTCCAGTGTGGAAGCCAAGTAGGTCGCCCGCAGGCCTTGCTGCGTCAAGGCCCGTACCTGATCCTCCATCAGCGCGATCAAGGGAGACACCACGATCGAGGTGCCTTCGAGAACGGCCGCGGGAAGCTGATAGCAGAGCGACTTCCCGCCGCCCGTCGGAGCGATGAGAAGCACCTTTCGGCGCCCTTCGAGCAGCTCGTCGATCGCTTCGCGCTGCCACGGCCGAAACGCGGACAGCCCGAAGCGCTCCGTCAGAACCGAGTCGACATCCCCCATGCGCCCCACGCACCCTAGTCCCCCCGCCCAAGACACGCCATCCCAGGATCCGAGGCCGCCCGGGTCTCGGCGGAACACGACACGGAGTCGTGCCGGACGGCTCGGCTTGCATCGTTGGCGCACAAGGCCGGGTCTCGGAAAAACACGACACGGGGTTTCACGGAACGGGACGACTTGCAGATGTGGCCCAGGAGGGCGGGACGCCGGAGGGCCACGCAAGCCGTCCCTCGGGCGGCGTGCCCAATCGGAGGGGGTTGCAGCCATGCCGATTGGCACTTCGCACGTCCGCTCCACCCCATGTCGCGTTTTTCCGCGCCCCTGCTTACGGAGACGAATGGGTGGGAGCCGCTCGGGCCGCGGGTCTCGATCCGCGATCCTCGGACCGCGATCCTCCGATCACGATCCGGTCGTTGGTCGACACGTGGAGACGTGTGGACGCACAGCGTGAACCCTTCATCCCCACCCCGCCGCCCCCACGCGAGCGCCTAGGTCCCGCTCGCGAGCACGGGTGTCGCGATCGCTTCTCCGGCGTGTTCGGTGGACCCGGGCCGTTCCGCGCAATGCCCGTGTCGTGTTCCGCTGAGACCCGGCTTATTTAAGTGGATACGGAAGCGACGGTCAGCGGCCGGCTAACCAATGTCGTCCGTTCGAGTAACCGATCTTGCATGGGTAGTCGTAGAGCTCGGTGAGAAGGTCGTTGGTGAGGGCTTCGCGCAGGGGGCCTGCGGCCAGTGTGCGGCCGGCCTTGAGCAAGAGGGCGTGCGTGGCTTGCCCCGGGATTTCTTCGACGTGGTGGCTCACCAAGAGGAGGGTCGGCCCGGTCGCGCGAGCACACAAAGCATCCAGGTCGTCGACCAGGCGGCCCCGCGCACCCGGATCCAAGCCCGCACAGGGCTCGTCGAGGATCAGAAGATCCGGGCTGGTCACGAGCGCGCGCGCGATCATCACGCGCTGCTTCTCACCTTGAGACAACACGCCGTAGCGCTTCGAACGGACAGCGAGCGCACCGATGCTTTCGAGAGCCACATCTGCTCGATCGAGATCTTCCGTGCTCAGCGGATGCCAGTTTCCAATCGTGGCGTGGAGGCCCGTGGCCGCCACCTCCCGCGCCGTTTGCCGAGCGGGGAGCCACGCGAACAAGGACGAGCTCACCCAGCCGATTCGCTCCTTGAGAGCTCGCATGTCGCACTCGCCATATCGTTGGCCGAGCACCGTGACCCGGCCTCGGCTCGGCCATTCGTATCCGGCGACGATCGAGAGCAGCGAGCTCTTCCCGGCGCCGTTGGGCCCGAGGACCGCCCAATGTTGACCCCGGCTCACCTGCCAATGGACGTCGTCCAAGATGCGGGCGTCGTCGCGGATGAACGATTCGACGTGAAGGTCGAGAATGTCGGCCACCACCGAACCCTAGCATCGGCGCCTCGCCGATGCGGGCTTGATGTCGAGGAGAATGTGCGCTCCAATCCCCGGTCATGACCCACCGAGTCGCCTGGGGCCTTGCCCTCGCCATCCTCTCGAGCGCCGGCGCAAGTCGCGCGCAGGAGCCCGACATCCATTTGGAAGGGACCGTGCCCGAGGGGCCGGAGACCCATTTCTTCGTCGCGTTCGAGGTGCCGGAGGGGATCTCGGAAATCGAGATCCGTCACGACGATCTCTCCGCGGCGAACATTCTCGACTGGGGCCTCGACGATCCCAACGGCTTTCGAGGGTGGGGCGGTGGCAACAGCGAGCCCGCCATCGTCGGCGTCGAAGCGGCCTCGCGAAGCTACGTTCCAGGACCGATTCCTGCCGGCACCTGGGAGGTGGTCGTCGGCAAGGCCCAGATCGCAGAGACGCCGGCGCGCTACGAGATCGACATCTTTCTGAGGACCGAGCCGACACTCGAGCCACAGCCGCGAGCGCCCTACCAGGATCCGGGCGTGCTCGGCGAGGAGGCCCGATGGTACGCAGGTGACTTTCACGTTCACACTCGCGAAAGTGGCGATGCAAGCCCGACCATTCCCGAAGCACTCTCCTTTGCAAGGGGGGTGGGGCTCGATTTCGTCATGCTCTCCGAGCACAACACCAACAGCGGTCTGTCGCTGTACGCCGAGGTCCAGCCCGATTTTCCGGATCTCCTGATCCTGCCTGGGGTCGAATGGACCACGTACGCGGGACATGCGAACGCAATCGGCGCCATCGATTGGGTCGACCACAAGATCGGTGTGCGCGGGATGACCGCCGCCCAAGCGATCGATCAGTACCACCAACAGGACGCTCTTTTTTCGATCAACCACCCGCTGTCGCCAGGCGCACCGATTTGCATCGGTTGTGCATGGGAGATCGAGGTGGATCCGGCGTCGGTCGACGGTGTCGAAGTGCAGAGTGGCATCCTGCCCGCCATTCGATATTGGGAAGAGCTGTGCGCGGAGGGCTCCCACGCGGCTGCAATTGGCGGGAGCGACGACCATCGAGCGGGTCAGGGAACGGGCGTGCTCGATAGCCCCATCGGCACACCGACCACGATGGTGTTTGCCGAAGAGCTGAGCGTGTCCGGGATCATCGAGGGCGTCCGCAACGGCCGGACCGTCGTCAAGATCAAGGGGATCGATGGCCCGATGATCGAGACCGAGATGCTCGGCGATCGCATCGAGGACACGGTCTACGCCGACGCTTCGACGCTGTCCGGTGTCGTCACGAACGGAGTCGGCAGGACCCTGCAGGTGATCAAGAACGGGGAAGTGATCGAAACCGTGGACATCACCGAAGATCCCTTCACGCACGAGATGGACGTGCTGGCGCCCGAGGAAGGAGAGGATCGCTACCGTCATCAGGTCATGGACGGGAACACGCCCGAAACCGTCGGAAGCTACGTTTGGCTGCGCGCCTCCGAGCCGAGCGGCTGCAGCTGTCGCATCGCCGGCCTGCAAGATTTGGACACAGCCGTGTTGGCGAGCGCGCTGCTCGCCTTTCTCTGGTGGAGACGACGGCGGGCTTGACGCTCAGCGCGTTCGTTCTCGACGGCGCAACACGTGGCGGAGCCGGGAGCGTTCGTCGCGTTCCCGTTCTTCGAGCAGCCGTTTGAGTGACGTGAGCTCTGCGTGAAGCACGGGCTCCACTCGAAGCTGTAGCGTATTCACCTGCCGCGTGGCCTTGCTGAGCGCATCGCCGAGCCGCCGTACGAGCTGCTCCTTCGGAAGGGCTTCGATGACGAGCTCCACCAATCGCTCGAACTCGGTCGCAGCCTGGGCAGTCGCCGGGCCCACCGAGGCTGCGGCGGTTTCTCGCGTGGTCAACGTGCGACCGATGGGCGTGTGCGATACGACCGAGGGAACCGCGATGCCCCAGACCTGTCGGTGCTCGATTTCGACCTCGACCTCGCGGTCCGGCCAGGCGAATGCTCGCAAGGCCGACTCCCCCGAAGCCGCCAATGCATCCAGCAACGCTTCGTAGGCACGCTTCGCTCGCTCCTCCACGTCTTGACGTGCATTGAGCGCGGGTCGTGCGCTCCGGAAGAGCTCGGTGATCAGCGCCTCGCGCTTTCGATTGAGCAGCTCACGGCCCTTCTTCACCCTCTGCAGCTGTGCGCTCGCGCGAACGAGCCCCGAGCGCGTCGGTGGCACCGAGCGCGCGCTCATGCTCGCTCCTCCCCGTGCGAGCGGTGGGGTCTGGACTCCCACGCTTCATCGGAGATGCGGGTGAGCTCGTCGCGGGGTAGCGTGTCCAAGAGAGACCAACCCATCTCGATGGTGTCCTGCAAAGCTCGACGGACGTGCCCTTGGTGGATGAAGCTCCGTTCGAACTCGTCGACGAAATCGAGAGCGCGTCGATCTCCCGGCGTGAGCCCCTCTCTGCCCACGATGGCGGCCATGAGCTTTGCCTCTCGTCCACGCGCGTAAATCGCGTAAAGCTGATCGGCCCATTCCCGATGCTCGGCTACGGTGTGGTCCTTGCCGATGCCCGCATTCATCAAACGGGAGAGCGAGGGGAGGACGTCGACGGGCGGATAGATGCCGCGCTGATGGAGCTCCCGGCTCAGAACGATTTGTCCCTCGGTGATGTAGCCGGTCAGATCGGGAATCGGATGCGTGATGTCGTCATCGGGGAGTGTCACGACGGGAAGCTGCGTGACCGATCCCGGGCTGCCCTTGAGCACCCCGGCCCGTTCGAACAAGGTGGCCAGGTCCGTGTACATGTAGCCTGGGTACCCGCGCCGACCAGGAATCTCTTCGCGCGCGGCCGCCACCTCGCGGAGCGCTTCGGCGTAGTGCGTGATGTCGGCGAGAACGACCAACACGTGAATGCCATGCGTGAACGCCAGATGCTCCGCGGTCGTCAAGGCGACTCGTGGGGTGAGCAACCGCTCGATCGTCGGATCGGCGGCCTGATTCAAGAACAGCACCGTCCGCTCCATCACCTCGCTTTCACGAAAACGAGAAACGAACGACTGCGTTTCGCGTTCCGTGATTCCGATGGCCGCAAACACCACGGCAAACGGCTCCCCACGGGCGGGGCGAGCGTTTTCGACGATGTCGGCCGCGAGCTCGACGCCCGGCAAGCCCGGCCCGGAAAATACCGGGAGCTTCTGGCCTCGAACCAGGGTGTTCATCCCGTCGATCGCCGAGACGCCGGTCTCGATGAAATCCGATGGATGATGCCGGCGAACGGGGTTCATCGCCGCGCCCCAGATCGGAAGGCGCTCCTCACCGATCGGGGCGGGCAGCCCGTCGAGCGGAGCACCCGTGCCGCTCAGCGCGCGTCCCAGCAGATCCTTGCCGACGACCGTGCTGGCGGTCTCGCCGGTGAGCGTGATCTTCGAGCTGGCGGGTTGCAGGCCGAGCGTGTCCTCGAAGACCTGGATCACCGTGACCTCCGTTCCGACGTCGATCACTTGGCCCCGTCGTTCGTCCTGACCTTCGCTCTCGATGAGCACCCATTCGCCGAGCTTCGCTCGCTTGGTCGAATGGACGAACAACAATGGACCCGCGGCGGAGGCGGCTCCGGCGTAGGTTCGCGCAATGGGTAGATCCACGCGTTTCATTCGCCCCTCATCTCGGAAATCGCCTTCTCGGCATCGTGGATGCGCTGCTCGAGGGTTTCTGGAGATGCGGTCTTGACCGCACCAAAAGCGACTCGCACGCGCGCGAGGTCGAGCTTGTCGAAGCTCACGCCCTCTTCGAGCGCGGCCTCCCCGGTGCCCATGAGGTCCCAGAGAAGCCGGACCAGATGGTAGGTCTTGAAGACGGAGGAAAATGCGTCGTGCGGATGAAAGGCGTTCTGGCCGATCAGAAATTCACGCGCGACTCGAGCGCCTTCGAGGACGAGGCGGTCTTGGTCCTCCAATGCTTCCACTCCGACGAGGCCGGCGATCTCCCGTAGCTCGCGGTCTCGTTGGAGCAGCCGAATCGTTTCCGTTCGGAGGTCGGGCCAATCCTCGCCACCCTCCTCGGAAAACCACGACGTCGTGGACTCCGCGTAGAGGCTGTAGCTGGTGTCCCAGTCGACCGCGGGAAACTGGCGTTGATGGGCGAGACGAGGGTCGAGTGCCCAGAGCGCGCCTACGACCCGAAGTGATGCCTGCGTCACGGGCTCGGCGAAATCGCCACCGGGAGGGGAGATGGCCGTGATGAAGGTCACGGCGCCGCTACGAGAAGGCTCGCCCTCGTTCTCGACGCGCCCCGCGCGTTCGTAGAGCCGGCTCATTCGGTTGGCCAGATAGGTCGGGTACCCCTCCTCGCCGGGCATCTCCTGGAGGCGTGCCGCGATTTCGCGAAGAGCCTCGGCCCAGCGAGAAAGCGAATCGGCGAGAATCGCCACGTGATACCCCATGTCGCGGTAGTACTCGGCGATCGTCATGCCCAAATACACCGAGGCGTCGCGCGCCGCGACGGGCATGTTGGAGGTGTTCACGATGAGAACGGTCCGGTCCATGATCGGTCGGTCGGTCACCGGGTCGGTCAACCGGCTGAAGTCGTGCAAGACGTCGGCCATCTCGTTGCCGCGCTCCCCGCACCCGATGTAGACCATCACATCGGCTTTGGCGTACTTCGCGAGCGACTGCTCGATCACCGTCTTTCCGGTTCCAAAGCCTCCCGGAACCGCCACCGAGCCACCCTCGACGACGGGGAACAAGAGATCGAAGACGCGTTGTCCGGTGATGAACGGACGGTCGCCAGGCAGTCGTTTTCGCAAGGGACGCCGCTCCCGGATGGGCCACGTATGTGAAAGCGAGAGATCGGATCCGTCTTCCAAGCGCGCCATCGTCTCGAGAACGGTGAGCTCGCCGCCGCGAATCTCCTCGATCCGCCCGCCCGAGCCTGGAGGCACCAACACGCTGTGCGTCATTCCAGGCTTTTCTTCGATGTGACCCAAGACGTCTCCCCCGCGAACGGTCGCTCCGCGTTCTACGGACGGGGTGAACGCCCAACGCGCGTCCGGGTCGAGCGTGGGCATGGTCATGCCGGCGGCGAGAAAGTCACCGGACTGATCGGCGAGACCCTGCAAAGGCCGGCCCACGCCGTCGAGGATCGACCCCAGCAAGCCCGGTCCCAATCGGGTCATCAGGGAGCTTCCGGTCCGGCGTACGGGTTCTTCGAGTGCGAGACCGCTGGTCTCCTCGAAGACTTGAATGGTGGCGACGTCTCCTCGAAGTCGAATTACTTCGCCTAGGAGGCGTCGCTCGCCGACTTCGACGAGCTCGTACAAGGCGGCATCGCCCAGCGGCCTTGCCTCCGCGATTGCTCCTGCGATGCGAATGATGCGGGCTTCGGTCATTGGAGCCTCACTCGGTATCCGATCGCGCGTCTCAGGATCTCGACGATGTACTCGTGGGCCGAGGTCTCTCGTGTCCAGTCGGGACCCGGGACGGGAATGACGACCGGAAACGGAGCACGCCGAAGGGCCCGGCTCACTTCGTCGGGGAGGTCTTGGTGTAGGGATTCCTCGATGACCACGACGCCGGCACGGGCATCGTCGACGAGATCCTCCAACCACTCGGCGGCGTGCGCTCCGTCCTGCGCTTCGAGCACTTTCACGCCGGCCAAGGAGAAGCCCGCGCTCAAACCCGGTTTGGCGATCACGATGAGCCTCCGTTCGGTCATACCATCACCAGCTCCGACTGAATCAGGGCGGCCGGGGCATCCATCGCGATGCCCCATACGATGCGCCGCAAGTTGACGACCTCGGCTCGAAGCTCGAGGGCGAACGCGAGGATCGGTGCGGCTCCGGAGGGATCGAGGCGCATGTTTCGATGCTGCCAGGCGATCTGGGCCTCGAGGACGGCGCTTTCGAGCTCGGTGAGGCTTTCGATCTTGCCTTCGAACGCGCTCTTGAGCGGAGAGGCGCGCAGCTCGTACGAAAGCCGTCTCTCCACGCCCCCCAGGCTCTCCGCGCTCCAAATCTCTTCGAAAGCCTCCCGGCCGAGCCATCGCCCTCCTTCGAGGAAGACGAGGTCGATCAGTGATGGATCTCGCTCCGGGAAGTGCAGCAACGCAGACCACGCGTTCATCACGTCGATGACTTGCTGGACGTATTCCACGAGCTGGGTTCCGCCTTTGGCCGCCCGCTCCCTGGCCCGGTTGGCAAACGCCTTCTGCAAAGCGGCCTCGACGTGCAGCAAGGAGGGACGCGACTCGGTAACCTCGGGAACCAGCGCCGGGGCAAACGGATGGCCCCACAACGCCAAGAGGCGGACGACGTCAGCCATCGTCGATTGCGCGGCCAATGCGCGAAGAGCGCGCTCCGACAGGCGGGCGGTGGGAACGAGCCCCGACATTCGCGCTTCGGTGGTGGCGCCCTGTGCGGCTCCACGCAGAATCGCGTCGATCGACCGGCGATCCTCGTCCTCGAGAATCACGGCCAGCACCGCGTCGCGTCCGTCTGTCGCCCATCGCGCGAGCACCGCCATCTGCTCTGCAGCCCGCCGCCGAACCTCGCGCTCCAACGTGCCCGGGGTGGCGGCCGCCTCGGACCGGGTGAAGCCACGTGCGCTGAGCTCGCGGTGCAGGGCGGAGAGACTACCCGAACGGGCCATGCGCTCGAAGTCTTGCGGTTGGAGCAAATGCGTCCGCAGACCTCGAGCGCGGGTGTTGATGTCGCCCAAGTACCTCGCCATCACGACATTTCTTCGAGACGCTTGTGGATCTCGATGGCCAGAGTGGACGCGAGGCGCTCGAGGCGGGTCTCGAGCGTGGCATCGACGACGACCGATCCTTCGTCACCGAGCAAGCGAAAACCCGATCCGACGTCGTCTGCTGCTTCGACCGACAGATGCGGCAAGCCCTGGGACGCCTCTTCGATCGCCGATCGGAGCGGGGGCGAGCAACGCACCTCGCCTCTGTGGTTGCCGATGAACGCCACGGCGTCCTCGATCTCGCCCTTCAGGCCTGCGCGATACGCCTCGCTTTGGGCCGCCGCGGGAAGGCGGGATCGCGCCTCCTCCAAGACACGTTCGACGACCTGAGCCTTGGCGACGAGGACGGAGCGCATCGCCGCGTGGCGGGCGGCCGCCACCTGCTGACGGGCCTGATCGCGGAGCTCGCGATCCTTCTTGCCGAGAACGGCCGAACGTCTCTCCTCGATGCGGCGCTCCGCGTCTTCCCGGATGCGGTCGGCTTCGTTCCGGGCCGAGGTCATCAGGGATTCCGCGGTCTTTTCGGCTCGAAGACGCAGCTCGTGTCGGAGGTCGGAGGACACCGGTCGTCAGCCTCCTGCTTGCAGGAGAATCAACACGGACACGACGAATCCGAGAATCGCCACGGTTTCCGGAATCGCGATCAGCAGGATCACGGTCACGGACATCTCGGGCTTCTCCGCAAGCGTGGCCGCTGCTGCTGGACCGATTCGAGATTGAGCCCAGGCAGTCGCCACGGCGGGGATGGCCAAGGCCAGCGCTGCGCTCAAATACAGTGAAACCATTTCCATATCATTCGCTCCTCTCCGCAGATGCGGTTTCTCGTCCAGACCAATGTCGAAAGGGTTGGTATTGGGAACCACCCGGGCTGTAGAACTTCTGAAAGAACTCGACGTAGTGAAGTCGAAGCAAGTGGATGGTGGGGCTGAATACCCCGATCACGAAGTTGATCAGGTGGAAGAGGAGGGCAAACAGCACGCCGACGACCACGCCTCCAAAGGCGCCGATCATGCGGTTCGCGACGACGGCCATCATGACCGAGGCCGTGCCCACCGCCATGATACGTGCATAGGAAAGGACGTTGCCGAGCGTCGAGACGAACTCGATCGGCGCCAGGATTCCCTCGCCGATCACCAAGATCGGAAAGGCGACCAAGACCGCGATCACGAGCGGGGTGAAGAACCGCTCGGGCAGCATGTCCGCGGCCGCCAGGATTGCGAGCGCGATCAAGACGATCATGACGGCCGCCATGCCCTTTCCGAGCGCGTGGCGCTTGTTGTAGCGAAAGAGTTGCACGGCGCCGATGAGCAGCCCGATGACGATGTGGACGAGACCGAGCGCCACGGCCAATCCGAGGAACGGGAAGAACGCCTCTTCGCGATTCAAGATGATCGGGTGGAGCCCGATGTGGTGCCCGAGGTCTCCGAAGAGCTCCCCGTAGAGGAACCCGAAGATCACCGTGAACATCGCGCACGCGAGCCCAATTTCCGAGATCGAGCGAATCTTGGAGTCTGGCGCGGATCGAATTCGAATGATCCCGGAAATCACCGCCAGGATGACGCCGTAGCCGATGTCCCCGAGCACGATCCCGAAGAACATCGGGAACAAAACGGCCACGAACGGCGTCGGATCCACGGACCCATACTTCGGCAGCGGCATCATCGAGGTGATCGTCTCGAAGGGGCGAAACAGACGCGGATTCTTCATCACGACGGGGGCAGGCTCGCCCGACCACTCGGACGAATCCAACGTGTCGACCTCGACGGTATCGCCGAACGACTTGTGGATGCGGCGTTCGAGGTCGGAAAGCGCCGCTGCGGGAATCCATCCTTCGAGCACGAATGCGCGGGCTGTCGTGACCGCTTTTTCCATCGCTTCGAGCGTGTTCAGCTGATCGTGGATGAACCCCTGGATCTCGAGCAGGTCGCTTCCTCTCGTGTTCGCGATTTCTCGTTTGCGATTCTCGACTTCGGCCAGCTCACCCGGGAGCTGGGACAGGCGTTCCTGCATGCGCCGCATGCTCGCTCCCACGCTTTGCTCTTCGAATTGGTCGGGGAGTGAGAGCGATTGCACGCCCGATTCGCTGAGAAGCTGCTCGGCTTCCGCCGCATGGTCTGCCGAAACCGCCAGCAGCATCGCCGACTCTCCGGCCTCGGATGGTTGCCCCATGAGCTCGAAGCTTCCGCCCAGCACTTCGCGCAACACGGCCCGAAGACGCGTGAGGTCCGCCTGCCCCCCCTCCCGCAACACCAGGTAGAAGACGCGGATGCCCTTTGCATCGAGCCCGGACTCCATCCGCTCGAATACCTTGAAGAACGGCTGGAACTTCAGGATCAGCAGTCGCTCTTCTTCGAGCTCCTTGTGCTCTTCGCGCAGCTTTTCGAGTCGCCTGCGTGCTCGGCCGGCGACCAGCGCCGCTTGCGGCAAGGTCCATTCCTGCTTGGTGCGAGACGCCCGCAAGGTCTGTCCATCGAGAAGCGAGAGCGCGGCTTCGGTGTCCTCGAGCGTTTTGTGGATCATCCGGATGCGGCGTCGTTCTTCTTGGGGGATGGTCAAGGGCTCGAGCGACTCGGTTTCCGGGGCATCGATCAGATGAACCAACCCCACGTCTTGGATGCACCGCAGCACGGTCTCCAGCTGATCGATCGGACCCAAGATCCGGATGCGAGCCATTTCGAGGATCAAGAAGAGCCTCCCTCGCGCTTGCCTCCTACCAACGAGTCGACGACCTGGTTTGCCACGGAGGCGATCGTTTTCTCGTCGAGGCTCTGCAGTCGATCGGCCTCGGCCTGGGCCTCGCTTTCGATCCTCGCGATCTCTTCGTCGCGCTGACGTTCGATGTCGGCTCGAATGGACTCTTCCTCGGCGCGGAGCTTGGCGTCGAGCTCTTCGATGCGTCGTTCGGCTTCCTTGCGCGCCTCCTCGACGAGCTCGGCCGCCTGCTTCTTGGTCTCCTCGAGCATTCGATCGAGCTCCTGCTCGGTTTCGAGGAGACGCGCGAGCTTGTCCTCGGGGCGGGACGCCGCGTCTTTCGGGTTGCGCTTTTTTGGTGCTGACACGTCCAATTGCCCGCTCCAAAGTACCAGAAGCAAACTCGTCAGTGGGATGCTTTATGCATGCCTCGGGGCCTCGAAAAGCTCAAGAGCAAGGCGCCGGCTCCCGTGATCGCGCCGGCCGTCCAAAACGTAGCCCCATATCCCCATGCCGCCACGGCCGACCCCAGAGCAAACGCAAAAAATGCGTGACCGGCATTGAATGCCCCATGCACGATGGAGACGACCATCCCCCGCGAGGCGATGTCGGCCCGTGCGATCGCGAGGGCCGTCACGGCCGGGTAGGCGATGCCGTGGCCCAGTCCCATCATCGCCCCGATGACGAACAAGCGGTGCGGACCCAACAGCGCCAGGGCGGGCGGAACCGTCGCATAGATGCAAAGTGCCACCACCGATGATCGCAGCACGCCGAAGCCGTCGATGAGGCGTCCTCCACCCAGCCGAACCGACAGCGCGACGATCGCGAAGCCGATGAAGAAGCTTCGCACTTCCGTGACTCCCAGGCTGAGCGCGTAGGGTTGATGAAGCGTGAACAACGCGGTGAAGCCCGCCGTCATCAAGAACATCGTGCCGTACACGCGCCGGAGCGAGGCATTCAAGATCGGGATGCGCGGTTCGTGTCCCGACGGTCGATGTCGAGGCGGCTCTTCGAGCCGCGTGCTGAAGAGGCTCGCGACGAGGCCCGCGACTGCGCTCACCAAAAAGACCGCTCTCCAGCCCGTGGTATCGGCGAGAAGCTCACCGAGCGTCGGCGAGACGGCGTTCATTCCGAGGTTGGCTGCACCAAACAAACCCAACGCTTGCGCCATGCGGTCGCTCGGGGCGATGTCGGCCGTCATCGTGCCCGCGGAGTTGAAGGCCATGACCATGCCGATACCCCAACAGATCTGCGCGGCGTAAAGCATCGGTCCTTCACGATCGACGAGCAGGTAGAGCACGCCCGTCAGCATCAGGATGAGGTTGCCGACGATGAGCCATCGGCGACGCTCGAATCGATCGACGAGCCAACCGACCACGGGAGTCGTCGCCACCGCGGTCAGACCCTGCACGGAGACGGCGCGTCCGATCGCCGCGGCGTCCATGTCGAGCGCCGTCGCGAAGAACTTCGGCAAGATGAGATAGAACGACCACGAGAAGCCGAACATCGAGGTCGACGCAAGCAGCAAGACGAACTGCCGCGAAAGAAGCCGCTGGCTCTTGGTTTCCTCGGGCGCCCGGGCCATGGACATGCCCGTCTTTAGCACCTCGAATCCGGCCCGGGTTCAGAGTTTCACGTCCAGAGGCGGGGCTAGAAAAAACGGCCGGTTGTGCTACCGTCCCACCCTGGCTGCGGGTTCTTTGGTTTGGCTTGCTTGCGAATTTCATTTCGAGGAAAGCCCCATGCGTGTTGCAGATGTCATGAGCAGCAGGCCGGTGACCATCGCTCCGGATGCTCCGGTCGCGGAAGCGCTTCGCGTGGCTTCGGTCCACGGTGTGGCCCACTTGGTCGTGACGCAGGGGCGTCTACCGGTGGGAATGCTCTGCGTTCGTTGTGATTTGGCGGATGCACCCCCGAGGCACCCGGCCGCTCGCTACATGCGGCCACCCGTCACGATCGGGGCCTACGAGACGGCGGAACGTGCGAGCAAACGCATGTGCCACCATGGCGTGGGCGCGGTCATCGTGCGGGGAGGCGACGCGGGCTGGGGGATCGCCACCCGCGGCGATCTGTTGCGGGCTGGCTTCCGGGCGGGCGAAGACTCCGCTCTTTTCTTCTGTGCCGCTTGCGGCACACACACGCACGTGCATCCCGTGCCGGGCTGTGAATGGGTCGCCTTCTGCACGGATTGCTGGGACCGCGCAGGCCCTCCCCAACTCGGCGACGACCTCGGCGTCTCCGACTGAGGGGGACACGCTCCCCCCTCGAAACCGCGGTACTTTCGCACGCTTGGAACCCACACCGCGAAAATCCGGAACCGGCTCGGTTTTCGCGGTATGCATCGCAAGTGGTTGAGATGACTTCGTTTGCGAAGGGTGAGCGTGTCCCCTCGTGGATGTTTGGACGGGCGCTCGGGGCGGTGCTGCTGATCGCGTTCGCCTCGCTCGGAGCACAAGCACAGGGGCTCTTCGGGTCCAGGGGCGTGGCCCCCATCGCCGCCTTCGTCGAGTCGGCCAAGCGTGCCGGCCACAGCTTCTGGCAGCACCCGAGCGCGCTGTGGTGGGATAGCAGCGACGCGATGATCACGGCGGTTTGGATCGTCGGCGTCGCGGCTTCGGTGGCCTTGCTGCTGGGGCTCGTGCCCAGGTTGGCCTTGGGGCTGGCCTGGTTTGCCTATCTGTCGTTCGTCACCCTCGGCTGGCCGTTCATGTCGTTTCAGTGGGACACGCTCTTGCTCGAGACGGCCTTCACCGCGTTTTTCTTCGTGCCGTGGACCGTGTGGGATCGCCTTCGCGACCATCCGGCGCCACATCCCATCGCGCGATGGGCGCTTTGGTGGCTCTTGTTCCGGCTGATCTTCCGCTCCGGCTACGTGAAGCTCGCCAGCGGCGACCCGACCTGGGCCGACCTCACCGCGCTCTCTTATCATTACTGGACCCAGCCGCTCCCAAATGCGCTGGCTTGGTACGCCGATCTGTTGCCGATGTGGCTCGATCGGCTCGCCTGCCTTCTCATGTTCGTGATCGAGCTCGGTGCACCGTTCCTGATTTGGATTCCGAGGCCGTGGGCGCGCCGTTTGGCGGCGGCGGCGATCACGGCGCTCATGATCCTGATCGCGCTGACCGGGAGCTACGGCTTCTTCAATCTGCTCACCATCGTGCTCTGCATTCCGCTGCTCGACGATCGGCTCTTTGCGCGCTTAATCCCGGCTTCGTTCCGGCCGTCGGGGGAGCCGCGACCGCCGTCCCCATGGAACACCCGCCCTGGAGTCGCGCCTGCCCTGATCATCGCGCTCACGGCGGTGATCTTTTTCACCGGCACCTTCGGTGCGCGCGCTCCCCGCTGGCTCGGCCCGGTGTACCCCTTCAGCACGTTCAACAACTACGGCCTCTTCGCGGTGATGACGACCGAGCGGCTCGAGATCATCTTGGAAGGCTCGCACGATGGCGAGATCTGGAGCCCCTACGTGTTTCCATACAAGCCCGGGCCCTTGGACAGAGCGCCCGTCCGGGCGGCCCCGCACCAACCTCGGCTCGATTGGCAGATGTGGTTCGCGGCGCTGGGCGACTACCGGCGCAACCCGTGGCTTTCCAGCTTGATGCGCGGCCTTCTTCGCGGGGAGCCTGCGATGCTCGCGCTCTTCGAAGAAAACCCGTTTCCCGAGACGCCGCCCAAACAGGTACGCGCCTTGATCTATCGCTACCGGTTCACGACGCCCGAAGAACGCGAAGACACCGGCCACTGGTGGAAGCGCGGGGATCGAGCGCTCTACGCGCCGATCCTCGGCCAGCAGATCGAGCCTGCTAATACTGCAGAGTGAACGAGATCGAGGCCCAATAGCTGAAGACGCGGTACTTGCCCGGGCAGCCCGTACGAACGACCTGTTGCTCGGAGCAAATCTCGACGCTTTGATCGGTGCCCGGGATCGTCTGGGTGGTCCCGATGTACTGATCGCCGATCGTGTCGCCCGACCAAGCGAAGAGGCCTCCCAAATCGAGCCGGTACTTGTCCTTGATGCTGGGGTCGTTGCGGTCGTCCCAGTAAAAGCCGAGGCCTGCCATCACCGTGCTGAACATGAAGGTGGCGGGGGGTGGGGTGAAGTATTGCGCCCATTGCGGCGTGGTTGCTGCTTCGGCGATGTTCGTGCCGAGCCGAAGCGCGAGCACGTCCTTGGTGAAGCGGTACTCAAAGCCGATCTTGAGGCTCCACAGATCCTGCCAGCCAAAAGGCACCACGATGGTGCTCAAGACGGTGCCGTCGGGGAGCGAGGCGACCACCGTTTGGTTTTGGTTGCCGGACTTGTCGGCGGCGTGCCACTGGCGGCGCGCCTCGACGGCGATCAGCGCGTGGCTCGTCGCTTGCACCGAGATGCCAAAGGCGAGCGCATGCGGGATGTACCAATCGGCCTCGGCCGAAAGCCGCAGTGGCTCGGTGCCCTCGGCGAGCGTGGTTTCGGTGTACCCGGTGAGCTTGATCTTCGAGTACATGCGGTACATCGCGCTCAGCCGGACCTTGGGGTGGGGCTTGATCGTGAAGCCAGCCCGAAGACTCGGAAATCCCACGCCGCCGATGTTGTTGACCACGCGCCCGTAGCGTGGGGCTGTGCCGAGCGCGGCGCCGATGTTTTGGTAGAGGTCGGCGTTTTGCTTCGAAAAGGGAAGCCGCAAGGCGAGCCCGAGCTGAAACTTCTCGTGGGCCTTGATGGAGAACCCGGTCGAGAACTCCCCCACGAAAAAGGTCACGTCGAGGTTTTGCGGATCGGGATTGGTGCAAGTCGCCGGATTGGTGTCCGGTACGTAGTTGCCATCCGGGTCTTGGGTGACCGGCGCCCCGTCGAGGCACCGTACGTTGTTGAACGACGAGCCGTAGCCGGTTTCGATGTAGAGCCCTGCCGCAAAGACCACCCGGGGCGCGATTCGTCCCGCGATGAACCCAGCCGGAATCGGCCCAAAGCCGAGACCGGATTCGACCTCCGTGTTCGGCCCCTGGACCGGGGCTTGCTGGTTGGTGAACAGCGCGGTGAAGTTGAACGTGAAGCCGAGCTTTTCGATGCCGTCGAGGTTGGCCGGGTTCAGCGCCAACGCCGCGGGTTGGTCCATGTAGGTCACCCCGGTCAACCCCATGCCGATGCTCCTCGCATCATACGATGTGGGCTCGGGATTTGCGCTTGCCGCCGTGGGGATGAGCAGCCCGATCAGAAGAAGCCATGTCGTGAATCGTAACGTGCGCATTCTTCCAATCCGTATCTGTCTGGTCAGTATTGAAGCGTGAAGGACACCGATGCCCAATAGGTGAGCACGCGGTAGTTGCCCGGGCAGCCGGTGCGGACGACCTGTTGCGCGGAGCAAATCTCGACGCTTTGATCGGTGCCGGGGATCGTCTGGGTGGTCCCGATGTATTGATCACCGATCGTCTCACCCGACCAGGAGAACAGGCCGCCGATGTCCAAGCGGTACTTGTCCTTGATGCTCGGGTCGTTGCGGTCATCCCAGTAAAAGCCGAGGCCTGCGCTCACCGTGGTGAACATGAACGTCGCGGGGGGTGGGGTGAAGTATTGTGCCCACTGCGGCGTGGTCGCCGATTCGGCGATGTTGGTGCCGAGACGAAGCGCGAGGAAATCCTTCGTGAAGCGGTATTCGAAGCCGATCTTGAGGCTCCACAGATCCTGCCAGCCAAACGGCACCACGATGGTGCTCAGCACGGTGCCGTCCGGAAGCGAGGCGACCACCGTTTGGTTCTGGTTGCCGGACTTGTCCGCGGCGTGCCACTGACGGCGCGCCTCGACGGCGATCAGCGCGTGGCTCGTCGCTTGCACCGAGATGCCAAAGGCGAGCGCATGCGGGATGTACCAATCGGCCTCGGCCGAAAGCCGCAGTGGCTCGGTGCCCTCGGCGAGCGTGGTTTCGGTGTACCCGGTGAGCTTGATCTTCGAGTACATGCGGTACATCGCGCTCAGCCGGACCTTGGGGTGGGGCTTGATCGTGAAACCGAACCGAAGGGTCGGGAAACCCACGCCGCCGATGTTGTTGACCACGCGCCCGTAGCGAGTGCCCGTGCCGAGCGCGGCGCCGATGTTCTGGTAGAGGTCGGCGTTTTGCTTCGAAAAGGGAAGCCGCAAGGCCAGCCCGAGCTGAAACTTCTCGTGGGCCTTGACGGAGAACCCGGTCGAGAACTCGCCGACGAAAAAGGTCACGTCGAGGTTCTGCGGGTCCCCGTTCAAGCAGGTATCGGGGTTCGTATCCGGGAACTCGCTATCGGGGTTCGTCGGGTCGGCAGCGCCGTCGAGGCACCGCACACCGCTGAACGAGGAGCCGTACCCGGTTTCGATGTAGATGCCTCCGCCGAAGACGACGCGGGGCGCGACCCGGCCGGCGATGAAGGCCGAAGGTATCGGCCCGAGCCCAACCCCGGAGTCCACTTGGGTATTCGGCCCTTGGACCGGCGCCCGCTGGTTCGTGAACAAGGCGGTGAAATGAAACGTGAACCCGAGCTTACCGATCCCGTCCATGTTGGCCGGGTTGAGGGCGAGCGCGGCCGGCTGGTCCAAGAACGTGATGCCCGTCAGGCCCATCCCGATGCTGCGGGCGTCGTACGCGGTCGGCTCGGGATTGGCGGTCGCGAGGCTCGGAATGAGGAGCCCCAGCGCGAGGCATCCCGTCAACAGTCTTCGGTTCATGACAAGGGCTCCTCCACCCAGCGTGCGCCCAGGCGGGTGCGCGCAGCATACATGGAAGAGACGCCGATAGGTCAACCAAAAAAGGTCCGACGCGATGCACAAATATGCAGGTAAAACGCGCGCCTAGACGATCACTCGGCGCTCGGAATCGTGCTCGCTGGGCAAGCCACTCCGGTTCCACCGAGCCCGCAGTATCCGCCGGGATTCTTCGCGAGGTACTGCTGGTGATAGCCTTCTGCGTAATAGAATGGAGGGGCGGGCAAGACTTCGGTCGTGATGGGTCCGTAGCCCGCGGCCTGCAACGCCTGCTGATAGCGCGCCAACGAGGCCTGCGCGGCCTGCCGTTGCTCGTCGTCGAAATAGTAAATGCCCGATCGATACTGCGTTCCTCGATCGTTGCCCTGTCGCATCCCTTGCGTCGGATCGTGGCTCTCCCAGAACACGCGGAGCAAGTCTTCGTAGTCGACCCGCTGCGGATCATAGACCACCAACACGACTTCGTTGTGACCGGTCAGACCGGAGCAGACTTCTTCGTAGGTCGGGTTCGGCGTGTATCCGCCCGCATATCCGACGGCGGTGGTGTACACGCCGGGTACCTGCCAGAGCTTGCGCTCCGCTCCCCAGAAGCAACCGAGCCCGAACATCGCTTGACGCGTCCCTTCCGGGAAAGGGCCTTCGAGCGGAGTATCCAACACGTCGTGGCGTGGCGGCACCGGCATCTTCGCGTCGCGACCCGGCAGCGCTTCGGTGGGAGAGGGCATGCGAAGCTTTCGTTCCGGCGTGAAAAACATCTCCGCGATTCTAGAGACCAATCGGTGCTTCCGGAAGCCCTCGGCTTGGCGCCGCGCCGAGAATACGATAACCAAGACACGTGAACGATGGTCAGCTAGCCGAGATCGCACGCCGCCTCGAGCGGGCTCGCAGCATCTTGTTCGTAACCGGCGCCGGCATTTCCGCCGATTCGGGGCTGCCGACGTACCGGGGCATCGGGGGCCTGTACGAAGAGGCCCACACCGAAGAGGGCTTGCCCATCGAAGCGGCGCTCTCCGGGGCCATGTTCCGCCGGGATCCCTCGCTGACTTGGCGTTACATCCACCAGATCGAGAGTTGCTGCCGGGGTGCCGGTCCCAATCGTGCTCACCAGGTGATCGCCGAGCTCGAAGACCGATTCGAGCGCGTGTGGGTCCTGACCCAAAACGTCGACGGCTTGCACCACGCGGCTGGCAGCCGGCAGGTGATCGACATTCACGGCGACGTCCACTCGTTGATCTGCACCCGATGCGGGCATCGATGGCGGGTGCCGAGCTACGCAGGCCTCGACATCCCGCCATCCTGTCCCGAGTGTGACTCGTTGGTCAGACCCGAGGTGGTTCTCTTCGGCGAGATGCTCCCGCTCGATCGGGTGCGAATTCTCGAAGAGGAGCTGATGCGTGGCTTCGATGTCGTTTTTTCGGTCGGCACCACCAGCGTGTTCCCCTACATCGCGCAGCCGGTCCTCGATGCGCGCCGTCGGGGTGCGCTTTCGGTGGAAATCAATCCGGGCACCAGCGAGGTGTCCCACGTCGTGGACTACCGGCTGAAAAGCGGCGCTGCGGCTGCCATGGATGCCATTGTGCAGACGCTCGATCGTGCCTAAGTTTGGGGTTCGATGGGGGGCCAGGCAAAACCTTACCGCTACGACGAGTCGTACGACGAGACCGTTCGTCTGTCCGACGGGCAGCGCCTGCACTTGCGCCCCATCCGACCGACCGACAAGGCCCTCCTTCTCGAAGCGTTCGACCGACTTTCGCCCGATTCTCGGTATGCGCGCTTCATGTCGCCCAAGGCCAAGCTGACCGACCGGGAGCTCAAGTACCTGACCGAGGTCGACGGCATCGACCATTTCGCGATCGGGGCCGTCCGGAGACATCTGGTCTCGAAGGACGAGGGGGTGGGAAGCGCACGCTTCGTTCGTCTGCCGGACCGGCCCGACACGGCCGAGCCCGCCGTCACGGTCGTGGACGACTACCAGGGCAAGGGGCTCGGCTCGCTCTTGCTCCAGCGGTTGATCGAGGCCGCTTGGGAGCGAGACATCCGGTGGTTCTGCACCGAGCTTCTCGCCGAAAACACGGCTTCCCGGCGCATGATCGAAGGCCTGAGCCCGGAGGTGAAGTTTCGGCCTTCCGGCGATGGCGCGGTCATCGCGATGTTGCCCTTGCCGGAGCCGGATCAGACTCCGACGGCGCCTGGCTTCCTCGTCGGCACGGCGCTTCACAAGCTCTTGTCTCAGGTTGCGAGGGCGAGCATCTCGGTCACACCTCGCGCGACTCGGCCGCCGAAGCCGCCGCGTCAGGATGCCTGAACCGGGAACATCATCGGTGCGCGCACCTGCACCATCCGCTGTGCGTCCGTCAACGTTCCGACGATCCGCAGCGCGAATGCGAACGCGGTGCCCGGCCCACGGCT
>CAZBWQ010000008.1:0-25914 GCA_964495565.1 uncultured Sandaracinaceae bacterium | reverse complement strand
ATCGGCCACGACCGAGTGCTCACTGTACTGACCCCAGGTCTCGACCATGGGCTTGACGCTCGGATGGCTGGTGAGCTGACGGTCCCGGAACACCCCGTGCGCCGGAAACGCGATGGGCGCGGCGCAAATCGCTCCGACCCAGCGACCCTGCTCCTCCTGGGCACGCAGAAGCTCGCCCACCGCGGCCGACTGCGCCAGGCGCTTTGCCCCCTCCGCGCCCCCCGGAAGAACGACGATGTCGAAATCACGCTCCACCTCGGACAGCGCAACGTCGGGAATGAGCACCACACCCCGGCTGCAGCGGACAGGATCGGCACCGTCGATGCCGGCGACCGTCACGTCGATTTGCCCGCGTCGCAAGACGTCGATGGTGATCACCGCCTCCATTTCCTCACTGCCCTCGGCGAGCAGAACCAGCGCGGTCGGTTTGTCGCTCACGGCACGCCCTCGCAGTTTCGAGACTTGTCCCGCTTGCAGATCTCGGCGATTCGCTCCTCGAGGGCGCTTTCGAGCTTGGTGAGGCCGAGGCCTTTCGCGTATGCCATGGCCGCAGCCGGCGTCATGCGATCGACCACGAACGCCTTCAGGCCCAACAAGGCAGCGACCCGCTGCCCGGTGCTGCAGTGCACGACCGCAGGCAAGGCATCTTGCGCCTCCAGCGATTTGGCGAGGGCCCGGGCGTTGTCCTCGGTCAAGCCGGCGGCGCCCGCCACCGGAATCAAAACGTACTTCATGCCCATGCGTTCCACGGCGGCTGGCTCGCCCTCGTCGCCTCGCTCGCTTTCGGGGCGCAGGTTGATCACCGTGTGATAGCCCGCTTGCTGAATGGCCTTGATCTGAGCCCGGTTGGGCTGGCCACCGATCAGCAACCCGCTGTCGGTCACTTTGGCGTTCGGGATGGGAACCAGAGGGGGCGTGGCGTCGATTTGTGCCGGCGCCGCTGGCTTCTTCGGGCTCGGCGTGTCGGCCCGGACGTGCGGCCCGGCTAGCAGGCCTACCAAGGTCAACGACGTGAGCACGACAAGGGATGAATGGTGGAACATGAAGAGCCTCGTCCGATGGTAGGGCGTTCGTGCGCTCGTGAAATGTAGCGCACCTCGAGACTCTTTCACGCGCTACTTCACACCGACACCACGGACGATGGATCGGGCCGCCACGCGCCCGGAATAGACGCATCCGCCGAGAAACGTGCCTTCGAGGGCTCGCAAGCCATGCATCCCGCCTCCTCCGAAGCCGCACGCTTCTCCCACCGCGAACAGATTGGGAATCGCCTGGCCCTGCTCGTCGAGAACCTTCGCTTCGAGGTCGACCTGAATTCCGCCCAGACTCTTGCGGGTCAGGATCTGCGTGCGGATGGCGATCAGTGGCATGGCATTGGAGTCGAAAATCGGAGCCATGTTGCAAGTCCTGAGTCGGTCGCCGAGGTATTGACGTACGTGGGCAATCCGCCGGAGCTGGTCGTCGTTTTGGAGCTTGGGCCCTCGCGCGATGTTGGCGTCGTACTCCGCAATCTCGCGCTCGAGAAGCTTGGCGTCGACATCGTTCGTTCCGGTGAGCGCGTTCATTCCGTCGACGAGCTCTCCGACGCTGCGGCCCGTCACGAAGTCTGGACAATGATCGATGAACTCTTGAACCTGCTCTCCATTCCCCTTGAGCAGCCTCATCAGGAACGCAAAGAGCTTCTTTTCGCGGACGGCCGGGTTGAACTCGGCGCCCGACACGGAAAACTCCTTGTTCGCAATCTTGCGGTTCATCACCTGCCAGGAATACTTCTCGTCTTCCTTGCAGATTTGGTCGATGAGGAGCAGGGTGTCGTAGCTGCCGACGAGCGGCGGATCGACGAAGCGGCGGCCTTGGTAGTTGACCCAAAGCGCCGACTTCCCAGGCACGAGGCTCAGGCCGTAGTTCGGAAAGGGCGGGGCCCAGTGTCGGACCCCGGCGGCGTAGTTCCACATCTTCTCGAGGTGAGTGACGTTGGCGCCGAGGGCTCGAGCCCGGTCGATGAGAAGACCGTCGGCTTCGGGAATCGAGCCGTTCAGCATGGGCTCCGGGGGATCCCCCCACCGGTCGCGTGGCCAAATCGCGCGCACCTTCTCGTGATTGCCGGCGATCCCTCCGGCCGCGATGACGATCGCGTCGCCACGAGCACGAAACGCGCCACGCGCGTGGGTGCCGTGGCAACCGGTCACTCGTCCTCCTTCTTGCACGAGCTCTTCGACGCGATGACCGAATCGCAATTTCAAGCGGCCGCTCTTTTCGTGCTCCTCGAGACGAGGAATGAGCGCCGTGATGATGCCTTCGCCGGTGCCCCAGACGATGTGAAAGCGCGGCACGGAGTTGCCCGGAACGAAGTAACCGCGTTCGGTCCAGTTCACCGCGCGGAAAAAGCTCACGTCCCGGTCGACGAGCCAGTCGCGAACTTCCTCGGTGCACCGGTTGACGTAGGCTTCGGCCCAACGATAGGGCCAGACGTCGCCAGGATCGAGCTCGCCGTAGCGGACCCAATCGCGCAGGGCGAGGTCGACCGAGTCCTTGATTCCGCTCTTTCGCTGCTCGGGGGAGTCGACGAAAAACATGCCGCCGAACGACCAGAGTGCGAGACCGCCGAAACGTTCCCGCTCGGCGGCATCGAACAACACCACGCGCTTGCCGGCATCGAGAAGCTCGAGGGCAGTGACCATCCCGGCGAGCCCGCCGCCGATGACCACGACCTCCGCATCATATTGCTGTTCTTCGGTCATGAGGAGGGCCGAGCATACCAGATTGGGAGCCCGTGGCATCAAACCAACCCGGTCCCGACGTTCGATCGTCGGGCGACGCATTCGGACCATGAACGGTCCGCGCGCTTGGTCACCGATTCGTGCCGGGCTAGGCTACCGCATGAGCAAAGCTTGGAGCCTCGAGCGCGTTCCCGACTTGGCCGGCCGCGTGATGATCGTCACTGGCGCCAACAGCGGCATCGGATACGAAGCAGCCCGTGCGCTTGCCGGCCGTGGGGCCGAAGTGGTGCTGGCGTGTCGCGATACGGGCAAGGCCGAAGCGGCCGCGGACCGCCTGCTCGCGGAGCTTCCCGAGGCGAAGCTCGACATCATTCCCCTCGACCTCGCCGATCTCGCCTCCGTTCGCGGTTTCGCGGAGGCCTTTTCTTCCCGGCACTCCCGGCTCGATGCGCTGATCAACAACGCCGGTGTCATGGCTTTGCCGAGGCGAGAGACCAAGGACGGCTTCGAGATGCAATTCGGAACCAACCACTTGGGACACTTCGCGTTGACCGGACGTCTGCTGGAGGTCCTTTTGGCCACCCCCAATGCACGCGTGGTCAACGTGAGCAGCATCGCCCACAAGTTCGGCGTGATGCGGTTTCACGACCTCCAGTGGGAGAAGCGCTACAGCAAATGGGGAGCGTACGGGCAGAGCAAGCTCGCCAATTTGCTCTTCACACACGAGCTCGATCGACGCCTCAAGGCCATCGGAAACGACACGATCAGCGTGGCCTGCCATCCCGGTTGGGCGGCGACGAACCTGCAGCAGGCCGGCCCCAAGATGAGCGGATCCAAGCTGATGCAGACCCTCACGGCCTGGGGAAACGCCGCCCTCGCGCAGGATGCCGCGATGGGCGCTTTGCCGACCGTCTTCGCTGCCGTGGAGCCGCTCCGAGGCAACGAGTACGTCGGTCCGACTCGGCGCTTGGGTTGGCACGGGCCGCCGGAGATCATCGAGCCCATGAGAAAAGCCCGCGACCCCGAAGCGGCGGCGCGTCTCTGGAAGGAATCGGAGCGCCTGACCGGCATACGGTACGCGTTCGGGTGACCAAGCTCACTTGCACGGGGAGGCCAGGCGCGTAGGGTCGGGCCCGGAGGTTACATGCGCGAGCTAGCAGGGAAGGTTGCCGTCGTCACGGGGGCAGGTCACGGCATCGGCAGAGAAACGGCACTCGCGCTTGCGGGTCGAGGATGCAGGCTCGCGATTTGCGACATCGATGAAGAGGCGCTCCATGCGGTTCGCGATGAGCTCTCGACCGCCGGCGCGATGCTCACGGCACATCGCGTGGACGTTTCGGACGCCGCGCAGATGGCAGCGTTTGCTTCGGAGGTGATCGACGCCCACGGCGAAGCGCACATTCTCGTCAACAACGCCGGCGTCACCGTCTACGCCTCGTTCGAGGAGCACACCCTCGAAGACCTCGAGTGGATTCTGGGAGTCAACCTCTGGGGCGTCCTCCATGGATGCAAGTTCTTCATCCCTCATCTGCGCGCCGCGGGGGAAGGGCACATCGTGAACTTGTCGAGCGTGTTCGGGATCATCGCTCCGCCCCTACAAACCAGCTACGTGGCGACCAAATTCGCGGTGCGCGGCTTCAGTGAGTCGCTGAGGACCGAGCTCGCGGAGCACAACATCGGCGTGACCTCGGTGCACCCGGGGGCGATTCAGACGAACATCATCCGAAACGCCCGGCTCGTGACCGACACCCACGCCGAGCTCCGCAACACCACTCAGCGGCTGTTCGATCGCTTGGGGACGACGCCGGACGTGGTCGCAGGCCGGGTGGTCCGGGCCATCGAGGACAACTCGCCGCGGGTCCTGATTACCCGCGAGGCCCACTTCGCCGATGCCCTCAAGAGGCTGATGCCGGCGACGACCGACGGGATCGTCGCACGCATCTTCAAGCGGATCAGCCCGCCACGATGACGCCTCAGGAGCTTCGGCGCGAGCATTTTGGGGATTTCTCGGTGCTTCATCGCCCCGGGGTCGGTGATCCGCCGCGTCCGGTTCATTTTGCGCACGCGACGGGCTTCAACGCCGAGACGTACCGCGAGCTGCTCGTCTCGCTCGACCCCTCGCTCGACGTTTTCGCGATGGATGCGCGTGGTCACGGCATGTCTCGCGCGGCGGCAGACCCGAGCAAGCTGCGGTCGTGGGCGCCTTACCGCCGGGACCTCGAGCGGTTCGTCGAAACGCTTGGGCGGCCTGCGGTCCTCGCCGGGCACTCGATGGGCGCCACCGTCAGCCTGGAGCTGGCCGCCGCTCGTCCGGAGCTGGTCGCAGGCATCGTGCTGTACGACCCCGTCATCCTGCCGCCGGGGCGCATTCCCGTGGCCGTGCTCGCCATGCTGTTCGGGCTGCGACGGCGCATCGTTCCCATTGCCAAGGCCGCGGCACGGCGGCGGATGGAGTTTGGCTCGAAGCGCGAGGCCGTCGAAAACTATGCGGGGAAAGGGGCTTTCAAGACGTGGCCCCGCGAATGGATCGAGGCCTACGTGGAAGGCGGCACCGTGGCCATCGAGGGAGGTGGGGTCCGATTGAGCTGCGATCGCGATTGGGAGAGCAAAACGTTCGCCGTCGCCACGATCAATCCGTACCGCGCGTTGCGAAGAGTTCGCTGTCCGATCACCCTCGTGGCCCGTTCGCACGACGCCCCTCCTTTTTCGCGCGCGTCCCGCGACGCCTTCATGAAGCTTCGACCCGAAACGCGCCTCGTCGTCCTCGAGGACGCATCGCACTTCATGACCATGGAAAGGCCGGACGTCGCCCGTGCCGAGATCGAGCGCATGGCGAAAAGCGTGCTCTCAGAGCTCGGATAGCTCCTGCTCGAATCCGCCCGACAGAATCGGAAAGCGACACCAGGTCTTCGGATCGAGATTCTTGTCGTCGACGTGAAACGACGGCGCGTAGCGCTCTCGCTTCCACTGGTTGCGAGACCACAGCCGGAAGAAGCGGCTCACCCATTGCTGCAAGGTCTCTGCGTCGTAGTTCGGGAAATCGTTGCCGAGTATTTCGAGACAATCTTCGGGAGGGAGCTTGTCGCCGATCGCCAAGCGTTCGATGACGTCGAGCACGGGGTACGGCATCAAGTCTTCTTCGTCGGTCTGCTCACAGTCCGGAGGACGAAGCTCCGCCGTCGGCGTCTGAATGTTCACCTCGTTCAGGGCGGGGATGGGATGCATGCCGAGCGGGCCGGTGACTTCGAGCCAGTGCAGCCACTGTCGCAAGAACGCTTTGTCGATGCCCGCGATCGGGCTCAGCCCTCCGCACGTGTCGCCATCCATCGTGGCATAGCCCACGGCCGCCTCGGAGCGGTTGCTCGTCGACAGGAGCAGAGCCCGTCGAAGGTTTGCGAGCATCCAAACGCTCGGACCACGTGCCCTGGCTTGGATGTTCTGGAGCGTGATGTCGTCCCGATCCCAGCTCAGGGTGCGGCCGATCGCGTCGGAAATCAGGTTCTCGTAGGCCTCCACGATGTGTTGGACGTCGAGCACGTAATAGGTCGCCCCGAGCGCTTCGGCGACGGCGGTGGCGGCGTTTCGAGTCACCTCCGTGCTGTTGTCGGTCGGTTGGTAGGCGCAGCACAGAAGCTCCCGCGTCCAGTCCCGCGCGGTCGGTTGCGGCGGGAGGCCGATCTTCTGCGCGAAGACCTCTCCGCCGAGCTGTGCCAGCGCTCGCTCGATCATCAGCGAGACCAGGCACGCGGCGGCTGCCGAATCGACTCCCCCGCTGATGCTGAGAACGAAGCCCCGGGAGCGGCTCTTTCGTTGGTAGTCGAACAAGGCGAGCGTGATCGCCCGCATGAACTCCTCCTCTTTGTGATGCTTGCTCGATTCCCACTCGGGCACTTTCGGCACGGAACGCTGCATGCGCGCTCGCGGAATCTCGAAGGCCACCTTGATGCCTTTGGTGCCTGGATCGGTGCGGTCCGCCATGAAGCTCGTCGTTCGTACCTGCTCGGTTTGGGATGCTTCGACGTCGACCACGGCGGTCGTGAGCACGAAGTCGTCGAACGTCAGTCGGGGCGCTTGTGCGAGCATCTTTCCGTTTTGGGCGATGAAGCAGCCTCCGTCGTAGATCACGCGGCCGGATTCGTTTCCGAGGAGGTTTGCGTACAGATAGCTGACCGCCATCGATCGCGACCCCTCCAAGACGAGGCGCTCCCGAACCGCGTGCTTTCCGAATGCGAAGTGACTCGCGCTCGGATTGACGATGATGTCCATGGCGTACCCATCGAGCGCCCCCCGGCGCTGCGCGACCCAGGCGTCTTCACAAATCTCGAACCCGACGCGGATGCCCGAGAAGTCGAAGAAGACATCACCGAACGGATAGCTCTGACCGTCTCGCTCGAGCTGAACGACTTGATTGTTGGGCCAAGGTTTGAACCAACGTGGCTCGTAATGAAGGCCCTCGCCCGCGAGGTGCTCTTTCGCCGCGAATCCGGCGATGTTGCCGTCCGCGACGACGCACGCGGTGTTGTACAAGCCCCCACGGCGCCGCACTGGCATGCCGAAGCTCACGACCATGCCCTTGGTCAGGGGCAGCAGCTCGAGGAGCATCGCCCATGCACGCCTCGACACGTCGGGCCCGAGAAACGCGTCCTCGCAACCGTATCCGGTGATGCATAGCTCCGGCAGCACCAGCAGGCCCACGCCTTCCGATCGTGCCTGCGCGAGCGCGGCCTCGATGCGCTGCCGGTTGCCCGGCCAATCGAGTGGGGTCTGGTTCAATGCCGCCGTGCCGACCTTGATCGGGAGCATGTCGCGGTTCTAGCACTGCTCGGTCCTGCGCAGTGCCAGGCGTGATTGACGGGACCCAGCGGCGGGCGTATGATGATTTCTCCGATCGACATATTCTGCCAATGTGAGTAATATCATGAGCTTCCATCAGGTACCGCCAAGTATAGGAAATCAATACGATTCCGACTCTCTTCTTCGAGAATACCTGGAGCGGACGCTTCCCGCGGAGCTCCTGGAACGGTTCGAGCCCGAGTACCGGGAGCTTGGCGCGCGCAATGGCGGCGAGCTCTATCGGCTGTCCCTCGAGGATCTGAACAACGAGCCCGTGCACACGACGTGGGACCCGTGGGGAAACCGCATCGATCACGTCGAGGTCACCGAAGTGTGGAAGCGCGCGCAGGTGATCTGCGCCGAGCACGGCTTGGTAGCCGCCGGTTACGATTCGGAGCTCGGCGCGTACGCGCGGATCCATCAACACGTTCTGAACTACGTGGTGCAGGCCTCGCTCGATACGTACAACTGCCCGTTGGCCATGACCGACGGAGCCGCGCGCACGTTGCTGGACTCGGGTAACCAAGCGCTCATCGATCATGCGTTGCCGCGCTTGCTCTCACGCGATCCCGCCAGGATGTGGACATCGGGTCAATGGATGACCGAGCGGATTGGTGGATCGGACGTCGGTCAAACCGAGACCGTCGCGCGAAGAGACGGCGAGACCTGGCGGCTCCATGGAACGAAGTGGTTCACCTCCGCCACGACCGCGGACATGGCTCTCACCCTCGCGAGGCCGGAGGGCAATCCACCAGGGGGTCGCGGTTTGGCCATGTTCTACCTCGAGCTGCGCGACGAGCAGGGAAGGCTCCGAAACATCCACATCAATCGCCTCAAGGACAAGTTCGGAACGCGGAAGCTGCCGACTGCCGAGCTCACGTTGGATGGCGTCGCCGCGATTCCGGTCGCGGGGCTCGAAAACGGCGTACGCAACATCACGCCCATGCTGAACATCACCAGAACGTGGAATGCCGTGGCTGCGGTTCTGGACATGCGGCGCGCGGTGGCGCTCGCCCGAGATTACGCCGACAAACGGCAAGCGTTCGGCGCGCTCTTGATCGACAAGCCTCTGCACGTCGACACCATGGCCGACATGGTTGCCGAAACCCAGGGCGCGTTTCTCTTGGCATTTCGGGTGGTCGAGCTGCTCGGTCGCATCGAGCGAGGGGAAGCCAGCGAATCCGAGCAGTCGTTGAGTCGGTTGCTGACGCCCATCGCGAAGCTGACTACCGGAAAGCAGGCCGTGACGGTCACATCCGAAGCGCTCGAGTCGTTCGGTGGGGCCGGTTACGTCAACGATACGGGTTTGCCGAGGCTGCTCGCCGACGCACAAGTGCTCCCGATCTGGGAAGGCACCACGAACGTGCTTTCTCTCGACGCATTGCGTGCGCTCAAACAGGAACGGGTTTGGGACGCGTTCCTGTCGGAGATTCGAAGCAGGCTCACCGCCGCGACCGATCCTCGGTTGCAGCGAGCGACGGAGCGCGTGGGGTTGGCCGTCGAGCATGCAGGAAGGTGGCTCGACGAGACTTTGCAGGAGCGTTCCGCGCTAGAGGCGGGCGCACGACGTTTTGCGATGACGCTCGGCCGGGCAACCGAGCTCGCGCTTCTCGTCGATCACGCCCAGTGGTGTGCAAGCCGAGGCAAGGGAGAGCGGGCCATCGCCGCAGCCCGTCGCTTCGCGCGGAGCCGGATCGATCTCATCGAAGACGAAGACTTCACGACCGAAAGTCGGCTGCTCGTCGAGTGAGCTAGCGGCCCGGGAAAATCGGACCGTCCAGCGGCGTCGGCAGCCCACTCGGCACGCGTTTCGGGCGGGTCGCGGTGCGGCTGTCATCTCGCAGACCCTTCGAGATGAAAAGTCCGATTAGGCGCACGTCTTCGTCCGTGAAGATCAGTCCGCTTTGTTCGAGCTCGTGACGGACGGCATCCTCGAGCTCCTTGACGAAACCATTGTGGAAGTAGGGGTCCGATTCGAAGATGTTGCGAAGCGTCGGGGTGCGAAACTTGCCCACGTCCGTGGTCAGCCCGGTGATTTCGGCGCGTCCTTCATCGAAGACCCCGTCGATGTCCGGTACGTTTCGGTTGGCGTACGTCTCCGATTCGAAGAGCGGTGGCGTATGGCATTCGTGACAGCCCATGTCGGCAAAAAGAAACATCCCGCTGACGAGCTCGTCGTTCATGGCCCCCGTATGTCCGTTCACGTATGCATCGTAGGGCGAACGGTCCGACACCATGGTTCGCTGGAACGCGGCCAGGGCAGAGGCGAGATTGGCGACCGTCACTTGAGGACTGGCCGGAAATGCTTCCTCGAAGAGGTCGACGTACTCCGGAATGGCCCGTAGCTCCGCCACGGCAGCTTCGGGATCCAGGTTGAGCTCATCTTCTGCGATCAAAGGCGTGATCGCTTGCTCCTCCAAAGTCTGCATGCGGCCATCCCAGAAGAGGCTCTCCCGAAATGCGAGGTTGAAGAGCGCCGGAGAGTTTCGCCGCAACGTGTTGGGCCCCTCACGCCCGGGGCCGGCAAGTGGCCCTGCGCCGTTGCCCACCGCGACCGGCAGCGCGTCGCTCATTCCCCAGAACTCACTATGACAAGTTGCGCACGCCGTTTCGCGGTCGACCGAGAGAATCGGATCGTAGAAGAGGAGATTGCCGAGTCGAATCCGCGCAGCGGGGACCTCTTCTACGGTTTTCGGGATTGCGGGGAATTCGACCGCCGGCCAGGGCAACGGCGGCACGGTGCTGGCGACGCCACCTGACCCCCCGGCACCCTGCCAATCGTCAGGGGAGACGTCGGCATTCCCGCAGGCGAGGAGCAGCGCCATCAGCATCGTTGCCGCACGGAATGGGCGCAGCATCGCCGTTACTGCGGGCACCCTGGCTTGATGCCATCGAACAGGTTGGGCAGCTCCTGGATCCACTCCCGGACGAGCTCGACACCCTCAGCGTGGACGGTGGTGCGACCGACCGGAGCCATCCGCTCTCCCGCAGCAATGGACTCCATTCGACAGAGCAAGAACGACGCAGTCGGGTTCCCCGGAACGATGTCGAGGCCCTGGTCGCAGGTCAATCCGTTGCCGCCGGACGAGGGCGGCTTGCACACGCCCCAGGTGAAAAAGCTCGTTCCATTCTCGGGTTCCATGCTCTGGTAATCGAGGTAGAGGCCCTTGTCGGAGATCTCTCCATCCGGCGCATGGCAGTGTCCGCAGTTCGAATCGAAATAAGAGCGAACCCGATCGTGGAGGTTCGCTTCGGTGTTGACGGCAGGGTCCGACACGTAAGTCGTTCGTTCTTCGAACGGGGGCGGCTCGGCATCGAACATCCCGAGGCTGTTCATGTAATCGATTTGGTTCAGTACGCCGATTCCAGGACCATAATCGTTGTCGCGGTTCAGCATTCCGCTCGAGGGCCCGAGCGAGCGAGTCGCCACACCATGGCACTGCGTGCAGTCGGGAACGCTCGGCACTTTGTACTTGAGGAGAATCTCTTCTCCCGCGAGGTTGGTCCAGCTGACGTCCAGCTCCGGGCCCCAACTGATGCGTTCGGCTTCGCTGTTGTCGCCTTCCGGGTACACGTACGTCCACGTTTGTACCCGGTCTTGCCCAAACACGAGAAGCCGCGTCTCGATGAGCTGGTATCCGAGCGTCGGCTCGCGGGCGTCCACGGGATAAGCGAACGTTTTGACGTAGATCGTGCCTGGAGGATTGGTCCAGCGTTCGGTGTCCGAGTACTGGATCGTCCCATTCTCGGGTAGCCGCACGAATCGGAATTTCGCGGCGTCATCCGTGAAGAGTGGAGATGTCACCTCATATGGGATGACATCGTCTTCTGGAATTTGCTCGGGGATGCTCTTGAAAAGGCCCCACTCGGACAGGAACTGGGGAGGGCCGGAAGGGGATCCGCCGGCGCCCGCGGTGCCACCCGTACCCGCTGTGCCACCGGTGCCCGCAGTGCCACCGGCGCCCGCAGTGCCACCGGCGCCCGCAGTACCACCGGCGCCCGCAGTGCCACCGGCGCCCGCAGTGCCACCGGCGCCCGCAGTGCCACCGGTGCCGTCACTGCTGTCGCCACATCCAACCGTGATGACGAGGAGGGGGAGCAACAAGCTAAGTCGTTTCATGGGGCCTTTCCTTTCGAGCGCGTCTCAAAGCTCGCAGAGGTATGGTGTCTGGTCTTCGGATGCATTCGCCGTTGCGCAAGCGATGTATTCCTCGATCGACGGATTGATCGGTGTTTGGCATGCATCTCCGATGACTAGCACCGTGGCGGCGGCTTCCTGATCGGTACCCAAGCACAGGCCGATGTCCTCTGGATCTTCCTTGTAACCATCCCAGACGATTTCCGGGACGGGAGGTCCGCCCACGGTTCCGAACCCGAGAATCTGGAAGAGCAGCCCAAATTCTCCGGTAGGCGCGGTACCATTGTTGGTGAAGACGTTGTCGTAGATGTAGTTGTTCTTCACGTATGGATCGTAACCTTCGGTGTACGGCGGGCAGTCGGAGCCCGCGACCTGGCAGTTGAGAAGGTTGCTCGCCATTCCGATGCCCAAGGTTTGGTTGTCCGTGATCTGATTTCCAAAAATCTCGACACCGTTTCCAGCGAAGCTGAGTACGCCCGTTCCAACTGGAATTCCTGCAACCGCGCTTCCAGGCTTGGCAAAGTTCGGATGGTTGTTGCAGTACGACTCGTTGTCGAACAACCGCACACCGGTATTCGATTGCATGTCTCCAGAGATGTCCTGCTGCAGGGCGAACAGCCCGCCCACGTTGTTGAAGGCCGAGTTGTTCGCAGCATCGACGTCGACACAGTTTTCCACTTCGAGACCTGCGACGTTTTCATAAACGATGTTGTTCTCAACCAACCCGCCGGTGCACTTTCCGACGTAGATCCCGGCGTCAGAAGCCCCGTCAACCTGGCTGTACTCGACCAAAGTGTTGGAGCAGTCGGTGGGGTAGATTCCGTAGGCCCCGTTCGCAGTCATGTTGTTGACGCAGGTGTCGTCATCGCCACAAACGAGAAGCGGATCTTCGCAGTCCGCATCCTCGGTGCAAGACTGACCGCAGTTTGCGCGAGCTCTGTCGCCTTCGCAGCGATCCTCCCAGCTCACCCTGACTTTGCGGAAGACCGAGCCGTCGACGTCGCGCTGCTCGATCGCATTCTCGCAGGTGTTCTTGACCCAAAGGTTTTCGATCGTGACGTTGTCGACCCCCACGTTCATGCCTTTGTCGCCGCGGCAATCAAAATTCTGGTCTGCGTAGTCGAGCACGACGTCGTCGGGTGAATCGCCGAGACCCTTGATGGTGAGCCCTGGATCATCGGTCACCCCGACGGTACCGCCCATGTCCCAGAGGCCGACACCAAGACACAAAGTCCCGTCCGTCAAATCGTTGGCCACCAGGGCCTCGATGATCTGCGCATGGTCGTTCGTGCCCGTGGGGTTGAGCGTGATGGTGCAACCGTCGGTAGAAGTCGCTGGTGCGTTCGGGACGATGTAGCCAGTCGTGTCCGGGATGTCCTCGCATCCTTTGGGTTCGACAGCTCCCCCAGTGCCCCCGGTTCCCGCCGTTCCCGCGGTTCCGCCGGTACCTGCGGTTCCGCCGGTGCCCGCGATTCCACCCGTGCCGCCGGTCCCGCCGTCGCCGTCATCGCTGTCGCAGCCGGTCACGATGACGGACGCAGCAAACAGCACACTGATAAGGATCTTGAATTTCATAAACCGGTCTCCTCCTCCAAACGAGTTGCGCAGATGTAACACCAAATGGAAATCTTGGAAAGTGAGTTTAACTCACAATTTCAAACTTTTTTGTAAGTGTTTGGAAAAACTTATTTTTTCGCTGATGAATCCGTTGCTTTTTCCATGTAGACCGCCAGGTACCCCTTCAGCAAGGTCTTCATTTCGGCGATGATATCATTTGCGCGCTCCGGGTCGTCGACGGCGAGCGCCCAGTCCTGCAGCGCGTTGACGGCCTTGATCGCCGATTGCGTGACCAACTGGATCCTCTCGGGCGGAATCAGCGCCTGGAGCGCCGGATGCAGGGCGAGCATGGCGGCGACACGCTCGTTCGACTCGTCGGTAATCGCGCCAAACTCTGGCGTGGGCCGAATGCTCAGCAAGAGCTGCAGGTATCCTGGTTGCTCGGAGTACCCTTGCATCGTGGCGTCGATCGCGCGGTCGATCGCTTGATCCCAAGGGAGCACGCCGAAGTCTTCGGCAATGAGGCTTGCCGTCTTGAGGTCGACCTCCGCCATCACGCGCCGCGCGAGCTCGGCCAGAACGGAGAGCTTGTTCGGGAAATATTGGTAGACCGAGCCGATCGGAATCCCCGCTTTTTCGGCGATGGCAGCGGTGGTGATCTTTTCGACGGGGATCTCCCCGAGGAGCTCCGCGGTCGCGTCCAGAATACGCTCCACGCGGTCGCGCGAGCGCTCCTGGCTCGGTTTTCGACGGGGTGAGAGATGATCCGATTTCGTCGTCACAAGCTTGATCTGGGGGGCGAATGTTCAGTCGAGCCGCGAAGAACGGCGAAGGATGGGCCAAGAATGCACAATTTGGCGCCTAGATCCTAGCGGTGGTGACGCGCTACACTACGAATTCGCTCGAATTCGGCACATGAGCTCCACCACCACCACGACCAACGGCAGCGCGCAGGAGGCGATCGTCGCTCGGACGGAAGAGCCTCTTCCAGCGTCGGAAGCGCCGATGGATCTAGACTCCCCGGATCTCTACCTCAACCGCGAGCTCACCTGGCTCGCATTCGTCAAAAGGGTGCTTCACGAGGCGGGGGACGAACGCACCCCACTGCTCGAGCGGGTGAAGTTCCTCGCCATCACCGGCTCGATCCTCGACGAGTTCTTCATGAAACGAATTGGCGGCCTCAAGCAGCAGGTGGCGGCCGGCGTTCACAAGCTCACCGTCGACGGGCGCACACCGATGCAGCAGATTCAGGAGTGCCACGAGGTCACGCGCGAGATCAACGCCGAGCAGCAGGCTCTGTGGATCGGGCTTCGCAAGCGCTTGGAGAAGGAGAGCATCCAGGTCGTGAGCTACTCGTCGCTCTCGCCCGAAGATCAGCGCTGGCTTCGCGATCACTATCTCGACAACATCTTTCCGCTGGTTACGCCGCAGGCGATGGATCCGGCGCACCCGTTCCCATTCGTATCGAATCTTTCGCTCAACCTGCTGGTGTCGCTGCACTACCCGAACGATCCCGCTCCCTTGCTCGCGAGGGTCAAAGTGCCGCTCGGCTCGGGAGTTCGCAGGTTCGTCCGGGTGCGGGACAAGCTCGTCTTCGTGCTGCTCGAAGAGATCATGGCGAACAACCTCGACCTGCTCTTTCCGGGGATGGTCATCGATCGAATCGAGCTCTTTCGCGTCACGCGGAACGCGGACGTGGAAGGCGACGAGGACAAGGCCGACGACTTGCTGGCGTTGATCGAGTCGGAGCTGCGCGAGAGAAAATTCGCACCCATCGTTCGCCTGCAAGTAGCCGAAGGCATCGACGCGACGCATCGAGGCCGGCTGGCGGCCGAGCTTGGATTGGACGAGCAGGCCGACGTGTTCGAGGTGGAGGAGTTTCTCGGGCTAGCCGACCTCTTCGAGCTCGCCTCCCTCGACATTCCCGAGCATCGCGACCCGGATCACCGGCCGGTGGACACGCCCATGCTGGTCGGAAGGAACAACGTCTTTCACGCGATTCGCGACCACGGCGCGCTCTTGGTTCACCATCCCTACGAAGCGTTCGGCACGTCGGTGGAGCGGTTTTTGCGCGAAGCAAGCGAGGACCCGAAGGTGCGCGCGATCAAGATGACGCTCTATCGAACCTCGTCGCAGTCCCGAGTGATTCAGCACCTGGTCAACGCTGCGCTCAACGGCAAGCAGGTGGCGGTCGTGGTCGAGCTCAAGGCTCGCTTCGACGAGGAAGCCAACATCAATTGGGCGGGGAAGCTCGAACAAGCCGGGATTCACGTGACGTATGGAGTCGTGGGGCTCAAGACCCACTGCAAGGTCATCTTGGTCGTTCGGCGAGACCACAACGGCTTGCGCCGGTACGTGCACATCGGCACGGGCAACTACCACGAAGAGACGGCCAAGCTCTATTCGGACATCGGGCTCTTGACGAGTGACGCCGACATCGGACGAGATGCGACCGAGCTCTTCAACTACTTGACGACGGGCTACAAACCGAGCCGAAGCTACAAGAAGCTTCTCGTGGCGCCGAAGATCCTCAAGCCTGCTCTCCTTCGGAAGATCCGACGGGAGGTGCGTCGCGTGGGCGAAGGCAAGAAAGGTCTGATTCAAATCAAGACGAATGCGCTCGAAGACGTCGACATCACCCGCGCGCTGTACGAGGCCTCCCAGGCCGGCGTGGAGGTCGACCTCATCGTGCGGGACTCTTGCCGGTTGCGTCCGGGCGTTCGAGGGCTTTCCGAAAACATCCGGGTGATCAGCATCGTCGGACGTTTCCTCGAGCACTCCCGCATCTACTACTTCCACAACGGGGGGCAGGAGGAGTACTACATCGGCTCCGCCGACTGCATGACCCGCAATTTGGTCAGTCGCGTGGAGGTGCTCGCGCCCGTCGAGCCCGAGCCGCTGCAGCAGGAGCTGCGCACCGTTCTCGACGTTCTGCTCCACGATCAGCGAAGCGCCTGGGACATGCAACCAGACGGCTCCTACGTCCAGCGCAAGGGAGGCGAGGAAGCCAAGAGCGCACACCAGCAGCTCGTCAAGTGGGTCGAAAAGCGGTTTGCCGAGGCCAACCGACTGCGAAAGCGCAGCGCCCGAGGGCCTCGGAGCCTGTCGGGTCCCGAGTGATGCGGCGTCCGCGTCGTGGCCGACGATCGCGACTTTTCGGGACGAGCCTCGCGGTCGTCGCGCTGATCGGCGCAGCGCCTGGATTTGCGCAGCGGACGCTCATGGCTTCGCCAACTTGCGAGGAGCTGACGATCATGGACTTCCTGGCGCGGCTCGACGAGGAAGAGAGTCGGTACAAGCGTGGGCTCGACACGGAGGACCGGCGCGACCTGTCACAGGTGCGGCGAGAGGTGTGCGCACCGTACGTGGGTTATCGGGTGACGCGTCATCCGACGACGACCTGGTCGAGCGGTCGACCGATCGTCCGCGGGTACTTGGAGCTCAATTATCCCAACGGCAACATCGCCAAGAGCCGTAGCGGGGAATGGTTCTATCCGAGTGGCGAGAGAGCGAAGACCGCGCTCGGCACGTGGCAGTACGCAAACGACCTGCTTGCCCGCGCACGGACCGGGCAGTGGTATACGCGCGAGGGAAAGTACGTCGAAGATCCAGAAAAGTGGCAGAGGAAAGCCTGTGAGTACCTCGGAAAGCAGCTTTGCCCTCTGGGAAAGCCCGATGAAGACCTGCTGGCCGTGACCGTGATGGGCTTGATCAACCAGGTGGCCCCAGAGAAAGAAAAGCCGAAGTCCGAAGAGTCCGCAGACTCCGAAGCTGCGTCCGAAAAAGCGGACTAGCGCGGGGCGGGGTTGTGGTAGAACCCCACCATGACGGAGCCCTCGGTTCGAAGCGCATCTCCTCGGTTTGACCGGGAAGCGTTGCTGAGCATTGCCAAGGCGTCGCCCGAAATCGCAGGGCAACACGACAAGGAGCGTTGGCTGGCGCTCTATTCGGACGATGCCGTCCTGGAAGACCCGGTCGGGACGCCCGCTTCGCACCGTGGTCGGCGACCCGGCCGTTTCGGGGACGAGGTCGGCCGCTTTTACGAAGCTTTCATCGCGCCGAGTGGCATCGAGATGGTTCGACGGCGCGACATCGTATCCGACATGCACGTCTTTCGAGCCGTCGACATCCACACCACGAGCTTGAAGACGGGGCTGAAGATGAAAGTGCCCGCCAACCTGCTCTACGAGATCGGGGTGGCCGGCCATGGACGACTCGTCATTCGACGAATGCAAGCACATTGGGAGCTCAGTCGGATGAGCCGGATGCTGATGAGCGAGGGCTTGCGCGGTTTGAGCACGGTCGCGGTGATGAACTGGAGCATGCTGCGGGCCTTCGGTCCGCAGTGGTTGGCCGAGTACTTCAAGGCGTCTCAAAGGGGAGTAGGGCGCAAGGGCAAGGCTCTCGTCGAGCAGATGGCCGAGTCGGTCGGACACGATGGAAGGCAGTCGTTCGCGAGCGCGGCGACGATCGAGCTGCCCGGCGGGCTTGACCGCCGCCCAGGCCGAGCGGCTGGCCCGGCGGGGCCAGGCCCTCGGTCGTCAAGTTCCTCGAGGGGTGCACCACGCTCGAGGTGCGGGAGCTGCTCGCGTCCGGTCAGACGGTCTCGGGCCTGGCTTCACTCGAATGGGGTGGCCGACCGCGAGAGGCTGGGTTCGTCGCCGAGCTCGACCCCGACGCTTCGGAGGTACGGCGCCTTCGATTGTTTTGGGAGGAGTGAGCTCATGCGAAGGGTGGCGATCTGGCTGGCCGGGATCTTGGTCGTGCTTCTGCTCTATCTGGTGGTCTGGCCGGTGCCCATCGAGCCCATCGCTTGGAACCCAGAGCCCGCGCCAGCGCCGGAAGGGGACTTCGCGCCCAATCGAAAGCTCCAACAGATGGAGCTGTTCGCGACGCCCGATAGCCACGGGCCCGAGGACGTGGCGGTCGACTCGGAGGGGCGCGTGTACGTGGGGGTCGAGGAGGGATGGATCCTTCGATACGACCCAGACGGAGCGAACCCCGTCGTCTTCGCCGACACTGGGGGCCGGCCTCTCGGTCTCGACTTCGACACGCGCGGCAACCTGATCGTCGCGGATGCGCGCAAGGGTCTTCTTTCCGTCGATCCCGAAGGCGAGGTCACGGTCTTGTGCACCGAGGCCGGCGATCACCCGCTGCGATTCGCCGATGACGTCGACGTCGACTCGCAAGACGTGGCATGGTTTTCCGATGCCTCGCACAAGTGGAACGAGCACCAGGTGATGTACGAAGCGCTCGAGAGCGCTCCGAACGGTCGACTCGTCAAGCACGATCTCGCCACTGGCGAGTGCTCCGTCGTGCTCGGGGGCTTGTTCTTCGCGAACGGGATCGCCGTGTCGCCCGACGAGAGCTACGTGCTGGTCAACGAGACGATGCGGTACCGAACAAAGCGCGTATACGTCCGGGGGCCGCGGGAGGGCGAGGTGGAGACGTTCATCGACAATCTGCCCGGTTTCCCGGATGGCATTTCGACTGGAAGCGACGGGATTTTCTGGTTGGCGATGTACGCGCCGCGCAACGAGCTTCTGGACTCGGCTGGGCCGAAGCCGTGGTTGCGGAAGATCATCCACCGGATCCCCGCCGCCTTGCAACCGAAGCCCAAGCGTCATCCCTACGTTCTCGGGCTCGATGAGACCGGGCGGATCGTCTACAACCTGCAAGACGCCGACGGTGTGAGCTTTTCGAAGTCGACCAGCGCCGAGCAAGCCGGAGAGTGGCTGTACGTAGGCAGTCTGACCGAGCCTGCCTGGGGCCGAATTCCCCTTTCCTCGTTTCGATGAGGCAGGCCGCGTCGGCTTGCGAAGCCCTTCAAATCCTTCGAACATCCGAACAAGTGTTGGCGAGGAGCAACCAAATGCGACGCATTCGAACATTCATCCTCGGCTGGGCCTTGGCTTCGTCGGCCGTGGGCGGCGGCTGCAGCAACGGGTCTTCGGACGTTGGCGACGCTCGCGTGGTGGGCGCCGAGGACGGCACCGTAGAGGTCATCGTGGGAGAACGAGTGCTCTTCGCGCTCGCGCCCACCGGTCCCATTGCTCGCAACTTCGACGAGGAGCCAGTTGGCATCGGCGCAATCACGTTCGAGCGCAGCAACGAAGCCGCCGACCCATTGACGGTTCAATCCGTCGTCGAAGATGGCCGGGGCGTTCGAGTCGAGTATGCCAGCAGCTCCCGCACGGCCACGCTGACTGCGACCCCCGTCGATTCCGAGGTGAGCGAGCTGCGCCTGGAGGTGTCTGGGCCCGCGGCGGATTCCATCGCGGTCGGCGTTCGTTGCGACCCCGAGGGGACCTTTCACGGTTTCGGCGAGCAGTACAATGGCACCGACCAGCGCGGCGAGGCTTTCGAGCTGCTCGTCAACGAACAGGGCAACGGCCGTACCGGCGGGCCGGGAATCTCCGTTGGCAACGAGCACACGACGTACTTCCCGATGCCTTACTACGTCGACGCTCGCGGGTTCGGAGCGTTGTTCGACACCTCGCATCGGGTCGACGTCGACCTGTGCGCGACGGATGAGGACATCGCCTGGATCGAGGTGATCAGCGGTGAGCCTGTCGAGTGGCGCGTATTTCACGGGCCCACCGCGCTCGACGTCATTCGGCAGCTCGGTGACCGGGTGGGCCGGCCCACGGAGCCGCCCGCTTGGGCTTACGAGCTTTGGATGGCGGGGCAGGGCGGACGCGACGTCGTGGAAGCCGAGCGGGAGGCGCTCGAAGCCGCCGGCATCCCCGTCTCCGCGTTTTGGGTTCAGGACTGGGGCGGGATTCGACAGAATTTCGATGGGGGCTTCGGCGTTCAATACATCTGGGAGGCCGACGAGACGCTCTATCCGAGCTTCGCGCAGATGGTCTCCGACTTTCACGACGGCGGCTACAAGTTCCTCACGTACGTGAACCCGTTCATCGTCGATCCCGAAAGCGTCGCGCCCGAAGACGATCCGACACGCTTCGAGCCTCGCTTCGACGCGATGCAGAGCATGAGCCTCTTGCTACAGGACGAGCTCGGTGAAACGTACATCGAGGGCGCGGTGCCGAACATTCCACAGAGGGATGCCCACCCGGACTTTTCCAATCCCGAGACGCTGGGCTTCATCGTCGACTCCCTCGCCGAGATCGTGCGCACCTACGACGTGGACGGGTGGATGGCGGATTTCGGAGAGTGGGTTCCGTTGGATTCGGTCCCTCAAGACGGGGCGAGCGCCGTCGAATGGCGAAACCAGTTTCCCGTCTATTGGCATCGCGCTTCGAGGGAAGCGTTGGAGCGTGTGCGACCGGACGGTGACTGGGTGAGCTTCGCGCGCTCCGGGTTCACCGGAGTCCAGGAGGTCGCTCAGATTCACTGGGTCGGCGACCAAGAGACCAACTGGAGCGAGCTCGACGGCCTCCCCACGGTCGTTCCCGCTCTGTTGAACCTGGGACTGTCGGGCCAACCCTTCGTGACACACGACATCGCGGGCTTCGCACGCGGAGACGGGCCGAGCACCAAGGAGCTGTTTCAGCGCTGGACCGAGCTCGGCGCCTTCACGCCGATCATGCGAACGCACGACGGTGCGGACAAAGTCGGCAACTGGCGGTGGAACCGCGACGAGGAAACGACCGCGCATTTTCGGCGCTTTGCCTATGTGCATTGCGCGCTCATGAACGACTTTATGATGCTCGGTGCCGAGGCGGAATCCACCGGTGCGCCCATCTTGCGACACTTGATGCTCGTATTTCCCGACGACCGCGACACCTGGAGCATCAGCGACCAATTCATGATTGGAGACTCGCTCTTGGTGGCACCCGTGCTGGAGGAGGGAGCGACCTCCCGATCGGTCTACTTCCCGGAGGGCACTTGGTACGACGTGTGGACCGGCGAGGCGACCGAAGGCGGCCGACGCACGACGGTCGATGCGCCCATCGGAAGCCCTCCGGTTTACTCTCGAGGGGCGGATCGGGATGACCTCCGCAACGCCGAGACCAGGCTGAGCGTCGAAGACTGTCGTTGAGCGCGTATCGGAAGTAGGCTCGGCGCTGGTGACGGCACGGACGACCACGCTGTGGGAGCGCATTCATCCGGCCTGGGTGGGTCTGCTCGGGGTGGCTCTCTATTTGCGGACGGTGACGTACGGCTTCGTGCTGCGCGACGACCCGTGGCTCATCCGCGACAACGTGTTGCTGCACGAGCTGAGCCCGATGTCGGTTTGGCTTGTACTGACCGATTTCTCCTGGGAGCAGCGCTACAGGTTGGGCGCGGAGTATCTGCCCGTGCGCGACCTTTCGGTGATGCTCGACTATGCGCTCTATGGTGATTGGGTGGGGGGCCAGCATCTCACGCAGGTCCTGCTCTACGGAGCGACTTGCGCGTTGCTGGCGACGTTGATCCTCGCCATCTTCGAGAGCCGTCCCTTGGCGTGGCTGACCGGAATCTTGTTCACCACGCACCCGGCGCACGTCGAAGTCGTCGCGTGGCTCTCCGAGCGCAAGGGTGCGCTGGGAGCGTTCCTGCTGAGCTGCTCTTTGCTCATGGCGGTCCGCTATTTGCGTCGCGGTCACGTGGGCTGGGCGTTCGGCGCCTTGGTCTTTTTCACGTGTGCCGTGGCCGCGAAGGCGCTCACGATTGCCGGGATCGGCGCCTTGGCCCTGATCATCGTCTGGATGCGCTCGGAGGTCGTCGGGAGACGCGCAAAGGCGGCGTTCGCCGTCGGCTACGCGATTGCGGGCTCGATCGCCTTCCTACCCAACCTTCTGGTTTCTCGGTCTCTCGGGGTCGTGATGCCCTATCACGGCGGCGGCTTCTTCGACACCTTGATGCTCTTCTTTCAGACGCACACGCAGTACTTGCGTCTCATGGCCTACGGAGGCCCCTACGCCATCGAGTATCCTTTGACGCCGGGTCAGGCCTCACTCGACCGATGGCTTCCAGGCGCCCTGGCCGCTGCGCTCGGCCTCGCCGTGGTCGGGTGGTCTGCGTTCGAGCGATCGCGCCGCACCGCCGCAACCTTCGGGCTTGCATGGTGGTTCGTGTTCCTCGCGCCGGTGAGCCACTTGATCGTCCCCGTCCAGAATTACGCGGCCGACCGGTACCTCTTGTTGCCGAGCCTCGGACTGCTCTTGGCTGGGGCGGCCTTGCTGACGAGGCTTCCCCGCGCCGTTTCGTGGCCGAGCGCCCTGGTGATGATCGCCGTGGGCTGCGGATGGACGCTCGTGCAGGTCAACACCTGGTCGAGCACCGAACGACTCTACGTCCAGGCGGTTCAGGTGAATCCATCCAACACGGCCGCGTGGGATCAACTCGCTTCCCTGGCAGCGGATGAAGGAAACCGGGAGCAGGCGTGGGCGTACGTGCGCGCTGGCTTGGCGATCGCGCCCACCGATTGGCGTCTGCTGCATCGGCAGGGGTTGCTCTTGGCGTCCGAAGGTAGGCTGGATGCCGCGATCCAGGCGATGGAAAAAGCGGCTTCGGTGCCCGAGTCCCACAAGGCGTATGCAAACTTGGCGTTGCTCCATTTGAAGCGCGGAAACCAGAGTGAAGCGCTGCGCAGCGCCGAGGAGGCCGTGCGCCTTCAAGCCGAAACCGCGCACAACCAACGCGTGCTTGGAATCGTCACCTACGAGCTGGGTCAAACCGACCGGGCATGCCGGGCATTTCAGCGCGCGCTTGCGCTCGACCCCTACGACGACGACAACATACGGAACATGGACCTGTGCACCCCCACGAGGTCGCCTGCCCCATGAGCGCACGGAGGGCCTGCCTTGCGTGAGCTGACCATCGTGGCCGGGATTGTCGCGTTGATGTGCATTCTCAGCGGGATCTGGCTGACCCCGTGGGACACTCTCTACGAAGCGGGGATTTGGGTGACCGCTGCGGGTTTCGGTCTGGGTGTTCCAACCGGAGTGCTCTATCACGTTCGTCTCTACAGAACGCTGGCGCCCCGAGGCGAGCTGCCGCCCGGATGGTATTGGCGGCCGCTCCGGTTCAACGGGCGCTTGCGCGCGGACGAGCGAGGCTCGGTCATGGTTTGGTGTTACGTCGGCGGATTCGGCTTCGCCGTCATCTGTCTCGGGCTTCTGCTGATGGGCGCCGGCGTGTCGATGGCGATCGTTCGCGGAGTCTGAGTCTCAGTCGCCGGCGCCGTCAGGCAAGGGGAGCCGTTCGACGGTCTGGAGCGTCGCTTTCGAGCGATTGAGCGTGTAGAAGTGCAACCCGGGAACGCCGCCGGAGAGCAGATCCCGGCACTGGGAAGCTGCAAAGTCGACGCCTGCTCGGAGCGCGGCTTCCTCGTCATCGCCGGCTTCCCGTAGGGCTGCCTCGAGAGGCTCCGGCACGCTCGTACCCGGCGAGAGCGAGGCAATTCGCTGCAAGTTGGTCAAGTTGAGGACCGGCATGATACCGGGAATGATCGGAACCCGGATTCCCTCGGAGCGAACCGCGTCGACGAAGCTCCAGTACTTGTCGTTGTCGAAGAAGAGCTGCGTGATGAGAAATTCGGCACCTGCTTCGACCTTGCGTTTGAGGTTTCGGATGTCCGCTTCGAGGCTCGGGGCTTCGTGGTGCTTCTCCGGATAGCAAGCCCCTCCGATACCCAACGCGTAGCCCGTCTTGATGAAGGCTGCGAGCTCGTTGGCGTAGCGAAACCCTCCTTCCACGGGCTTCCAGCCATCGGCTCCGCGCGGAGGATCCCCACGCAAGGCAAGCACGTTGTGGATGCCGTGGCTCTGCATGTGGCGCAGGGTCGTGTCGAGCTCGTCCTTGGTCGTGCCGGTGCAGACCAGATGAGCCATCGTCGGAATCCCGAACTCCCGCTGAATTTCGATCGCCAAGTCTGCCGTCCGCTCGCGAGTGGTGCCGGCTGCCCCGCAGGTGATCGAGACGAAGCCGGGGTCGATCGCTTGCAGACGTTCGATCGCTCGAAACAACGCGCGGCGGCCCGCGGCGTTCTTGGGCGTGAAGAATTCGAGCGAGAGGACCGGTTTGCCTCCTTTCGCGTAGAGGTCGGCGATGCGCATGGCGAGTGTCTATACGAGCAATCCGGACCGGCGGGCAAGACGGTGAGCCAACCACATCAACAAGAGGCCCGTCCAAGCGATCTGATTTGGCGGTGTGCGTGTCGCGCGGCACCCTCCGCCGGCCTCGCTGCTCGGGCCGTCGCCCGCGTCCTGGCCGCCATCGACCTCTGCGCCCGCATCCAACGCGCCGGCATCGAGAACCACCCCCCCGTCGGGCGCGCCGCCGGACCGGAGGACGAGATCGGCGCACTGGTAGTAGATGTCGTTTCCGGGAACCACGTAAGGCGGCTTGTCGTACATGACCTGGATCACCTGAAGCGTGCAGTTGTCGCAGGTCAGGTTCGGAAGGGTCACCGTGACCACGTATTCGCGGTCCCCGGGCCCTTTGTCGGCGATGCCGTCGAGCAAGACCGCGTCGTTCGAATAGAGCTCCATCATCGTGGACGGATCCACGAAGTCGTCATCTCCGTCGGCGTCGAATGCGATCCGGTAGTGTCCCGGGTGATCGATGTACTCGTCCCAACGCACTTCGATCGTCTGTCCAGGCTCGAAGTAGGTCACGCGGCTCGTGCGCTCACCCCCCGCGACTCCGCAGGGACCGGTCTTGAGCACGTCGGGTCCGTAGCGCGAGGTCGGTTGGGTCAGCTCCAAGTGCGCGCGGGCGGCTGGAGCCCATGCGGCGGAGGCGAGCAAGAAGGCTAGGGCGGCTAGGATGAACATCGACGGTTCACGCCGACGGAGTCGGACGTTCCTCGTTTCGAGCTCGACCCTAGCACCGCAACGAAGCCGAGTCTCCTCGACCGAGGCCAAGGCGCTCGTTCCCCAGGAAAGACGCGTCGGCTTGATCGAGCACCCCATCCGGCATTAAGTCACGCTCATGACCCGACTCGTCATTCTCTCGTGCTTGGTATTCCTCGCCTGCTCGTGCGATCGCTCCAAGATCAACGAGTCGAAGTGGAAGTCGGCTGGCGCCGAGGCCATCGATCCGTTCAAAAAGGATCTGAAGCAGGCGCTCGTCGAGGGCCTCGAAGAGGGCCCGGTGCATGCGATCTCGGTTTGCCGCGTCAAGGCGCCCGAGCTCGCCGAGGCGGCGAGCTCGTCGTCGGTGAAAGTGGGCCGAAGCAGCAACAAGCTCCGAAATCAGGCCAATGCCCCCAAGGCTTGGATGAAGCCGTTTCTCGAGCGTTACGCGAACGACCCGGACAAGCGAGAGCCGGCCGCGGTGCTCATCGACGAGCATACCGTGGGCTACGTCGAGCCGATTTTCGTACAACCGCTCTGTGTGACTTGCCACGGATCGAGCTTGGCCAAGGATCTCCAGGCCAAGCTGAAGGAGCTCTATCCGAACGACGAAGCCACCGGGTACGAGCCCGGCGATTTTCGCGGAATCTTTTGGGCAGAGCTCGCGCGCGACTGACCGCGCACAAGCGGGCTCAGCCCCAGCTCGCGACGCTTTCCGGCTCGATGTAATAGAGCACGCGCACCTCCCCTGGCTGCCGGAATGGATACTCGTCTTTGTCGAGGTACTTCTTTGCCATGCGGTTGATGTGCTCGTCGGCTCCCTCCTGCGTGATCTTCGACACCCGGCCTCGAATCATGAGGCAGCGGTACGGGTTTTGCGGATCGGTCACCGAGAGGGCCACTCTCGGGTCTCGGGGCA
>CAZBWQ010000007.1:74470-76980 GCA_964495565.1 uncultured Sandaracinaceae bacterium | reverse complement strand
AGAGGCTTCCTGCCATCCTGCGATTCTCCTTCGTCCTGCTCGGACTGTCCTTCGTCGCGTTTGCCCTGCATCGAACGGCGGCGGTGAAGGCCGCACCCACGACCGACGAACGCTGGAACCGAGCTCGCTTCCGAGAGCTTCCCGCAGAAAAGCCGAGGATCGTGGATTACCTGGACGCAACCACCGGGATCGGAATGGCGGTCTTCCTTCTGACCAGCGCCAGCTTGTGGTGGGCCGGCAAACCCCACGCGATTTTGTTGCTGCTCCCGCTCTTCTCGATCGGGACACGTCACCACAGGGCGCCGAGCGCGGGAGAAACGGCGGACGTGCTGCGCCGATTCGCGTCCGACCTGCGATGGCCCGCGGTCGCCCCCGGCGTCGCGATGAGCTGGGAAATCGATGGCAGAAGCCGGTCTCGAATTCGGCTTCATCTGCCGCGCCATCGTACGGGTCTGTTGGCCCTCGCCTTCGTCGTCGGGACGAGCTCGCACGGGCTTTCGGTACGCAGGCGCGTCATGCTCCTGGTGCAAACACGTGCGCAGTCGGACGCGGACGACCTGGTCCGCCGCCGAATGGGCCACGAGTCCGAGCTTCGTGAGCCGGATGGCTCGATTTCCAGACTGTTCGCGTGGAATGGAAGTGCGGTCCAGCTGGTTCGAGCGTTGAGCCACGAGAGCCCAGCCCCCGTCAAAGCGTCGCGAGGAACCTGGCTGCTGCGGGAAATCTCCGAGCCTTCACAGCGGGCCGCCTAGACGTCATCGGCCGATGCGCGAGTCGAGGGGTGCGAGGATCTGGTCGACTTGCTTGAGCTCCCGGACGACGTCCTCTTCGTCGAAATCGATGTCGTCGATCAACGCTTCGTGAACCGCGTCGTACAACCAGGTGCTCGAATCCGGATTGTCCACGCAAGCGGACGCGTGGTGGCCCTGATGGTGGAGCGTGGGAAACTTGGCGACGACGCTTTCGAGCGCTTCAACTCGCTCGCCCAAGTAGGCGCGCATGGCTTCGAGCTCTCGTTCCAAGGGCTCGAGCATTTCAGGCGACTCCTCGAGGTGCTTTTGAAAGGCTTCCGGGGAGCGCCTGCGAACGTCATCGAGCACCAATCTGATCACGAGCGCATCGCCGAGATAACGTAGAACGCCACGGACCCCAGGCACGGCGCCCGTCGAAGAGATGACGTGGAGCAGCGCACCTGCGGCGGCCACCCGACTCTGATCGTCGAATTCGGGATCCTCCACGATCCGGAGCAAAGACTTCAAATCCTGGCCGAAACGGATCAGAGCAGGCGTCATGAGCTCGATGAAGCGCTCGCGCGGCATATCACCTCGGCACCAGAGAACGGCCCCGCGGGCATGTTACCTCAACTCCCGTCGGTCCTGCGTCGGTTTCGATGATCTTGAACTCCACACGCCGATTTTTCTCCCATGCGTCCGCATTGTGCGCGGGGTCCACGGGACAACGTTCCCCATATCCTGCCGATCTCAGCCGGTTTTTCAAGACTCCCCGTTCGATCAAGGCATTCATGACCGATGCCGCGCGAGCTCGCGTCAGCTTGATGTTGTACTGATCGCCGCCCCTTTCATCCGCGTAACCTTGGATTTCCACCAACGTGATTTGCGGGCTCGAAATCAGCGTCGAGGCGACGGCGTCGAGCAACGGGAAGCTCCGAGACTGGATGATCGCGCTGTCGGTCTCGAAATAGATCTTCTCGAGGATCGTGATTTGCGTGTCCTCGAGGATCACCAAGCCCTTGTCCGGACAGCCGTCTTGATCTTCGTGGCCGTTGTAGGTTTCGGGCTCGTTCGGACAAGCATCATCTGGATCGAGAATCCGATCGCCGTCGTTGTCTCGGTCCGGGCATCCATCGTCGTCCTGGAAACCGTCGAAGTCTTCGGGATCATTCGGGCAGAGATCTTCGCGATCCGGGATTCCATCCCCATCGTTGTCGAGCTCGGGGCATCCGTCGTCGTCTTCGAAACCATCGAAGTCTTCAGGCACGTCGGGACAGGCATCTAGGTGGTCGGGAATCCCGTCGCCATCCCGATCGCCTCTCGTGCCTTCGGGGCAACCGTCCTCGTCACGGTCGCCGTCGTAGTCTTCCGCAATCAGAGGACATGCATCGTCGACGTCGAGAATGCCGTCGCCATCGTTGTCTAGGTCTGGACAACCGTCACGGTCTTCGAAGCCGTCTTTGTCCTCGGCCGCGTCTGGACATCCATCATCGTCGTCTGCGATGCCGTCGCCGTCGCGGTCTTCGACCGATGGTTCATACATGAAGCCGAGAAGCGCACGGACGTTCGCGGCTTGAAAACCGGTTTTCGGAATCCCCGCTCCCGCCGCGAAATAGAGGAAGCTGTTGCCGGCGACGAAGTACTTGAAGCCGCCGACCGCTTCCATGGACAGGGTTCCTTTCGTCCCGATTTCCTGAGCAATCTGGGTGCCATAGAGCTCGAGAATCAAATCGAGGGGCCGCGCGATGCGGAATGCCGAGCCGAATCCGAACGTGATCA
>CAZBWQ010000007.1:139-74370 GCA_964495565.1 uncultured Sandaracinaceae bacterium | reverse complement strand
GGCCGTCCCAAATGAAGCTCGCTCCTTGTTGCGAGTTCCATCGGTAGCCGCCCTCGAGCGCGAGGCGGATCTTTTCGATCGGTTGAAACTCGAACACCACGCTCGGCCAAAGCGCAACACCGGGCTCCCCCGCCAACTGGTCCGTCTTCGCGGTCGGAAATTGCGCGCGCAAGATCACCGCGATGCCGGCCGGGTATTGACCGAGATTCAATAGACGCGCTTTGATGTGAAGCTGGAGATCGCCAAGCCCCTGGGATCGAAGACCGACGGCCTCGGGATTGAACAAGCAAGTCGATTCATCGGTGCAAACGCCACCGCGCACCGGAACCTGCACCGCGTCTCCTCGAAAGAACGTGACCGGCAACACGATGCCGAGCACCAACCGATCGACGAGACCGATGTTGAACATGAACCGCGCCGTGAAAGCTTGCTTGGCGATACGGCTCTGTCGGGAAGCGTCGTCCGCCGCTCTATCGGGATCGGTTTCGAAACCGTTGTAGCGGAGGATCCCAAAGCCCGCGTCGAGGACGAGGCCGAAGCTGAACTTCTTGTGGGGCAAGACCTCGCTGCCATTGACTGCGAAGTAGCCCCGGGAGTCGACGGCCGGCTGAAACAAGTGGAGGTCCATTCCACCGGTAGTCAACGTGGCATCCTGCGCGAGCACGCCTCGGGGTGCCGCGAGAAGGCCCAGGACCAGAGCCAAAGCCCAAAAGACCCGCAGACGCGCTCGACGCCCAGACTGTGCTCCCCCAAACACCCCACTTCAGTCTGTCATGGGCGGCGCCCATTAATCAACGATTCTGCGCCCCTGTGGCTTTGCGTGCCCGTCGGAGAAGCCGCGCGGCCTGCTCCTTCTCAGCCTCGGAAACGCCCTGCAACCCGAGCACGAGCCGCGCCTCGCGCTCCGCCTGGGTGCTGCGTCCGTCCGAAATGGCTCGCTTGCCCTCGCGCAAGTGCGCCTTGGCGTAGCGGTGAAGTATCTCACGAAACTCCGGCGTGTCGCGAAGGACGCTTTCGGCAGGGAGCTCGCTGGCGAGCGCATAAGCCTCGTCGACTCTCCCCTCGGCAAGCGCCAGGCTCGCCCGGCTCAACTGATCTTCCCACTCCCTCGGCGCCTGGACGACTGGCGAGCCGATCGCAGGCTCGGGCGCTTCTTCTGGCTCGGTTGCCTCGAACGGCTCGACCGAGGCGGGTTGCTCCACCTGCGGCGCCGGGGTGACGACCGGGGAGGAAACTGGGCTCTCGAGAGGCGCTCCAGACGTCGTCGGCGGACGCATTCCGAGAGGCGGGCTGCTTCGCAACGTCACGGCGACGGCTCCGGCGGTTGCGAGGAGCAACAACGCCAAAACCAAAGCCACGAACACCGGCTTTCGCTTGGCAGAGGGCATCTCGGTCGGCGGAAGCTCGTGAGGCAAGGCTTCGAGGCTGTGCGCACCCTGCGGAGAAAGAACCCGAAACCGAACCTCGCCGAGCTCGACCACGTCTCCACTTTCCAGCACCGCTCGCGACGTCTCGATGCCGTTCACGCGTATGCCGTTGGCACTGTCCAGATCGAAAATCGCCACTCGCCCATCGGAAACCTGGATCTCGGCATGCTCGTGCGAGATCGACTTGTGGTTGATCCAGATGTCCAGTCGCTCGTCGCGGCCGATCCGCAACGCGGGCTTGTTCAGCGTGAACTCGGCGCCCGTGGCTGGCTCGCTCATCACGACGAGCCTCGGTGGTGGTTGCGTCTGGGTCTCCCGGGACGGAAGCCTGTTCGTCGTCGCCGCTGCGTCGGATTGGAAAGCGAGGCCGTAGTCTCCGATGGTCAGGTTGTCGCCGGCTGAAAGCTGGGCTCTACCGTCGATCCGTTCTCCATTGAGCGAGACACCGTTGTAAGAACCGAGGTCTTCGACCACGTACGATCCGTTCCGCCGAGAAAGTCGGGCATGACGGCGCGACACGTTGCGCTCGGTGAGGCGGATGGTGTTGCCCTCTTGGCGGCCGATTGTGATCTCGTCGCGCAGGAGCGGAACGACGGTGGTGTGACCTTCCTCGTCCGAGATGATCAGCTTGTACATCGATCCGGGCCTAGAGCGGTTTCACCCGAGGTTTCGCCGGGTTGAGGGCATCGTACCCCGCCCCGTATCCGTGTCAATTCGGTCGCGTTTGCGCCGCTGGTGAACCCGGCTATGCCCGCCGCATCATGACTCTCGGTCTCTCGCGACGTCGGACCATCTGCGCCGTTTTGCTTGCTGCGCTCGCGGGTTGCGGGGGCGCCAAACAGGCGCAACCCACGGGCGGCATTCATGCGAAGCTCGCGTACTCCGAGGGCGGTGGCCTTCGCGTCGTCGAGGTTCCCGCGGGAGGGGCAGCGGATTTGGCCGGCCTTCGGACGAACGACATCATCATCGGCATCGACGGCGCCTCGGTACGCGAGCTCGACTACCCGAGCATCGTCGAAAAGCTTCGTGGGCCGGTGGGATCGAGTGTCCAGCTGGAAGTGTTTCGCGACGGCGAGGTAGCCACTTTGGTCGTGATGCGACAGGCTTACTCCCGATGAGCAGCGCGCGGCGTACACTCGGCATCATCGGTGGCAGCGGCTTGTACGCGCTGGAGGGTTTGGAAGACGTCGAGGAGCTTCGAATCGACACGCCCTTCGGATCACCTTCGGATGCGATCATCGGGGGGATGCTCGGAGACGTTCGATTGTTGTTCTTGCCCCGTCACGCCCGCGGCCACCGCATTCCACCCCATCGAATCAACTACCGGGCAAACGTCCTCGCATTGAAGATGGCGGGAGCCGAGCAAATCTTGAGTGTCTCGGCCGTCGGCTCGATGCGCGAGGAAATCCATCCGGGCGACATGGTCGTCGTCGATCAGTTCATCGATCGCACGCGACACCGAATGGACACCTTTTTCGACGACGACGGCGTCGTGGCTCACGTCGGCTTCTCGGAGCCCATCGACGCACAACTGGCATCGGCGCTTGCCGATGCTGCCGACAGAACGGGCGCGACCGTGCATCGCGGGGGCGTGTACCTGTGCATGGAAGGGCCCCAGTTCTCCACCTTGGCGGAATCGCGCCTCTACCGCTCTTGGGGTGTCTCGGTGATTGGCATGACCAATCTCCCCGAAGCGAAGTTGGCACGAGAGGCCGAGCTGCCCTATGCGACCTTGGCGATGGCGACCGATTACGATTGCTGGCACGAGGGGCACGACGCAGTCAGCGTCGAAGCGGTGATTGCCGTGATGCAGCAGAACGTGTCCAAGGCCAGAGAAATCCTCGTCGAGCTTGCCGCTGCGCTGCCCGATCCGCGGGGCCGTCCCGCCACCTCGGCCCTCGCAGGCGCCATCATCACCCCACCCGACTCGATCTCGCCAGCTGCTCGCGCCAAGCTTCGCCCGTTGATCGGCAAATATCTGTCTTGAAAGGTCCCATGTCCCCTCTTCTCGTCGTTGGTTCCGTCGCTTTCGATACCATTCACAATCATCTGGGCTCGCACGCGCGAATCCTGGGAGGCTCTGCGGTCTACGCTTCGCTTGCCGCGTGCCAGCTCGCTCCGGTGCGACTCGTCGGTGTCGTCGGCAAGGACTTCCCGCGCGATGCCGTCGACATGCTCCGGAGACGTGGGATCGACACGACCGGGCTGGAGGTCGCCAATGGCGAGACGTTTCACTGGGAAGGAAGCTACTCCGCCGATCTTACGTCACGCACCACGATTCAAACCGAGCTCAACGTGTTCGCGGACTTCGAACCGAAAATCCCCGCTTCGTTTCGAGATTCTCCCTACGTGATGCTCGGCAACATCGCCCCACGGCTCCAACTCCACGTCCTCGACCAGGTGACGAGCCCGCGCCTCGTGATCGCCGACACGATGAACCTGTGGATCGACACGGCGCTGGACGAGCTCGAGCAGTTGCTGAGTCGCGTCGACATCTTGGTGATCAACGAGGAAGAAGCGCGGCAGCTCACCGGGTATCACCACCCACTCGCCGTGGCGGAGGCGCTTCGCGCGCTCGGACCGGAAACCGTGATCGTCAAGCGCGGAGAGTACGGGGCCCTACTCTTTCTCGACGAGGACATCTTCTGCGCTCCCGCCTATCCCCTGAAGGCGGTGGCCGACCCCACCGGGGCCGGAGACTCGTTCGCTGGCGGCTTTCTCGGCTATTTGGCCGCCAATGGCCACACCGATCTGCGGCAGGCCGTGATCTGCGGCTCTGCGACGGCGTCCTTTTGCGTACAAGACGTAGGCATCGGCGCCTTGATCGAGCTCAGCCGCCAGGACGTGGACGACCGCATTCGTGAGTTCCGCGAGCTCACCTGCTTCTAGCCCGCCGATTTCTTGACCGAAAGGGCCCGCCGTCGACACTCCTAGCCGAGGAAGGAACGGCGATGAACCTAAACGAGCTCAAAGGGACCGTACGAGACCTCGTACGAAAGACGATCGAGACGCGCTTCAGCGGAGCCAACTATGCGACCTTGGCCCAGGCGCGAGGCTACGCCGATGGCTACATGCGGGCCCTGCTCGACGCCGGGCTCATCGACCAGAAGCAGCTTCTCGACCTGGTCAATGCCGAACGCCGCCGCTACGTCGACGAAGCCGGCAAGCTCGACAGCACGCGAGCCGCCTAGAGCCCGCCGAGGTCTGGCTTCATACCTGCCATTCCGTTGACACCGGCGGTTTCGGTTGATTTCATGAAGGTATGGTCGCTGCTCGTACACGGGCATGGATGCGTCGTCACCGGGTAGGCGACGGGTGGTGGCTCGCGTTTTGCCTGCCCCTGCTTGCGCTTCACGGAACGGCGCATGCCGGCAACGTCAGCAACGAGCGCTGGATCCTCGTCGACACGGGCAGCAATACACTCTTGGTGCTGCGCGGCGACCGGTTGTTGGATCGGTTCGACAACGTGGCCGTCGGACGGGGCGGCCCATCGCTCGACAAGGTGCGAGACGACGGAGCGACGCCTCTTGGCGAATTTCGCATCGACCGCATCAATCGGAGCTCTCGCTTCTTGCTCTTTTTCGGCATCGACTATCCCCGGCCGGAGCACGCCCGAAGGGCCCTCGAGGCGGGGCGGATCGATGCCAGTCAATACCACCAAATCGTGCTCGCGTTCGAAGAGAACAAGCCGCCGCCTCAGGACACCCCGCTCGGCGGGCAGCTCGGAATCCACGGGCTCGGGGACGGCGATCCCCGCGTCCACGAGATGCTGAATTGGACGCAAGGCTGCATTGCCTTGACGAATGCGCAGATTCGGCGGCTATCACGCTGGATCCGGCTGGGAATGCGCGTCGAAGTACGGTAGCCGCGACCTGTCGATCGACACGAATCCGTGTATACTCCGTCGCGTTCGCTTCAACTTCGTTCAATTTCAACTGTGGAGGTGATTAAGTATGCAGAGTAAGTTCATGACCCGGCTTCTGGCCGCGAGTCTGTTGGCTGGTTTGGCGGTATCGACGGGATGCGCAAGCTCCGACATCGATCAGCTTCGCTCGGAGCTCGCCGACGTGAGAGCAATTGCCAACGAGGCGAAGTCCGCCGCCGATGAAGCCAAGCAAGAAGCTGCAGAAGCCAAGGCCGAAGCTGCCGAAGCCAAAGCGGCTGCGGACGAAGCCAAGGCGATGGCTCAGGACAACACCGACCGAATCGATCGCATGTTCAAGAAGGCGATGACCAAGTGAGTCGGCGCGCGATGGGCGTCCGCCGTTCCCGAGACCTCGTTCACGGGTTTTCGGCGGCGCCCGACGTGTCGATTCGTCCGATCTCGGTCGGAATTCCATCCTGACGCCGCAGCGCCTCTTCGAGGGCGGCTTCGTCGAGCACGAGCTGCTTCCCTCGCTTTTCGAAATGAATCAGCGCGAGACCTCGTTCGCGCAATCCACCCTCCGACCGGTGTTCCTCCAAGGGTGGATGCACTTCGACGTAGAGCCGATCCCCGGACCATCCCACTTTGATGGCCTGATTGATGATCGAGACGGACGTGCCGACCGGAACGAGGGGGAACAAGAATTCGATGTCCTCTGGGTACATGCGGATGCACCCATGCGTCACCCGCATGCCGACGCCATAGGGCTTGTTGGTGCTGTGGATTAGATACCCTGGAAGACCCAAGCGCAGCGCGTACTCCCCGAGAGGGTTGTCCGGGCCGGGGGGAATCACATCGGGCAAAATACTCCCGTTGCTCGCGTGTTCGGCGACGATGGATTCGGGCGGGCGCCAGCTCGGGTCCTTCGTTTTTTCGACGATTCGGGTGGTTCCTAGCGGTGTGGACCAGTCCATTCGCCCGATGCTGACCGGATACGTATGGACGACATCAGGCTGCCCGGAGTCGGACGGCAGATAGTAATACATGCGCATCTCGGGGACGTTCAGGACCAGCCCCCTCCGCTCGGTCCGAGGCAGAATGTAGGCGGTAGGCAGCGTGACCAGCGCTCCGTCGGCCGGGATCCAGCGGTCGACGGACGGGTTGGCCATGACGATCTCGTCTTGACCGACGTCGAACCGCCGCGCGATGTCGAGGAGGGTTTCCTCCCGTGAGGCGGAAATCGTCATCACCGAGCCAATCAAGTCGTCGGTCTCGGGGGGCATGACGAAGCCTTGTGCGCGTGCAGTCGGCGCACAGCAGATCGACGCCATCGACGCGGCGATCGACACATAGAAAGCCAGACTTGCGGATCGCCCTCGTCGAGCCACAGGGGCACTATAGGACATCTGGGCGGATGGGGCTTCGTTCTGCGCTGAACACCCAAAACCCCCACCCAGACCCCACCGAGGTTGGCCAAAGCGCGGCCCGTGCGATGCGATTCGCTTGTGTTGTCGCGCGCTGGCGGTCGCCACCGATTGCCCGCGAACCGCCACCGTTTGGCAGCATCCGCGGCCCAATTATCCACGGAAATCGATTTCCTTGCTCCGGCATATTTTTCGCTTTCCTGCCCAGCATGACCCGAAGACGCATCATCGAGCCGGGCAAGACCTGGGCTCTTTCGCGCCGCACGACGCGACGCTACTTCTTGCTCAACCCCGACCAAGCCCGAGAGATTGAGCAATGCTACTGGTACTGCCTCGGCGTTTGTGCGCAGCGATTCGGCGTGATTGTGCACGCCGGCTGCCTGATGAGCACCCATTCACACGAAGTCGTGACGGATGTCCGCGGGGTGCTTCCCCGCTTCGTGCAGGAATTTCATCGCTTGCTCGCCCTCACGACCAAAGCCCTCCGAGGATGGCCCGGCGAGGTCTTCGACAAGCGGAGCACAGGCCAGCACGAACTCCTCACGCCCGAGGCTACGATCGAAGCGCTCGCATACCTCATCAGCAATCCCGTCGAGGCCAGCGCTGTACGCTATGCGAAAGACTGGCCCGGCGCCCACACCCTACCCCACGACATCGGGACTCGAGTCGTGAAAGTGAGGCGGCCTCGCCACTACTTCGACCAGAAAAACCCCGACTGGCCGGATGTAGTCACGCTTCGACTCGAGATGCCAACGGCCCTCGAGCTCGACCACGGCACCGAGCTGGCTCATCAGCGTATCGCTCAGCGCGTCAAAGAGCGGGAGCACCGCGCCTGGCAAGCCTCCAAGCGGACCGGCATCGCATTCATCGGCGCGCGGCGTGTGATGCAGCAGCGGCACACCAAGCGAGCCCGAAGCGAGGAAGCCTTCGGAAGCCTCAATCCGCAATTTGCGGCGGCAGGGCATCGCGGAGCGGCCACCGAGGCGGTGCGGCGGTTACGCGCCTTCAACGCTCAGTATGACGAGGCACTTGCGGCTTGGACCGCAGGCAAACGCACGATGTGCTTTCCGGTCGGCACGTGGTGGATGCGCGTGCACCATGGGGCGCGCTGTGGTCCGGCACCATAGTGATTGCCCTCGCCAGATCATTGAAGTGAAGCCCTGACGAGAGTCGCTCTTCTCGAGGTGCATTGGTGCATCGTAACCGCGTCCGGGTGGGCTCTAATCGTCGGAAAGTCACGCGCCCAACGCTCTCCACAAGCTGTCTGCGCGTCCTGGCATCCATTGGGTGCATCGGAAGAGGCTCAAGGCGCGCTTCGGCAAACCGTCCTCAACTGTCACCTGAGTGCCAACCTCGGTCAGATCTCCCTCCGACTGGTCAACGAGGTGCCGGGGGCGGGATTCGAACCCGCACGTGTTTCCACGGGCGATTTTAAGTCGCCTGCGTCTGCCATTCCGCCACCCCGGCGTCGGGGGCAGCATCGCCTTAATGGATCAGCCCGTCCACCCGTCGCGGCATCTTCGGGCCAGGTTGCTCGGGCCCGGTGTCGACGATGCGGTTCTTGCTGTCCACCAAGACCACCTTGGGCTTGTGCGCCCTCGCCTCTTCATCGCTCATCTCGCCGAAGCTCGCGATGATCGCGAGGTCTCCTGGCTTCATGTGGTGGGCGGCGGCGCCGTTGACGCAGATCACGCCGGAGCCTCGCGGCCCCTGCAGAGCGTAGGTGGAAAGCCGCGTCCCGCGGGTCACGTTCCAGATGTGAACCTCTTCGTGCTCGAGGATGCCTGCAGCATCGAGCAAATCGGTATCGATCGTCACGCTTCCTTCGTAGTCGAGGTCGGCGTGTGTGATCGTCGCTCGGTGGATCTTCCCGAGGAACATTCGTCGGCGCATGGTCATGACCTCCGTAGCGTCCCGAAGCGGGTACGCTCAGATGAGCCCCGAACTTACTCCCTGCGCTGGCCCGTCGCAACCAATCGCATGATTCGCCGAAACATCACCAAAAGTGCAGCAATTTCAGGCTGATGACGGAGTTATGAACTCGAGGCCGAGCAGGCAGCCGTCGGGCTGCGCTTGCGCCCAGACCACCCTGGCATGCTCGATGGTGTGATGCTGGGGAGCGGTCCGCACCCGCAGGGTGCAGACGTGGCCCACGGGGACACCGACGTCGACGGCGACGCGCAGGCCTCCGACGCTCGCATTAATCGCCATCCCTGCGGCCCGGACCGGCTCGAGCAGGTCCACCTCGGCGTCGAGTGTCCATCGGCGGGATCGCCGGCGAGCGCCTCGATGGACTGCGGCATCGGCGCCGCCACGCGGCAGGAGTGAAGAAAGTCGCTGAAGAACGGGCATGACGACCGGGCGACTGTATCCAAGCACGTCATTCGTGACTAGCGTTTTCACGCGATTGTGAGACCTGGAACACAGACGCAGACACCCTTCGGGATGACGCCCCCGGCGCACTTGTGGGCTCACGCACCAAGACACGCGGCGCGCACCTCGGAAATCTGCTCGCACAAGCGCCCCACCGCTTCGGCGAGGTGGGTGCCGTACCAAAACAAGTCCTTCCCATCGACGTGGCGAACGACGAGGCGGCGATCCGCACCGGCCTCTGCGAGCGTCACGGCATCGTCTTCGTCGAAGGCATAGGGCTCGTCGGGCAAGAGCACGGCACGCGCTCCGCGCTCCACGATTTCCGCCAAGCGAATCCTCGGATAGCGCGTGTCACGTCCCTGCACGCGCTCCTCGGGCCAGGCCTCCCGCTTTCCCAAATCGGCCGCCAATGGATACCGACGGGCACGGTCGGAAAACACGTTGTGCGCGCCACAAAGCGCCAAGACGTCGCTTGCGTACGCGCCTCCGTCGAACGTCATCCACGGGTCTTTCCAGATCGGCACGAAGACGGGCACAGGCTCCCGGGAGTCCCTCGCGCGCGCTTCTTCCACCGCGCGCCGGCAGGCGCTCACCGCCGGGGCTTCGGAGCTCACGCCGAGGAGCCGACAAAGGGTCGCGAGGTAAGCCAACGAATCATCGACCGTGCGCGGAAAGCTCACGTGCACCGTAATCCCCGCCTCGCGAAGCGCCTGAACCAACGGTCGAGCGCTCTCTTCTTTGTTTGCCAACACCAAGTCTGGCCTCGAGGCGCAGACTGCTTCGACATCGAAGCTCTTGGTGCCACCGACCGATGGGATCATCTCGATTCGACCTGCCGGCTCGACGCAATAATCCGTACGCCCGATGAGCCGGTCGGTCCCCGCGAGCGCAGCAACCGACGCGGTCTCGCTGGGCACCAACGAAACCACGCGACGCGCCGGCTTGGGCAAGATCACCCGGTGATTCGTCGCATCGATGACCTCGATCATGGAACCTCACCAATCTCGATTGGAGCCTCCCGAGCGTATTCCTAGCACCTCGAAGCCCGGAGAGTTGCGCCCTCCGCGCCCCCAGTGGTAGGGTCCGTCGCCCGTAACGTATGTTTTCCATGAGTGGGGCGGAAACGACGCTGACGATTCGAGACATCCAGGGTGCGCTCACCAGCGCAGGGATCGAAATTTACCGCGCCGAGGACGCGGAGCTCCGAATCGCCGAGCGCATCCGACTGCACATCATGGACTCGGGGGTGCGCGTGCTGCTCTCCGGAGGCTTGGCCGTCCAGTTCACCGCCCGCGCGCAGCGTTCCGATGCGCCCTCTGCACCCCCCGAGGAGCTTTTTCGACGTGTGCGAGACGAAGTCGGAGAGCGCGCGTCGAATCGGGGTTACGAAGAGCATTCGGCCGAGATCGTCGAAGTCACCGATCCCGTGGACGCGGCGCGGGTGCTCGACGTATGGCACGAGGTGACTTACCGCAAGAGCCTGCAAGGTGCAGACGAAGCCGTGGCGGAGGTGCAGTGGGCCCTCGATCTCGAAAAATACGTGCGTCCCTGACGCGCGCTATCCGCCAGCGCTCGAACGTCTTTGCGCCAGCTCGGTTTTGACGTTCTCCGCGAACTGTCCCCGGGGCCCGAGACGCAGCTCGTACTCGACCTGCTGCCCCTCGCGCAGGGTGCGGTAGCCGTCGCCGGAGATTTGCGAGTAGTGAACGAAGACATCGGACCCGTCACGACCGGCGATGAATCCCCAGCCCTTGGCATTGTTGAACCACTTGACCAAACCTGTTTCCATTGATCCCCTCGTAGAACGACGAAACGTGGAGAGATGACTGATTTGCCCCCGGTTCCATCCGAACATCTATAGTTCGGAGCGCTTCGTCAAGGGTGATCGCGCACGCGACCTACGGAAACAGGCGCACCACGTGCCAGCCACCGCGGTTGCGTTCGTAAAGCCATCGGTCGTGAAGGCGATCCGCTCGGTCCTCCCAAAACTCGATCGCCACGGGCTCGATTCGATAACCTCCCCAGAACGGGGGTCGCGGCACGGAAACATCCTCGAAACGTCGGGCTGCCTCGGCCACCGCGTCTTCCAGCGCTTCCCTGCCCGAAAGCACGGCGCTTTGGCGAGAAGCCCAAGCGCCCAACTGACTTCCTCGATCCCTACTGGCGAAGTACTCGTCCGCCTCCGCTTCGGAAATGCGGCTCACGGGCCCCCGCACTCGCACCTGGATGCCTGTCGTATGCCAATGAAAGGCCAAGGCGGCCCAAGGGTTCTGCTCCAAATCCTTGCCTTTGGCGCTTTCGAAGTTCGTGTAGAAAACGAACGCGTCCTCGTCGAACCTCTTGAGCAGCACGAAGCGAACGGAGGGTCGCCCATCACGGTCGGCGGTCGCGAGCGCGCAACGGGTGGCGTCGAATGCTTCGGTCTGCTTGGCCCGGTCGAGCTCGTCGGCGAAGCGGGCGATCGGGTCCTCGAGCGTCATCGCCGCCCCTTTCGAATGTGCTCCCGGGCGATGTCTGCCCACGGCCCCTCGGGCTCGAGCGCGAGATAGTGCTCCCAATGCAGAGGCGCCTCATCCCATGCACCCTGCTCTTCGAGGGCCATGGCTAGATTGAAATGCGCATCTGCGAAGGACGGGTCACTGTCGATGGCTTGTTGGAACAAGTCGATCGCTCGCTCCACCTCGTCCCGCTCGAAGCAGAGAAACCCGAGGTTGTAGAGCGCCTCGGGTTGCTCCGGCTCGCAGGCAAGCGCCTGCCGGTAGTAGCGTTCCGCCTCTTCGATCCGTCCGCGTCGGTATTCGAGGTTCCCCAAGTTCGTCAGGGCATTCGACAGGGTCGGATCGAGGCAAAGCGCCTTTTTGTACGCAGCTTCGGCCGCTTCGTAGGTGCTCTCGTCTTCATCGAAGCGGCATCCGTCGAGATAGTGTTGGTACGCGCGCGAACGGTCGTCGTGCTCGAAGTGCAAGACCCGCGCGACTTCCGATTCCAGCCCGTCGATTCGAAAGTCGAGCACCGTCTGACCGGTGGTCGGCTCGTACGTGCCGCCCGCGTCTTGGACGACCACCGTACGGCCGTCAGCCAGAACCCGGAGCTCGGACAGGGGCCGGGACGATTCGGGACGGGTCTGGCGCAACGACTCGACACACCGGCGAACGTGCTGCAACGGAACACCCTGTTCGAGAAGCGCCTTGGCCGCTCGAACACCGACCAAGTCTTGGAAGGTGTAGTAGTTGCGCCCCGAGACGCGGGCGGAGGGCCCCAGCAAGCCCGAGCGATGCCAGTATCGCAGCCGAGACGTGCTGAACCCGAACAACCGCGCCACCTCGGCTACCGTATAGAGACCGTCTCGAGGATCGCCGCGAGGTGGTGCCGGCTGCGAGGTAGCCGGCTCGGGGCTCGGCGACCGCGTGAGCTTGCCATCCACCCCGAAACCAACGCGAATCACGTTGTCTCGATCGCCACCGTCGTTCACCACGCTCTCCCCGCCTGAGAATAGGCCGACCTCACGCCCGCGCAAGGGTCGAGGTCCAACGTATCGTGGCCGCACTAGTGCTAGGCTCCCGCCATGGCGCATCCTCCGGCAGCCGCTCCGATCGCGTTCCTATCGGACGTCCACGGGAATCTGACGGCGCTCGACGCCGTATTGAGCGAGCTCGAACGACTGGGGGTCAAACAGGTCTACGTGGCGGGCGACCTGCTCCTTGGAGGGGAGGAGCCTCTCGCGGTATGGCAGCGACTGCAGGGAATCGGCGCCACCTGCATACGTGGTCCCTCGGATCGTGCGCTCGCCACCGTCGATCCGGGAAGTCTCGTCCCGATCGACGATTCCCAGCGCCGCCAAGCGCGTCTCTTCGAACGGACGAGGACGGCCATCGGCGATCTCGTCGCTGAACGTCTTCGCAGGCTGCCCGAGCGCCAACGCATTCCTTTGATCGACGGTCGTGAGGTGCTCATGGTGCACGGGTCGCCGGCGGATCCAGACCGTGAGATCAGCCACGACCTCGAGGACGACGAGATCCTGGATCTCATCGACGACGACCCGGCCGACATCATCGTATGCGGAGCCACGCACGTCCCATTTCAGCGCACGATAGGTGATTACCACGTGGTCAACGTGGGCTCCGTGGGCGCAGCGCCCGAAGGGGCCATCGCTCACTACACCGTGTTGACCCCGAGAATGAGCGGCGCGGACATCCTGCAAGACTGGGTGTCCTACGGCGAGGACGACGACCGCCTGGGAGCCTAACCGGCAGCGGCCTGAGGCTCGTCCGGTGCCTCGGTCCGCGCTTTGATCATTTCGACTCGTCGCACCCGCCGTTCGTCGGCGTCGAGCACGATCACGCGGTACGCACCTGCGCGCAGGCTCTCGCCGATGGCCGGAACCTGTCCGGCCAAGTGAACCAGCATGCCGCCAAGCGAGTCGAAATCGCTCTTGTCCTCGCAAATTGGCTCTCCGAGGTGCTCTTCCAAGTCATACACGGAGATGCCTGCATCCACGAAATAGTGTCCCGGGGCACGCTCGTAGACCAGCGGCGCTTCCTCGTCGTGCTCATCCTGAATCTCACCGACGATCTCTTCGACGATGTCTTCGAGCGTCACGATCCCCGCGGCACCCCCAAACTCGTCTACGACGACGGCGAGATGCGAACGCCGACGCTGCATCTCGCGGAGCAACACGCCGATCTTCTGGCTCTCCGCCGCGAAGAAGACCGGCTTACGGACGACGTCCGCGAGGCGGATTTCGGAGGCCTCGTGCGAGTTGCGAAGGACTTGAAAGAGATCCTTCGCATACAAGATGCCCTCGACCTGATCGATTTGCCCCCGATAGACCGGATATCGGCTGTGGCCGGACTCGATCACCTGCTCGAGAACGTCCTCGATGCTCGTGCTCACCTCGAATGCGACGACCTGTGTGCGAGGAACCATGATTTCGCGCGCAACCGTGTTGCGGAACTCGAGCACGCTGCGGAGCATTCGCGCGTACTCCTGCTGAATCGTGCCGGTCTCCTCGCCCTGGTCGATCACGTGCTCGACGGTGAGCTCGGCGAGTCGGTCCGGATCCTGAACCTTGACCTCCGGAACCACCTTCAAGACCAAATCGCTCAACCACGTGAGAGGCGCCCCGAGGGGCGTGAGCAAGAGATCGACCGGGCGGAGCCACTTCCACACGCGCAAGGTGGCGTTGCCCGAGCGCCTTCGCATGACCGCCGCCGCGACCGTCGCCATCACCGCATAGGCGACGGCGATGCCGAGGACACCGAGTAAGGCAGGGCCGACCCCGTAGGCCTGGAGCAACGAGTAGGCGACGAAGGCAGCGGCGAGCGCCACGCAGAGCACCCGTCCGATCAACAGGCGCGACTGTGCGGCGGGCAAATCCGCGAGGACCCGCGCGGCGACTCTGGAATTTCGGCCGCCCTCTTCGGACAATGCGCGCAAACCCGCCTCACCGAGCGAGTGAAAGCCAGCGCTGATGGCTGCAAGCAGCGCGCCTAGACCGACGCCGCCGACGATTGCAGCGGCCAACTCTATACTTGGAACGTCCAAGACCTTGTGCGCTTCAAGGGTACCGATAGGAGGAAGGGGTCGCAACAGCGAGGGTTAATCCCGCCTTTGCTGGTCCCGAAGGGCGCGAATTCGCAAGCGAAGCGCATTGAGCCGGATGAAGCCGGTGGCGTCTTTCTGGTCGTAGACCTCGTCCGCCTCGAAGGTCGCGAACTCGGGGTCGTAAAGGGATTGGGGGCTGCGCCGGCCCACGACGTCGGCATTGCCCTTGTAGAGCTTCATGCGGACGTCGCCGGTCACGTCCTTTTGGGCGTCGTCGATCAGCGTCTGGAGCATCTCGCGCTCGGGCGCAAACCAGAACCCCCGGTACACCAACGACGCGTACTCGGGGATCAAGCTGTCCCGAATTCGGAGCACCTCCCGGTCGACTGTGATCGACTCCATGGCGCGATGGGCGCGCTGGAGAATCGTGCCGCCAGGTGTCTCGTACACGCCGCGAGATTTCATCCCGACGAACCGGTTCTCGACGAGGTCGACGCGGCCGACACCATGCTTGGCGCCCATCTCGTTCAGTCGGGCAATCAGCGCTGCCGGAGACAGAGCCTCGCCATCGATGCTGACTGGATTGCCCTTCTCGTAGCCGATCACCACGTAATCTGGGGCGTCCGGAGCGTCCTGCGGATCGGTCGTCCATCGGAACATCTCTTTGGGAGGCTCCGCCCAGGTGTCCTCGAGAACACCGCCCTCGTAGCTGATGTGAAAGAGGTTGGCGTCCATCGAATACGGCTTTTCGGCGGTGACCTCGATGGGAATCTGGTGCTCTTTGCAATAATCGATGCAGTCGGACCGGGAGCGGAGCGACCAAATCCGCCAAGGGGCGATCACTTGAATCCGCGGGTCGATGGCCATCGCGGTGAGCTCGAAGCGAACCTGGTCGTTGCCCTTCCCCGTGGCGCCGTGCGAAATGGCATCCGCTCCTTCTCGGCGAGCCACCTCCATCATGGCCTTGGCGATGACCGGCCGTGCGATCGAGGTGCCGAGGAGGTACTCGCCCTCGTAAATCGCATTGGCACGCAGCATCGGGAAGACGAAGTCGCGTGCGAACTCCTCTTTCAGGTCGGCGATGATGCACTTGGACGCCCCGGTCGCGCGTGCCTTCTCGTCGAGACCGCCAAGCTCCTCCCCCTGGCCGATGTCGGCACAGAAGGCCACGACCTCGGCCCCGTAAGTCTCCTTGAGCCAAGTGAGAATGACGGACGTGTCGAGGCCGCCGCTGTAGGCGAGCACGATCTTCTTGGGACTTTCAGGCATGGGCCGGGATGGTAGTGGGCCGCCCTCTCCGTGCAAGCCCCCCGCGGGTCGGCCCCACCGAAGCTCGGCCGAAGCGGCAAGTCGGAGCGCGGCTCAGGCCGACTTCCCGACGACTCCCTTGAACATTCGCTGTGTTCGGCCGAGGGACTCGAGCTGCTCTTCGAGACCCGACACGTCTCCCTGCTCCAGGAGCGTTCGTGCTTGATCGACGACACCCCGCGCCTTGTCGATGGCGTCGCGACCAAAGTCACTTCCGGCGACGATGGACTCCACCTCCGGAAACAGCCGCTCGATCTCCGCGATGACGGTCTCGGCTTGCTGCCGAACCTTCTCGGCGGCCTCGTCCTGACGGCGAATGACCGCGTAATCGGAGGCATCGACCATCATCTCGTTGATCTCGTCATCGGTGAGGCCGCTGGTCGCCGTCACCGTAATCGATTGCTCCTTGCCGGTTTCCATGTCTTTGGCATGCACGCTGACGATGCCGTCCGCGTTGATTTCGAAAGTCACCTCGACCTCGACCTGACCGGCAGGCGCGCGGCGCAAACCCGTCAAGATGAACTCGCCGAGTAGCTCGTTGTCCTCGGCGCGACGCGACTCTCCCTGCAAGACCAGGATCTTCACGGCAGTCTGGTTGTCTCGCACGGTCGTGAACGGCTTGCTGCGAGACGTGGGCACGGTGGTGTTCTGCGGAATCAGCTCCTCGAAATAGCCGCCGACGACCATGATGCCCAAGGTGTGTGGAGTGACGTCGAGAAGGACCATGTCGAGCTCGGGGCTCTCGTCGACCAACGCAGCGCCCTGAATCGAGGCGCCGAGCGCCACCACTTCGTCCGGGTGAACACCCTTGCAGGGCTCCCGCTGAAAGAACTTGCTGACTCGCTCTTGCACCTTGGGCATGCGCGTCATGCCGCCGACCAAAATCACGTCTTCGATCTCGTTTTTCTCGAGACCCGCCTCTCGCAAGGTCAGCTCGCAGATCTGAATCGTGCGATCGACCAAGTCCGCCGTGAGCTCCTCGAGCGTGGAGCGGGTGAGCAGACGCTGTAGATGCAGAGCCTCGTTGCGCGCGCTGGAGATGATGAACGGCAAGTTCACCTCGGTTTCGGTGACCGCCGAGAGCTCGCACTTCGCTTTTTCGGCCGCGTCTTTGAGCCGCTGGAGCGCCATGCGGTCTTGCCGCAAATCGATGCCGTGCTCGCGCTGGAATCCCTCCACCAACCAACCGATGACTCGCTGGTCGAAGTCTTCACCACCGAGGAAGGTGTCGCCCGCCGTGCTGATGACCTTGAAGACACCGGAGCTCGAGATCTCGAGAATCGAAATGTCGAACGTGCCGCCCCCGAGGTCGAACACGGCCACGGTGCGGTCGATGTTCTTTCCGAATCCGTATGCGAGCGCCGCCGAAGTCGGTTCGTTGATGATGCGGATGACGTCCAGCCCGGCGATCGCGCCTGCATCCTTGGTGGCTTGGCGCTGATTGTCGTTGAAGTACGCGGGCACCGTGACGACGACTTTGGTGACCTCGTCGCCGAGGTAATCCTCGGCCACCATCTTCATCTCCTGCAACACCATCGCGCTGATCTCGGGGATGCTGTAGATCTTGTCGCGCATTTTGATGCGGCAGTCCCCGTGCGGTCCTTCGACGATGTGAAAAGGACAGGTCTGAATTGCATTCTTGACCTGAGGAGTGTCCCACTTGCGCCCGATGAGCCGCTTGGCGGCGAACACCGTGTTCTCGGCATTGGTGACCGCCTGACGCTTTGCGATGTGCCCGACCAGGCGCTTGCCGCCCTCGGTCACCGCCACCATCGACGGAGTCACCTTGTAGCCTCCTCGATTGGCGATGACGACGGGCGTGCCGTTTTCGACCACGGCCACGCACGAATTGAATGTACCTAGGTCAATGCCGATGACTCTTTCCATGCCCCACTTCCAAGCGCTCCGAAGATCGGATCACTTCACCCCCCGATCTGCTTTCTAAGATTTTTCAACATCTCGTGCCTCGGGTCCAGCTTTGCAGCCTCGTCGAGCTCTTTGGCCGCGCTGTTCTCCATTCCGGCCTCGATGTAAATCCGAGCCAAAATGAGCCGTGTATCGATGGAATTGGGCTGAATGTCGAGGCTCCGTAGCGCGAAATCGCGCGCTTTGCGCAAGTCCCCCCCCGCAGCCAGCAGCGCCTTGGCTGCCCGTCGAGGCGCGACGGGGTCGTCCGGAGATGCCTCGGCTACTTTGGCCCAAGAAATGCTGGCCGCGGCCCACATCGAATTTTCTTCCTCGTAACGGGCTTGCTCCCGATGGATGTCGACGAGCTGAATGCGCAAATGCGAGTTGACGCGTCGGTAGTCTTCCCGCACGTCGGCACGGTCCGAGTCGAGGGCGAGGGCCATACGCAAGGCGGTGGCTGCTGCGGCCAAGTCCCCGTTGGCTTCCGCTCGACGGGCCATCTCGAGGTGATGCTCGGCTCGGTCGATGCCGCCGGTGAACGACGCCGTCTGTTTGAGTGAGCGCGTCAGACCACGAAGCGCTTCCTTCTTGCCGACCCGCACGCTCGGCCCCGGCGTGGTTTGGCTGGGGGGCCGAGGCGGGGGGGAGCGCATCGATCGACCCTTGAGGCGGCGTTCGAGCAGCTCGCGCTTGCGGAGCATCCGCTCGTGCTCGGGCGATCCGGCAGTCAGTGTCGGACCAGGCCGTGAAGAACGCGCCGGCTGACTGCGAACTGGGGAGCCGGGCTCGCCGCCTCGGGCCTCCTCCGGGACCGGCGCTTTCGCCAACGCGCGAGCCATGGCTTCGGCACGTTCTTCCATCCGATGGATCTGCTGTTCCGCGGCCGACGCCGTCAGACTCTGTCGAAGATACCGATCGTAGGCTTCGCGCTTCTTGGGACGTCCGACTGCCTCGTAGGCGTCGGTCATCTTGCGGAAGATGTATTCCATCTTGGGTTTGAAAGAACCGAGATGCTTTCCGTAGTAGGCGTCCGGATGAAAGATCTTCGAGAGAGCGAAATAGGCCTTTCGGATTTCTGCGCGGTCCGCCTCCATCGCCACCCCGAGCAGCTCGTAGTGGTTCAGCTTGTCGGCCCGATGGAAGGTTTCGTCGATTCGCTTCTGGAGCGCCTCGTCGATGTCGACGTCTTCGACGAGCTCGGTCTTGGGCGGAGCGCTCGAAACCGTGGGGGTCACCCATTCCGCGACGCCGAGCTCGATGAAGCGTTCGATCGCGCTCAATACCTCGTCAGCCGTCAGGACCGTGACGTCTGCGATGTCCTCGAGATTCAGCACCCCGTCGATGCACGAATGGACGAACGCCTCCTGGGCAGTGAGCTCCAACCGCCTCACGTCCGCCCCCTGGAGCAGTCGCGGGATTTTCTCCTCGGTCATCGAGCGCCGAGCTGCCCCCATTCACCGAGCTTAGCGCAACAAAGCGCGTACCATCCAGTTCCGCGATTACGCGATCAACCACTCGAGGAGCGCTTTTTGGGTGTGAAGCCGGTTCTCGGCCTCGTCCCACACGCGCGACCGCTCGCCGTCGATGACGGACGCACTGACCTCTTCTCCTCGATGCGCCGGAAGGCAGTGGAGGAAAATCGCGTCTCGCGCCGCACGTTGCATGGCGGTGTCGTCGACGATGAAGCCCGCGAATGCGCGTTGCCGCTCCGCCGTTTCACGCTCCTGTCCCATGCTGGCCCAGACGTCCGTCGTGACGACGTTGGCGCCTTCCAGGGCCTCCTCCGGGCGTTCCACCACCTGGACACGTGCTCCCCGCTCCCTGGCATCCGCGATGACTCGTGGATCGGGTTGATAGCCCGAGGGACATGCGACCGTCAGCTCGAAGCCAGCAACCCCCGCCGACACGATCCAAGAATGCGCCATGTTGTTGCCGTCGCCGATCCAAGCGACGCGAGCGTCTTCGAGCGAGGGTCCGAGCTCCTGCCGAATCGTCATCATGTCCGCGAGCAACTGGACGGGGTGATATTTGTCGGAAAGCCCATTGACCACCGGAATGGTGGCATGGTGGGCGAGCGTCTCGAGCCGGTCCTGCCCGAAGGTCCGGTACACGACGCCGTGCACGTATCGGCTCAACATGCGGGCCGTGTCTTCGATGGGCTCCCCACGGCCGAGCTGGGTGTCTTTCGAAATCAAGGTCACGGGGTGCGCGCCCAGCTCGTAGATGCCCACTTCGAATGAAAGGCGCGTACGCGTCGACGCCTTCTCGAACACGACGGCCACCGACTTGCCTTCGAGAGGGCGTGGGTGAGCGGCCGTGCCGCGGAGCTCCTTGAGCTCGGCGGCCCGGTCGAGGATGCTGGTCAGCTCGTCCCGGCTGAGGTCCGATACCGTCAAAAAGTGGCGAGTCATCGCTTCCTCGGCGCGTTGGAGAGCACCCGCTCGATGATCGAGAGCCCCTCGTCGAGCTCCTCTCGCGTCACGTTGAGCGCAGGCGAGATCCGAAGCACGTGGCCTCCGGCGAGCGTCAGGAGCAAGCCGGCCCGGTGCATCGCGGCGAGAGTCGCCGCCGGGTCGACGTCATCGGCCAACACCAGCCCCTGCAAAAGGCCCAGTCCACGAGACCCGACCACGGAATCCATTCGCGAATCGAGGTCGACCAGCCGGCCCGCCAAATACTCACCCATGTTGCGGGCGTTCTCGACGAGACCCTCTTCGTCGAGGATGTGCAAGACCGCGAGCCCGGCCGCGCAAGCCAGTGGGTTTCCTCCGAACGTGCTCGCATGACTTCCTGGCGGCAGCCCCTTCGAGAGCCGGTCGGTCACGGCCATGGCGCCAAGCGGAAAACCACCGCCGATCCCCTTGGCCAAGGAGCACGCATCGGGCACGACGTCGAACCATTCGTGGGCCAAGAAGCGTCCGGTGCGGCCGTAGCCCGTCTGAATCTCATCGAGGAAAAGTAACGCGCCTCGCTCGTCACAAAGGCGCCGAGCCCCCCGAACGAATTCCTCGGTGGCCACGACGATCCCACCCTCTGCCTGAATGGGCTCGAAGATGACGGCAGCCGTACGATCGGTCACGACCGCTTCGAGCGACGTCAAATCGTTGAAGTCGACGAAACGCACGTCTTGGATCAGGGGACCCATTCCCTTTTGGTACTTGGTTTGGCCCGTGACCGAGAGGGACCCGATGGTGCGACCATGAAAGCTGTTGTACGTCGACACGAGCTCGATCCGATCCGTGTCGCCGCGATCGTAGTGATAACGGCGCGCCAGCTTCAGCAGCGCCTCGTTGGCCTCGGAGCCGCTATTGCAAAAGTAGACTTTGTCGAACGGCGTTCGCGCGCAGATCGCCTCGGCCAGCTCGATGGCGCGGTCGTTGTAGAAGACGTTCGACACGTGCATCAGGCGGGCGGCCTGCTCTCCGATCGCGGAAGCTAGCGTCGGATGGCAGTGACCGACCGAAAGGACGGAGATGCCAGCCGAAAGGTCGAGGTACTCGCGTCCCTCCGCATCGGTGACCCGGCGACCACGGCCGTGCGTGAGCACGACGGGCGCAGGCGCGTAGTTGCCGAGCTGAACCTCTTTGGCTCTCCGCAACATGTCCTCCTGCTTGCTCATGGTGTTGCCTCGGGGAAACCCGGCACATACCACCATTGGCCGAAACAGTCGACCCTTTGCCGAAGCGCGCTCAGCGCGTGATCTCCGTGCCGATGCCCTCGTCCGTGAAGATCTCGAGCAGCACGGCGTGGCGGACTCGCCCGTCGATGATGTGGGCCTTCCGGACCCCTCCCGCGAGCGCGCCGAGGGCACAGTCGACCTTCGGAATCATTCCGCCTTCGATGATGCCATTGCGCTTGAGCTCGTCGATCTCGGCCGCGCTGAGCGAGCTTGCGACGCGTCCGTCTCGACCGCGCACTCCTTCGATGTCGGAAAGCAACACGAACTTTCGGGCTTCGAGCGCCTCGGCCACCTTCCCCGCCACCGTATCGGCATTGACGTTGAGGGACTTGCCCTCTGCGTCGATGGCAATCGGCGCGATGACGGGAATGAAGCCGTCATGAACCAAACGGCGAACGACGTCGGGGTTGACTTGCGTCACCGCTCCGACACGACCCGGGTCGACCCACTGGCCGCCCTTCGTCCTCATCTTGTCGACCTTCTCTGCTCTCAAGAAGGCGTCGTCTTTGCCCGTCAGACCCACCGCGCGACCCCCGTGCCCGGCGATGAGAGACACGATCTCCTGGTTGATCTTCCCGCCGAGCACCATCTCGACGACTTCCATGGTGTGATCGTCCGTGACACGCAGCCCATCGAGCCTCTCCGAAACCACGCCGAGCGACTTGAGCATGTCGTCGATCTGCGGGCCACCGCCGTGCACCACCACAGGGTGGAGCCCGACATACTTCATGAGCACCACGTCGCGGGCGAAGCTGTCGCGCAGCGCCGGGTCGACCATGGCGTGACCGCCATACTTGATGACGAAGATCTCCCCATGAAAGCGCCGGATGTAGGGCAGCGCCTCTTGAAGGACCGCGGCTTTCTGGATGAGGATGTCCACGGGAACTGCCTATAGCAGAAGTGAGGGCGGGCAACCTACCCGCGGCCTACGAAAGGGTCTGGCGGAGCGAAACCAGGCTAGAGGATGTACTTGGCGAGGTCTTCGTCCGCCAGAATCGGCGCGAGCGTGGTTTTGACGTAGTCGACGTCCACGACGAATCGCGATTCGGCGCGTTCGGATGCATCGAACGAAAGAGTCTCGAGCAGTGCCTCCATGATCGTGTAGAGGCGACGCGCGCCGATGTTCTCGGACCGGCGATTGGCTTCCTCGGCATAGCCCGCCAGCTCTTCGACGGCGTCGGGCTCGAAAACGAGCTCGATTCCCTCGGTCGCCATCAGGGCTTGATACTGCTTGGTGAGCGCGTTTCGAGGCTCGGTCAGAATGCGAATGAAATCGCCCCTCTCGAGCGAGTCGAGCTCCACGCGAATCGGAAAGCGGCCTTGGAGCTCGGGAATGAGGTCCGCGACTTTGGACACGTGAAACGCGCCCGCGGCGATGAAGAGGATGTGGTCGGTCTTGACGGCCCCGTACTTGGTGCTGACGGTCGATCCCTCGACGATGGGCAAGAGATCGCGCTGCACCCCTTCCCTCGAAACGTCCGGGCCACCGACCCGGCGATCGGAGCCGACCTTGTCGATCTCGTCGAGAAACACGATGCCCGCCTGCTCGGTCCGCTGAACGGCTTCCCGTTGCACCCGATCGTGATCGATGAGCTTCTGCGCCTCCTGCTGCTGGAGGATGTCGAGGGCCTCGGGCACCTTCACGCGACGGCGTTTGGTGCGGCCCTTGAAGCCCGGCATCTGGGACATCATGTCCTGCAGATTGATCTCCTCGGTGCCGCCGGATCCGAAAATCGTCATGAATGGGTTCTGGTTGTCGGTGACGTCCAGCTCGACTTCCACTTCGTCGAGCTCACCATTGCGAATCCGCTGGCGCACGTCGTTGATCTCGCTATCGGAGTAGAACGGCTGCGGCTGTTGCTGCTGTGGCGTAATTTGAAAGCTGAGCGGGCCGAACTGATGAGTCTGAGGCTTCGCTGCCTGCTCCGTCTGCACGGGTGGCCGCTGTGCCGCCAACACCATCTTGGCGAGCCGCTCTTCCGCGGCATCTTGAGCACGGGTCTGCACCCCTTCGAGAGCTTCCTTCTCGCAAATCTGAATCGCGTTCTCCACGAGGTCTCGGATCATCGATTCCACGTCACGGCCGACGTAGCCGACCTCCGTGAACTTCGATGCCTCCACCTTGACGAAAGGCGCGCGGGCTAGCTTCGCCAGACGCCGCGCGATCTCGGTCTTTCCCACACCGGTGGGTCCGATCATGATGATGTTCCGCGGTGCGATCTCGTCTCGCAGCTCGTTCATCACCTGCTGCCGCCGCCATCGGTTGCGAAGCGCGATCGCGACGGCCCTCTTGGCCTTGTGTTGGCCGATGATGTAGCGGTCGAGCTCGCTGACCGTTTCTCGGGGCGTGAAATTTCCCTGGGTCATTGCCCCATCTCCTCGACGACGATCTCGTGGTTCGTGTACACGCAAATCTCGGCTGCAATCTCGAGCGAGCTCTTCGCGATGTCAGCCGCTGAAAGCTCCGTGTTGCGGATCAACGCGCGCGCTGCCGCCAGCGCATAGGAACCGCCAGACCCGATCGCGATGACGCCTTCGTCCGGCTCGATCACGTCCCCGGTGCCGCTGATCAACAGCGTCGAGTGGTCATCCATGACCACCAACATCGCTTCGAGTCGGCGGAGATAGCGATCGGTTCTCCAGTCCTTCGCGAGCTCGACGGCCGCCCGCTGCAGGCTCCCCCGATATTCCTTGAGCTTGCCCTCGAAACGATCGAGCAACGTGAAGGCATCGGCGGTGGCCCCCGCAAAACCGGCGACGACCTTGCCCTCGGCAATTCGACGTACCTTGCGGGCCTGGCCCTTCATCACGGTCTGTCCGAACGACACTTGGCCGTCACCGGCCATCGCCGCGCGACCGTTCCGCCGCACTGCAACGATCGTCGTAGAATGAAAACGGGGCTGATCGGCTTGGCTCATGGCAGGTCGGAGGAACGTAAGTACGGCCCTTTGGGCTGTCAACCGTTCCCGCCGTCTCCCCGTGCCAACGGGTGCGCGCGGTCGTAGACTTCCATCAATCGATCGACGCTGACGTGGGTGTATCGCTGCGTCGTCGACAAGCTGGAGTGCCCGAGCAACTCTTGAATGGCACGGAGATCGGCGCCGGCATCGAGCAAGTGGGTCGCGCAGGTGTGCCGAATGGCATGCGGATGCAAGTCGCTTCGCGCAGCTCCGAGGGTTCCGTGACGCCGGACGAGGTTCTGCACCTGCCGCACGCTCAGCCGTCGACCGCCGCGCGACAGCCACAGCGCGTCGCCGTGCTGCTGACGGGACTTGGCGATCCAACCGCGCCGAATGGGAAGATACTCGTGAAGCGCCGTGACGGCTGCCGCCCCGAGGGGGACGACGCGTTCCTTTCCACCCTTGCCGAGAACCCGAATGGTGGTTTCGCCGAGATCCAAGTCGTTCACGTTCATCGATGCCAGCTCGCCCACGCGTACCCCCGTGCTGTAGAGGGTCTCGAGGAGGGCCCGATCGCGTACACGCAATGCCAGAGCACGTCCGTCTTCTTTGGGCGGCGACTCCATGACTCGAAAGGCTTGATCGACGGTCAAGAAGCGAGGGAGTGTCTTCGGAACCTTGGGCGATCGCACCGTGGCCGCCGGGTTTCGATCGAGGATCCGACGGCGCAACAAGAAACGGAAGAAGGACCGAATCGCGCTCATCTTCTTCTTCATCGTGCTCGGTTGATCGGTCCGAAACAACGTCGACAGAAAGCCTCGCAAAGCGACCACGTCGAGCTCGCGCGCATCGGGTGGCAGGCCCTGCTCGAGGACGTAGCGCCGAAAGCTGCGAAGGTCGCGAATGTAGGTTTCGACGGTCCGCGGGGAGCTTCGACGCTCATCGGCCAGATATCGAGCGAACGCTTCGATCTGGTGCTGGAGCGGATCCGAATCGCTCATCGCTCGACTCTAACACGTGACCGAGCCACGACTGCAGATCCTGCAAGGCACGGGCGGATTGTGCGTCACGGCGCGCTCGCTTGCTCATTCGGCGGCCTTCGATCGGAGGCACCATGCTCCACATGGCATTGGACGGCTGGAAGTCCTCGTTGGGCGTGCGCAGGTGGCTGATCAATCCTCCGAGCATCGTCGTCGGCGGAGGGAAGGACGCTGCCCGTCCGCGCAGCTCGTGCGCGAGCTTGATGCCGATCATCATGCCGCAGGCCGCGCTCTCCACGTAGCCTTCGACGCCGCTGATCTGGCCGGCGAGATAGACGCCCGGTCTCGTCTTCAGGGCCAGGTCGTCGTCGAGCACGATCGGGGAGCTCACGAAGGTGTTGCGGTGGACGCTCCCGAATCGTTCGAACTCGGCGTTCTCGAGACCGGGAATCATTCGAAAGACGCGTTTTTGCTCCGGCCACTTCATGCGAGTTTGAAACCCGACCATGTTGTACGCCGTGCCGGCCGAGTCCTCCTGCCGTAGCTGGACGACCGCATGAGGACGGCGGCCCGTCCGTGGATCGGTGAGGCCGACGGGCTTCATGCACCCGAACGCCAAGGTCTGTCGTCCCCGCGAGGCGAGCACCTCGATCGGCAAGCACCCCTCGAAGTAGCGCACCTTTTCGAACTCACGGGGGGTGACCTTCTCGGCATCGAGGACGGCCTGGACGAACGCGTCGTACTCGGCTTCGTCGAGGGGACAGTTCACGTAAGCGGCGTCACCGCCTTTGTCGTAACGCGAGGCCCGAAACGCGCGGTTGAAGTCGATGGAGTCCGCCGAGATGATCGGTGCAATGGCGTCGTAGTACGCCAGATGCTCTGCGCCGATGGCGGACGCGATGTCGTCGGTGAGGCCTCCCGAGGTGAGGGGCCCCGTGGCGATGACGACGGGCCGATGGTCGGGAATCCGCTCGACCACTTCATGAGCTACTTCGATAAGTGGGTGCTCGTGCATGCGACGCGTGATTTCCGTGCTGAACCGCTCCCTGTCGACTGCAAACGCGCCACCGGCCGGAACCCGGTGCCGTGCGCCCACCTCCATCACCAGCGAGCCGCTCAGGCGCATCTCTTCTTTGAGTTGCCCGACGGCATTGTGGAGCGCGGCGCCCCGAAACGAGTTGGAGCAGACCAGCTCGGCCATCTGATCGGAGTGTTGCGCGGGAGTCCGTGACGACGGCTTCTGCTCGACGAGCCTCACGGCGATGCCCCGCTCGGCGAGCTGCCATGCGCACTCGGTGCCTGCCAGGCCCGCCCCGATGACGACGACGTCCGTCATGCCGACACCTCAGCCCGTCGCGGAGCCGGCCGCCGGTGGTGACTCCGTCGACTCCTCGTCGGCAGTCAGCTCGGCAGGATCGTACTCACGCTCGAAGTCGCAGCTTTCGTTCGGACACTTGAGCTTGGGGTTCTTCTTGCCGCCGACCGGGACCAAGAAGTCGCTCCCGCAACGCGGGCACTTTTCGGCGACCGGCTTTTGCCACACTCGAAAGTCACACGGCTCTTCGGAGCGATAGTTCGTACAACCGTAGAACGGGCGTCCACGGCCCCTCGCCTTGATGGGAATGATGTCCCCCGTCTTGCACTTCGGACACTTGAAGCCGAGCGGAACCGGACGGGTGTGCTTGCACTCCGGATAGCGTGAGCAGCCGAGGAACCAACCGTTGCGGCCCCAGCGTTTGGTCATCTTGGCGCCGCACTCGTGGCAGTCGTAGTCGGTGAGCTCGGGCTCCTTCGGCGGCTCGATTTCGCCGTCGGGCCCGATGTTGAGGGTGTACCGGCACTCGGGGTACTGCGTGCACCCGATGAATGGCCCGTTGCGGCCCCAGCGCTTCACCAGAGGATGACCGGACTCGGGACAAGTTTGCCCGATCTCTTCCGGCTCGGGCCACCACTTGCCCTTTTGCTCGACGGCATGTTCGATCTGCGTCTGCAGTCGCTCGTGAAACGGCTGCAGGACGTCGAGACGCTTCGCGCGGGCCTCGGCGACGGCGTCGAGGTCTTCTTCGAGCTTCCGGGTGAACCCGATGTCCGCCAAGTCGAAGTTGTCGGCGACCAGCTTTTCGATCACCAACTTGCCGAGCGGCGTGGGCACCAGCTTGTTGCCTTCCTTTTGCACGTAGGCTCGTTGCTCCACCTTGCTGATGATTTCGGCGTACGTGCTCGGCCGGCCGATCCCCTCCTCTTCGAGCTTTTTGACAAGCGTGGCCTCGGTGAAGAGCGGAGGAGGCTCGGTTTGCTTGTGGTGGGCCTGCACGCCCGGTGGGATCACCAAGTGCAGGGGCTCTCCCTCTCGGAGCTCGGGCAGGCTGTCGTCGTCCTCGTCCCGGTCGTCCGGGCTCGCTTCCTCACCCGCCAAGGGCTCCGTGGTGGCCCCGTACACGGCCCGCCAACCGGGCACCTTCAGCACGCTGCCACTGGCGCGCAAGCCGTACTTGCGTTGCCCGGCGACCGCTTCGATGTCGACGCTGGTTTGATCGAAGACCGCAGGCGTCATCTGCGAGGCGACGAAGCGATCCCAAATGAGCTTGTAGAGCCGCCGTTGCGGGTCCTTGAGGTACTTGCTGACCGCTTCGGGCGGCAGATCGAGCCGCGTCGGCCGGATCGCCTCGTGCGCGTCTTGGACGTTTTGCTTCTTGCTCTTGAAGAAGTTGGGCTTCTCGGGAACCGAGTCCTTGCCAAACTTCTTGGCGATGTGCTCCCGGCATGCGTTCACCGCGTCGGGGGACAGTCGCACGCTGTCGGTTCGCATGTAAGTGATGAGGCCGACGGTCTCCGCGTCTTTGCCGCGCCCGAGCGTGATGCCCTCGTAAAGCTGCTGCGCGATTTGCATCGTGCGCTTCGGCGGCATGCTGAGACGATTGGCCGCATCCTGTTGAAGCTTCGACGTCGTGTACGGAGCGGGTGCCTTGCGGGAAGCCTTCCGCTTGGTGATCGTCGCGACTCGATAATCGGCCGTCTTGAGATCCGAGACGTACCGAGCGGCCTCGGCCTCGTCGAGCGTCGCCGGCCGGGAGCTCACCTTCTCGAGCTTCTCGTCGCCGACGCTCTGAAGCATCGCCATGAAGGACTGCGGCTTTTCCCCCTTGAGCTTGGCATCGACCAGCCAGTAATCGACCGCCACGAATGCGTCGCGCTCGTGCTGGCGATCGACGATGATGCGAAGCGCCGGCGTCTGCACCCGACCCGCCGAGAGACCAAACGCGAGCTTCTTCCACAAGAGGCTCGACAAAGGATAGCCACCGATGCGGTCGAGAACCCGGCGTGTGCGCTGCGCTTCGTAGAGATTCGCATCGAGGTCACGCGGGTGCTGGAGACCCTCCGCGACACCTCGCTTGGTGATCTCCTCGAAAAGCACGCGCTTGACTTCGGCCTCCTCGTTGGCCTGCTTGGCGACCTCCATCAGGTGGTACGCAATGGCCTCGCCTTCGCGATCGGGGTCGGTGGCGAGCAAGATCTTGTCGGCCTTCTTCGCGGCAGCCCGGATCGCCTTGACCACCTCGGGCTTTCCTTTCTCCTGTAGCAGCTCGTACGTCTCTTGGAAGCCATGCTCGATGTCGACGCCGCCCCGCTTGGGCAGGTCCTTGATGTGGCCTTTGGAAGCGAGCACCTCGTAGCCGTCGCCGACGTACTTCTTGATGGTCTTCGCCTTGGCAGGGGACTCCACGATGAGGAGGGTCTTGGACATCGAACTGTTCCTAGTAAGGCTTGCTGCGCGGTCTGCAACGTTGGTACCGGCCGCCCGGCTTCTCCTCGATGGCCCCGCGGACGAGCAGCTGGACGATGGCCCGCTGCACTTCCGGGGCGGAAATTCCGGTTCGTTGGCAGAGGTCCTCGGGATGGCGGGCCCGGCCGCGAAGGGAGTCGAGGATCTTCTGCTCGGAGAGGCTCAAATTATCGTATTCCTGGGACCTTTCGTTCTCAGCGGACCGGTCGGCGGCCTCACCACCAGCCCACGGCGCGGACTCGGATAGAACATCGGCGACATTTGCGCAAATCCTCGCGCCCTCCCGAAGCAGCCGAAGGTTGCCCGATCCCCGCGAATCCCAAGGGGAAGCGGGCACTGCAAAAACTCGCCGGCCGAGCCGCCTGGCCACCGCCGCGGTCGACAGGGCCCCCGACCGGGCAGGCGCCTGCACCACCACCGTGGCGGCCCCGAGCGCGGCCACCAACCGGTTTCGGGTGAGGAACCGGCCGCGCTGCAGCGGTGTGCCGTCGGGCACTTCGGTGAGGAGGCATCCGGCCTCCACGACCCGCGAAAAGAGGTCGTGATTGGCCGCCGGGTACGGGTCGTCGAGGCCGGTCGGCAGCACCACCACCGTTCGCCCGCGTCCGTCGAGGGCTCCCTCGTGGGCCGCCCGGTCGATGCCGATCGCGCCTCCGGAGACCACGACCCACCCACGCAGGGCCGCGTCGCGCCCGAGCTGGTAGCTGAAGTCGAGCGCCTCGTCGTCGGCGCGGCGCGTGCCGACGATACACACCGCGCGCCGCAGGTCGGGCAGCTCACCGAGCACTCGAAACGACCGTGGCGCATCTGGGAGATCCTGCAGACCCCGGGGGTAGTCTGGGCAGGAAGCGGTCACGACACGGGCCGAGCCAACTCGATCGCAAAACATCGGCATCCTATCGGCCGACGAGCCCAAGGGTTGTCGTCCGAGAACGCGGCGCGGAACACTCAGGCGGCTGTGACCCGACTAGAGTTGGTCGGGCTGCGCATTGGGTACGCCGGGAGCATGAGCTGCCCCGTACACCGGTACTCCCTCTCGAAACGACCGGAATCGCGGTATCGCGATTTCGCTTTCCGTTCGTCGCTCGAGCCTCTCCGCGGGCGCGACGGTGGGATTGATTGGATAACCCTTTCCATCGAAGCGAAGGCGCGCGTCGTAGCCGGGTAGAATGCCTCCGCCGCTCACGTGAACGAGGAGGTCGCGCCAGCCGTGTGCGGATGTGGCCGCCACGGCGATGGGCGGCCGGGTCACGTGAATCGTGGCGACCAGCCGAAGCCCTGTCGCATCCTCGTCGAATATCAAGGTGTCGCAGCCTCCGGTTCCGCAAACCCCCGGCCCTGCCACGTGCACGATCCACTCGGGGTGCGGATCGCCGTCGAGCTCTGCCTCGGCCGCAAAATGATGGATGGGGCCCGGGGCGTCTTCGTAGAGCACGCTCAGTCGTTCGGTGAGCGCGATGGCGTGGTCTTCGGGCGGAGTGCTGCAGGCTGCACCCGCTCCACAAGCCAAAGCGATGAGCCCGGCGGATAGGGGGCGTCGAACGGCCCGGATTGAACAGGTCATGTTCGGAAAACGGCGGCAGGGCCTCCCGCATTCCTCGATTCGTATCCTAGGCGCGACTCCTTTGGTGACGAATCCCGAAGCGTGTAGGCTCGCGGCGAGGGCCGGGGGAAAGCGCGTTGGGGGATCGATTGCAGGTACTTTTCACGCTGTTCCTGGCGGTCTTGCTCACGACCGACGCCCTCGCACAGGATTACTCCTATCCCAAGCTGCCTCCGCCGAGCGAGCGAGAGCCGTGGCCGCCAGCGAGCGAGCCTGCCCCCGCACCGCGGGTGGCTGAGCACCGCGGCCTTCAAGGTGGCTTCAGCGTAGGCCCAGCTCTATTCCTCGACGTGGACAAAGACGTGGTGCGCCCGGGCGCCGACATTCACGGCTTTGGCGGTTACGACATGGGATACGTCATGTTCGGCCTAGACCTCGGCGTGATGTGGACCCCGATCGACCTCGCCAAGATCGCCGCCACGCCACCCGATGCGAACCTCGATCGAAGCCCCGTCACGCGTCTCTACTTCGCCCCGGAGGTCCGTGTCCAAGCTCCAAACCAGTCGCCCATCTTGCCGTACGTCGCGATCACCTTCGATGCGAACTGGTGGCAGTTTCGAGAAACCCAGCTCGCCTGCAACTTCTGGTACTGCACCCAGGTAAAAGTCTTTCGCTTCACGCCGGGCTTCACGGCCAAGGCAGGCATGGCATTCCACGTACGCGAGGGAATCCACATCGACGTGGGCTTCAAGTACTCTCTGTCGGGGCCCGGAAACTTCTTTTTGCGGCGGGAACAATGGATCACGCCGTACATCGGCGTCCTGGGCCGATGAGACGCGAAACGAGGGATGATGAAGACTGCTTCGATCTGGTTGCTGCTATCGCTGGCCTCGGTGGCCGGTCTCGCCGGATGCAAGAACGAGCCCCCGCCCGAAACCGCGGCCGAGGCCGAGCCGAAGCTCCCTCCGTCGCCATCGGGCACGATGAGCCTGCAGGGCTACTATTCGCTCGCCGATCCGGTCGGAACCTTTCAGGTCTGCGGCACCGGGCAACACTGGCGAGTCTCCCCCGAGGGCGACCACGCCGCCCTCGAAGAGGCCTATCGGCGATCCGGCGTCCCCCAGGGAAGCGGGCTTTTGGTCGAAATCGAAGGTGGGATCGACTCGAGGCCGAGCCCCGATCGACCAGGCACCGAGGTCATGCTGATCGTGGCGCGGTTCGTCCGCGCCGCGCCGGGCGAGCCATGCCCTGGAGAGTGAAAGAGACGCGCCGGGCGAGCCGGAACCACTCCGTTCCGTGATCGATTAGCTCGCGTTCGGCCTGCAGTAGGCGCACGTGCATTCGCAGAACGCGCCGAATCCGGTGTCCGAACAGGAGGCGCCGACCGAGCCCAGCGTGAAGCCATTTTCGGTGCAAGTGCTCTCGCAGGTACTTTCGCATGCCCCCGATGCGTCACCTGGATCGCAGGCAACACTCGAAGGGTAGGACTCTTGCACCACCTCTCCATCGACGCATTCGCTCGGCTGATCATCGCTGCCGCATTCGCACACGCAGACGCCATCGTCTTCGTTGCAGTCCGACGAGATCACCGGACGATCGACGCAAATCGTGTCACATCCACTGACGCATTCTTCATCGGTTTCGCAGGTGACCGCTTCGATGATCTCCCGCACCTCGTCCCCACAAGACATCGACAAGGGCATCGCGCCCAGCAGCATCAAAACCGGCGCGAACCCGTGGCGACCTAGGAACCCAAACTCTCGACGTAGACGCTTCATGTCTTGCCTCCTGGACGCCCACCAGGTCGACATCAGGGACGTCTCTCGGAAGAAGGTAGGCGCGCCAGGGTCGACAAATCAAGCGACAATCGTGGACGCCCCGTCGCCCAATTAAGAAAGGGGCGATCCGGCACGGGATCGCCCCTTGGGAAGCTCGCTGACCTCGCGGCGAGGTTTCCCGCCGCTCGGCTGCGTGTGCGCATGTACGTCGCGCACACCGCGACCATCTTCGTCTGGACTTCGAGCTCGAAGCTCGATGGGAGGCCGATTGAGCCTCGCCAACTTTGCACGACACGAATCGGCGCGCTGCATTCCCCGTCGGGAAGCCTGCTAACCCCCCGCGCGAGCTGTTGGGCTCGCTGGAGGAGCTTTGACCGACACGTCCCGAGCGCTGCCGTCGTAGCTCTCGATATGGAGGTCTCGAGCTACCGAGGTTCGCGTAAGTTGCCCTACGCTCTTCCGTCGGACGGAACCGCAGCGACGATTTGGGTTTAGCAAACCGCCGTGATTCGATTCCGCGACGACTCTCGTCGTACCTGAACCTTCGACTTTCGGCTCGTCGAAGGCGCGCGTGGGATGCGCTTTCACGTGGATCCGATGGCTCGTGCCACACGCCATCCGCTGCCGGAGCTTTCGCGCCGTGTGCAACGGAATCGGGCAGCACGCTCAGGCCGACGCGTGCAATCCAGATTTTGATTTTCAAAGATGAGCACCCCTGCCTCGTGGGATTCCCGTCTCCGGCTTCCGAACCGGATTCCGACGGTGAGCCGACGGTTTCACCCCGCCGCGCTCGCTTCGGCGGGCGCCTTCACGTCGAAACGCAAAGTCGCCGAGCCTCTGACGCGCCGTCACGTCGCCGTCGAGGAGGCCCTAGTGCCAGGTGCCTCCGACGGCCGTCTAGAATCATCGCAGCCGCCGTGTGGTGAAACAGAGCGGCGTCCCGATTCCAGCGCGCCTCCACCGTGCGCCACGCGTCGACGGCCCGAGTTCGAGGCTTTCGCCCCGCTCGCAACCCACGCATCAGCGCAACGGCTTGTGCAATCCTCACGACCCACGGACACATTCGGACGCTCTTTCTTGCGCCCAGACTGCGCAGCCTCGCGACTGCGCCTCTCGCCCCGTGAGAGTGAGAGACAACGGCTTTCGCCGCTGTCGTCTAATGGGTCGGTTCAAAGAACGCCGAGCTCGCTTTCGCGTGCTTCCACGTTCGTTTTTCACTGATCCGACGCTCGAGATCAACGAAAATCGCTTGTGGGAAATACGATTCTTTTTCCACAAGCGACCGCGTTTTCGCCCAGTTTTTCCACACCCCGGCAACCCCCGGAATTGTGTTTGGTTTTCAGGGCGAGGCGGTCGTGGAGGTGACCGGAACCACGGCGGTCGTGACCGACGTGGCGGCGGGCGGCGGGGCCGGCTTGGTCGTGCCCTCGGTGGTGGCATCCAATGTGTCTTCCGCCTCGGCGAGCTCCTCGACCTGCGTGGGTGCTTCGAGAGGCGCATCGAAGTCGAACGGCTTGAGGCGCGGCGTGATGGTGCCGAATCGATCCACGCTCACCCACGCTCCGTCGGGCATCACGTAGGCATCGACCTCACGATCGTACAGCGGCAAAGCAATCTCGATCGGCTCTTTGACTTGCCCGCGAACGCGGCCCTCCAAGACCTCGACCGGCAGCGGCTCGTCGAGCACGAAGTTGTAGCCTCCCTCGTCGAACTCCATGACGTAGAGCTCTTCTTCGAACTCGAACTCCCGTCGGTAGACCATCGACTCCTGTCCGTATCGCGTGTGTGGTCGATGTTGGAGCACGAACGACATCAGCCGGACGGCGAGATGGTTGTGCATCCGGTGACAGCCATGGGAGTGACGGCGCATGATGCTCATGTAGTCGACCGAGCCATGCGTTCGGATGCCTTCGTCCCCGCCCACCTGGATCTCTCCGTCCGGCCCGCGGTAGAACTTCCTGTGATACGCGGCCACCAATCCGTAAGCCGAAGCGTAGCTCGGGCCCGTGGTGTGGTAGTCGACCTCGAACGTCTTGTCTCGTTTCCTCGTGAGCATGACCCGCGGCGGCGTGCTCTCGGGTGGCACCCACACCGGCGCCGCGGAAATGCGACTCCAGACGCGCTTCCCTACGGGAGAGCCCTTGTACGCCCACATCACCGCGCCATCGATGAACTCTCCGCGCCACCCTCCAACCGTCGTTCCGAAACGGGCGAGGGGAATGATCTGACCATTGTAGTCGACGGAGATCGTCAGACGCGGCCGGCGCGCCACGGGTTGCGAGCGAGCCTTGCCTTCCTCGTCGAAGGGAAACTCGTACCAAACGTCGCCCCGATCGATGGTCACGCTGAGGTCCATCGCGTCGCCGTAATACGGAGGGCGCTCGATGCCCTCGAGCGCCACGATGCGTGTCGCCGGAATGTCGCCGAGAGATTGCAGCCAGGCGTAGGTGGACTCGGGCGTCTGCAGGCCGAACGCTCGAATGATGCGCTCTCGCAGCTCCGCTTCGAAATTCGGAATCTGCCGAACCTCGCCATCTTCGGTTTCGTAGGTGCGTGGCTCTCCGTCCCGGGTCGTCGACGTGCTGCCGTCTTCGATGACCTTGGCAGCATGCATCGCACGCTCCGTCAAGACCCGAATCACGGCCTCCTGCTCGGTTTCCTCGGGCGTCTTCTGAAGCACCTCGAGGGTGTCACGTCCGATGAAGCCCCAGCCGTACACCCGATGTCTTCGCTCGAATTCCGCCAGCGCCTCGTGGGTCAGCCAGTCGAAGAGACCGGGCGTGTACTTCGCGCGCTTCGGAAAGAAACCCTCACAGTCGAGGCGGGCCTGCGCAGCCGCAATCGCTTCGATCTCGGGTGCGAGCGTTCGGTATTCCTCGACCTTCTCCCAAACCTCTTCGTCCGCAACCTGCTCCCGCGTCAGCTGGTCGAGCCCCTCGACGCCGGCTCGATTCACGAGGGCGGTCATCTGAGGCTTCAGTAGCTCGTAGCGAGCCAGACGACGCGCGGGGCGACGGCTCTTCTCGTAGGCGAGAAACCCGTCGAAAGCCTTCAACGGCCCGAGGTCGAGCTCGTTCGCGCACTCCAGCGCACGCACCTCGTCGAAGCGCTCTCGCAGCAAGCTGAGCGTCGGCAAGATTCCATAGAGCTCGAGATACTGATCTTCTCGCGCCCGGGCCCCGTGGCGGTCCTTGGGAAACTCGCCACGGGCAAGCGCGAGATACGTCGACCGGTAGGAGTTGTGTTTCGGCTCCTCGTCCGGGGAGGAGCGCTCGGTCAAAATGTAAGGGGTCCATTCTTCGCCGAGATCGAGCAGCAGGTGTCCCGTCGAATCGGCTTTGGCCGCGTCGACCTCGCCGTGTGCCTCCCCGTCTTTCCAATGAGCAACCGGCGCCTCGAGCGGCTCGGGTGCTTCTTCTGCGACCTCCGCTTCGGTATCGGCGGCTCCCAACACCGACGAAACGGGCTTCGATTCATTGCCCGGCGAAGACGCCGAAGGCTCCTTCTTCGGTGCGCAACCGCAAACGGCGGCGCACGCCAGAACCCACAATCCCAGACGCACTCGTGCCACGATTGGATCACCTTGGGCCTGAATCCGGCGCGATGCAAGTTTCGGGCGGACCGGGCTCACCCCCCCGTCGGAGGACGTGCTAGATGGCGCTCGGGATGTTCGCTTTCGACCGTCGCAAGGTGGGCTTGGTCCTCGCGCCCCTGTTGTTGGTGGCAACGTGGCTGGCACCCCTCGGTTTGGACGCGCGCGCCCATCGTTTGGCCGCCATCTTCGTTGCGGTGATGGTGGCCTGGATCACCGAGGCGCTGCCGATCGCGGTCACCGCCTTGTTGATCGCACCGGCGATGATCGTGGCTGGGGTGACGGACAGCCAAACGGCGTTCGCTCCGTACGCCGATCCGCTCATCTTCTTGTTCATCGGCGGGTTCTTCATCGCGAAAGCGATGATGCGACATGGGTTGGACCGCCGCATTGCCCGACGGCTCCTGCAGTTTCGATTGGTGCGCGGCTCTCCAATCCGAATTCGGATGGCCTTCATGCTGACCGCCGTCGTTCTGTCGATGTGGATCAGCAACACGGCAACGGCGGCCATCTTGATCCCGATCCTGCTCGGCACGCTGACCGACCAGGACCAGGACGATCGGAGCTCCGGGAGCATCTTGGCCGTCGCCTATGCCGCATCGGTGGGGGGGATGGGAACCCTGATCGGCAGCCCCCCAAACTTCATCACCGTCCGGTTTCTGCAGGAACAAACCGACGTCCAGATCGATTTCGTCCAGTGGATGGGGATCGGCGTGCCTACTTCTCTGGCGCTGGTGGTGATGGTCGGCTTCGTCTTGCAGGGGCTGTCTCCGCCTCCAGCCGTCGAAGCGAGCCCGTCCTTCGTGGCGACGCCCTGGTCACGCGGCGAGAAGGCGACGGCACTTTGTTTCGGGTTGGCGGTGGCCGGCTGGACGCTGCCGGGAGTGCTTCGCGCGCTCGGTGCCCCGCACGCCGACGTGCTCGTCCGCGCGCTCCCCATCGGCGCCGTGGCGATCCTCGCGGCCGCGCCGTTGTTCTTCATCCGCGAGGAAGACGGCGAGACTCCCATTCTTCCCTGGTCCGATGCGGCTCGGATCGACTGGGGGCTGATTCTCTTGTTCGGGGGCGGCTTGTCCCTCGGCGCGCAGATGTTCGACACGGGCCTCGCGGCGGCGATCAGTCATTGGTTTTTGGAGGTCACCGGGATTCGCTCGCTTTGGGGCCTCACCGCAGCGCTCATCGTCTTCACCGTGTTCTTCACCGAAGCGTGCTCGAACACGGCGTCGTCGAACATGATCGTACCGCTCGCGATTGCCGCTGCCCTCGAGCTCGAAGTTTCCCCGCTCCCGCCCGCACTCGCAGTGGGCCTCGCCGCGAGCTGCGCGTTCATGCTGCCGATCGCGACGGGCCCCAACGCCGTCGCATACGGCACTGGGCTCGTGACGATGCCCCACATGATGCGGGTCGGGATATTCCTGAACATCGTGGCGGCACTGACTCTACTCGCAGTGCTCTACGCCCTCGGCGTCGTCTATGGCTGGTCGTGACTTTGTTGATTAGTTGAGAGCCAACGCGAGGCTAACTCATGCTTACACTTCCACACCTGATGAGAGGCTCCTAGAGGAAACCATGGGAACGGTCCCCTTTCTGCTCAATCAACTGCGTCCGCTCGACAAACGTGGCGCTGCTTTGACCCAAGCGGCTGCCTCCATCGCGCTCTCTCGAGGCCAACCGCAGACGGTCGTCGACGTGCTGCACGGCCGCGCATTCCGCTTCTACTCCGAGGGGCTTCGGCAGTATCTGGCGATTCGGACCGGCTCGACCGAGCGAGCTGATCAATTGCTCCAGAAGCTGCGTGCGTTCGTCGAGAAGTCCGACAGCAGCGAGATGATCAAAGCACCGGGGGTGCGTGCACGGCTGTACCGAGCGGCACGGGGATACCTCTACAACCAGAGCCGCCCGCACGAAGCACCCGGCAAAGAGGTGCTCGAAGCTCTGCCATGGAGAGCCCTCCCTTCCGCGCATCTATCGGTCAGCCCACTCAACGCGCTGCGTTTCGAGCTGGGTGCCGAGGATTCCGAGCTGCTGGAGCTGCATCACGCGCGCGAGCTGGGGGTCGACGAGCTCGCGTTCGTCTACTCTCGAACCCGCGAGGAGATCGAAGAGCGGCTGGCAGCGGCGATGACCCAAGCACAGCTCATTCTCGACGAGCACGGCGTCCGTGATGCCGAGCGTTTCGGCCGCGTGATCATCGAAGCTTTCGCCCTCGAGCCGGCTCCGCGAGCCCATGACGTAGAGCGCGAAGGAGTCGAGCCGCTCCCCAATGGAACGATCGTCGGCGGTCGATACGCCATCGAGGCCCGTGTGGGCCTCGGCGCTTTCGGGGACGTTTATCGGGCCAAGGACACCGAAGTGCCCGGGCACGTGGTCGCCCTCAAGCTCCTTCATCAACCCGCCCATTCGAAGACCGCCAAACAGTCGGCACTTCGCGAGTTGCGACTCATCGCGTCCGTGTTCCACCCGTCCATCGTCCAGTTCAAGGACCATGGCTGGTACGAAGAGCGCCTCTGGTTCGTCATGCCCTGGTACGACGGCGAGACACTGGAATCCCGTTTGCAGCGCGAGCCGCTGACGCGCGCCGATGCGCTACGGATCTTCCAGCCCCTCGCCCGCGCCTTGGCCGCCATGCATGCCGCGGGAGTACGGCACCAAGACGTCAAACCCGAGAACATCTTCCTCGCTCGGATCCCGGGTTTCGGCGAAGACGAAGTGACGCCCGTGCTGCTCGATTTGGGTGTGGCCGCGACCGAAGCCGAGATGGTGGTCGCAGGGACTCCGACCTATTTCGCGCCCGAGGTCGCCGCACAGTTCGCCACGGTGGACCGGAAGCCCCCGGTCACTCCCAAAGCGGACGTGTTCGCCTTGGCCTTGTCACTTCGCAATGCCCTCGAGCCGGACACGCAGGAAGACGTGGCGGCAGGCGCCGTCGACACCTTCATCGAGCATCGGGCCAAAGAAACCCCATACCCCCCGAGCCGAAGAGCGCTCAAGTATCTGAAGCCATCGTTCGATCGTTGGTTGAGCTGGGACGCGGAGCTTCGTCCCACGGCCGAAGACTTCGCCGCCGAGCTTTCCGTCCTCGCGCTTCCCGAGGAGCGCAAAGCGCGGGTCAAAACGATCTTGCGCTGGACCATCCCCGTCACGCTCGCGCTCATGGGTGCCGCGGGGGCGGCGGTCACGGTGTTCTACCAGCAGGCAGAAACGCAACGGGAGGTCGCTCAACAAGCACAGCTCACCGCCACCGGCCTGATGCGCGACCTCGCCGACACGCGGGAGATCGCGGAACAGCTCGAGCTTCGGTACGAGCAGAGCCGGCTGACCCGCACCGAGCTCGCGCAACGTCTGGCCCGCACCGACGGCAGGGTGGCTTCACTGCGCAACCAGCTCAAAGAAGAAGAGCGAAAGCTGATCCGCACGCGCGACAAGCTTGCGCAAAACCGTCAACAAAAGGCCTTGATCGAGCAGCATCTTTCCGAGACCGAACGGGAGCTGTCGGCCACCGAACGAACCCTCGAAGACACGCATCAGCGCCTGGCCAGCACCGGCCAAAAGCTCACCGCGGCCGAAGAGCGCGGCCGCCGCTTGGAGCGCAAGCTCGAGCGAGAAGGGGAACGGGTGTTGGAGCTGCAAGGAGAGCTGGCCGCCATGCAGGCGCGACTCGATGCAGAGGCTTCCAAGACCGAGGAGCTTCAAAATGCGGTGGCACGCGCGGTGGCGGCTCGCAGCCGAGCAGAGCTCGAGCTCGAGTTCGCGCAAGAGGAGCTGGATGCCCTCAAGAAGCGCAGCGTGACTCCACGAGAAACGGAGCCGGGTCTCGATGCCACGGGTGAGGAGCCGGCCTCGGACCGCGAGCCTTGATCTCGCATCCGCTTGCTGGCCTCGACCCCCGCCTCCTGCGCGCGCTGACGATCCGACTGGGCGCCCTGTTCGTCTTTGCGACTGCCTTGATGATGTTCGTGGACGTGCCCCTTCAGGGCGCGGCCTCCCCTTGGGGCATCGTCTCGCTGCAGCTCGCCGCAACACCCTACCGGGCGCTTCGAATCTTGCTCGAGTGGAAGAACCGGGACGTGCTCGGGTACGCGAAGCTCAGCCTCGCAGTCGACTTCGTCTACTTGGTCATCTACGGATCTTTCTTCGCATCGCTCGCCGCCTGGGTCGGCGCACTCCTACGAGAGCGAGCGTGGAGCGCGCGGGCGGCTTGGGCTGCGGTGGCTGCGGCAGCTTGCGACGTGCTCGAAAACATCGTGCTTCTCTACGAAGTCAGCCACGTCGCGTCTCCGAGCCCTTGGCCTCAGCTCGCCGCCTCGCTTGCGGCCGCGAAGCTCACGCTGCTCGCACTAAGCGCATTCTACGCCGCCGGTGGAGCGATCGTGGTGTTGCGAAACCGCTACCGGCGGCCCTTGTAGCCCATCATGTCCTGGATCACCGACTCGCTCATCTCGGCGATCTCTTCTTCTTCAGCGAGCCGCTCGGCGCAGTCCTCGCAGACCTTCATGCGCCGCCCGCCGGCCTTGACCGATACCAACTCGTCGACTTCGTCTTCGCAAGCTCTGCAAACAGGCATCGCCCCACCTCACCTCGCACGGGGTAGAAAGCGGCTCATCGACGGAAGGACGACGTTCTTGCGTACGGAGCGGACGGCCCCGCCGAAGCCAATCGGTAGCGCGCGGAACGCGATGTCGAGGTGCTTGGTGTCGGACTCGACGCCGTGCAGCGTGACGAACGACGTCAACAGTGCCACACCGCGGCGGACCAAGGGGTTCTTGCCGATCTTGGGATCCCGCATGAGGTCCAAGACGATGCGATTGCCGTTGGCGCTCGCGAGAACGGGCGACCGCCGCGGCATGAAGTTCACGAGATTGCCCGGGTTCGACAAGTCGAGCGCACCGGACTTGATCAACGCAGCGACCGGTGTCTCCGAATCGCCGTTGAGCTTGAGGGAGACCTCTTCGAGGCGCAGCGCGACCGTGAGCTCCTCGTCGTTGAAGACGATACGCTCCACGAAGATGATGGCCGATGCCCGCACCGGTGTGTTCATCAGGTCGAGGTTCCCGGCCAACCGCAAACCTGGTGGCACCGAGTCGATCTGAAAATCCTGCACCTTCCCGCTGCGCTCGGCTTGTTGACCGAGCCACTTGAGCGCCGCCATGGGAACGCCGAAACGTAGGCCGAGGGCGCTCCGAACCGCGCGACCGAGCTCTTCGGGGTGGGTGCGCAAATACGTGCGAACCGCGTCGACTGTCTCCTGGGGTGTGGGCATGACCGGGGGAGTCTAATGTTCCCGGCCGCCGCCGTAAACGGTCAATTGAGGTTAATGCTCGTCGGGTCGCAAAAACCGCGGCCGTTACCGAGATCGCTGCAAACGATCTGCTGGTTGCCGAGCTGCGGACACTGATTGATGATGCTCGGGTCGCAGATCAACTGACACGTCGGGCCGTTCGTGCCTTCGCTCCCATCGCAGATCGCCCCCGGGATGCAGACGCAGATGCCGCCCAACACGCAGTCCAGGCTGTAGGTGCAACGGGTTCCGATGGGCACCGGATTGAAGTCCGGGTTCTCCAGGTCGCCAGGCAAGCACACCCAGAGCTCTTCGGCGATGGGTTCCTCGCCGTCGCTACCCGCCGCGCCGCCTGCTCCGCCTGCTCCGCCCGCACCACCGGCCCCCCCTGCTCCGTCGATCAAGTCGCCAGCTTGCAGACACGACTCCCCGTCTTCGCAGCGCACCGTGTCGGCGTCGCACTCCTCCATGCAGTAGTTTCCATACACCGTCGCCACGCAAACCGAGCCACCACGGCACTCCGAGGACTCGAAGCAGGCGTTTCCGTTCGAGATCGGGTCGCTACAGGCCATCAGCAGTAGCGAGGACAGCGTCCACCACACGAAGGGCCGAGACTTCATCGCCACGGTATGTAGCAAGAGAGAGGGAGCGGCGCGATTTTTAGGCACCCGAGACACGGCCTCCTACGCGCGCAGGCTCGGCTCCGCGGTGTCTGCGGGACGGTAGCACTCCGCCGTTTCGTCGTACACGAACAGCTCGGCGCCTGATTCGAGCGGCTCGCTTTCGATCACGGCCTTGTCGGGGCGAAAGCCGTCGGTCATCGGGATGCGCTCGACGCGTTTGAGCCACTTGGGCCGCTTGCTCGGGTTCAGCGTGGCGGCAAACTCGTTCCAAGCCTGCAAATTCAGAGCACGGTTGCCGTGGGTGGCCACGACGGCCACGGCGCGATCGGTCCCTTCCCCGCGGATGCCGAAAACGACCGTCTGACGCAGTGCGGGGAAGTCGTAGAGCGCGTCCTCGATCGTCCTGGTTGCCACGATGCCGTCGGCCGTACGAAGCATCCGACTCGCCCGATCGACGAACCAGAAGTCTCCCTCGGCGTCCCGGCGAAGCACGTCCCAGGTGATGAACCAGATGTCGTCCGGTTCGAAGACGCCTCGGAAGAGGCGCCGCCCCGACTCATCCCCTCCCGTGAAGCTTGCAAGGGGATGGTCGGCATCGAGGCGAGCCACCAGGACGCCGGCCTCGTCGGTTTCACATCGCGCGAGAAGCCCGTCCTCGTCACGAACGAAGCTTCCTTCCTCGAAGTCGTAGCGCACGAGCTCGACTTCGGCGCTTCCGGGCAGGGGGCGGCCGAGCGCACCGACCTTCTCTCCGGACGCATTGGCCAAGACGGCGTTGCCTTCGGTCGAGGCATAAAACTCGAGAATGCCCACCGGTCCGAAGCGATCTACGATCTGTCGCCACACGTCGCGGCGCAAACCGCTGCCGGCGAACAAGCGAATGGGGTTTTGGTTGTCGCCGGCGGACGGCTCCGGCCGCAAGAGCTCGCGCAGCATGTCGCCCGCATAGAAGACGACCGTGGCGCCGTAACGCCGCACGTCCTGCCAAAACGTTTGAGGCTGAAACCCCGTGCCGAGCGCGAGCCGGGATCCACCCACCAACCCTCCTCCGACCGTCACCAACATGCCCGCCGGATGATGAAGCGGAAGGCAGCAGTAGACGGTATCTCGCGGCGAGAGCGTGCACGCAGCGGCGGTGCCGTACGCGGAGAAGGCCCATCGTTGATTCGAGATCTTGGCGGCGCGCGGCTTCTTCCCTCGTCCTGCGGTGAGGATGATCATCGCGAGATCCCTGGCCCGCCCGGGGTTCGGCTCGTACCAACCCGGCAGCTCGACCTCGTCGGGATCGATCTGCTCCATGTCGACGACTCCCGACGGCAAGGTGCGCTCTTCGCCGGCGCCACCAAGCACGAAAACCTCCTCGCACAAAGCCTTGCCGAGCTCGGCGCTCTGTGGATCGGCGATCAGGCGCCGCACCGCCGAGCCGTGGATTGCCTCTTCGAGAGTTTCACGCGGGCGGCTCGGGCTAAGCAGCACGGGGACGGCACCGAGCCGGCTCAACGCGGCCGTGACCGAGAGATAGCTCGGTCGCGGCTCCATGAGCACTGCGACCGGCTCTCCCCGCGCGACCCCACAACGGATCAGGCCCCGCACCACGTTGTCGACGCGTCGGTCGGCCTGGGCATAGGAAAATGCCCGGCCCTCCCAGAGAAAAAAGGTTCCATCGGGATGCGACTTCGCTTGCTCCGACAAAGACAGCCCGAGGCTGACCCGCGTGTCGGGCTGCATCTGTTGGAGGACGCTCAAACGTGGGACTTGCCATCGGAGGCTGTCGAGCTCGTCGCCGAGATCGGTCGCGGCGCGGCCGAAGCGCTTCCAGAATGCGCCGATCGCGCCAGTCAGGCTCTGATAGAAGAGCTCGACGTCGAAGTCCACGTCTTCGAACTCGGCCTCTTCGGGCTCCTCGAGTCGGGGCGGCTGCTTCACCGCTTCCGGTTCGGCACCGATGCCTTCACGCCAACGCACCCACGCGGCGACCGTAGGCCACGTGAAAGACATCGCTTGCTTCCCCACGACCAGGCCGAAATGACCGGCCCGCATCGAAACCTCGTGCAGCTCTGCATTCGGCGCGGCACCCCGAATCGCGCGAATCGCCGACTCGTTGGCGATGGTGTCTCGCTCCCCCACGAAAAACAGGACGGGACACCGGATGTCCGCGAGGGTGACGGTTCGGCCGTCGATGACGAACCCGCCGGACAGCATGCGGTTGTGAACCACGAACTCGTCGATGAACTTCTTGAGGGCGGGGCCAGGCCACGCGACGAAACCCTCGCCGCCCAAGAACCTCCGTCTCGCCTCTCGTTTTTCGAGGGCCTGCCGGTCGTGCAGCTTGCTGACGAAGTCGAGGAGCTGCCCGACTTCTTTGTGCACGGCCAAGAGCTTGAATCCGGTGCTGGTCAAGAAGCCCGGCAAGCCCTCCAACTTGTCGAGCGGTGCGTCGAGCGCCTGCTGGGCGAGCTCGAAAACGCGACCGGCAATCGTGTCGTCGATCTTCGGTAGGTTTCGGTGAATGTCGACGGGGCTACCGAAGGTCACGAGAGACGCGATCCCCTCGGAAGCGCGGTAGGCCGCAGTCTGGTAGGCGAACATTCCCCCCTGCGAATAGCCCAGCAGGTGAATGTCGTGACCGGTAGTGTTTCGCACGAAGTCGATCGCGTCGCTGACGGCTTTGACGTGATCGTCGAGCGTGCGTTTCATGCCGCCCTCTTCTTGCTCCGGTGATCCGAAATCGATCACCCACACGTCCAGCCCGCTTCGGGTGAGCGCGGTGACACCGCTGATGTCCGGCGCCACGTCGTAGATCTCGGCGGTCACCATGAGCGGTGGGATCAACAACACGGGCGCTGGCACGGTCGGACGATGATCGTCACCCCCGTACCTTCGAAGCCGTGCAATGCGCATTTGGTGCGCGATCTTGTACGGAGCGTGCTCCGGGTCGGTGAAGTGTCCTAGACGCGCGAGCTCGAGCGCATTCTCCGTCGCCATGGCAATGCGTCGAAAAGGTGCGCCCCAGCTGGATTTGCGGCCCGTGCTTCCCATGGCTCGAGCCGTCACCCTAGCACCAAGCCGGCGTGAATTGGAGCGGCCGCGACTCCCATGTCACAACCAACGACTGCGATGGCTCACGCTGCTTCCCTCTTCCTCCCCGACCTCGACCCGGCCGAGCGCGAAGTCCTACGCGATTTGCAGAGCAAGCTGCAGCGCCACCCCTACATGCGTGCAGATCTAGAGCCTTCGAGCCCGATCGAACGGGGCCTCGAAGAGGCGTTGAGCTTGCGCATGGCATGGCTGCACACCCGGGGCCTAGCTCTCCCGAAGAGCCCCGCCGCGTCACTGCTCGAAAAGCTCCTCCGCGCAGAGGCACGACTGGTCGCGAAAATTCGAAAGCGACCCGGGTCCGCGGATGCACTGCTCCGCTACGAGACGGCCCTGTTGCTGCACCCCACACCGGGCCACGCGCAGTGTCCCGTCGATACATCCGCACGCTTGGAAGACGTCATCCGACGATGGGAGCATGCGCGGGACGAGCGAAGCCTCCGAGTCGTCCTGTCCGACAAGGCGAAGCAAAGCGGGCAGTTCTTTCGGCATGGCGCCGTGCTCCCATTCTATTGGGTCCGCCGAAAGCGCATCCGTCGATCGGTGCCGAGCGCGGTTCTCGCTCACCCCGCGCTGCGCGAGACGTACCGTGCGATCGAGCAGATGGGGCCCATCGTCGACAACTTCGCCTTTGGAGGCGCGGGTGCGATTCGGCGTTCGAGCTCGGTCACTTTGGCAGACGTCGCCTTTCTGTACATGCAGCTCGCCGACGAGTTTCTCGACGAGCTGGCGACCGCAAGCGGAGGCCATCGCGTCGTCGAACGGATCATCCGACCGCTCTATCGCTTCAGCGCTAACGAGCGGCCGCTCCGCGATCTTTCCCTCGGCCACCTGACTGCAATCGGAGTCGACCCCGAAGCGCACGAAACGAAGTTCGGTCTGACTCTCGGTTCGCTGTTTTCGATCCTTTGCGAGCTCGGCAAGCGAATCGATGCGCTCCTCGAGGGCGTGGAGCCACGGGTCGTCGGCGCTGCGCACACGTTCTTGCATCACTGTTTCCAGACCTACCTCGACGAGGTGGCGCTGGTCGCTCGTGCGCCGGACCACCGCGCCGATCGAATGCCTCTCGCGCAAACGGCGTGGCACTTTTACCGAAAGAACAACCTCGTGATGATGCTGTGGCTGGATCTTCGCGCACGGCTCCTCGGGTTGGACCCTGCCGACCACGCGAGCTGCATTCGTCGCTGGGGCTATTTGCTGGCTTCCTTTCAAATCTTCGACGATTTGAAAGACGTCGCCCTGGACCTCGGCAGGCAGCCCAGCTACGCGATCCAAATCGCTGCAAACGACTTTCCCGACGAGCTCCGGTGGATCGAGGCAAGGTTCGCCGGGCGGCGAGCGCCCATCTGCCGAGACGAAATTCCGGAGCTCAACGTGCACGCGTACGAGACGGTTCAGCGGTGCATGGACTGGAGCCGGCTCATTGCGCTGGCCCACTTCGACAACGTTTTGTCGTACGCATGGGACCAACGATGGCGCAAGAGTTGGACCGAGCGCCGCAACTCGTTCAATCCAGGTGACGACCGTGCCCAAACTCGCACGCACGCGGTCGACCGGCTGCTCGACGTGCTCTCGATCCTTCGCAGCCGAGGAGAGCCAGAGGGATCCGATGACCGGCAGCTCGCGTTCGCGCTCGATGCCGCCGCGTATGATGGCTCTTGGCAGATCTATCTCGCGCTCTTCCCGAACCTTCGCGCCATCTATCGGTTTGCCACGCTTCGCATGCGGATGAGCGCGGCCGAGAAAGCAAGAGCAGCTCGTCGGTTGTTGCAGAGGTTTCCCAGGCGGCGAGCTTCTTTACTAGTCCGGCTCGGCGATGGTGATGTCGACCATCAAGTCGCCAGCGATGGACTCGAGGCCTTCTCGAAGGTCATCGAGGCTTAGCGACTGCGGTGCCCAAAGCCGCGCCTTGGCCTTGAAAAGCGTGTCGCCCGACCACGGAGCGCCGTCGCACTGGGTTTCGAGCTCGTCGACGTTTACACCTCGCGCCGCCAACGCCTCCGAGATCTTGTGGACGATGCCCGGCCGATCGCCACCGACGAGATCGAGCAAGAGCACGTGCCCCTCTTGTGGCGGCTCGTCGGACCCTCGCTCGACGACGACCCGGAGCCCGCCCGAGACGAGGGCTTGAAGCGCATCCGACAACGCATCGGCCCGGTCGGCCGGCACGCTCGCGCGTAGGATGCCCGCGAATTCGCCGGCGAGACGCGACATCCGGCTCTCGACCCAGCTTCCACCGTGCTCCTCGATGACGGCTGAGATCGACTCGACCAGCCCGGGGCGGTCCTTTCCGATGACGGTGATGACGAGAGACTCCATGACGGACAGGGCTCATTACCCGTAATCGCCCGACATTCAAAGGCTTTTCGCCAGCGTCAGCCGAGCCGCGGGCCCGTGCGCCGGATCTCCGTCGAAGAAGTGGCTAGATCTCGGACAGTTACAGCCGTAGAGCCTGTCGGCATGTTCGCGAAGCGCACCAAAGAGGTCGAGCCGTTCTTGGCGATGGAGGTCATGGAGCGGGGAATGGCGATGGCCCGGGAGGGCACGTCGGTGGTGCAGCTCGGCGTGGGCGAGCCGGACTTCGACGCCCCGCCCGAAGCGGTTCGCGCAGCGGTCGATTCACTTCAGTCCGGGCAAACGCATTACACCGACAGCCGTGGAATCTTCGCTTTGCGCGAGGCGATCGCACGCGACTGCGAGCAGCGGCGAGGCGTTGCCGTGAGCCCCGATCGGGTGATCGTCACCAGCGGCACGTCGCCCGCCATCTTGCTGTGCTTGAACTTGCTCGTCGATTCGGGCGACGAGGTGATCCTCGCGACCCCGCACTATCCTTGTTATCCGAACATGATTGCCGTGTGCGGTGGAACGCCGGTGCTCGTTCCGACCGGGCCGGAAGACGGTTTCATCCTCGACGTGAAGCGCGTGCGCGAGGCCGTGACACCTCGCACGCGAGCCATCTTGTTGGCTTCCCCAGCAAATCCCACCGGCGCGGTGCAGCCCGAGGAGGTCGTCCAAGAGCTGAGCGAGCTGGGGATCCCGATTTTGTCGGACGAGATTTACGACGGCCTCACGTACGACGGAGCTCGGGTGACGTCCCCTCTCTCCTTCACCGAGAGCTGTTACGTCCTCGATGGTTTTTCGAAACGCTATGCGATGACCGGCTTTCGCTTGGGCTACCTGATCGCTCCGAAAATCGCGATGCGCCCGTTGCAAAGCTTGATGCAGAGCTTTTTCATCTCCACGTCGGAGTTCATTCAGCAAGCGGGGCTCGCGGCCCTCGCGCACGGCGCACCCCACGTCGAGCACATGCGCCTGGAGTATGCGGCGCGCCGTCGGATTCTGGTCGACGGCCTTCGAGAGATGGGGCTGTCGATTCCCATCGATCCGCCGGGCGCGTTTTACGTGCTGGTCGACATGCGTCACCTCGGTCGGGACTCACTCACGCTGGCCTTCGACATCTTGGACGAGGCACACGTCGCGCTCGGCCCGGGACGAGATTTCGGCGAGGCAGCCGAGGGCTTCGTCCGTTTCAGCTTTGCGACCTCCCGCGAGCAGATCGAAGAAGGCCTTCGACGGCTCGCGCGCGCCCTGCCCCGTCTGTGAGCGCCCCAATCATAGTCCGAGCAAGCGTAGGAGCTCGGCCTCGTCGATGACGGTCACGTCGAGTGCTTGCGCTTTTTCGAGCTTGCTGCCGGGATCGGCGCCGGCCACGACGTAGTCCGTCTTCTTGGAAACCGAGCCTGAAGCCTTTCCTCCGGCCGACTTGATGAGTTTGGTCGCTTCGGTCCGTGTGAGCGTAGGCAAGGTGCCGGTGAGCACGAACGTCTTGCCCGCGACGTCGGCCACCTCGTGGACCTCCGAGACCTGCGCTCGCAAGCTCACCCCGACCTCCGCGAGGCCCTCGAACACTTGCCGGATCGCCGGCGAGCTGAGCTCGTTGAAGATGCTGTCGGCCGTCTTGCGGGCCAGCCCTTCGATCACGCCGCGCTCGGACGACTTGGCGGGTGCCACGAGCTCGATGGCTTCGTCGTCTCCGGCCGCATACCGCTCGGCAAAGGCGAGCAGTGCCTCTGCGGTCTTGAAGTAGGCGGCCAAGTCTTCGGCCATCGTCTCGCCGACGTGCCGGATTGCCAAACCATTCAGCACCCGCGCGAGTCCCCTCCCCTTTGCTTCCTCGAGGCCTGCCTTGACGCGCTCGGCACTCTTTTTCCCCATGCGCTCGAGCGAAGCGAGCTCGTCGACCTCCAGTCGAAACAGGTCGTCGGGGGAGCGCACACCGAGCTTGTCGACTACCTGGTCGACCAGCACCTCGCCGAGCCCGTCGATGTCCATGGCCTGCCGGCTCGCGAAGTGGCGCAGCCGTTCGCGAACCTGATCCGGGCACGCCGGATTGGGGCAGTAGACGAATATCTCCTCGCTCACGACCTCCGTGCCGCAGGTGGGACACTCACTAGGCGGAACGAAACGCCGGGCGCCACGCTTGCGCTGCGTCTTGTCGACCTCGACGACCTGGGGAATGATCTCGCCCGCCTTCTCGACGAGGACCGTATCGCCGACGCGAACGTCCTTTCGCTCGAGCTCGACGAAGTTGTGCAGCGAGGCACGGCTGACGGTGGTGCCGGAGACGAATACCGGCTCCAGAATCGCCACGGGGGTCAGCTTCCCGGACTTCCCCACCGAGACTTCGATCTCGAGAAGCTTCGTAGCCTTGCGTTCGGGCGGAAACTTGTACGCGATCCCCCAGTGCGGATGGTGCCCGGTGGCCCCCAGCCGGGAATAGAGATCGAGATCGTCGATCTTGATCACCATTCCATCGATGTCGTAGTCGAGCGCGCCCCGTCGCGTTTGGTACTGCTCGCAGTAGCGGAGCGCATCCTCGGGATCGTCGGTGCAGTGAACCTCGCTCAGGTAAACCTCGCCGCCTTCATCGAGCAGCCACTGCAAGACCTCGTGTTGCGTGGCTGGAAGGTCCAACCCCTCGTGCCACGCGATCTGGTAGAGAAACGAACGGATACCGGTCTCCTCGAGCCCCGCGGGGTCTTTGCGCTTCATCATGCCTGCGCATCCATTACGAGGATTGATCAACGGCTTTTCGAGCGTGGCGTTGAATCGGGCGAACTCCGAGAGCGGCCAGTAAAGCTCTCCGCGGATTTCCAGCTCGCCTCGTCGTATGCCTCGCAGCTCGAGCGCGACGGTGCCGAGCTGACGCACCTGCTTCGTGATGACGTCACCTTTTTGGCCGTCGCCTCGGGTCACTGCTCGCTCGAGCTTGCCGCGCACGTACGTGAGTGCGACCGAAATCCCATCGACCTTGGGCTCGATGATCACCGGCAGGGTGTCGACCTCGAGCTCGTTCTTGCGCCTTCGAAACCAGGCTTGTAGCTGGTCGGAGATCGGCATCGGGCGTCCACTGCCATCGCGCCGGTTGGGCGAAAGCTTTTCGAGGGAAAGCATCGGCACCCGGTGCGCGACCGTCTCGAAGCCCGCGGTATGATCGGCGCCCGGCTGCACGTCGAGCCGCTCCGACGGATCGATCTCGAGCTCGTCCGCCAGCTCCTGATAGCGATCCATGAGCTCGTCGAACTCGGAGTCCGGGATCTCCGGCATGCCAGCCCGGTAGGCTGCCTCGTGATGGCGAATTTGCTGAGCTAGTTGCTCCAGCTCGACCTCGGCCCGTGCCCGACCGCCCATGGCCAAACCTTGGCAGAATTGGTCCCCTCGGAAAGGTGACGGCGCGGGTCGTGTCCCCACCAATTTCGTCTTTTCGGGTGAGGTTGTGACATTGGCGCGTCCGTCAGGCAGCTTGTGTAAGAGGGGATGGAGCAAACGGGGGATCGACTCGCGGAGGAGAAGCGCCAGGCCGAGGTCCGGCGCGAACGGGAGCGCTGGCGCGACGAGCAGACACGTCTTCGCTCGCTCGGAGCGCTTTCTCACATGCTGCCGGTGCTCTCCCTCATCTACGCGGCCGCTACCGCGCTGTTCCTGGTGGCGCCGCCTTTCACGCCGAGTGAGCCTCACGTCCTCATCTGCGCGCTTTCCTCGGCGCTGGTCCTCGTGGTCTGGGCAGGCATGCGTGAAGACGACGCCCGGTTCGACACGCCCATCTCGGTCGCGACCATTTCCATCGCCGCCGGCATGGGCCTCACGATGTTCGCCGTCAGTGGATCGATCAGCAACACGACCACGCTCGCCATTGCCGTGGTGGCTGCCGGCGCCCTCTTGTATCGCTTCTCGATGTACGCGGTGATGGTTGGCGTCGTGCTCATCGGGTGGATTCCCCTCGCATGGGGAGCGGAGCTAGGTGCGTTCCGACTCGGCTTGTTTCATCTGTGGGCCGCCACGGTCGTTGGAGGCCTGGTGTTGTGGTCGCGGCGCCAACTGATGCTGACGTTGCACCAAGAAGCCGAGGAAGCCGACGCCATGCGACGGCTCGCGACCGATCAGGCCCAGTCCCTCGAGCGCGCACGCGATGCCGCGCTCGCTTCGGCCCAGGCCAAAGGCCAGTTCTTGGCGAACGTGAGTCACGAGGTGCGCACGCCGCTCAACGGGATCCTCGGGCTTCTGCAAATGCTCGACGCATCGGCATTGCCGTCACCCCAAGACGATTACTTGGTGGAGGTCCACAAATCCGCGAGGTCTTTGCTGGGCATCGTCAACGATTTGCTCGATCTGTCGAAGATCGACGCCGGCGAGCTGCGGCTCGAGTCGGTGCCGTTCGACCTCGTCTCGATGACCGAGGAAATCGCAGTCAACTATGCATCGGCCGCCGAGGCGAAGGGCATCGAGCTTCTCACCGAGGTCGATCCGACCGTGCCCGCAGAGGTCTGCGGCGACCCGCTGCGACTTCGTCAGGTCATCTCGAACCTGGTGAACAATGCCTTGAAGTTCACCAAGCAAGGGGAAGTGGTGGTCGGAGTTCGCGTCGTGGAACGTGGCCGGTGGCACGTGGAGCTCGAGATCCGCGTGTCCGACACCGGCATGGGCGTCGCTCCCGATCGGGCGGAGAGCATCTTTCGACCGTTCTCCCAAGCCGATGCGTCGACCACGCGCGAGTACGGAGGCACGGGGCTCGGGCTTCCGATCTGCCGGCAGCTGGTGGCGCTGATGGGCGGCAACCTTCGCATGGTGAGCACGCCCGGCGAGGGAAGCACTTTCCACTTCCGAGTGAGGTTCGAGCTCGAGGAGCGGCTCAGCGAAGACCTCAAAGCGGTCACGCAAGCGCTCGAAGGAATGCGGGTGCTCGTCTTGGAGCGCAACGACCGGGCGCGCGAAACGCTCGCAGCGCGCCTCGAGGCATGGAACATGAACGTTTCGGCGACGGCCGGCTTCGACGGGGCTGTCGCGATCTTCCGTCGCGGGCCTCGTCCCCAGGTGACGCTGGTCGATCTACGAAGTCTCGGAAAAGATTGGCGGCCGCGCGTCCGTGAGCTGAATCGGCTCGCCAACGCATCGGGCAGCTCCATCGTCGCAATCTGCGGACACAAGCACGAAGTGAGCGAGCTCGTCGAGGCTGGCATCGGAGTCCACGTCGAAAAACCGATTCGGCGGGCCAAGATCGTCGCCGCTCTGCTCGCGACGCTCAATCATGGCGTCCCTTCTCCGAGACCTCGACCGATCACGGCGTCGCGACCCTCGCTCCCGGCGCCGCCTCCACGTGCGAAGCGCGCGAACGGCGTGAAGGTCCTCGTCGCAGAGGACAACGAAGTCAATCAGAAGGTCATCTCCGCTCATTTGCACGCCTTGGGTTACGAGCTCGACCTCGTGCACGACGGCCTGGAGGCGCTTGCGGCGCTCGACGGCGATCACGAGTACGCGGCCGTGATCATGGACGGTCAGATGCCTCGCATGGACGGCTACGAAGCCACCCGCGCTCAGCGTGCACGGGAGGCCGAGCGTGGACGAGCCCGCGTGCCGATCATCGCTCTGACGGCACATGCCATGACGGGCGATCGACGAACGGCCTTCGCCGCCGGCATGGACGACTATCTCTCGAAGCCTTTCACGCAGGAGCAGCTCGAGAAAGCACTCGATCGCTGGGCAGCACGCGCACCCGCCAGGATTTCCGACTTCCCTGCGGACGCCTTGGACACCACGGTCACCTCCCAGCTATTGGAGCTCGAGGGGGAGGAGCCTGGATTCCTATGCGAGGTCATCGACAGCTTCTTCGCCACCGCCGAGGATTGCATTCGACGCATGAAGAAAGCCGTCGATGACGGCGACGTCGAGGGGCTTCGCGCCGCCGCCCACATGCTTCGTGGCAGCAGCCAGCAACTGGGTGCACGCCGATTCGGCGCCATCTGCTTCGAGGTGGAGAACGTCGAATCGACAGGTGACGCCGTGCTCCGGCTCACGGAGCTCGAGCGTGACCTCGAGCCTACGCGGGAAGCGCTCACCAGGCTCGCCGACCGCGCGCTCGATGCGGCATCCTGATGTGCTCAGTTGTCTTGGTGAACGCCCGCCAAGCGTGAAGCATCCGTGATCCAGCTATCGCGGATCGTGTGCTCCGGAACTCCTTCGAGATGCTCAACGAGCCACTCGACATCCGACGCTTCGAAACGGGCGATCTGATGGAAGTGATAGATCCCGAGCCTATTCAACGTACGCTCGAGGTTGGGATCGACGCCTTCGAGGCGCTGCAGATCATCGCGAGGGCCGTACGGCTGGATCATCACCCACGCCGGCGGCCGAGACTGCCCGCTGCTCTTGAGCCCGAGCTCGGTTTCGTGAAGCTGCGCTTTCAGTCGCTCGATGTCGTCCAACATGCGTTCGTGAATCCCATGCAGCACCTCGAGCTCGGTCTGCAAACGCGCCCCGCGCGTCTCGGCCTGGCGCAACGCACTCTGCGCCTCGTCCCGCTCTCGAACCGCGATGCGCAGCTCCTTTCGGAGGTCTTCGGCCGATTCGCGGGAGGTCGGCTTGTCCTGCTCTCGATAGGCCTCGAGCTGCACGGTCGTTTCACGCAAAGCTCGATTGCGCGCGTCCAGCGTCGCGGTGAGCTGCCGTTTGGCCCTCTGCAGCGCTTCGATGCGCTCTCGAGCACCGTGGAGCTCTCGTTGCAGCGTTTGAAATCGTCCGTCTCGCGCAATCAAGTCCGCACGCGCTTCTTCGAGCTCGTACATGAGCGTCCTGGCGCGCGCCGGTGCCAAGAGCCGTCCCCACAAGAGCTGAGCCAGCCACAGCAGCGCCGCCCCCAACACGGCCGAAATCAGCAGCGCGCCCGTCATCTGCAAGACGAGATACGTCACGTCCTACCTCCTCCGCGTGGCTCACGATTCGTCACCAGAACGTTCGAATCAACCACGCGCACCCCCCGAAGCATCCGTACGATGCGCTCGACCCGCCGCGCCTCCGAGGCCGAGGACACCTCTCCGCGAAGCTCCACGTCCCGGCCTTCCACCACGGGCACGACCTCCGAAAAACCGGTGCGCTCGAGCGCATCGGTGACGCGCGTCGCGACATCCCACTCGATTTGATGCCGAACGGGGCTCAGCCACGAAACCCAGGCGACGTAGGCCAAAAAGCCTGCCGAGGCGGTGCCAAAGACTGCCTTCTTCCACATGACGCGCGGCTCCTACCGCCTCGCATTGAACTCGATTTCTCGGAAAAAAGCCACGTTCTGACGACGGGTTTCCAACCTCGGGGCAAGCCAGCGCACAAATCGGGGACGAGGTGCTCGCCCGATCGGGTGGACTCTCGTCGCTCTCAATGCGGCAGCTCTCGCTGCTCGACGATCCGGAAGAGTCGCGTCTCGCGATCCTCGGACCAGGTGAAGAGGGCCACCGAGGTCGCGGCAAACGAGGCGCCGTGCAGGTCGATCGTTTCGGCCCAACGCAACGCTTGCCGGCGCTCCGCCGCGTTGGCGCGCCGCTGAATGCGAGCCACCGTCATGTGTGGAAGGGGTGGTCGCAGGTCTTCGGGCGCGCCTGCCGCGGCCAAGACGGGACCACGTGCAGCGGCGATCATCTCGCCCAACGGCTCACGCCCCGCCTCGACCATCGCGGAAAGCGCCGAGGGCTTTCTCGGGTTCCCGAGCGGGATCACCCGGGAAAAGGTGCCGTGAACCGCTTGGAGGCCCTCGAAGCCTTCGACGAGGTCCCAAGCTCGGCGAGCATCGCTTTCCTGGACCTGCCCGAGGAAACCCAATGTCACGTGCAGGTCGGATGCGGCAAATACGCGCACGCGGGGGGGCGCTGGGGGTAGACGAAACCGCTCCACTTGCATAGGAAACGCGATGAACCAATTAGGGGCCACGCTACGAGTCTAGGCCCAAGGGAGATCGACGGCGAGCACATGCCCATCACCGAAGCATTCAGCGAGTCTCTCAAGACACACCCTCTTTACACTTGGACCGTGCTCGGCGTCGTCGTGCTGGGCGTCGTGAGCTTCTTCCTTCTTCTGTTCATCACGGCGCCCTACGGCCGCCACTTGCGCCCGGGCTGGGGTCCGACTCTCAACGCGCGGGCGCTTTGGGTGGTGATGGAGGCCCCGTCACCGATTTCCTTCGCGGTGGTCTACTTCATGTCCGACCACGCCTTCGAGACCGTGCCGTTGGTCCTGCTCGCGATGTACATGGTCCACTACGTCTACCGCTCGTTCATCTATCCCTTTCGGATGCGGGGGGGCCACAAACAGAAGCCGCTCGTGACGGGCTTTCTCGCGTTTGCATTCAACACCGCCAACGGGTCGACCAATGCCTTCGCGATCACCGAGCTCGCTCCGCATCTGCTCGACACCGCGTGGCTGGCGGATCCCCGCTTCATCGTCGGCGCGTTGGTGTTCGCAGGTGGATTCGCGATCAACCAGCACTCGGACGCCATCCTGCTCAATCTTCGAAAACCCGGTGAGAGCGGCTACAAGATTCCGAGAGGCGGCCTCTACCGCTGGGTCTCGAGCCCCAACTACTTCGGGGAAATCATCGAATGGACTGGGTTCGCGCTGGCCGCCTGGACGGTGCCCGCCGCCGTTTTCGCTTGGTTTACGGCGATGAATCTGATCCCGCGCGCCTTGTCGAATCATCGCTGGTATCAGGAGCATTTCGGCGACTATCCCGCGGAGCGCCGGGCCATCATTCCGTTTTTGCTGTAACTCCGTAGACTTGCATCCTCGCGTCGATTGACGCGACAATGGACAGCCAAAGGCGTACGGCGTCGGGGAGGGATGCAAGGTGGCCGACAAGCCCGCAAGCTCGCGCAAGGAACGATCGGATCTTTTCAAGGTCGAAGAGGCCACACCGTCGATCGCGCCCGTCGAAAAGATCGTCCTTCCTCCCGAAGAAGCCCTGAAGCGGCGGATTCGTCGATTCATCGCGGCAGCCATCGCAGCCCTGGCGTTCTTCTATCTGGTCCACCTCGCGCTCGGTTGGATCCATGACGCGCGAGTCGAGGCGGCACTCGATCGCGTCATCGACGACGCGAGCCCAGATACCATCGAGACTGCGTTGAGCCTGCTTCGCGACGATTCGAGACCCGGAGTCCGCGCTCGGCTTCTGGCGACTTTGGCCCTCGGAGGTGACGCGGAAAGGCTCGAAGAGGCGGAGCGCCTGCTCGAGGCCTCGCCGGACAAAGACGACCCGGATCAGCGGATCGCCCGCATCCATGCGTTCCTCGCCGAAGGCGACGCCCGTGCCGCCCACGGCGAGGCGGAGCGTCCTGCCAAGTACACCGACCAAGCCGATGCCTTCCTGCTCGCCCGCGCCAGGACGGCCATGGCCCGCGGACAGTGGGCCCAAGCCAAAGCGGACGCCGAGGCGGTGGTGAAGTCGAGGCCCGGGGCTCCAACCCCGGCTGCCCTCCTTGCGCGCATCACCGCACGAACCGACGGCCCGCAACAGGCGCTTGCCGTCTTGAATGAAGTATCCGAGGCCACGGCCGAAACCAAGATCGCGCGAGCGCGCATCGTCGGCCTGCAGCAAGACGAAGCGGACCAAGCGCTCGCCTGGATCGAGGACGTCCGCGAGGACGACGACGTCACCGTCGTACAGAAAGCATGGGCCGACCTCGTCGAAGGAGTGCTCGCATACCGAAGAGGTGCGATCGGGGCCTCCTACGAGCACGCGAAACGAGCCGCCCAACCGGATCTTCGGGTCGATGAAATCCTGGTGCTCGACACCGCACAGCTCCTGCTCGCGCTTCGAAGGACGGGAGACGCAAAGGCGTTGTTGTCGAGGTTGTCGAGCGGCCCTTCCGCGGACCTCTTCGAGCGGACCCACGTCATCGCGTGGTGGTACGGACAAGTCGGTGACATGCGAGCGGGGCTTGCCACCCTCGACGGTGCGGGGCTCGGCCCCGACAAGCCCGCCGAGCCCGCTTTTCGGGCGCTCGTGCTCGCGGAGCTGCTCGAAAGCTCACGTCGCAACGCCGATCGCGAGCGTGCCAAGGCGCTCTATCGCGAGGCGTCAACCGACCCGGAATGGGGCGTTGCCGCATCGAATGCCCTCGCGTCGCTTCTTCTCGAAGAAGGAAACACCCAAGAAGCGCTCGACGTGCTGACGGCGGCGCTCCAAGCGCACCCGAGCCACCTGACTCTGGTCGACACGACGGCCCGAGCCTACATCGAAGAGGACCGCGTCGACGAGGCCGCCCGGGTGACGTCGGCGGCTCTCGAAAAGCTCGAAAACGAAGGCTGGGCGCATGGCAGCCATGCACGCGTGCTACTCGCCAAGGGACAGGTCGTCGAAGCTCTCGCGGCACTCGATCGAGCGGTCGAGCTCAGCCCGGATGACGCCCGGCTCCACGCGCTTCGCGGCGATGCGGCGCATGCGATCGGCTCGTTGGACTTGGCCGCATCGAGCTACGAGAAGGCCTTGGCGCTCGATCCGAGCGAGCCCAGGGCTCTGTCTGGATTCGTGGCTTTGTTGATCGATACGGGAGACTTCGATCGCGCTGCGAAGGTCATCGAGCAAATGGACGAGGCCAAGGTCAGCGATCTCCGCGCGGACCAGCAGCGCGTTCGATTCTTGATCCGAACCGGGGCCGGGCAGAGCGGCGTCACCACCATGCGCAATGCCGTCGGTCGCCACAACCGAAATGCCGACCTTCGACTCGCCGGGGCGCGGGTGTATCTGCAAGCCGAAGATGATCGCCGCGCAGCGACTTATTTCGTCAAAGCCAAGAGGGACGGAGCGGATGCCCGACTCGCCGACACCGGTCTTGCACTGGCGCTCATCTACGGACGCCGAAAGCTGGCGGCAGAAAACGCGCTCGAGCGAGCCGAGGAAGCCACCGACGCGGAAGGGAAGCCGCTCGAGGCCAGTCTCCAAGCCCAAGTCTGGGAGCTGATCGTGAAGGCACGCCTCGCGCTTGCAGACGACAAGCGCGGCTTGGCGGTTCGATACGGAAGGCAGGCTCGGATGTTGATGCCCGAGGACGCCGACGTCTTCTTGCTCCAAGCGGACATCGAGGAAGACCGGGGCAGGTCGCCCGAAGAGGAGCTCCGAAAGGCGGCAACCGCCCCCATTCCGGCGCCGGTCGCTGCCGGTCGGCTCGCCGTTCTCCTCGGGTCTACCGAGGAAGGCTGCGAAATGGCGGCGCGTTACCTGCGAGCGAACCGGAACACCCGCCTCGCAAACCGCGTGCGGGACGTGTACCGGCAGTGCCAGTGAGCAGCGATCAGGCCGAGTCAGCCAACAGCCCCGAAACACGTTCGACGGCGTCGATGTACTCGCTGACCATTTCCTCGACGACCTGCCGGGCGGGCTTTCTCGTGTTCATCTGCCCGACCACCTGACCCACCGGTGTGCCGAGCAGCGCAGCGGAGCCTTCGGCGCCGGTCTGCGCGAACCGCGTGATGCGCTGGGTCGCCTCGGCGGTGGCCATGAATTGCAGCGGCATCGGAAGATAGCCGGGGCACTCGGGATCTTCCTCCCAGGCCCGCGTGTACGAAGTCTTGAGCTGGCGCGCAGGCTTGCCGCTGATGCAGCGAGAACGCACCGTCTCGGTCGAGTCGGCGACCAACAGCTTGTCGACCAGCGCCGGGATCGAGTCGGACTCTTCGGTGGTCAACCAAATCGAGCCGGTCCACACGCCGGCCGCACCCATGACCATGGCGGCGGCCATCTGCCGGCCCGAGCCGATTCCCCCGGCCGCAAGCACGGGCGTCGGTGCCACGGCATCGACGACCTGCGGCAAGAGCACCATCGAGCCGATCTCGCCCGTGTGCCCGCCCGCTTCGTAACCGGATGCGATCACGATGTCGACGCCGGCATTCTTCTGCTTCACCGCCTGCGACACCGTGCCGCAAAGGGCAGCAACCATCACGCCTCGATCGTGCGCCTGGCTGATGATGTCTTCAGGAGGGGGACCGAGCGCGTTCGCGATGAGCGCGATCGGATGCTTCATCGCCACGTCGAAGTGCGCACGTCCGCCAGAGGCCGACCAGCCGAGCAAGCCGTCGATATGTTCGACGTCGTCGGGAAGCGGGGGAACCCCGTGCCGGTCGAGCAAGTCGTTGATCCACTTGCGGTGCGCGGGCGTGATCATCTGCTCGAGCTGCTCTTTGGTGATGTCGCCCTGCTCCTTGCCGATGTACTTGGCCGGAATCACGGTGTCGACGCCGTAGGGCTTTCCGTCGACGTGCGCATCGATCCACTTCAGCTCGAGCTCGAGCTGCTCAGGGCTGTAGGCCACGGCACCGAGCACCCCCAGCCCGCCGGCCCGGCTCACCGCCGCGACCACGTCGCGGCAATGGCTGAACGCGAAAATTGGAAACTCGATGCCCAAACGCTCACAGATCTCGGTCTTCATGCCACCACCTCAAAAGTAGAACGTGTTCTATTTTGGCGGAGGCCAGAGCCCCGGTCAAGCGAAGAAACGCACCGAGGGCGTCCACTACGCTACAGCAAAGTCGGGTCGACCAGGTCGTCCCACCCCTCCGAGCCGTCGATCATGGCGGTGAGCCAATCGAGCACGCTGACGCCTTCGATCTCGGTTTCGAGGCTGCCGATTTCGATCGGCTGCCCCCCTCCGTCGGACGTCTCACGAAGCAGCGTCGTGTGGGCGCTCCCCACGGGGATGAACCGCTTGTAGCGATCGGGGAAAGCGGAGGTGGTGCGGCCCGTCTCGGCCAGCAGGGAAGCGGTGAAGTCGGCCGGGTCGATCATCAGGAAAAAGCTCGAGATCACCGAGTCGCGGCTGAAGCTCAATGCGCTCATGGTGAAGCTTTCGTCCGCAGCGAGCTGCCATTCGATGAAACGCGTCACGTGGCCGTTGCTCGTGCAATCGACGCAGGAGGCGGGAATGAGGGAAGACGCATTCCAGCCGGCGAGCAGCGTCTCCTCGAGGAACTCCGGATCGCCGTCCTTCGCCACGCCGACTCCGGAGTCGTTGAAGACCAGGACCTCGGTATCCGGGTAATGGAATCGCACCAACGGCAGCGCCGTGATCGTTCCGAATGCACCGCCGCTTACGCCGGTCAACAGGATTCGGCTCGGGCTCGGAAACTCGGCGACGGCGACGTCGAGTGCGGCGCTGAGGTTTTGCAAGCCGCGTTGGTAGCCCATGCTCGGTGCGCCACCTGGGCCGCCGAGCACGCTCGCGGGCAGCATTCGATCGACATCGCCCGCGAACAGAGAGCCATCGCAGTAAGGCACGTACACGGTGTCCCAGTCGGCCACCGGATTACCGGGGAGATCCGGGTTCAAGATGCCGCTTTCGGAAATCGAGTTGGTCTCTTCGATCGCCGAGCAGAAGTCGTCCCAGCAAGCGCCCCCGCCCTGCAAAAAGATGACGAGCGCATCGGAGTCGCCTTCCCGGGTGTCGACCGTGAACTGCGAGCCGCGCAAACAAAGCGGGCCGCGGGGCTCTGCTGCCGGGTCGGCCGGTACCGCAAACTCGAACGTCTTCACGCCCTCGACGGCTTGGGGCTGGTTGCTCGGCTCGAATACACCCACGTAACGATCGAGCCCTTGCTCGAAGAGCTCGCCGAAAGGATTCGATCCTCCGCCACCGTCGTCGTCACCACACCCAGTCACGGCCATCAGAGCCGAAATCAAGGTCAAGATCGTCGCTCGCATGTCACCTCCGTGATTGCCGCATCGGTCGATGGCGGCGGCTAGTGGTACGCTGCTCCGCTTTCGGCGTCAACGGTGGTAGCCTCGGTGCGGCATGAGCCCCTCGACCCCTCGTGACCGCATCTGGCTCGGCCTGTGCGCGTTGCTGCCCCTGGTCGTCTGGGGGCTCGGTTGGCTGCGCCCGGCTGAGCTCATGGGTGACGACTTCGTGCTGATCGCGGAGAACCAAGCCACCTGGGCATCGGCGTGGACGACGGATTCTTTCGAAGCCCTGGGCATCGAGGACGCACCCCCAGTGCTCTATCGCCCGTTGGGCATTCTTCTGTTGAGCACGCTCGAGTCGTGGCTCGGCGCGACGTCTCCAATTCCCTATCGCGTGCTCGCTGTCCTACTCCACGGGCTGAATACCGTTCTTCTCGCCCTCTGGCTGCGCGGCCTCGGGCTGGGCTTGCAAAGAGCGATCGTCGCGGCAGCCCTTTGGAGCGTGATGCCCATTCACGCCGAAGCGATGTATTGGGCCTCGAGCTTGCTCGACGTGGTGGCGGCGACCTCGATGCTGGCGGCCTTGGTATGTGCGACGCGCAGCTCGCTCGTTGCGTGGCTCGGAGCCGTGGCCCTGTGGGTCCTCGCGTTGCTGGTCAAAGAGACGCTGCTCTTCGGCTCGATCGCGCTGCTCTTCACCATGGCGTACGCGCATGCCGAGCCGGCGCCCAACCACGATCGCGAACGGCCTTCGCTTGGCGTTCCCGCCGTGGTCGGTGGGTTCGCGTTGGCCGCATGGTGGACCGCGCGCTCGCTGGCCGGCGTGCAGATCCCCGACCGAGTGCCGTTGCACTGGAGCGCGCTCGGAGCGTCTTTCGGGGAAGCGATCGTGCGCTCGGTCGGCCTCGGGCAGCCTCTGCGCGCAGCAGGCGCACCGATGCACGGCATGACCCTCGTTGCGGCCCTCGCGCTCATCATCACGGCAATCTACGCATGGCAAGCCTTTCGTCATCCAGCACGCGTCATGCTGCCCGTCCTGTCGCTCAGCACCGTGGCCGCGGCGCAGGTGCTCTTCGGCCAGAGCGAGGTCGGCTTCATCGTCGACCCCGACCGCTTCTTCTACCTCGCCGTCAGCTTCATCCCGGTCACCGCCGTCTGTGCCTGGAACCCTCGTGTCGAGCGTACGAGCACGGCGAACGTCATCGCCACGATCTGCGTCGGCTTCCTGATCGCCGTTTGGTCATGGAGCGCGATCGAGGCACGCGCGAGCTACGACGATTTCGAGTCGATGCTCACGCACCAGATTCGGATCGGACGCGCCTCCGCCGACGTGTACATGCTTCGCGGGATCGAACGCATGCATCGCGATGATCCGTGCGCTGCGGAGATGGACTTTCGTTTTTCCTTCGCGCTGGCGACGAAGACGGAGCAGCGGGAGCGCGCTCGCGAGCTCGGAATCGAAGCGCTGCACGCGTGCTCGGACGCCAAAGCCGAGGCGATCAAAGCGAGAGAGGGCCTTCGTTGAGAGACCGGCGCACGATCAGAGCGATCAGGGCCGCAGCGGGGACGGCATGGGCAGCGAGAAGCTCCGCGACTGCAAGCAGTTGCCCGAAGAAACCGCGCCTCCCCATCGCCGTGCGCTCTTCGGCACGAGCGACGCCGTGATCGTGTCGAGCGGCTGCTCGGCCCAAGCGAGGAGCGCTTCGTCGCTTTCCGCGGCCAGGATGAAGACTTCGTCCTCGAGCGCAACCGCCGTCCAGGGCTTCTCCGCGCTCTCGTCATTGACCTCGTTTCGCAGGACGAGCGCGCTCAGCGGATCGTCGAGCTGGACGCGCCACACGGCCGCCACTTCGGCCCCGTCGTCGTAGATCGCGACCTCGTCACCCAGCCAGCGAAGCGCCAAGGCCAACGCCTCCTCGTCCGACAGTCCGCGACGGCGCAAAAACCCATACACGTACCAAGCCCCAAACCGGTTTTGCACCTCGAGGGCGTAGCCATCGGCCGGGGCCGGGTGCGCGACCTCCGGAAACGCGAAGGCCGGGAGCGCGGCCCCGTAGCCGGCCATCACTTCGAGCGTCGTCCGGGGCGGCGACTCGAAGGCATCGGCGCGCGCCTCGAGCCCTCCTGCCAACGTGGCCGCCGTGACGAAGCGAAATCCGTAGGTGTATGGAAACCCGGACGCCGAATCGATGAGCGCAACTTCGTCGTCGGCCGCGACCTCGCGTTCGGCCCGCGTCCGTTCCTCGTGCATGCCTTCCCAGTCGATCTCCTCGGGCAGGTATCCGAGCTTGTCGTAGGCCCACGCAAAGGAGCTGTGCATTGCATCGCCCTCGATGACGCTGCGCACACCGATCACGCCATCTTCGGTGTTGGCGCCGGCGCTCACGGTGTTCAGGTCGAACTGATTGTCTTGAATCGCGTGAACGAGCTCGTGCGCGAGCAGAGTCTGCGCGTTGATCTCGTCGTAATCGCGATCGATGACCGTGATGGACCGGCTACTACGGCTGTAATAAGCGGCGATCTGGTTGATGAAATATTCGATCTGCGTCGCCGTGACGCTTTCGGACGTCTCGGGAATGAAGCCCAGCAGTCGAAGACCGCGCGAGGTGGCGTCCTCGCCGCTCAAGTCGTCGAGATTGACTCCGCTGCGTACCTCATCCGCGTGTTGGTCGACCGAGATCGTGCGGATCGACGGGCGCGGGAGATCCTCGGCGCCCAGCATCGCCGCGACCGACTCGTAGATGACCTGCTGGCAATCACTTCGCGCGATGTCGCAGTAGAGCTCGTACGGGAGATCGGTTCGTATGTCGGCCGGAGGCGTGGATGCTCCATCGTCCCCACACGCGACCAACAGCACGAGCCCCAAGCAAAGAATAATCCGCCCCATCGACTCAATATGCGCCAAGAGGAAGCAGCGGGCCAAAATGGCCCTCGAAAACCACGAATTAGCCCCTAGAAGCGGGTGATGCCCCGCGCGGTGTACTCCTTGGTGAGCGCCGGCTGAGCGATGGGCGTCACGTCCGGCGCTTCGAGGTCGGGCAAGCAATTTCCGACTCCGTACTGAGGATCGTCGATCGAGCGCGCCGTCACGAGATAGATGCCGGTAGGCGTCGGCTGAAGCGCGCGAATCTCGATTCCCAGATGCCGATTGAGGCCCTGGACGAGCTGGTCGATCCCGTCGGAGAGGTTCTGCGCACCCACGGTTTGGATGCCGTCTTTCAAACCCTCGGTGAACGATGGAATGAACTGGTTGTTGCAGGTGGGCTTGAAAACCGAATAGCCCTCCATGGTCACTCTTACGTCGGGGCGAATGCGGAAGCGCCCGCGCCCGGTGCCGTCGAGATCGAGGGCGCCGCAGTAGAACACGGACACGCGGTGCGCCTTGCAGTCTCCGATGCCGAGCAGGCTGGTGAAGCCGCTCAAGATCGCCTGGTCCCATCGGTACCAGGCGTCGGGGCTCTCTCGGATGTCGTTGCTGGCCGTGAAGTAGTTGCGAAGGCAGACGTGAATCTCCCGCTTCCCGTTCGACCTCGCCGCATCCACACCTGTCGAGACGTGCATCTCGGGGCTGACGTCGGTGCGTTGCACGACGTTGGTCAGCGCATCCATGTAGAGAAACGCATCGGGCATCAGGCTCGTTTGCGGCTCCGCATGATCGAGGATCCCGTCGAGCAAGAGCTCGGCGAATCCGCGCTGCCCGGTCTGCTGGCCGATGAGAAGCGTCCACAAATCGTCGGGCAGACGGTCCTTCCATTCCCAAGGAAAGAAAATCGAGCAGGCGCCGACGTCGACGGAGAAGCTTTCGTTTTCGGAGGTGACGATCGGATGCTCCCCCGCGACGTAGGGATGCTCCTGCCAGGTGGAGAGCGCACCCTCCCTCTCGTCGGGATGCCAGGTGTCGACGTCCGGTGCGGAAACGCTCCCGCTCACGAGCCGGCTCCACGGATCCCCTTTCCACACGTACAGGCCACCGGGCGTCGGGTAGTCTTCTTTGGAGACCCCCTGCGTGGCCGTACGGCTCAGGGTGACCTGGTCGGCGGGGTTGGTGCCGTTCGGGAACACGAACCGCTCGAGGGCGCGGTCGCCACAGTGCTTGCGACCTACCCGCTGCACGTAATTTTCGGTGCAAACGTGGAATTTGCCTCGAGAGCGTTTCGCCGCGTTCACATAGCCTCTGTCGTCGCCCGCTTGCAGGAGCGCGACGCAGCCCTCACTCCCGTCCGGCTGGTTGCAGTGCCAAACGCGGGTCGGCAACACCTGGTCGTAGGTGAACGCTCCACCCGGCGAGAGATGAATGACTTCCCACTCGTGCGCGTTGGTGTAAGCCTTGAGCCAGCCCTGCCCTTCGAGGTCCTTGGTGCGAATCGTCACCGGCGACAGGATGTGCGGAACGACGATGTAGCCTTCTTTGGGCTCACTGAGCTCGCGACAACCCGTCAGCCCCAACGTCGAAGCGACGAGAGCTGCGGCGAGAATCGCGCCGCTCGTGCTTACTTGACGGTGAAGCCGAACCAAACCTGCCCCTCGACGCTCGAGCCCCAACCTGCGTTGGTGCCCTTCACGTCAGCGGAAGAGCCGAGGCTGAACGCATACTGGCCCGGGGGCAATTCGACGCCGGCCTTCACTTTGTAGCAGCCCTTGGTGATCTTCTCGATCTCGATGGGGACAGAGTCGTCCTCGGCCTTCTTGTCCTTGCTGCCACCCCAAGCCCTCGTGCCGCCCACGGAGAGCTCTCGGTAGTCTTTCTTCGAGTCGAATGGATAGAGCTTGATCTGTTGGGCCGGATGAACCTCCGCGTTGAGCGGTTTGAAGGCAAACGCCGGCGACTTCCCGACAGACACCTTGGCGCTCGCACCTTCCAAACGAACGCTGTTGTCCCAGCCCCGGTAGATGCCTTTCTTCTTCTGCTTCGCGACGGCTTTCTCCATCGCGAGCTCCTTGCTGGATTTGCCGTCCTCACTGATGACGTTGACCATGTTCGCAAACTCGGGACAAACGTCTTCTGCGCCTGCAGTCGAAGAGAACAGGGCAACCAACATCACGACTAGCACGTTCTTCATGGGACGCTCCTTTCGCGAACGACACGCCGCTTCGACGGCACAGTCTCGGTCGATACAGGAAGGCGTGCGGGATTACAAACGCGATGTGCACCCTCGAGACCTGGGTAGTGGCGAGTCGAGCCCTGCGCCTCACCCCATGGGATGACGAATCACGAATTCGCTCGCGTGCGCGGCATCATGGCGGACTGGGCGGCTCGAATCGGCTCGTTCGAAAGCTGAGCGCAGATCCGCGTGTCTCGATCCAAAAGACTTTCGCGGTCCCCGGCGAGGCAGGGATCAACGCCGGCAGGTATTGAAGGTCTTGCTCGAAGTCGCCTGGCTCGCTCACCACCCGTGGCTCGCTCCAGCCCATCGCCGGACGGAACACGTTGTACCAGATGCGATTGGCATAGTATCCGGGCCCGATGGGCGCATCGTGCTCCCAAACCGCGAGGGCATTGCCGAAATCGTCGACGACCAGTTGGACGGCGCGGACAGTCGGGGGATCTGAAAACGAGCGGAAACCGCTGCCGGGCGCCACGATCGCGGCTTCCGCCCAACCGAGCCCCATTCTGTAGTGGTTTGCCCGAACGTCCGCGCGACGCTGCGTGTAGCTCGGTTGGCGGTCTTCTTCCCACTGCATCCACGCCACGAACGCGTTCCCCTGCGCGTCGACGGCCACCGCCGGCGCATCTTCGTCCCCGATCGAATCGAGCTCGTAGCTCTCGACCAGCTGGGGGGGCTCCCACGCCGAGCCCTTGGACTGCCGACTCGCCCAAACCCGACTGCGCACGCTTCCATCGGGAGTCGGCTCGTTCTGATGCCAGGCGACCATCGCCGACCCATCCGCACCCATCGCGGCATTCGGGCTGTAGGCAAACAGCTCTGGTCCATGCTGGCTCAGAATCTCGGGCTCATCCCAACCGGCCGCAGGATCGTATCGGCGCGCCCAGAGGGTGCTCGAGTCTGCTTCACTGACGGCCCATACGACGAGCGCATCGCCGGCGTCGTTGCCTGCGAGGCGGGGCTCCCAACCTTGCGCCAGGGGAGCCGCGTTCCCCCAACCCCCGTCCGGAGTATATCGATTGAACCAACAGGCATCTTGCATGACCCATACGACGAGCACGTTGCCGTGTGTGTCGATCACCGCTTGCGGCGAAGAAGCCCAGCCCGTCTCGAGCTCGATGAGCTCGGCTGCTCGCCAGCCTTGTTCCGGTGCATACAAGCTCGCGCGGACCTCGGACCCGTTCCGCCAAACCGCGATGGCGTCGCCTCGGGCGCCGACCGCGACATGGCCATCGAGCTGAAGGGCGCTCGCCCGGCTCACCAGCTCAGGCGCCTGCCATCCGCCGTCTGGAGAAAAGCGGCCCGCCCACAGCTCCCAATCTTGGCCCACGAGCTCGGCCCACAGCACGAAGGCGTGTCCGTTCGCATGACCCGCCGCGTCGTCGAATCCCCAGGCATCGGTGGGGTATGCGAGCACCTCGGAATCTTGCCAGGCGGCAATCGCAAGCCCGGCCTCGACGTGGAGGCGAATTTCGTAAAGGCCCGACGCACCGCGCGGAGCTTTCACGGATACCCGAATGGTGTTCAGGCCCGGCTCGAGTGGCACGGCCGCTTCACCCCCACCGATCACTCCAGCCATGGCATTGACGGAGGCCGAGTCGCTGTACACGTTGATCCAAACTTGGGAACCCGGGTCGTTCGGAATCGCGCGCAACACCGCCTCGCTGACGCTCGAGGGCACGCTGACCTCATAGCTTCGCCCAAGGCGCTCGAATGGGAGCTGGTTCTCTCCGTCGACCAGGACGGCAAGCTCGGCAAGGGTCGTGTCGCCACCTTTGCAGCTCCAAGAGCTCCCGCTTTGCATCACGGAGGGGAAAAAGACGACGGCGAGGACGAAGGGCGACAGCCAGCTTTGACTTGGCGAATCGTCGCAGCGCTGGCTTCCCATCTACGGAAGCGTACCAAGCGCAGAGCATTTTGGGAAACTAAGATGACCTCGCCCCGCGGAGCCAGGCCGCTATGATGCGGGGCCTGCTGGCGAGGGCCCGCACCCGAGAGAAGGTGGCGCGGAGGTGTCAATGAAAACGAAAGCATTCGTCGTGAGTGTTTGGGTTGCCGTCCATCTCACGGGATGTGCATCCGAAGAGGGAGGACAGCCTGGTGAGATCACCGAGCCGACGCCGTTGTTGAACGAGGACGGCACCGTGGCAGCCCACGGGTGGGCACGCGGACCGTTGATGCAGTACGACCGCGCGCGGGTTCAACAGGAGCAACGCGATCAGCTCCGCGAATGGGAATACTACGCCGTCTTCACGCCGGGCTTTGCAATCGGATTGACGCTCGCCGATCTCGGGCTCCTGGCGTTCGGAACGGCCACGCTCGAAGACTACGCGACGGGCGAGATCTACAGCGCCGTGCTCCTCGCCAGCGCCGATGCGCTCGACTTCCCGCCAACGCCCTTCGAAAACACCTTCTTCGAATCGGACAACGGGACCATCGACTATCGCTACGGAGACGGGACGCGGCAAATCACGGTGCTCTCCGGAAGGGAAGGAACCGACGGCCGAGTCGAGCTCGAGCTCGAGCTGGCGGACGGCCCGGCGACCGAGAGCATCGCGGTCGTGCACCGCTTCGAGGAGCCCGGCCAGTTCTTCTACGAAAACAAGCGCGTCAACATGCCCGCCACGGGCTCGTTTCGAGTCGGGCAGCAGGTGTACGAGCTTCCCGAGGGGCAGTCGTTTGCGGTCCTCGACTGGGGCCGCGGCGCGTGGCCCGAAGAGGTCCGTTGGGAGTGGGGGCATTTCACAGGCACGGTCGACGGTCAGCTGGTCGGCATCAATCTCGGAACCGTGTTCGGGGACGATACGCCGGGCACGTCCGACGCGGTGATCGTCGACGGCGTGCTCCACAAGCTCGACCGGGTGACCTGGGAATACAGTCTCGATGACTTGCTGGGCGAGTGGCGTTTCGCGAGCGCCGACGGCCGCGCCGATCTGACGCTCACACCCGACTTCGACGACTCGACCACGCTCAACCTCGGCTCGGCCTACGTGCTCACTCGCTGGAAGGTCCACGGCGAAATCCGCGGCCGCGTCATCCTCGACGACGGCTCGGAGCTGCAGGTGAGCGGCATCCGAGGCGCCGCGGAGTACGTGGAAATCAGCTGGTAGTCGCAGCCAGGCGGAATCTGGCCCCAAAACGGCTCGAAAAACGGTAGGGTGTTCGTCCGCTCCGGGCGGACGCAACCGGCGGCGTCGAACGCCGATAACCCCGACGACATGTCAGCTCCCTGGTCCACGCGCCCCCCTGGCGTTCACGGCTCTCTTTTCTCCGTCGGCCGTTTTCTGCTCGTGGCGAGCTGTGCCGCTTGGCTCGGCGCCTGCGGCGAGCTCGGCTGTCCGGAGCCGTTTCATGCCGTCGACGGCACCTGCCAGAAGCGTGACCCCTTCCCCGACGAGGAGCCTGCGCCCGAGCAAACGCCCCTTCCCGAAGATGCGCCGGAGCCGACGTCGGAGACCGAGCGTTGCGACGGCGAGGACAACGACGGCGATCAAGACATCGATGAAGACTGGCCCGGCCTCGGAAAGCCGTGCGGAGAGCGATCCGGCATCGGCGTGTGCCGCTCGGGCCAGTACGTCTGCGCAGCCGACGGAAGCGGCATCGTGTGCGAGGGCGCAGTCGAGCCGAGCCCCGAGACCTGCAACGGCGCGGACGACGACTGCGATGGCTTGGTCGACGAAGGGGCGTTGTCGCGCAAGGGCGAGCGCCTGTCCGGGCACGCCACCGTCGCGCCGGTCGAGGGAGGGTTCGTAGTCACGCGCATCGTGGCGGAACGAGCTCGGGTCGAGACCTACGACAGCGCGGGCGAGCGCACCGGGCAACACGACGACATCGACAATCCCGTCGCATCGATCTCGTTCATGGAATCCGATGCGGCAGGCTCACGGGTGCTCGTGGCGCTCGGCGAGCTTTCATTCCACGTTCTCGAGGTCCAAGTCGACTCGGCCTTGGTGCCGATCATCACCGAAGCGAGGGCACTGCACCCCGTGTGGCGGCAAAGCGTCGACTTCGGTGTGTACGACCCACCGTATCATCCGCGCGTGGTGGCGTCGTCGCCGCGCTTCGTCGGCTACCAGGATGCGGTGACCTTTGCGATCACGCCGATCGAGCAGGCCACGCTCGACGGTCTCGGCGAAGCACCGACTCCAGTTTCGATGCGTCCCTACACCCCATTCGACGCATCGGGTCCGTTTCTCGCGTGGGAAGCAGGTGACAACCTCCGGGCGGGCTGGTTGGTCGACGACGGCACGCTGGCTCTCGACATCGACGTGGGTCGGGGGCACAGCCCGGCCATCGAAGTCGCCGAGGGCGGCCCCGCCGTCGCGTACATCGACGGGGGCGGCTTGTATCTGAGCGAGCTCGGTGCCCTGAGCTTGCAGTGCGCCGACGGTCGCTTCTGTCACGAGTTGCTTGCCGGGCCCGACGCCGAGCAGCACGGCCCCACCGCGCTCGCCTACGACGACGCGACCGACACGTGGTTCGTCGCGGCGGGCACCGCGCTTTGGGTCGTGGGCCGCGCAGAAGGGGTCCCTGCCATCAAGCAAGCCGAAACGCTCGACGCGCTTCCTTCTCCGCCGAACCGACTCGACGTCGTCGTCAGCGGAAGCACGGCGGCCGTCCTGCAAACGTCCGAGAGCGGGGGCTCGGCGCTGACCTTCGTGGGGTGCTTGTAGGCGTGGGATGCGGTGGCTCGCTTGCGTTTTGGCAATCGCGCTGACGGCCATGTCGGGTTCCCCGGCTGCCGGGCAGCCGAACGGCTCTGCGCGTGCGCTCGATGAGCCCACCCCGTGGCTCGTCTTGCCGGTGATCGTCGAGGCTGGCGAGCACCACCCCGCCGTGTCGATCGAGGCCCTCCACATCCAATCCGAGGCCTTGCGGCACGAGCTCAGCGTGCGTGGCGAATCCGTGTGGCGGGCGGATCGTGCCTCGGAGCGCTTCGAAGCGATCGGCTCGGCGCCTGCGCCGGAGGTCAGCCAAAGCGACATCGATCGCTGGGTCGAGCGATCGCGTGCGGCCGTGCGCTATTTGGCGCGGGCCGACTACAAAGCCGCACGGCGCGAGCTCAAGGCGGCACAGCGGCTCGCCGACCGAGCAGCAGCCGAGCTGAACCGCGAAGCGGCGCGGGCCCAGCAGGTGCTCGACACGTGCTTGTTCATGGTGCGTGCCTACGTCGAAACCAAGAACGACGCCGAAGCGCGAAGGCAAGCACGGGAATGCCGGCAGCTCGTGCCTCGCGTCGAGCCGACGGCCTTTCGGCATACGCCCGAGGTTCGAGAGCTCCTCGCGGAGGTCGACGCCGAAATGGCGCACGAGGCGCCGGGCACCTTGACGGTCGCCAGTGATCCGACGAAGTGCCTAGTGCGAATCAACGGAGTCGAGCTCGGCCGCACCCCGCTCACTGGGGTCGAGCTTCCCGTCGGCACCTATCGCTTGCAGGTCGAATGCTCCGAAGGAGAGCGGGGTCGCATTCACCGCGTGACCGTGGCGAGCGGCCCGAACGAGTTTTCGTTCGACGCCGCGCTCGATCGCGCCGTGCGAACGCGGCCCGTCCTTCACCTGCGCTACGAATCGGAAGCTGGCTGGAAAGAACGCATGGCTCACGCCACCGAGGTCGCAGCGATCCTGGGCGGCCCCAAAGCGCTCGCCGTCACCGCCGTCGGTCCGGAGCAGCTCCGCATCGACCTCGCGGCGCGCGGCGCGCAGCCCGCTTCGGTGTGGTTGGCGACGCACGATGGCGGGCTCGATGCCGACGACGTCCGCAGAGGCCTCGACGCCCTCTTGGAGGGGCGGTCGGTCGACTTCACCGGCCCGCACCCCATGGCTCGACCGAGCTGGCAAGTCGAGAACGAGCCGCCCGCGCCGGAGGTCGCGGCCGCGGCGCCGGCGCTCGAATCGGCGCCCGAGCCCGGTCGTGGCGATTCACCTCCGCGGCAGGAGCGCATCGCGGGCTGGTCCCTGCTCGGCCTGGGCGTCGCAAGCATCGGAGCGAGCGCGGGCTTGCACGTTTGGCGTGGAAACCTAGGCGATCGCTTCATCGAATCGCCCGCGAGCCTCGACGCCGCACAACGCTGGAACGACGCGCGCATCGGCGTCTGGACGACGGCGATCTTCGGAGGCGTCGCCTCGAGCGCCGCGATGCCGCTCCTGCTCCCGAGGTCCGATCGCCCGCCCTGGTGGGCCTGGGTGCTCGGAAGCGCCGGGCTCGGTCTGACCGGGTACGCCGTGTACGAGGGCGTGACGCTGGCTGATTGCCCCGAGCCATTCATTGCCGATGAATCGGCCGTGCGCTCCTGCGTCGGGCGCGGCCAGGGGACGGGCCGGCTCTCGCTGAGCCTGGCGGGTGCGGCCCCGCTGTTGACCGTCCCCTTGGTCTATCTATTCCGTCCGCTCCGCGCAGCGCCGTCGGTTTCGGTCGGCGACCGAGGCTTCGTGCTGCGGGTCCGAAAGGTGTTTTGATGCGCGCGGCGCGATGGGTGGCGGCCGCATGGCTGCTGGTGCTTGCGGTGCCGGCAGCCGCCGAGGACCGGGTTGCCGACTCCGGGCAGTGCGTTTTCTCTTCGGCTCCCACGCCGGACGCCGCGCCGGCCGTGTTGTTGGCTCCCGCTCAGGGCAGCGCGTCGCTCCGGCCGCTCTACGCAGAGTCGCTGTGCGCGGCCTTGCACGACGCCCTCGCCTCCTTTGGATTCCGTGCGGCACGCGGCTCGGTGGACGAAGCGCGCGCCATGATCGAGTGCCAAACCCCAGAGTGCATCGAGGCGGCGCTCGCTGCCGCAGGCGCTTCGTTTGCCATCGTGCCGGCGATCTGGTTACGAGAGCAAGGCGCTCCCGAGCTCACGCTCACCCTCCTGCAGCCGGTGGGCCGCAACGTGAACGCCAGCACCCCGGTCGAGGGCCAGGTGGCCGACGCGGCCGCGATGCTGGTGGACCTCTTGATGAGCCGGAGGGCAGCCGTCCCGCAACACTCGGACGCGCTCGCGGGCGGCCCGCGTTTCGACGGCCTCACGCGCAACGCCGGACCATCGGGCGTCGATAGAGTGGCCGCGCATCCTCATGCCTGGAAGGCGGGGCCGATCGTCATGATCGCTGCCGGGCTCGGCGCTTTCGGGGCCATCGGGATCGCCGCCGGCGTCCGAAGTGACGATCAGAAGCTCAACCCGGCAGCCGTCGGGGCATGGTCCGCCATCGGGGCGGTCGCGCTGGCCAGCGGAGCTGCCTGGTGGGTCGTGGGTAAGAGGCGGCGGCTCGATCGGGCGACGAGCCAGCGGGACGACCCGGCGATCAGCCTCCAACCGACTCGGATTGACTTCAGGCTCCGGTTTTGAAAAAGGGAAAGGGGATGAGAGGGGTTGCTTGCTTCCTGGGGGTGATGGCATTGGCCGCGGGCTGCGTGCTCGAGGATCAGCCCGTGCAAGACGCTGGCCTCGGCGGTACCGGTGGCATGGCCGCGGACGCCGGTCTCTGCGGAGGGTGCCCTGCCGACAAACCCATCTGCAACGAGGCCCTCGAGTGCGTGCAGTGCACGAGCGACCAGGACGACTATTGCACGGAGCGCATGCTCATCTGCAATACGGAGACTTCCCAGTGCGTCGGCTGCCTCGGCGACGGCGACTGCAGGACCCCCGCCGCAGCCGTATGCGACCTAGAGCGGTTCGAGTGTGTCGAATGCGACGACAGCAGCCAGTGCAGCGACATCGACGGCTTGCCGAGTGACGTCAACGTGTGCGACGAGGGCCTATGCGTCGATTGCACGCCCGCCACCGAGGCCGAGGCGTGCCCCGAAGGCAAGACCTGCAGCGCCACGACCCGCGAGTGCACGAACGTCGACATCGGCAGCCTCGACGTCTGCGAGCCTTGCCAAGCCGACAGCCAGTGCGGCTTCGACGGCGCCCCCTCCGAAGAGCACCGCTGCGTCCCCATGTTCTACCAAGGAGCCCGCTTCCCCGACGAGCAGACGGGCTTTTGCCTCAAGGTCTTCGCATCGGGCGGATGCGCACAACCTTATGCCATCAGAATCTCGGATCGCCCAAGCGTCTCAG
>CAZBWQ010000007.1:0-129 GCA_964495565.1 uncultured Sandaracinaceae bacterium | reverse complement strand
GTGAACGGCCTTTCTCGATCACCCTTGCCGACCGACCGAGCCTCTCGAATCCAAGCGTCAGCGCCAACTACTGCGGGATCAACGAATCGCTCGCGACCTGCCCAGCGGTTCGGGCACTCCTGGCCGACC